>NZ_JBHYOB010000001.1:620124-881480 GCF_042744565.1 Streptomyces sp. NPDC058812
ACCCCGGCAACCGCTTTTGGTTGGTTTTTGGGGGGGTTGGTTTTGTTTTTTATTTTACCCCCCCCCCCCCCCCCCGCCGCCTCCCTCGCCCCCCCCTTCCCCGCGCCCCTCAGTCGGCGGCCACCGCCGCGAACGCCCCCCGCGCCATCCGGTGCAGCAGCGTCGCCGTCACCGCGCGTCCGGGCAGGGAGCCGGGGCGGCCCAGGTGCGGGGTGGAGTTCAGCAGGCCGAAGACCGAGTGCACGGCCGAGCGGGCGTTCGGTTCCGACATCGCCGGGTAGACCTCGCGCACCACCCCGACCCACAGCTCGACGTACTGCCGCTGCAACTGCCGCACCATCTTGCGGTCCGCGTCCCGGAGGCGGTCCAGCTCGCGGTCGTGCAGGGTGATGAGCGGGCGGTCGTCGAGCGCGAAATCGATGTGCCCCTCGATGAACGAGTCGAGGACCGCCTCGGGGCCGGTCACCCCGTCCGCCTCCGCCAGCCGCCGCTTCGCGCCGGTCAGCAGCGAGTCGCTGATCCCGACCAGCAGCTCGGCGAGCATCGCGTCCTTGCCGGCGAAGTGCCGGTAGAGGCCGGGGCCGCTGATCCCGACGGCGGCGCCTATCTCGTCGACGCCGACACCGTGGAAGCCGCGCTCGGCGAAGAGCCGGGCGGCCTCCTTGAGGATCTGCTCGCGGCGGGTGGGGGCGTCGGTTCTCGTGGCCATGGAGTCGATTCTAGACAGGGAGGTTAGCGGTCGTTAACCTGGAGGAAATGCGTTAACGCTCATTAACTGATCGACCAATCGGGTGAGGGGACCGCAGGATGCGAGAGGCACCGGAGCTGACGACGGCGGCAGATCCCGCGTCGGAGGCCTTTCGGGCCAACGAGGAGGCGCACCGCGTCCTCGTGGAGGAGCTGCGCGCCAAGCTCGCGGCGGCCCGGCTCGGCGGCGGAGAGCGGGCGCGGGCCCGGCACACCGCGCGCGGCAAGCTGCTGCCGCGCGACCGCGTGGACACGCTGCTCGATCCGGGCTCGCCGTTCCTGGAGCTGGCGCCGCTCGCGGCCGACGGGCTCTACGACGGCCAGGCCCCGGCCGCCGGCGTCATCGCCGGTATCGGGCGGGTCAGCGGCCGGGAGTGCGTGATCGTCGCCAACGACGCCACCGTCAAGGGCGGCACGTACTACCCGATGACCGTGAAGAAGCATTTGCGGGCGCAGGAGGTGGCGCTGGAGAACCGGCTGCCGTGCCTGTATCTCGTCGACTCGGGCGGCGCCTTCCTGCCGATGCAGGACGAGGTCTTCCCGGACCGCGAGCACTTCGGGCGGATCTTCTACAACCAGGCTCGGATGTCCGGCGCCGGCATCCCGCAGATCGCCGCCGTCCTCGGCTCCTGCACGGCGGGCGGCGCGTACGTCCCCGCGATGAGCGACGAGGCGGTGATCGTCCGCGAGCAGGGGACGATCTTCCTGGGCGGCCCGCCCCTGGTGAAGGCGGCCACCGGTGAGGTGGTCACGGCGGAGGAGCTGGGCGGCGGCGAGGTCCACTCGCGAGTGTCCGGCGTGACCGACCACCTGGCCGAGGACGATGCGCACGCCCTGCGCATCGTGCGGCAGATCGTCTCCACGCTGCCCGAGCGCGGCCCGCTCCCCTGGGGTGTCGAGCCCGCGGCCGAGCCGAAGGCCGACCCGCTCGGGCTGTACGGCGCGGTGCCGGTCGACTCCCGCACCCCCTACGACGTACGCGAGATCATCGCGCGCGTGGTGGACGGCTCCAGGTTCGCCGAGTTCAAGTCCGAGTACGGACAGACCCTCGTCACCGGCTTCGCCCGCGTCCACGGCCACCCGGTGGGAATCGTCGCCAACAACGGCATCCTCTTCTCCGAGTCGGCCCAGAAGGGCGCTCACTTCATCGAGCTGTGCGACCAGCGCGGCATCCCGCTGGTGTTCCTGCAGAACATCTCCGGGTTCATGGTCGGCAGGGACTACGAGGCCGGCGGCATCGCCAAGCACGGCGCCAAGATGGTGACGGCGGTGGCGTGCACGCGCGTGCCCAAGCTGACGGTCGTGGTCGGCGGGTCGTACGGCGCGGGGAACTACTCGATGTGCGGGCGGGCGTACTCGCCGCGCTTCCTGTGGATGTGGCCCAACGCGAAGATCTCCGTCATGGGCGGCGAGCAGGCCGCGTCCGTGCTGGCCACGGTCAAGCGGGACCAGCTGGAGGCGCGCGGGGAGGACTGGCCGGCCGAGGAGGAGGAGACCTTCAAGGCGCCGATCCGTGCGCAGTACGAGCACCAGGGGAACGCTTACTACGCGACCGCCCGCCTGTGGGACGACGGGGTGATCGAGCCCGCCGACACCCGGCAGGTGCTGGGTCTGGCCCTGACCGCGTGCGCCAACGCGCCACTGGGCGACCCCCAGTTCGGCGTCTTCCGGATGTGAGGAGGGGACTTCGATGGGAAGCGCGATGGGGAGCTTGATGTTCGACACGGTACTGGTGGCCAACCGCGGTGAGATCGCGGTGCGCGTCATCCGGACCCTGCGCTCGATGGGCGTGCGCTCGGTGGCGGTCTTCTCCGACGCCGACGCGGACGCCCGGCACGTGCGGGAGGCCGACGAGGCGGTACGGATCGGTCCGGCGCCGGCGGCGGAGAGCTATCTGTCCGTCGAGCGGCTGCTTCGGGCGGCGGCCCGGACGGGGGCGCAGGCCGTCCATCCCGGCTACGGCTTCCTCGCCGAGAACGCCGGTTTCGCGCGGGCCTGCGAGGAGGCGGGGCTGGTCTTCATCGGACCGTCCGCCGACGCCATCGCCCTGATGGGCGACAAGATCCGCGCCAAGGAGACGGTGAAGGCGGCCGGGGTGCCGGTGGTGCCCGGCTCCAGTGGCAGCGGGCTGACGGACGCGCAGCTCGCCGACGCCGCCCGCGAGATCGGCACGCCGGTGCTGCTGAAGCCGTCGGCCGGTGGTGGCGGCAAGGGCATGCGGCTGGTGCGGGACGCCGCCGTGCTCGCCGACGAGATCGCCGCCGCCCGCCGCGAGGCCCGCGCCTCCTTCGGCGACGACACGCTGCTCGTGGAGCGGTGGATCGACCGGCCCCGGCACATCGAGATCCAGGTCCTGGCCGACGGCCACGGGGGCGTCGTGCACCTGGGCGAGCGCGAGTGCTCGCTGCAACGCCGCCACCAGAAGATCATCGAGGAGGCGCCCAGCGTGCTCCTCGACGAGGCGACCCGTGCCGCGATGGGCGAGGCGGCCGTGCAGGCGGCGCGCTCCTGCGGTTACCGGGGCGCGGGCACGGTGGAGTTCATCGTGCCGGGCAGCGACCCCTCCCAGTACTACTTCATGGAGATGAACACCCGCCTCCAGGTCGAGCACCCGGTGACCGAACTGGTCACGGGAGTGGACCTGGTGGAGTGGCAGCTGCGGGTGGCGGCGGGCGAGCGGCTCGGTCTCGCACAGGAGGACGTCCGGCTGACCGGGCACGCGGTCGAGGCCAGGCTGTGCGCCGAAGACCCCACGCGCGGTTTCCTCCCGTCCGGCGGCACGGTGCTGCGACTGCACGAGCCCGAGGGCGACGGCGTCCGCACCGACTCCGGCCTCAGCGAGGGCACCGAGGTCGGCAGCCTCTACGACCCGATGCTGTCCAAGGTGATCGCGTACGGCCCCGACCGCGCCACCGCCCTGCGCAGACTCCGGGCGGCCCTGGCCCGGACGGTGACGCTGGGCGTGCAGACCAACGCCGGGTTCCTGCGCCGGCTCCTCGCCCACCCGGCGGTGGTGGCGGGCGAGCTGGACACGGGGCTGGTGGAGCGCGAGGTCGACGGTCTCGTCACCACCGACGTGCCGGAGGAGGTGTACGAGGCGGCGGCCGCCGTACGGCTGGACGCGCTGCGTCCGCGCGGGGACGGCTGGACGGACCCGTTCTCGGTGCCGAGCGGCTGGCGCATGGGCGGCGAGCCGAAGCCGGTCGCCTTCCACCTGCGGATCACCGATCCGGTGGAACACACCCCGCGTGGCACCCACACCGTCACCGACGACCGGGTGTCGGTGACGGTGGACGGCGTCCGGCACACCTTCCACCGCGCCGCCGACTGGCTCGGCCGCGACGGCGACGCCTGGCACGTGCGCGACCACGACCCGGTCGCCGCCTCCCTCACCGGGGCCGCCCACGCGGGCGCCGACTCGCTGACCGCGCCCATGCCGGGCACGGTGACGGTGGTGAAGGTCGACGTCGGCGACGAGGTGGCCGCCGGACAGAGCCTGCTGGTCGTGGAGGCGATGAAGATGGAGCACGTCATCTCCGCCCCGCACGCGGGCACGGTCGCCGAGCTGGACGTGGCGCCGGGCACGACGGTCGCCATGGACCAGGTACTGGCGGTCATCACGCCGGCGGAGGACACGGAGGAGACGGCATGAACGCCCCCGAACTGGGCCTGCCCATGGCGGTACCGGAGGAGGGCCTGCCCGCCCGCGTCCGCGTCCACGAGGTCGGCGCCCGCGATGGCCTGCAGAACGAGAAGGCGACCGTCCCGGCGGAGGTGAAGGCGGAGTTCATCCGCCGTCTGGCCGCCACGGGCCTGACCACCATCGAGGCGACGAGCTTCGTGCACCCCAAGTGGGTGCCCCAACTGGCGGACGCGGAGCAGCTCTTCCCGGCCGTCGCCGGCCTGCCCGTCGACCTCCCCGTCCTGGTGCCGAACGAACGCGGCCTCGACCGCGCGCTCGCGCTCGGCGCCCGCCGCGTCGCGGTCTTCGCCAGCGCCACGGAGTCCTTCGCCAAGGCCAACCTCAACCGCACGCTCGACGAGGCGCTGGCCATGTTCGAGCCGGTGGTGGCGCGGGCGAAGGACGCGGACGGCGTTCACGTACGGGGCTACCTCTCGATGTGCTTCGGCGACCCGTGGGAAGGGCCGGTCCCCGTCGCGCGGGTGGTCAGGGTCTGCCGGGCCCTGCTGGACATGGGTTGCGACGAACTGAGCCTGGGCGACACCATCGGAGTGGCGACCCCGGGACACGTGAGCGCCCTGCTCACCGCGCTCACCGCGGCCGGTGTGCCCGTGAGCACCCTGGGCGTCCACTTCCACGACACCTACGGCCAGGCCCTGTCGAACACCTACGCCGCCCTCCGGCACGGCGTGACGACCGTCGACGCCTCCGCCGGCGGACTGGGCGGCTGCCCCTACGCGAAGTCCGCCACCGGCAACCTCGCCACCGAAGACCTCGTGTGGATGCTGCGCGGCCTCGGCATCGACACCGGGGTCGACCTCGGCTCTCTCGTCGCCACCAGCGTCTGGATGGCCGCCCACCTGGGCCGACCCAGCCCGTCCCGCACCGTACGAGCCCTCGCGGGCTCGGGCGCCGACTCCCACAAGGAGCAGTGACACCCATGGACCACAAGCTCTCCCCCGAACTCGAGGACCTCCGCCGCACGGTGGAGGCGTTCGCCCACGACGTGGTGGCGCCCAAGATCGGCGATTTCTACGAGCGGCACGAGTTCCCGTACGAGATCGTCCGGGAGATGGGCCGCATGGGTCTGTTCGGCCTGCCGTTCCCGGAGGAGTACGGCGGCATGGGCGGCGACTACCTGGCCCTCGGCATCGCCCTGGAGGAACTGGCCCGCGTCGACTCGTCGGTGGCCATCACCCTGGAGGCGGGCGTCTCGCTGGGCGCGATGCCGATCCACCTGTTCGGCACCGACGAGCAGAAGCGGACGTGGCTGCCCCGCCTGTGCTCGGGCGAGATCCTCGGCGCCTTCGGCCTGACCGAGCCGGACGGCGGCTCGGACGCGGGCGCGACGCGGACCACGGCACGCCTCGACGAGGCGACGAACGAGTGGGTCATCAACGGCACCAAGTGCTTCATCACCAACTCCGGCACCGACATCACGGGCCTGGTGACGGTCACGGCGGTCACCGGCCGCAAGCCGGACGGCCGGCCCCTGATCTCGGCGATCATCGTGCCGTCCGGCACCCCGGGCTTCACGGTCGCCGCCCCGTACTCGAAGGTCGGCTGGAACGCGTCGGACACGCGTGAGCTGTCCTTCTCCGACGTCCGGGTCCCGGCGGCGAACCTGCTGGGCGAGGAGGGCCGCGGCTACGCCCAGTTCCTGCGCATCCTCGACGAGGGGCGCATCGCCATCGCCGCGCTGGGCACGGGGCTCGCGCAGGGCTGTGTGGACGAGTCCGTCAGGTACGCGAAGGAACGTCACGCCTTCGGCAAGCCCATCGGCGCCAACCAGGCCATCCAGTTCAAGATCGCCGACATGGAGATGAAGGCCCACACGGCCCGTCTCGCGTGGCGCGACGCGGCCTCCCGGCTGGTGACCGGCGACCCCTTCAAGAAGGAGGCGGCGCTGGCGAAGCTGTACTCGTCGACGGTGGCCGTGGACAACGCCCGCGAGGCCACCCAGATCCACGGCGGCTACGGCTTCATGAACGAGTACCCGGTGGCCCGCATGTGGCGGGACGCGAAGATCCTGGAGATCGGCGAGGGCACCAGCGAGGTCCAGCGGATGCTGATCGCGCGGGAGTTGGGCCTGGTGAGCTGAGTCGCGGGCCGCGCCGGCGGGGCGCTCCCGGCCCCGCCCCGGCCCGCCCTCGGAGCCCACCCTATGGACAAGATCTGAGGTTAGGCTAACCTACCTTGAACTTGTCCCGCGGACGCTCCGCACCGTTCGAAAGCAGCCACGCCATGTTCAACGCCAGAGCTACCCACCCGACCCGTCGCGGAATCCTCGCCGCAGGCGGTGCCGTCGGCCTCGGTGCCGTGCTCGCGGCCTGCGGTGACGACGACGGGAGCAACGGCGGCTCCGGCAAGGACACGGGCGCCGCCAAGTCCGGCCCCTGGTCCTTCAAGGACGACCGCGGCACGACCGTGAAGCTGGACAAGGTCCCGACGAACATCGTCGCCTTCACCGGTGTCGCCGCCGCTCTCTGGGACTACGGCGTCCAGGTCAAGGGCGTGTTCGGGCCCACCACCACCAAGGACGGCAAGCCCGACGTCCAGGCCGGCGACCTCGACGTCGACAAGGTCACCGTCCTCGGCAACGAGTGGGGCAAGCTCAACGTCGAGAAGTACGCCACCCTCGCCCCCGAGGTGCTCATCACCACGACGTTCGACACCGCGGGCACCCTCTGGTCCGTCCCGGAGGACTCCAAGGACAAGATCGCCAAGCTCGCCCCGAGCGTCGCGATCTCCGTCTTCGACCGCCAGCTCACCCAGCCGCTCCAGCGGATGTGGGAACTGGCCGAGTCGCTCGGCGCGGACATGAAGGCCAAGAAGGTCACCGACGCCAAGGCCGCCTTCGAGAAGGCCGCGGCCCGGCTGCGCGCCGCCGCCAAGGCCAAGCCCGAGATCAGGGTGCTGGCCGGCTCCGCGAGCGCCGAACTCTTCTACGTATCCGGCACCAACCTCTCCGTCGACCTGGAGTACTTCAAGGCCCTCGGCGTCAACTTCGTCGAGCCCTCCGAGGCGGCCAAGAAGGCGACCGGCGGCTGGTTCGAGAGCCTGAGCTGGGAGAACGTCGACAAGTACCCGGCCGACGTCATCATCATGGACGACCGCGCCTCGACCATCCAGCCCGCCGACATCACCGAGGGCACCTGGAAGCAGCTGCCCGCGGTCAAGGCCGGCCAGGTCATCGCCCGTTCCCCCGAGCCGATCCTGTCCTACGACAAGTGCACGCCGCTGCTCGACAACCTGGCCGAGGCGATCGAGAACGCCAAGAAGGTCGGCTGACCTCTCGCCCTCTCCCCTCCTCCCGGAGCACTCCATGACGACGGCCGTAGCCGCCCCGTTCCGTTTCTTCTCCCTCCAGGTCGTACGGACGAGGCGGCTCGGCCCGTCCCTGGCCCGGGTCACCTTCGCGGGGCCCGACCTGCGGGGCTTCCACTCCGACGGGCTCGACCAGTCCCTCTCGCTGTTCCTGCCGCACCCGGGCCAGCCGGAGCCCGCGGTGCCGATCGAACTGGGCGACGGCTGGTGGCAGGCGTGGCGTGAACTGCCGGACGACGTACGGGCGGTGATGCGCTCGTACACGCTGCGCGCCCTGCGCCGGGACGCCTACGGGGACACCGCCGAGATCGACATCGACTTCGTGCTGCACGGCGTCGAACCCGGGGCCGCCCTGCAGGCCGGCCCCGCCTCCCGCTGGGCCGCCGACGCCGCCCCCGGCGACCGGGTCGTGCTGCTCGGACCGGCGATCGCCGACAACCGGGCGATCCGCTTCCGACCGCCCGAGGACACCGACCTGGTGGTCGTCTGGGGCGACGAGACCGCCGTACCGGCCGCCTGCGCCGTCGTCGAGTCACTGCCGGCCAGCACCCGCGCCCGGGTCTGGCTGGAGGTGCCGCACGCCGAGGACGTGCAGGAGCTGACGACGGCCGCCGACGCCGAGGTCAACTGGCTGGTCAGGGACGCCACCAGCGGCCCCGAAGCCACCCTCACCACCCTTCGCGCGGCCCAACTGCCGCCCGCCGAACACCCGTACGTCTGGATCGCCGGCGAGTCCGGCCACGTCAAGCGACTGCGCCGGCACTTCGTGGGCGAACGCGGCATCGACCGCCGCCGCGTCACCTTCGTCGGATACTGGCGCCAGGGCCTGACGGAGGAACAACTCCGCGAGCAGGGCTGACACCCACACCGCGGGAAGTCCCAACTCACCGTCCGTGCCGTACGGATGACGCGCGAGTGACAGCAGTCACGTAGAGGCACGCGTTTGATCAAAGTGACTTAGGTTAGGCTGCCCTAAGTCAAGCAAGGGCTTCGCCCTCTCCCCGTCCCCCTCTCGGCCCGTCCCCAACCGGAGGACCCCCACATGCGCTCGCACCTGCTCAACGACGCCACCGCGGAGCAGTACCGCCGCTCCGTGACCGAAGGAGTCGAGCGGGTGGCCGCCAAAATCGCCACCACCGACCGTCCGTTCACCGGCGTCACGGTCGACGCCCTCTCCCCCCGCATCGACGAGATCGACCTCGACAAGCCGCTGCACGACACGGCCGCGGTCCTCGACGAGCTGGAGGACGTCTACCTCCGCGACGCCGTCTACTTCCACCACCCCCGCTACCTCGCCCACCTCAACTGCCCAGTCGTCATCCCGGCCGTGCTCGGCGAGGCCGTCCTGTCCGCCGTCAACTCCTCGCTGGACACCTGGGACCAGTCGGCCGGCGGCACACTCATCGAGCGGAAACTGATCGACTGGACCACCGCCCGTATCGGCCTCGGCCCCGCCGCCGACGGCGTGTTCACCTCCGGCGGCACCCAGTCCAACCTCCAGGCGCTGCTGCTGGCCCGCGAGGAGGCGAAGACGGAGAACTTCGCCGACCTGCGCGTCTTCGCCTCCGAGGTCAGCCACTTCAGCGTGAAGAAGTCGGCGAAACTGCTCGGCCTCGGTCCCGACGCCGTCGTGCCGATCCCCGTCGACCACGACAAGCGCATGCAGACCGTCGCCCTCGCCCGCGAACTGGAGCGCTGTGCCGCGGACGGCCTGGTCCCCATGGCCGTCGTCGCCACCGGCGGCACCACCGACTTCGGCTCCATCGACCCGCTGCCCGAGATCGCCGAACTGTGCGAGCGGTACGGCGTGTGGATGCACGTGGACGCGGCCTACGGCTGCGGACTGCTCGCCTCCCTGAAGTACCGGGACCGCATCGACGGCATCGAGCGCGCCGACTCGGTCACCGTGGACTACCACAAGTCCTTCTTCCAGCCGGTGAGTTCGTCGGCCGTGCTGGTCCGGGACGCGGCCACGCTGCGCCACGCCACCTACCACGCGGAGTACCTCAACCCGCGCCGCATGGTGCAGGAACGTATCCCCAACCAGGTGGACAAGTCCCTCCAGACCACCCGCCGCTTCGACGCGCTCAAGCTGTGGATGACGCTGCGCGTGATGGGCGCCGACGGCATCGGACAGCTCTTCGACGAGGTGTGCGACCTCGCCGCCGAGGGCTGGAAACTGCTCGCCGCCGACCCGCGCTTCGACGTCGTCGTCGCGCCGAGCCTGTCCACCCTGGTCTTCCGCTACATACCGGCGGCCGTCACCGACCCCGCCGAGATCGACCGCGCCAACCTGTACGCCCGGGGGGCCCTGTTCGCCTCCGGCGACGCCGTGGTCGCGGGCACCAAGGTCGCCGGGCGCCACTACCTGAAGTTCACCCTGCTCAACCCCGAGACGACCACGGCCGACATCGCCGCCGTCCTCGATCTGATCGCCGGCCACGCCGAGCAGTACCTGGGAGAGTCCCTTGACCGCGCTTCCTGAAGCCAGTGCCCCGTACGACTTCGTGGGGATCGGCCTCGGCCCCTTCAACCTCGGCCTGGCCTGCCTCACCGAGCCCATCGCCGAGCTGAACGGCGTCTTCCTGGAGTCCAAGCCGGACTTCGAGTGGCACGCCGGCATGTTCCTGGACGGCGCCCACCTCCAGACCCCGTTCATGTCGGACCTGGTCACGCTCGCCGACCCGACGTCCCCGTACTCCTTCCTCAACTACCTGAAGGAGAAGGGCCGGCTGTACTCGTTCTACATCCGGGAGAACTTCTACCCGCTGCGCGTCGAGTACGACGACTACTGCCGCTGGGCCGCGAACAAACTGAGCTGCGTCCGCTTCTCCACGACGGTCACCGAGGTGACGTACGACGAGCGGGACGAGCTGTACGTCGTCGCGACGACGGGCGGCGACACGTACCGCGCCCGCCGCCTGGTCCTCGGCACCGGCACCCCGCCGCACATCCCGGACGCCTGCCGCGGCCTGGCCGGCGACTTCATCCACAACTCCCGCTACGTGCGGCACCGGGCGGAGCTGGTGAAGAAGAAGTCGATCACCCTGGTCGGCAGTGGCCAGTCGGCCGCCGAGATCTACCGCGACCTGCTCGGCGAGATCGACGTCCACGGCTACCAGCTCAACTGGGTCACCCGCTCCCCGCGCTTCTTCCCCCTCGAATACACCAAGCTCACACTGGAGATGACCTCGCCGGAGTACGTGGACTACTACCACGCGCTTCCCGAGCCGACCCGCTACCGCCTCACCAGCGAGCAGAAGGGCCTGTTCAAGGGCATCGACGGCGACCTGATCAACGAGATCTTCGACCTGCTCTACCAGAAGAGGCTCGGCGGCCCCGTCCCCACCCGCCTGCTCACCAACTCGGCACTGACCGACGCCCGGTACGCGGACGGCACGTACACGCTCGGCTTCCGGCAGGAGGAGCAGGGCAAGGACTTCGAGATCGACACCCAGGGGCTGATCCTGGCCACCGGCTACCGGTACGCCGAGCCGGAGTTCCTCAAGCCCGTCCGGGACCGGCTCCGCTACGACTCCCGGGGCAACTTCGACGTCGCCCGCAACTACACCGTCGACGTCACGGGCGGCGGCGTGTTCCTGCAGAACGCGGGTGTCCACACGCACAGCATCACCAGTCCCGATCTGGGCATGGGTGCCTATCGCAACAGCTACATCGTCCGAGAGCTGCTCGGCACCGAGTACTACCCGGTCGAGAAGTCGATCGCGTTCCAGGAGTTCAGCGCATGAGCACCACCACCCCCACGGCCGCCGGCATCGGCGCCCTCACCCTCCGCCCCCTCGACCCGCTGAAGGACGCCGAGCTGCTGCACGGCTGGGTCACGCACCCCAAGTCCGCGTTCTGGATGATGCAGGACGCGAAGCTGGTGGACGTCGAGCGGGCCTACATGGAGATAGCCGCCGACGAGCACCACCACGCCTACGTCGGCCTGCACGACGGCGTCCCCGCCTTCCTGATGGAGAAGTACGACCCGGTCCACCGCGAGCTGACCGGCCTGTACGAGCCGGAGCCGGGCGACGTCGGCATGCACTTCCTGGTCGCCCCCACCGACCGGCCCGTGCACGGCTTCACCCGCGCCGTCATCACCGCCGTCATGGCCGAGCTGTTCGCCGACCCGGCGACCGCCCGTGTCGTCGTCGAACCGGACCTCGACAACAAGGCCGTCCACGCCCTGAACGCAGCCGTCGGATTCGTGCCCGAGCGCGAGATCCAGAAGCCGGAGAAGAAGGCGTTGCTGAGCTTCTGCACCCGCGAGCAGTTCGAGAAGGCGGTGTCCGCATGAGCCTCGCCGACGCCGTCGCCCACCTCTCCACCGAGCGCTGGGACCAGGCCAACCGCCTCCTGATCCGCAAGGCCCTCGCCGAGTTCACGCACGAGCGGCTGATCACGCCGGAGCCCTCCACGGGTGACGCCTACGTCGTCCGCGCCGACGACGGCGAGACCGAGTACCGCTTCACCGCCACCGTCCGCGCCCTGGACCACTGGCAGGTGGACGCCGACTCGATCACCCGCCACCGCGACGGCGCGGAACTCCCCCTCGCCGCTCTGGACTTCTTCATCGAGCTGAAGGAGTCGCTGGGCCTGAGCGACGCGATCCTGCCCGTCTACCTGGAGGAGATCTCCTCCACCCTCTCCGGCACCTGCTACAAGCTCACCAAGCCGAACCTCACCTCCGCCGAGCTGGCGAACAGCGGCTTCCAGGCCGTCGAGACCGGCATGACCGAGGGCCACCCCTGCTTCGTCGCCAACAACGGGCGGCTCGGCTTCGGCATCCACGAGTACCTGTCGTACGCCCCCGAGACCGCGAGCCCCGTCCGGCTGGTGTGGCTGGCCGCGCACCGCTCGCGGGCGGCGTTCACGGCCGGCGTCGGGATCGAGTACGAGTCCTTCGTACGGGACGAGCTGGGCGAGGCGACCGTCGACCGCTTCCACGGCGTGCTGCGCGAGCGGGGTCTGGACCCGGCCGACTACCTGTTCATCCCGGTCCACCCCTGGCAGTGGTGGAACAAGCTCACCGTCACCTTCGCCGCCGAGGTCGCCCGCGGGCACCTGGTCTGCCTCGGCGAGGGCGACGACGAGTACCTGGCGCAGCAGTCCATCCGCACCTTCTTCAACACCTCGCACCCCGAGAAGCACTACGTGAAGACGGCCCTGTCCGTCATCAACATGGGCTTCATGCGCGGCCTGTCGGCGGCGTACATGGAGGCGACCCCGGCCATCAACGACTGGCTCGCCCAGCTCATCGAGGGCGACCCGGTGCTCAAGTCGACGGGCCTGTCCATCATCCGGGAGCGGGCGGCCGTCGGCTACCGGCACCTGGAGTACGAGCAGGCCACCGACCGCTACTCGCCGTACCGCAAGATGCTGGCCGCGCTGTGGCGCGAGAGCCCCGTGCCGACCCTCCAGGACGGCGAGACCCTGGCCACCATGGCCTCCCTCGTGCACGTCGACCACGAGGGCGCCTCCTTCGCGGGCGCGCTGATCGAGCGGTCGGCGCTCGCGCCCACCGAGTGGCTGCGGCACTACCTGCGGGCCTACTTCGTCCCGCTGCTGCACAGCTTCTACGCCTACGACCTGGTCTACATGCCGCACGGCGAGAACGTGATCCTGGTCCTGAAGGACGGGGTCGTGCAGCGCGCGATCTACAAGGACATCGCCGAGGAGATCGCGGTGATGGACCCGGACGCGGTGCTGCCCCCGGAGGTCTCCCGGATCGCGGTCGAGGTCCCGGAGGACAAGAAGCTCCTGTCGATCTTCACGGACGTCTTCGACTGCTTCTTCCGCTTCCTCGCCGCGAACCTCGCCGGCGAGGGCATCGTGGAGGAGGACGCCTTCTGGCGGACGGTCGCGGAGGTCACCCGCGAGTACCAGGAGTCGGTGCCGGAGCTGGCCGAGAAGTTCGCCCGGTACGACATGTTCGCGCCCGAGTTCGCGCTGTCCTGCCTCAACCGGCTCCAACTGCGCGACAACGAGCAGATGGTGGACCTCGCGGACCCGTCCGGCGCGCTCCAGCTCGTCGGAACCCTGAAGAACCCGATCGCGGGCCGGTAGCCGACGGCCCCTCGCGGACGGGCGGGCACCCCGGAGACGGTCCTCCGGGGTGCCCGTCGGGCATGGCGATGCGGGTCAGTCGGCCGGCCAGGGCACCTGCGGCGACCGGTAGTAGTCGATCCCCAGCGCCTCCCAGCGCGGCGCCTGCTCGGCGAGCCGCACCTTGTAGGTGTCCCAGTCGTGCGTCCTCGCCGGGGACCAGCCCAGCTCGGCGACGCCCGGCAGCCTCGGGAAGGCCATGAAGTCGAGCTGGTCCGGGGTCTCCAGGGTCTCCGTCCACATCGGCGCCTCGACGCCCCGGATCGCGGAGGCCGGGGCGCCCGGCAGATAGGCGCCAGGGTCCCAGTCGTAGGACCGCCGCGCCTCCACGTAGCCCGCCCAGGACAGGCCCAGCGGGGTGTCCTTGGTGTACTTCATGTCCAGGTACGTCCGGTCGGCCGGGGACAGGATCAGCCCGGTCCCGTTCTGGGCGGCCTTCGCGACCTGCGCCTTCTCCGCGTCGCTGGTGCGGTCCAGGCCCCAGTACTGGATGAGCGCGCCCTCGGCGGGGGTGGCGCCGGCCAGCTGGTGCCAGCCGATGACCGTCTTGCCGTACTTCGCGACGACCGGCTGCACGCGGTCCATGAACCGCACGAAGTCCTCGTGCGGGGTGGAGTGCGCCTCGTCGCCGCCGATGTGGAGGTAGCGGCCCGGGGTGAGCGCGGCGATCTCGCGCACGACGTCGTCCACGAAGTCGTACGTGACCTCCTTGTCCACGCACAGCGAGCTGAAGCCGACCTTGGTGCCGGTGTACAGCGGGGGCGCCACGCCGTCGCAGTTCAGCTCGGCGTAGGAGGCGAGGGCCGCGTTGGTGTGGCCCGGCATGTCGATCTCGGGGATCACCTCCAGGTGGCGGGAGGCGGCGTAGCGGAGGATCTCCTTGTAGTCGGCCTTGGTGTAGTAGCCGCCGGGGCCGCCGCCGACCTCCGTGGAGCCGCCGTACGTCGCCAGGCGCGGCCAGGAGTCGATGGCGATGCGCCAGCCCTGGTCGTCGCTGAGGTGCAGGTGGAGCTTGTTGTACTTGTAGAGGGCGACCCGGTCGATGTAGCGCTTGACCTCGTCGACGGTGAAGAAGTGCCGGGAGACGTCCAGCATGGCGCCGCGCCAGCCGTAGCGCGGGGTGTCCTCGATCGTGCCGCCCGCGACCAGCCAGGGCCCGGGCTGCGCGGAGTCCCTCTCGACGGCGGCCGGCAGGAGTTGACGGAGGGTCTGGACGCCGTGGAACAGGCCGGCGGCCTCGCGGGCGGTGATGGTGACGCCGCCGCGGCCGCTGTCCAGTCGGTAGCCCTCGTCGCCGTACGGGCCCTTGGCCAGGCGCAGCTGTATGCCGCCGTGGCCGTGGGAGGTGACGGGGAGTCGGTAGCCGGTGGAGGGCCGCAGGAGGTCGGCGAGGTAGTCGCCGACGCGGCGGGCCTCGCGCGAGTCGTCGACGCGGATGTGGGTGCCACGGGTGATGCGGTACGGGGAGCCGCCCGGGTCGACCGACGCGGGAGCCGGAATCACCCGGTCCAGAGGGGTGGTCGCCGGTGTCCTCCGGTCCGGCGCCGCGCCGGTGGTCATGGCGCCGACCGCCGCCACCAGCAGCAGCGAGCCCAGGATCCGGGTCAGTCGGGGAGTCGTTCTGTGGTGCCGTCGAAGAGGTCTCACGTGCGCTCCCTTCACGATGGTGCACAGATGGGTGTAGACCACTCTCTCTCACAACCGCCGTACGCAGAAGCGGTGAAACAATCCGCGCATGGCGGAAATCATCCAGAAGGACGGAACGTGGGTCTTCGACGGCGACACCCTGCGGCTGACTCCCGGGCGGGACAAGAACGTCAGCCTGCTCCGCAGGGAACTGGGTGAACTACTCGTCCCGCTGGCGGCGTTGGCGGGCATATCGTTCGAGCAGGGCAAGAAGTCGGGGCGGCTGCGGCTGCGCCTGCGGGACGGCGCCGACCCGTTGCTGCACGCGACCGGCGGCCGGCTGACCGAGCCGCACGACCCGTACCAGCTGACCGTGGAGTCCGACCGGTACGGCGTCGCCGAGTACTTCGTGGACGAGGTGCGCAACGCCCTGCTCCTGGACCAGGTTCCGTCCGGCCCGGTGGACGAGTACCTGCTGCCCGGCCCCTCGGTCCCGCTGTCGGTGTCCGCCGGGGACGGCATCGCGAGCTTCGACGGCGAACGCGTGCGCCTGGAGTGGAAGTGGCAGGCGGAGGACGCCAAGTCGGCCGCCGGAGCGCGCTCCCTCCCCCTCGCGGACATCACCGCGGTGGAGTGGCAGCCGACGGTCGGCCTGGAGAACGGCCACCTCCGCTTCACCGTGCGGGCGGCACCGACCAAGGTGCCGCCGAAGTACGACCCCAACGCGGTGGAGCTGTGGGGCTTCAAGAAGGACCCGCTGATGGCGCTGGTGGCCGCGGCCGTGCAGGCCCGCCTCCCGCACCCGGCCGCACCGGCGGCCCGTGCCGCCCTGGAGGACGCCCGGCCGGCCGATGACGCGCCCGCCCCGGCCCCCGCCACCGAGGACGACCACGACGCGCTGCTGCGGCGGCTGCGGGAACTGGGCGAACTGCACCGCTCCGGGGTGCTGACGGATGAGGAGTTCACCCTGGCGAAGCAGGCGGTACTGAAGCGGATGTAACCGCACACACGCAGCAGGCTTGCCCGAAATCGGGCAGGATTCTTGCGAAACCCTCACCCGTACCCCAGGATCTACCGGGTGCACGACGAACTCGTTGATCATCTGACGCGGTCCACTCCCCTGAGCCGGGGCGAGGCGCTGCGCGTGATCCAGGACGTGCTCGCCTACTTCGACGAGACGACCGAGGAGTACGTCCGTCGCCGCCACCGCGAGCTCCAGGCCCAGGGCCTGGTGAACGCGACGATCTTCGAACGGATCGAGGCGGACCTGAAATACCGGGCGGTCGCACCGCCGGAGCTGTCGCTCCGCCAGCTGCGCCGCATCGTCTACGGCTGAGAAGCCGAAGAGGGACACGAGGTTTACGTATACATGTGCGGAATCGTCGGATACATCGGCAAGCGTGACGTCGCGCCCCTGCTGCTGGAGGGCCTCCAGCGCCTGGAGTACCGCGGCTACGACTCGGCGGGCATCGTCGTCACCTCGCCGAAGGCGGCCGGCCTGAAGATGGTCAAGGCCAAGGGCCGGGTCCGCGACCTGGAGGCCAAGGTCCCGGCGCGCTTCAAGGGCACCACCGGCATCGCCCACACCCGCTGGGCCACCCACGGCGCCCCGTCCGACCTGAACGCCCACCCGCACATGTCGGCCGACAACAAGGTCGCCGTCGTGCACAACGGCATCATCGACAACGCCGCCGACCTGCGCCGCAAACTGGAGGCGGACGGCGTCGAGTTCCTCTCCGAGACCGACACCGAGGTCCTCGTCCACCTCATCGCCCGCTCCGAGGCGGCCAAGCTCGAGGACAAGGTCCGCGAGACCCTCCGGGTGATCGAGGGCACGTACGGCATCGCCGTGATGCACGCCGACTTCCCCGAGCGCATCGTCGTCGCCCGCAACGGCTCGCCGGTCGTCCTCGGCATCGGCGAGAAGGAGATGTTCGTCGCCTCGGACATCGCCGCGCTGGTCGCCCACACCCGCCAGATAGTCACCCTCGACGACGGCGAGATGGCCACCCTCAAGGCCGACGACTTCCGCACCTACACCACCGAGGGCACCCGCACCACCGCCGAGCCCACCACCGTGGAGTGGGAGGCCGCCTCCTACGACATGGGCGGCCACGACACGTACATGCACAAGGAGATCCACGAGCAGGCCGAGGCCGTGGACCGCGTGCTGCGCGGCCGGATCGACGACCGCTTCTCCACCGTGCACCTCGGCGGCCTCAACCTGGACGCCCGCGACGCGCGCGCCGTGCGCCGCGTGAAGATCCTCGGCTGCGGCACCTCGTACCACGCGGGCCAGATCGGCGCCCAGATGATCGAGGAGCTGGCCCGCATCCCCGCGGACGCCGAGCCCGCCTCCGAGTTCCGCTACCGCAACGCGGTCGTCGACCCCGACACCCTGTACATCGCCGTCTCCCAGTCCGGTGAGACGTACGACGTGCTGGCCGCCGTGCAGGAGCTGAAGCGCAAGGGCGCCCGCGTCCTCGGCATCGTCAACGTCGTCGGCTCGGCGATCGCCCGCGAGGCCGACGGCGGCATGTACGTGCACGCCGGGCCCGAGGTCTGCGTCGTCTCCACCAAGTGCTTCACCAACACCTGCGTCGCCTTCGCGCTGCTCGCCCTGCACCTGGGCCGCACCCGCGACCTGTCCGTGCGCGACGGCAAGCGGATCATCGAGGGCCTGCGCAAGCTGCCGCAGCAGATCTCCGAGATGCTGGAGCGGGAGGAGGACATCAAGAAGCTGGCCGCGCAGTACGCCGACGCCCGCTCGATGCTCTTCATCGGCCGCGTCCGTGGCTACCCGGTCGCCCGCGAGGCCTCCCTGAAGCTCAAGGAGGTCTCCTACATCCACGCCGAGGCCTACCCGGCCTCCGAGCTGAAGCACGGCCCGCTCGCCCTGATCGAGCCGGCCCTGCCGACGGTCGCGATCGTGCCGGACGACGACCTGCTGGAGAAGAACCGCGCGGCCATGGAGGAGATCAAGGCCCGCAGCGGCCAGATCCTCGCCGTCGCCCACCAGGACCAGGAGAAGGCCGACCACACCATCGTCGTCCCGAAGAACGAGGACGAACTGGACCCCATCCTCATGGGCATCCCCCTCCAACTCCTCGCCTACCACACGGCCCTGTCCCTGGGCAGGGACATCGACAAGCCGCGGAACCTCGCCAAGTCGGTGACGGTGGAGTAGAAGCGCCCCGAAGGGGCGCGGGGCTGCATCGATGTGGGCTCCGCCGCGTGGGCGCGAGCGACCCCCACGCACCCGCACGGGCAAAGAACCGAACGGCCCCCCCACGTATGCCACCAGACACGCGGGGGGGCCGTCCCGTCGCCGGGGGCCGCCCAACCCCCGGCCTGCGGCAGCTAAACCGTCACACCCCGGCCCGCGGCGCGCCCGCGCAATGCCGTGGGCCAGTGCGCCAGCACCGCGGTCGCCGCATACCAGGCGACCGCCCCCGCGGCGACGGCGAACCATCCACCCGCCTTCCCCAGCGCCCCACCGTCCGCGAAGGCGGCGATCGAGAGCAGCAGCAGGGACACGCAGAGCAGCCCGTACATCCCCTGCCCGAGCAGATCGCCGCCGGCGAACGCGAGGGAGAGGGTGACGAGGGCGAACAGGAGCAGGAAGAGTCCGGCCGCGTTGGCGGAGACCTGGTGGCCGGCCGAGACGGCCCAGGTGAACCACAGCGCGCCGAGCACGGTGAAGGCCGTACCGGAGGCGGTGTCCTGGTCGCGCAGGGCCAGCAGACCGGCGACGAAGAGGGCGACGCCGCCGACGTACTGGGCGACGGTCACGGCGTCGGCGGCCGTCACGCCGTCGACCACGCCGGTGTGGCCGACGCCGAAGGCCAGCAGGGTGACGCCGAGAGCGAGTCGGCCGACGATCGTGAGGGTGCTGGTGGTGTTTCCCGCGGAGACGTCGTTGTCCACGGCGGGCTCCCTTCATGCATGTGCGATTGTGCGGTGACCGGTATATGCCCTTCACAAGGGCACAAACACCTCTACGCGTCGGTAGCTTCACGTTGCATGACAGGGAGGGACTCCGGGGCGGCCGGAGCCGCCGCCCGCGCTGTTACGGAATGACCACCACGGGCCGCTTCGCCCGCTTGGCGAGCCGGCCGGCGACGGAGCCGAAGAGGCGGCCCACCAGGCCGTGGCTGGAGCCGACGACGATGGCGTCCGCCTCGTACTCCCGGCCCACCTCTTCGAGTTCGTGGCAGATGTCGCCGCCGCGCTCGACCAGGATCCAGGGCACCTCGGCGAGATAGTCCGCGCACGCCAGCTCCAGACCCAGCACCTCGGTGCGGTGGTCCGGTACGTCGACGAAGACGGGGGGCTCGCAGCCGGCCCACACGGTGGTGGGCAGCCGGTTGGCGACGTGCACGATGACCAGGCCCGAGCCGAGCCGGCGTGCCATGCCGATGGCGTACGCGAGGGCGCGCTCACTGGATGTGGAGCCGTCGAAGCCGACGACGACACCGTGCTTGAAGGCTGGGTCGCACGACTGGCGTGGCTCTTCGGCCGCCAGGGGCTCGGCCGCCGTAGGTTCGGCGACGGGCCGCTTGCGGTCCGCGGGTTCGAAGAATTCGTGACCGGCCATGGCTGTCTCGGCGTTTTTATCCTCTATGGGGGACAACAGTGGGCGGCGGAGCCGTGTGTCCGGGAATGGTCTTCCCAACCCCATACCCCCAAGGGTACGGCGCCACGCCTCCTTTACCCGGATCCCGCGTACGGTCCGCCGCGGGTTCCCCGGAGCATGCCCGAGGGGGCGCCCGTAACGCAATGGTTGCTGCGCTGTACAGGCGGTTTGCACAGGATTCAACTGTCCGTGATCGGTCGTGACCGGTGCGTCGCACGGGCGTTGATCTCCATGCCACCAGCCCCAGGGAGCACGCATGTCCGGACCGCACCAGCGCCCCGAGCCGCCGTCCGGCGCACCCGACATCCCCGATCCGGCCGCGCCGTCCCGGGACGGCGTCACCGATCTCGTCCGCTGGGCGGCCTTCAGCTGCTTCCTCGTCCCGGTCGTGCTCCTCTGGTACGGCACCTCCTTCGCCGGCGCCGTCGGCACGGCCCTCGGCCTGGCCGCCGTCACCGGCGCCTGCCGCCTGCTGCTGCGCCGGTCCGAGCGCGCCGCGGCACGGCCGGCCGGCGAGGATGGCGCGGTACGGGCCGGACGCCGGCACCGGGCCGGGCCGCCGACACGCAGGGGCGGACGGCACGCAGGAGAAAACACACCGGTCGACTGACCGGTTTCCGCGCACGCGTCCGCTTCTTTTCAGCCAACTTCTGAGGGTGGCTCATCACTGCCCCCCACCACCCCCCAACCCCCGTTCCACCTGCACGGAAAGGGTCTCCGGGACCCTGCGCACCCTACGGGGATTGGCCACTGCGACAAGGCGCACTTCCCTGGGGCGCCCCGGAGTGCCACGCTTCGTGATCGACTGCTTCACGCCAAGTTGCCATGTCGACAATGTCCCAAGTGCCGAACCGGCCACCTCGGCGCGATGGGACACAGTAGATTCGATCTTGACTGTCTACGGCGGGGGACTCGTGCAGGACCGAGGGGAAACGTGTTGGAGCGACAGACCCGAAAGGATCAGGGCGCCGCGACCACCGAGGGGGGCTTAGCAGTTATGAGCCACGACTCCACTGCCGCGCCGGAAAACGCGGCCCGGAAGCTCTCCGGGCGACGCCGCAAGGAGATCGTCGCGGTGCTGCTGTTCAGCGGCGGCCCCATCTTCGAGAGTTCCATACCGCTGTCGGTCTTCGGGATCGACCGCCAGGACGCCGGCGTGCCGCGCTACCGACTGCTGGTGTGCGCCGGCGAGGAGGGCCCGCTGCGGACCACGGGCGGCCTGGAACTCACCGCGCCCCAGGGCCTGGAGGCGATCTCCCGGGCCGGCACCGTCGTGGTGCCCGCCTGGCGGTCGATCACCTCTCCGCCACCGGAGGACGCGCTCGACGCCCTGCGCCGGGCGCACGAGGAGGGCGCCCGCATAGTCGGGCTGTGCACCGGCGCCTTCGTGCTCGCGGCGGCGGGCCTGCTCGACGGCCGCCCCGCGACCACCCACTGGATGTACGCGCCGACGCTGGCCAAGCGCTATCCGTCGGTGCACGTCGATCCGCGCGAGCTGTTCGTGGACGACGGCGACGTGCTGACGTCGGCGGGCACGGCGGCCGGCATCGACCTGTGCCTGCACATAGTGCGCACGGACCACGGCAACGAGGCGGCCGGCGCGCTGGCCCGCCGCCTGGTGGTCCCGCCGCGCCGCTCGGGCGGCCAGGAACGCTACCTCGACAGGTCTTTACCGGAGGAGATCGGCGCCGACCCGCTCGCCGAGGTCGTCGCCTGGGCGCTGGAGCACCTCCACGAGCAGTTCGACGTGGAAACGCTGGCGGCCCGCGCGTACATGAGCCGCCGTACCTTCGACCGCCGCTTCCGCTCGCTCACCGGCAGCGCCCCGCTGCAGTGGCTGATCACCCAGCGGGTGCTCCAGGCGCAGCGCCTGCTGGAGACGTCCGACTACTCGGTGGACGAGGTCGCGGGCCGCTGCGGGTTCCGCTCTCCGGTGGCACTGCGCGGCCACTTCCGCCGCCAGCTCGGTTCGTCCCCGGCCGCCTACCGGGCCGCCTACCGGGCACGCCGCCCGCAGGGCGACCGGCCGGTGGCCCCGGAGGCCGGCACCGAGGGAGCCTCCCGGGTTCCCGTCCCACCCGAGGCCGCCGCGCTGCCACCGGAGAACGCGGTCCCGTTCCAGACCCGCCGCGCGGCAGCACCGGTGCCGGCCACGGCGGCGAGCCTGCCCGGGCAGCGCAGCGCACCGTGAACCTGTGAACGCCGGACGAGCGATTCCGTCCGTCCGGCCGCACCCTCCGACGCCGGTCGGGCCGACCCACTCAGCCCGTCCGGCGTTTGCGGACGAGGCCGTCCAGGCCGATGCGGGGGCCCGGGGGCGGCAGCCCCCGGCGAGGCCCACACCGATGCCGGGGGCCCATCCGACGGAGGTCGGCCGTAGGGTGTCCGCATGAACGATCGCATGGTGTGGATCGACTGCGAGATGACCGGCCTCTCGCTGTCCGACGACGCGCTCATCGAGGTGGCCGCCCTCGTCACCGACTCCGAGCTGAACATCCTCGGCGAGGGTGTCGACATCGTCATCCGTCCGCCGGAGCGGGCCCTGGAGACGATGCCGGAGGTGGTGCGTCAGATGCACACCGCGTCCGGCCTGCTCGCCGAGCTCGACGGCGGCACGACGCTGGCGGACGCCGAGGCGCAGGTCCTGGCCTACGTCCGGGAGCACGTGAAGGAGCCCGGCAAGGCCCCGCTGTGCGGCAACTCGGTCGGCACCGACCGCGGCTTCCTGCTGAGGGACATGGCGACGCTGGAGGACTACCTCCACTACCGGATCGTCGACGTCTCCTCGATCAAGGAGCTGGCCCGCCGCTGGTACCCGAGGGCGTACTTCAACAGCCCCGAGAAGAACGGCAACCACCGCGCGCTCGCCGACATCCGCGAATCCATCGCCGAACTGCGCTACTACCGGGAAGCCGTCTTCGTCCCGCAGCCCGGTCCCGACTCCGAAACCGCCAAGGCGATCGCCGCGAAGCACGTCCTGCCTTCCCACTGAAAAGGCGTGCGCGAGCACCCCTTCGGACCCTGTACACTTTTTCTCAGCCGGTCGGGGAAGCCCACCACGGGTTCCGAAGACCGGCCATGGTGGGTGTAGCTCAGTTGGTAGAGCACCTGGTTGTGGTCCAGGTGGCCGCGGGTTCAAGTCCCGTCACTCACCCTGATCCGTCAGCCGGTGACCTTCGCGAGAAGGTCACCGGCTGACTGCGTTCCCTCGCACACCGGACCGACGACGAGGCCGCGCAGCGGCCGATGGCCCCGGGGAGAGGTCACCGGCCGACGCCCCGCCTCCCCCCGCCGGGGCACGTCACGACGACGCCCGCTCCACCAGCTCCGTCGCCAGCACCACCTGGTGCCGCTCCAGCCCTCGCGAGGCCGCCGGGCGACGGTCCGCGATCTCGGTCAGCAGCAGGTCTATCATCGCGCGGCCCATCTCCTCGATGGGCTGCCGCACACTGGTCAGCGGCGGCTCCATGTGGCGGGCGATGGCCGAGTCGTCGTAGCCGACCAGCGCCACGTCGTCCGGGATGCGCCGGCCAGCCTCGCGCAGGGCCTGCCGGGCGCCGGCCGCGGTGACGTCCGAGCCGGCGAAGACGGCGTCCAGGTCGGGGCGGCGGCGCAGCAGTTCCACCATGGCGCTGCGCCCGCCCTCCTCCGTGAAATCCCCCGCCTCGATCAGCTGCTCGTCCGCCTCGTGGCCCGCGTCACGCAGGGCCTCGCGGTAGCCGTCGACGCGCCGCTGGGCACCGTAGACGTCGAGGCGGCCGGTGATGTGCGCGATGCGGCGGCGGCCTCGGGACAGCAGGTGTTCGACGGCGGAGCGGGCGCCGCCGTAGTTGTCCGAGTCCACCGACGCCAGCGACTCCCGGGCCGAGCGCGGCCCGCTGATCACCGCCGGGATCTCCAGCTGGGACAGCAGGTCGGGCAGCGGGTCGTCGGCGTGCACCGAGACCAGCAGGACGCCGTCCACGCGGTGCGCGGCCAGGTACTGGGCGAGGCGCTGCCGCTCCCGGTCGCTGCCCGCGAAGATCAGCAGCAGTTGCATCTCGGTGTCGGACAGTTCGGAGCCGACACCCTTCAGCATGTCCGAGAAGTACGGTTCCGCGAAGAAACGGGTCTCCGGCTCGGGCACCACCAGCGCGATCGCGTCCGTGCGGTTCGCGGCCAGGGCACGGGCCGCCGTGTTCGGAACGTAGCCGAGTTCCGCGACCGCCGCCTCCACCGCCGCCCGGGTCGCGTCGCTGACCCGGGGCGAGCCGTTGATCACCCGGGAGACCGTGCCTCTGCCGACGCCCGCCCGTGCCGCCACCTCTTCGAGGGTGGGCCGGCCACCGCTCCGCCCACGCGCTCCGTGGCTTGCCATCGGCTCCGCCTCCCGTCGACACCCCGCACTCTGCGGCTGGCCTGGAATTTAACAGGCCGGTCGGGTGTAATGACCGGCCCCGGGCCCGCCGCCCGCCGTGCGGAGGGCTCCCCACGCCGCTCGCGATGGCCAGTTAACAGGCCGATAACTGAACGCACTTCGTCGCGTCCGGTCCCTTGACACCCCCGCCCGGACCGACGACTCTTCAACACATCACTTGTGGGAGCGCTCCCACACTACCTGGCACATACACATCCCGCACGTTCCCCGCCCGAGCCGCAGCGTCGAACGAACCACATGAAGCAGCGGGTCCAACCCAGTAGTTGGCCGGGGGGTCGGCACGTCAGGGCAACAGGAGGACGCAATGCGAGCAGCACGTAATCGATCCGCCCGCAAGGCGGTGGTCGTCGCGGCCATCGCGTCGCTGGGCGCCGGGCTGCTGGCCGGCTGCGCCGACGACGGCAACGACGAGGACAGCACGTCGTCGGGCGACAGCAGCGGCAAGACCACCATCACCCTCGGCCTGTTCGGCACCATGGGCTTCAAGGAGGCCGGCCTCTACGAGGAGTACGAGAAGCTCAACCCCGACATCAACGTCGAGGAGACCGTCACCGAGCGGAACGAGAACTACTACCCCGCTCTGGTCAACCACCTCACCACCGAGAGCGGCCTTCAGGACGTCCAGGCCATCGAGGTCGGCAACATCGCCGAGGTCGTCGAGACCCAGGCGGACAAGTTCGTCGACATGGCCAAGGTCGAGGGCGTCCAGCCGAGCAGCTGGCTGGACTGGAAGTGGAAGCAGGGCGTCACCAAGGAGGGCCAGGCGGTCGGGCTCGGCACCGACATCGGCCCGATGGCCATCTGCTACCGCAAGGACCTCTTCGAGAAGGCGGGCCTGCCGACCGACCGCGACGAGGTCGGCGCGCTGTGGGCCGGGGACTGGAAGAAGTTCGTCGAGGCCGGCGAGAAGTACAAGAAGGGTGCCGGCAAGGACACCTACTTCATGGACTCCCCCGGTGGTCTGATCAACGCCATCCTCAGCAGTGAGGAGGAGAAGTTCTACGACTCCTCCGGCGAGGTCATCTACAAGAGCAACCCGGCCGTCAAGGCGGCCTTCGACCTGACCGCGGAGGCGGCGGAGAAGGGCCTGGTCCAGGCGCAGACCCAGTTCCAGCCGGCCTGGGAGCAGACCATCTCCAACAACCTGTTCGCCACCGTCGCCTGTCCGCCGTGGATGATCGGCACCATCAAGGGCAAGTCGCAGCCCGAGGCGGCCGGCAAGTGGGACGTGGCCGTGGCGCCGAAGTCCGGCAACTGGGGCGGCTCCTTCCTGGGCGTGCCCAAGAGTGGCAAGAACGTCAAGGAGGCGCAGAAGCTGGTCGCCTGGCTGACCGCGCCGGAGCAGCAGGCCAAGCTGTTCGCCGTGCAGGGCAGCTTCCCGAGCGCACCGGCCGCGTACAAGCTGCCGCAGGTGACGGACGCGAAGAACGAGATGACCGGTGCCGCGCCGATCGGTGACATCTTCGCCAAGGCCGCCGAGGCCATCCCGGCCCAGGTGATCGGCCCGAAGGACCAGATCATCCAGCAGGGTCTGACCGACAACGGCGTCATCCTCGTCACCCAGGGCAAGTCGCCCGAGGAGGCCTGGGAGAACGCCACCAAGACCATCGACAACAACCTGGAGAAGTGACCGGAATGACCACCCGGCACGACACCGCCGCGCCCCCCGCGAAGGGGGGCGCGGCCCCGGGCCGACCGCCCGGTGAAGCGGTCTCCCCCGAGGCGGCCAGGAAACGGGCCCGGCTCTCCCGCCGCTGGCAGCGCGACATGCGCTGGAGCCCGTACGCGTTCGTCGCCCCGTTCTTCGTGTTCTTCGCCGCGTTCGGCCTGTTCCCGCTGATCTACACCGGCTGGGCCTCGCTGCACACGGTGGAGCTGACGGCGCCCACCGACATGGCGTGGACGGGCCTGGACAACTACACCAGGATCTTCGACGACGACTTCTTCTGGAACGCCGCGAAGAACACGCTGACCATCGGCATCATCTCCACGGTGCCGCAGCTGATGATGGCGATGGGCCTGGCGCACATCCTCAACTACAAGCTGCGCGGCTCCACCTTCTACCGGGTCATCATGCTCGCGCCGTACGCCACGTCGATCGCCGCCGCCGCGCTGGTCTTCGTGCTGCTCTTCGGCCGCGACTACGGCATGATCAACTGGGTCCTCGACTCGGTGGGCCTGGGCAAGGTCGACTGGCAGAACGACAAGTGGGCGTCCCAGTTCGCCGTCTCGTCGATCGTCATCTGGCGCTGGACCGGCTACAACGCGCTGATCTACCTGGCGGCGATGCAGGCGATCCCGCAGGACCTGTACGAGTCGGCGGCGCTGGACGGTGCCAGCCGCTGGCGGCAGTTCATCCACGTCACGCTGCCCGCGCTGCGTCCGACGATCCTGTTCACGGTCGTCGTGTCGACCATCGGCGCCTCGCAGCTGTTCGGTGAGCCGCTGCTGTTCGACGCCAACAAGGGCGCCTCGGGCGGCGGCCAGCACCAGTTCCAGACGCTCGGCCTGTACTTGTACGAGCAGGGCTGGGTCAACCAGCACCTGGGCCGCGCCTCCGCGATCGCCTGGACGATGTTCCTGATCCTCATCGTGATCGGGCTCGTCAACTACGTCATCTCGCGCCGGCTGCGCGCCAGTAGTTAAGGAGAACCGGCCGTGACGACGACCCTGACGAAACCCCCGGCCGAGCCGGTGCCCGAACCTCCCCGGCGGCGCCGCCGGTCCAAGGCGTCCCGCGCCGGCGGGCAGCTGCACGCCGGACCGATCGCGTACATCATCCTCGCCGTGTTCACGCTCGGCTCGCTGTTCCCGCTGGTGTGGACGGCGATCGCCGCCTCCCGCGACAACCAGCGCCTGGCCCAGACCCCGCCGCCGCTCTGGTTCGGCGCCAACCTGTTCGACAAGCTGGAGATCGCCTGGACCGACGCCAACATGGGCGAGGCGATCCTCAACACCACGATCGTCGCGGGGATCTCCTCGGCCACCGTCGTCTTCATGGCGACGATCGCCGGCTTCGCCTTCGCCAAGCTGAGGTTCCGGGGGCGCAACGCGCTGATGCTGGTCGTGGTCGGCACGATGATGGTGCCGCCGCAGCTCAGCGTCATCCCGCTGTACATGATGGTCGCCGAGCTGGACTGGTCCGACCAGCTCCAGGCGGTGATCTTCCCGTCCCTGGTCAGCGCGTTCGGCGTGTTCTTCATGCGGCAGTACCTGCTCCAGGCGCTGCCGGACGAGATCATCGAGGCCGCCCGCGTGGACGGCGCCAGCAGCTGGCGGGTGATCTGGCACGTGGTGTTCCCGACGGCCCGGCCCGCGATGGCCGTGCTCGGCATGCTGACGTTCGTGCAGGTGTGGAACGACTTCCTGTGGCCGTTCCTGGTGCTGACGCAGAACGGCAACCCGACCGTGCAGGTCGCGGTGGCGGGCCTCGGCCGCGGCTTCACCCCCGACCAGGCACTGATCATGGCCGGCGCGCTGCTCGGCACGCTGCCCCTGCTGCTGGTCTTCGCGATCTTCGGCAAGCAGATCGTGGGCGGCATCATGCAGGGCGCCGTCAAGGGCTGACACCCCACCTCGGGGGCCGGGTCACAGTCGCCCCGACCCCGCCCTCCCCCCTCGCCATTACTACACGCCGGTCTCTCATGACCCGTCACGACCTGCTATGGGAGCGCTTCCATGCTTGAGTCCGCAACGCCGGTGACCCCGGTGACCTTCCCCCCCGCCTTCCTGTGGGGCGCCGCGACCTCGGCGTACCAGATCGAGGGCGCGGTGCGGGAGGACGGCCGTACCCCCTCGATCTGGGACACCTTCAGCCATACGCCGGGGAAGACGGCCGGTGGCGAGACCGGTGACATCGCTGTCGACCACTACCACCGCTACCGCGACGACGTGGCGCTCATGTCCGAGCTGGGTCTGGGCGCCTACCGCTTCTCCGTCTCCTGGCCCCGGGTGCAGCCGACCGGCCGCGGCCCCGCGGTCCAGCGCGGCCTGGACTTCTACCGACGTCTGGTGGACGAGCTGCTGGCCGCCGGGATCAAGCCGGCCGTCACCCTCTACCACTGGGACCTGCCGCAGGAGCTGGAGGACGCGGGCGGCTGGCCCGAGCGGGACACGGCGTACCGGTTCGCCGAGTACGCGCAGATCGTCGGCGAGGCGCTCGGCGACCGGGTCGAGCAGTGGATCACGCTCAACGAGCCGTGGTGCGCCGCCTTCCTGGGCTACGCCTCCGGGGTGCACGCCCCCGGCCGTACCGACCCGGCGGCGTCGCTGCGCGCCGCGCACCACCTGAACCTGGCGCACGGCCTGGGCACGGTGGCCCTGCGTTCGGTGATGCCGGCCCGCAACTCGGTGGCGATCAGCCTCAACACCTCCGTGGTCCGGCCGCTGTCGCAGCGGCCCGCGGACCTGGCGGCGGCGCGGAAGATCGACGACCTGTCCGGCGGGATCTTCCACGGCCCGATCCTGCACGGCGCCTATCCGGGGACCCTGCTGGAGGCGACGGCGTCGGTGACCGACTGGTCGCACGTCGAGGACGGCGACCTCGGCCTGATCCGCCAACCGCTGGACGCGATCTGCCTCAACTACTACACGCCCACCGTGGTGTCGGCGGCGGACGCGGACTCGCGCGTGCCGCGCGCCGACGGACACGGCTCGAGCGACCACTCGCCGTGGCCGGCCGCGGACGACGTGGCGTTCCACCAGCCGCCGGGCGACCGTACGGAGATGGGCTGGAGCGTCGACCCGACCGGCCTGCACGAGCTGATCATGCGCTACAGCCGCGAGGCTCCCGGCCTGCCGCTGTACATCAGCGAGAACGGCGCCGCCTACGACGACAAGCCCGGCGCGGACGGCACGGTCCACGACCCCGAGCGGGTCGCCTACCTGGACGGCCACCTCCGGGCGGTCCGCCGGGCCATCGCCGACGGGGCCGACGTCCGCGGCTACTACCTGTGGTCCCTGCTGGACAACTTCGAGTGGGCCTACGGCTACGAGAAGCGGTTCGGCGCGGTGTACGTCGACTACGTCTCCCAGCAGCGCACCCCGAAGTCGAGCGCCCTCTGGTACGGGCGCGCGGCCCGCACGGCGACGCTGCCGCCGGTGGAGTCGGCCGAGTAGACCGCCGCCCCCGTGGGCTGGGGCGGTGGAGGGGCGGGGCGCGGCATTCCACGGGGGGTTCCGCGCCCCGGCCTGTGGGGTGCGCGGGGGGGCAGTTGTAGGCGGCGAAGGAGGGTGGGCTCAAGGAAGGGATCGGGACCGGTCAATGGTCGCGGCCGGCCGGGACTGCCTGCGGCGGCGCACCGACCCCCGGTGCCCGCGCTGACGTGCCGGCGCCGCCCGCCCGTCCAACTGGATCCAGATCCGCACCTCGGTGCCGCCGAGCACGGAGGAGCCGATCCGTACGTCCCCGCCCGTCGACTCCGCCAGCCGGCGCACGATGTCCAGGCCGAGCCCGGTCGACCCGTCATTGCCCGAGCCCCGGCCCCGGGCCATCGCCGCGGCGGGGTCGGGTATGCCGGGACCCGCGTCCGAGACCAGGACGATCACCGCGTCCTCGCCGTTGTGCAGGTCGACGGCGAAGGCCGTGCCCTCGGCGGTGTGCCGGAAGACGTTGCCGAGCAGGGCGTCGAGGGAGGCGGCCAGATCCGCGCGTGCCACGGGTACGCGCACCGGCCGGTCGGCGCCGGCCACCCGCCACTTGCGGCCCTCGTCCTCGGCGAGCGCGGACCAGAACCCCATCCGCTCACGCACCACCTCGGCCGCGTCGCACCCGGCGCCGGGGCCGGCCGCGGCCGTCTGCGGTTTGGCGTCCCGGGCGGTGCGGATGATCGTGTCGACCTCGCGCTCCAACTGCTCGACGGCGGCCCGGGTCTGGTCGGCGGCCGGCCCGTCGCCGAGCGAGGCCGCGTTGAGCCGCAGCACGGTCAGCGGGGTACGCAGACGGTGGGACAGGTCGGCGGCCAGCTCCCGTTCGTTGGCCAGCAGCTGGACGACCTGGTCCGCCATGGAGTTGAACGCGACCGCCGCGAGGCGCAGTTCGTTCGGTCCCTCCTCCGGCACCCGCGCGCCCAGTTTGCCCTCCCCCAGCTCGTGCGCGCCCTCGACCAGGCGTTGCGCGGGCCGCACCATCCGTACGCCCAGCCGGTCGGCGACCGCGACCGAGCCGACGATCAGGGCGGCACCGACCGCGGCGAGCACCGCCCAGGCCGTGCCGACGCCGTTGGTGACCTCGGACTCGGGGACGTAGACCTCGACGACGGCGATCTCGCCGGAGCTGAGCGCGACCGGCTGGAGCAGCGTGGAGCCGCCGGCCACCTCCGTGGTGGAGGCGCGGCCCATCTCGCGTACGGCGGCGATGTCCTCGTCGGTGGCGCGTTGCCGGCCGATGTCGGTGCCGCCCCCGGTTTCGGCACCGGAGGCCGGTATGTGCACGGCCATCCCGGCGTCCGAGCCCGCGGAGGCGACGACGCGCTCCAACTGCTCGCGGTCGGTGGTGATGGACAGTGCGGGGGCGACGGCGGCCGCCTCCCGCTCCGCGTTGGAGAAGGCGCGGTCCCGGGCCATCTCCCGGATGACCAGTCCGAGCGGGACCGCGAAGGCGACCACCACCATCGCGGTGACCGCCAGCGACACCTTGACCAGGGCCCATCTCATCGCGGCGGCTCCGTTCCGGGAAGCCCCGTGGGCGGCTCCAGCTTCACGCCGACGCCGCGCAGGGTGTGCAGGTAGCGCGGCCGGGCCGCGGTCTCGCCGAGCTTGCGCCGCAGCCAGGACAGATGGACGTCGATGGTCTGGTCGTCGCCGTAGGACTGCTGCCAGACCTCGGCGAGCAGTTCCTTGCGGGGGACGACGACTCCCGGCCGGCCGGCCAGGAAGGCGAGCAGGTCGAACTCGCGGCGGGTCAGGTCGAGCCGGGCGCCGTCCAGTTCGGCCTGGCGGCGCAGCGGGTCGACGGTGAGGCCGCCGACTTGGATGACGGTCGACGGGGCCGCCTCGGCGGGGCCGGTCCGGGCACGGCGCAGTACGGCCGCCATCCGGGCCGACAGGTGCTCGACGGAGAACGGCTTGGTGAGGTAGTCGTCCGCGCCCGCGTTCAACAGCCGTACGACCTCCGCCTCGTCGTCCCGGGCGGTGGCGACGATCACCGGTACGTCGGTGATGCCGCGCAGCATCTTCAGCGCCTCGGAGCCGTCCAGGTCGGGCAGTCCGAGGTCGAGGATCACCACGTCGAAACGGAAATGGGCGACCTCGCGCAGCGCCTCCAGTGCCGTGCCGACGCTGCGCACGGTGTGCGAGGCGTCGGTCAGATGCCGGATGAGCGCCGAGCGTACGAACTGGTCGTCCTCGACCACGAGCACACTTGCCATGGGCGGCACCGTACGCCATGCGAGTGAGCCCGGTGCGAGCCTGTGGACAACTCCGGTCCGCCCCCGTGCCGCCCCGGTTCGGGCGACACGCGTGGGACCCGTGAGGCAGTATGGCCGCGATGCGCAGAGGACTCGTACACGTACTCGCCTGGCTGCTCGCCACCGGCGCGGCGGTCACGCTGTCCTGGTGGGGCGTCCACACGGTGATGGCGGGCACGGCCTACGACCGCCCCCGCGCCCTGCCCATCACGGCGGCCGACGCGTCCGTGCGGGAGGCTCGGGAGTCGGAGGACGCCGGAGGTTCGGGGTCGTCGGCCTCGTCCACCAGGCGGCCGTCGCCGTCGGGCAGTCCCTCGCCGGAGCCGAGCGGGACCCCCGACGAGCCGTCCCCCACCCCGTCGCGGACCGCGCCGTCCGCCTCCGCCGAGGCTCCGGCGAGTCCCTCGCCCACCACGTCCGGCCGGGTCAGGAGTTACGACACCGCCGGCGGCCGTGCGGTCTTCGACCTCGGTACGTCGTCCGCGTCCCTGGTGTCGGCGACGCCGGGTGCGGGCTGGTCGATGCAGGTGTGGAAGACGGAGTCGTGGATCCGGGTGGAGTTCACCTCGGGCGCGGACCGGGTGTCGGTGTTCTGCACCTGGCACGACGGGCCGCCGCGGGTGGAGATCGGCAGCTACTGAGTCACTGGAAGACGGACGGGGGCGGCGCCGGGGAGGCCACCGCCGCCGCGTCCGTCACGGGTACCGCGCCGCCGGTGAAGTCGGTCAGCGCGCGGCCGTGTTCCACGCGCGCGGGGTGCGGGTCGGAGGCGGCGCGGCGGGTGAGTTCGGCGACCGGCAGCGGGTGGTCGGAGGCGACGAGGACCGCGTTGCCGAAGCGTTTGCCGCGCAGCACGGCCGGGTCGGCGACGAGGGCGAGTTCCGGGAAGCGGTCGGCGGCGGTGGCGATCTGGCCGCGCAGATGGGCGAGCGGCGGACCGTCGGCGAGGTTGGCGGCGAAGACCCCGCCGGGCGCGAGCGCGCGCCGGACCTCGTCGAGGAACTCGGTGGACGTCAGATGGGCCGGGGTGCGGGCCCCGCTGAAGACGTCCGCGACGACCAGCTGTGCCCAGCCGTCGGGCACCTTGGCCAGCCCGGCGCGGGCGTCGGCGGAGCGCACCCGGATCCGCGCGCCGGGGTCCAGGGGAAGATCCCGGCGGACCAGCTGGACGAGGCCGGCGTCCTTCTCGACGACCTGCTGGGTGGAGCGGGGGCGGGTGGCGGCGACGTAGCGGGCGAGGGTGAAGGCGCCGCCGCCGAGGTGCACGGCCTGCACGGGCTTGCCCGGCGGGACGGCCAGGTCGATGACGTGCCCGAGGCGGCGCTGGTACTCGAAGGACAGGTACGCCGGGTCGTCGAGGTCGACGTGCGACTGCGGGGCACCGTCGATCAGCAGCGTCCAGGCCCGGCTCCGCTCCCGGTCCGGGATCAGCTCGGCGAGCCCGCCGTCGACGTTCTCGGCGACGGCTTCGGCGGCAGCGCGCCCGCGGCGGGCGTTCCTGGACTTTCCCATCGGCCCATTATCGGCGCACCGGGACAACGCCGTACGGCTGGATCGGGGCGCCGTCGCTCTCCTGCGACCTGCTCCGCCGGACAGCACACCTAGCTGCAGCTGTCCGCGGCCTCGATCAGCCGGGCCGCCTCGCCCAGCGCGGCCCGCAGTACCGCGGGGTCGGTCGCCAGGTCCGCCTCGCCGGGCGGCAGCAGCCAGTCAGAGCCCTCCACGGGCGGCTCGGGGGCCAGGTCGAGGCTCAGTCCGCGGCCGTCCGTCTCCGTGCAGGTGCTTCCGGGCACGTCCCAGGCGGCGGCCGTGCCCGGGGGCACCAGGAACCCCAGGGTGTCGCAGCCGTCGTCGTGGATCACGGGGCCCACTCCCTCACCGGCGCCCCTTCTGAGGATGTCGACCGCCTCCAGACCCTGCCGGGTCGGCACGGTGACGACGTCGCAGGCTTCGCAGGGGGGATCGCTGATCCGTCTGGTATCCATCCCGGCCTCCACCACGGAACTCCTCCTTGGACGAGCGGGTCGAGAGTCGGGGGCCTCCCGGTCCACAGGGTTCAACGCGTCGGACCGTCAACGGCTACGGCACAAGTCAGCCGCAAAGGATGGCACTTCATGGCAGATCGTGGATGAGATATCCGGTTTGTAGCCAAACACCGCGTGGTCACTCCGTCACAGCAGGTACGTTCTTGCTCGCCGGAAACAGGGCCGACAAACGGAGAAACCCCTATAACTCGCTCCTGTCCCGGCATGGTTCGACGGTTCGCACGAGAGGACCCGGCCATGGCGTCGTCAACGGTGACCTCCGCCCAGCCCGATCGGCCAGCGCGGCCGAACCTCGCCTTCCGGCGGTTGCGCGGCAGGCGCTCGCCGGCCGAGTTCGCGGCGGCGGTGCGCCGGGCCGCGCGCGAGATCGGCGAGCGGGTCAGCTGTGACGCGCGCTACATCGGCCGGGTCGAGGCGGGCGAGATCCGCTGCCCCAACTACGCGTACGAGCGGGTGTTCCTGCACATGTTCCCCGGTCGCACGCTCACCGACCTGGGGTTCGCGCCCCGCTCGTCGGTACGCGGGCGCCGGGCGCACACCGCGCAGGACGCGCCCCCGGCGTACACCGAAGGGTCTCCGCGCGCCACAAGTGAGAAGCGGGGCGCGGGCGAGCCGTATGAGACGCAGGACACGCACGACCCGCACAACACGCAGTACCCGTACGACACGCACGACAACAACGAGGAGAGCGACGTGCTGCGTCGCGCATTCATGACGAGCGGTGCCACGGTGGCCGCCGCCTCGCTGGGCCCCCTGGGGCCCGCTCTCGACGCCGCGGCGGCTCAACGCCCCGTGCGCCGGGCAGGGGCGGGCGACGCGAGCGCCCTCGAAGAAGCCGTCCGCCGGATCCGGCTGCTCGACGACCGGCACGGCGCCGACGGTCTCTACCGGCGCGCGGCGGCCCCGCTGCGTACCGCGTACGCGCTGCTGGACGCCGGCGCGACCCGGCAGGCGACGGCGGACCGGCTCTACTCGGGCGCCGGTGAACTGGCGATCTCCGTGGGCTGGCTGGCGCACGACTCCGGGCGCTTCGACGACGCGCGCTCCCACTACGCCGAGGCACTCGCCACGTCCCGGATGACCGGCGACGCGGGGCTGGAGGCGCACGCCTTCTGCAACATGGCGTTCCTGGCCCGCGACGCCGGGCGTCCGCGTGAGGCGGTACGGGCGGCCCAGGCCGCGCAGCGTGCCGCCCGCCCGCTGGGCTCGGCCCGGCTGATGTCCCTGCTGGCGCTGCGCGAGGCGGGCGGGTGGGCGGGGCTGGCCGACCGCGTCGGCTGCGAGCAGGCGCTGGCCCGCGCGCAGGCCTTCTTCGGGCGGGGCCCCTCGGACGCCGACCCCGAGTGGATGAGCTTCTACGGCGCGGCCGAGCTGGAAGGACTGGAGGCCCAGTGCTGGTCCACGCTGGGCGACTGGCCCCGGGCGGCCCGGCACGCGCGCCGGGCGGCCGAGCTGCAGGACCCGCACTTCACCCGGAACCTCGCGCTGTACTCGGCGGAACTGGCGGACGACCTGGCGCGCGGCGGCCGGCCCGACGAGGCGGCGGGGGCGGGCATGCGGGTTCTGGACCTGCTGGGCGAGGTCCAGTCGTCACGCGTCCACACGATGCTGTCCGCGACGGCACGGGTGCTCCTCCCGCACCGGCGGGCCTCGGAGGTCTCGGCCTTCCTGGACCGTCACGCGGCCCTGCCACGAACGGCGTGACCCGGTCACCACTCCCCCAGCCGCGGGCAGTCGTGCCTCCCCCAGTGCCTGAACGGCCTGGGAGGTACCCCCAGGGGCGGCACGGGTGGGCGGTGGGGGTCCCTCCGCTCGAGCGAAGCCGGGAGTGGGGGAGGCACCCCGCACCGCCGGGCAGCGCACCCACCGCGCCGGCGCCGGCACCCACGCGTCAGCCCGCCAGGTGCCCCAGGTCGTTCCAGCTCTCCAGCGCCGGCTCCCCGTACGCCCACCCCAGCACCGACAGCGACGTCGGATTCAGCCGTATCCGTGCCGCGAAGTCCAGCGGCAGCCCCAGCCACCGCGCCCCGATCGACCGGAGAATGTGCCCGTGGGCGAAGACGAGCACGTCGCGGTCCGCCTCACGCGCCCACGCGACGACCTCGTCCGCGCGCGCGGTGACGTCCGCCAGGCTCTCCCCCTCGGGCACCCCGTCCCGCCAGATCAGCCAGCCGGGCCGGACGGCGTGGATCTCGTCCGGCGTCATGCCCTCGTACGCCCCGTAGTCCCACTCCATCAGCGTGTCCCAGGCCCGGGCCCGCTCACCGAATCCGGCGAGCTCGCAGGTCTCACGCGCGCGGGACAGCGGGCTGGTGCGCACCTCGACGCCGGGCAGCCCGTCCAGCGGCGCCCGGTGCAGCCGCTCGCCGAGCAGCTTGGCGCCGCGCCTGCCCTCCTCCAGGAGCGGCACGTCGGTCCTGCCGGTGTGTCTGCCGGACAGCGACCACTCCGTCTGTCCGTGCCGGGCCAGCAGGATGCGCGGTGCCATGGAGGGGCCTTTCCGGGAGAAATGTCTGAGGGGTTCACCCCATCATCGCGCACGCCGCGCGCGGGCAACCCGGCGGGCGATCCCGGCGTCTATCAGGGCCGAGGGCGCCCAGTGAAGCGGGGTGCACCAAGGCCGTAGAGTGTCACGTCCGTGTCGGACCAGGCGCGCGCGAGAACGAAGGGGGAGGGCGATCGGATTGCCGCACACCGAGACACCGGGCACCGAGGCGGCCCCGAAAACTCGACTGCGCTGGTGGACCGAACTGCCGCTCATCCTCCTCGTCTACGCCTTCTACTCCGCGGGCCGGCTCATGGTCCGGGGTGACGTCACCGACGCGGTCGACCACGGCCTGGCCATCCTGCGCATAGAGAAGGTGCTGCTGCTCAACGCGGAGCACCCGCTCAACCGCCTCTTCACCCGCGAGCCGTGGATCGGCATACCGGCCGACTTCTGGTACGCGTCGCTGCACTACCTGGTCACCCCCGCGCTCCTGATCTGGATCTTCCGCTCGCGCGCCGTGCGGTACCGGGCAGCCCGTACCTGGCTGATGACGTCCACGTTCATCGGCCTCATCGGCTTCACCCTGCTGCCGACCTGCCCGCCCCGGCTGCTGGACGCGAGCCACGGCTTCGTCGACACGATGGCCCAGTACAGCTCGTACGGCTGGTGGGGCGGCGAGGCGAGCGCGCCGCGCGGCCTGGGCGGGATGACCAACCAGTACGCGGCCATGCCGAGCCTGCACGTGGGCTGGGCGCTGTGGTGCGGGGTGATGCTGTGGCGCTACGGCGGCACGCGCACGACGAAGGTGGCCGGCGTCGTCTACCCGCTGGTGACCACGATCGTGGTGATGGGCACCGCCAACCACTACTTCCTCGACGCGGTCGCGGGCGCGGCCGTGATGGGCGCGGGACTGCTGCTGACGCCGTACGTGCTGCGGACGGCGGACCGGGTGCGGACCCGGATCGCGGCCCGTTTCACACCGGCCGCACAGGCCCCGGCCGACGCGAGTTCCACGATTGTCAGTGGTGGATGCCAGACTTCCGCGGGTGAGCGATTCCCACGGCAGCGCGAGCAGCGGTTCGGACCAGGAGCCGAGCCGGACCCCTCCCCCGCGGACGCGGGGGACGAGACTCCGGCACCGGCTCGCTGAGCTGCGCGGTCCCGACGTACCGGCCAAGGCGCTGGACGCGCGGGCCCTGGCCGCCCTCGCCGCCAACCCCGGGTGCCGCCGGCGCGCGATCCTCGACGGTGCCGGAGTGGACAAGGCCTCGCTCGCGAGCGCGCTGGGCTCGCCGTCGGTCTTCGGACAGTCGCAGTTCGCGTTCATGCGGGGCAACGCCTTCGAGGCGCGGGTCAAGGCGGACGGTGGCGCCGAGCTGCTGCGGCTCGTGCACGAGAAGCTGGACCGGGGCGCCGAACCGCCCGCCGGCGCGCATGCGCCCGACCTGTCCGCGACCGGCCCCGAGGGCCGCGCGGCCCGGACGTCGCTGGCCCTGCGGGAGGCCGCCGGCACGCCCGGGACCTGGACGCTCCTCGACCACCCGATGCTCGCCCTCGACGTCGCCGGTTCCCCCGCCTTCCTGGAGCCGGACGCCGTGGTGGTGCACCCGGACGGCAGCTGGACGGTCGTCGAGATCAAGTCCTTCCCCATGCTGGACGGCTCCGCCGACCCGGCGAAGGTCGGCGCCGCCGCGCGGCAGGCCGCGGTGTACGTGCTTGCCCTGGAGCGGGTCGCCGCCCGCCTGGACCCCGCCCCGCGCGTGCGCCACCGTGTGCTCCTGGTCTGTCCCAAGGACTTCTCCAACCTGCCCACCGCCTCCGCCGTCGACGTGCGCAAGCAGCGCGCGGTCACCGACCGCCAGCTGGCCCGCCTGACCCGCATCGAGACCATCGCCGACGCGCTCCCCGAGGGCGTCTGCTTCTCGCCCGAGCTGCCGGCCGAGGAGCTGACGGCCGCGGTCGAGGCGGTCCCGGCGACGTACGCGCCCGAGTGCCTGTCCGCCTGCGAGCTGGCCTTCCACTGCCGCGCCCGGTCCCGTGAGGCCGGCGCGGTGACCTCGCTGGGCCGCCCGGTCCGGGCGGAGCTCGGCGGTCTGTCGACGGTGGAGGACGTGCTGGCGGCGGCCCGCGGGGAGGCCGGCGACCCGGACGACCCGGTGGTGGCCGCCCTGCGCAGGGCGGCTCGGCTGCGTGCGGAGGCACTCGCGGCGTCCGGCACCGCGGCCGGCGGGAGCGGGCTCGGTGGGGTCGGCGGGAGCGGGGTGGCCGGGTGTCACTGATCACGACGCTCGCCCGCCTGGAGGCCGTGCGCACCGGACACGCCCAGCCCGCGGCCACCGTCCGGCACCGGCACCTGTCCGACCGTCCGCTGGTCTTCGTGCCGCTGATCACCGCGGGTGAGGCCGGTGCCCCGCTCGGCGCCCTGGTCGGCACCGACCGGGACGCGCCGCACCTGCTGGTCGTGCCGCAGCCCCGCGACCGCGACCTGCGCTTCGCGTTCCTGGCCGAGCTGGCCGGCATCGTGCTGCCGCACGTCGAGGCGTACGCCGACAGCGTCGAGGCCGCCGAGCGCACCGAGACCGACCCGGAGACGGGCAAGCGGGTCAAGGTCGAGGTCGACCTGTGCGCGGACGCGGCGCAGCTGATCGTGCCGAGCCGTGCCGGCGTCGACTTCGTACGGCTGCTCGGCCGGTCGATGCGTTTCCGGCGTACGGCGGAGCAGGACCCGGAGACGCCGCACCCCGCGCCGCCGAGGGTGCCGCTGCTCGGCCGGTGGTTGACCCACTACGGCGAGCGGGCCCGGGTCCCCGGCTCCTCGCTCCTCCTGGCCATGACCGACCTGCTGGGCCGGCACTGGGCGACGGGGCAGTCCACGCTGGAGGACCAGCACCTGGGGGCGCTGCTGGCCTGGATCGCCCCGGAGGCCGACGGCGAGGGGCTGACCGGCGCGCAGGCCGCACGGCGGGCCGAACTCGCACGCGACGCCGACGGCCAGTTGCTGTGCCCGCCCGCGGGCCCGGCCACCGACCCGGCCTTCGACAACAAGTTGCTCGCCCCCGCCATCGAACGCTACGACCGTGCCCGCACCGCGCTCGCCGCCGCCGAGGACGGCCTGGAGGCCGACGAACGGCTCGGCGCGCTCACCGCCGCCGAGCGGGAGATCCGCACCCTGGTCGAGAGCCGTACGCGGCCCACCTGGGACACGGTGTGGCGGGGCCTGGACCTGCTGCGGGAGCTGCCCGCCGGACCGCATGTCGAAGACCGCTGGACCCGCGACCGCTGGTCGTTCACGTCGCACCGCGACCGCGTCCTGTCCGGCGAGCCCCCGCAGCCGCGCCGGGACGACGCGGTGACCGCGGCGAACAAGCTCGCCACGCGCGAGCGTGAACAGGCCCGGCTGGAGGCCCAGGAGGCGCTGGACGATCCGCTGGTGATGGCCGGGCGGCGGCTGTCCGGCGAGGCGTTCGCCGGGGAGGTCACCGACGTGGTCATGGCGTACAGCGAGAGCAAGCGGCCCAGTCCGCGCCCGCTGGTCACGGTCCGCACGGACGACCGCCCGCACCTGGGCGAGCGCGTGAAGGTCTACCGGTCGCTGGGCGGCAAGCCGCAGGCGGCGGAGTACGTCGGACCGGCCGGTGCGGACGGGGACGAGGGCGGACTGGTCCTGCGGATCGTCGACAAGATGGGCCGCGGCAAGGAGCCCGAGGCCGGGTCGGTGCCCGAGAAGGGCGACCTGGTCTGCTTCACCCTCTTCGAGCACGAGCAGCGGGGCGGGGCGAAGTTGCCCGACCCGGACCAGACCCCGTGGACGCACGGCGGGCCGCCCGGCGAGACGGCCGCCGTACCGGAGCCCGCCGACGCCCGGACGGAGGAGGACATCCTGTGACCGCCGAGGCCACCGCCGCCGCCGAGGCCGGATTCGACGCCCCCGTCGAGGCCGGCTTCGACCCGGGCGCCGAAGCCGCCCGCGCCACCGCCGCGATCCTCCACGACACCCTGCACGGCACCGAGCGCGGTGTCGTCGTCGACTCCCCGCCCGGCGCCGGCAAGTCCACGCTGGTCGTCCGGGCGGCGCTGGAGCTGGCCGAGGCCGGCCGGACCCTGATGGTCGTGGCGCAGACCAACGCCCAGGTCGACGACCTGGTCCTGCGCCTCGCCGAGAAGAACCCCGACCTGCCGGTGGGCCGCCTGCACAGCAGTGACGCCGACCCGTACGACAAGGCGCTCGACGACCTGGCGAACGTACGCAAGTCGGCGAAGGCCGCCGATCTCGCCGGGCAGGCCGTCGTCCTGTCGACTGCCGCGAAGTGGGCGCACGTCACGGTGGACGAGCCGTGGCGGCACGCGATCGTCGACGAGGCGTACCAGATGCGCTCGGATTCGCTGCTGGCGGTCGCCGGGCTGTTCGAGCGGGCGCTGTTCGTGGGCGACCCGGGTCAGCTGGACCCGTTCGCGACGGTGGGCAGCGAGCAGTGGGCCGGCCTGTCGTACGACCCGTCGGCCTCCGCGGTGACGACACTCCTCGCCCACAACCCGGGCCTGCCGCAGCACCGGCTGCCGGTGTCGTGGCGGCTCCCGGCGTCGGCGGCACGGCTGGTCTCCGGCGCGTTCTACCCGTACACGCCGTTCCGCAGCGGCACGGACCACGGCGACCGGCATCTGTCCTTCACGGTGGCGTCGGACGGTTCGGGCCCCGACCAGGTGATCGACGAGGCCGCCCGCTCGGGCTGGGGTCTGCTGGAGCTGCCCGCCGGTCACACGCCACGCACCGATCCGGAGGCCGTACGGGCGGTGGCGGCGGTGGTCCGGCGGCTCCTGGACCGGGAGGGCAGGGCAACGTCCGAACGGTCACCCGACCCCGTCCCCCTGACCGCCGGCCGTATCGCCGTCGGCACGGCGCACCGGGACCAGGCGGCGGCGGTTCGGGGCGCGCTGGCCGACCTCGGGGTGACCGAGGTGACGGTGGACACGGCGAACCGGCTCCAGGGCCGCGAGTACGACGTCACCGTCGTCCTCCACCCGCTCTCCGGCCGCCCCGATGCCACCGCCTTCCACCTGGAGACGGGCCGCCTGTGCGTCCTGGCCTCCCGGCACCGGCACGCGTGCATCGTGGTCTGCCGGGAGGGGGTGAGCGAGTTGCTGGACGACTATCCGTCCACGGAGCCGGTCCAGCTGGGAACGCTGGTGAAGTTCCCGGACGGCTGGGAGGCGAACCACACGGTACTGGCACACCTGGCGGAGCACCGGATGGCGTGGCGCCCCTGACCGTTCCCCTCCCGGCGCCATCGGACGGACGAACAGCCCGGCCCCCGAACCTGCCGGACGGAGTCCGGCACGCCGCCGGAGGCGGCCGATGGATACAGCCCGGACGGCTGGGAGGCGAACCACACGGTACTGGCACACCTGGCGGAGCACCGGGTGGCGTGGCGTCCCTGACTCAGGCTGTACAAGTGGAGGCCGCATCGATCGACCCCGAACATTCGCGCGACTTCGTTCACAAGCTGGCGAAAGGGCTGTGAGGCACCCCGTGGAGAGCACCCTCGGCAAATGGCGGAAGTCCAGCTACTCGGGCCCCGGTGACGGTGACTCCTGCGTGGAAATCGCGAGCGAGCCAGACCGGGTGGCGATACGCGACTCCAAGGACCGCACCTACGGCGCCCTCACCTTCCCCACCACCGCCTTCACCGCCTTCCTCGACACCCTCAAGGCCAAGCGATGACGGTGCCCGCTGACTGGCACAGGTCCTCCTGCTCCGGCAGCGGCGACGGCAACGCCTGCGTAGAGGTCGCCCACCTCCACCCCCGCACAGCCGTCCGCGACTCCAAGGATCCGGCGCGGGCCGCGCTCGCCTTCACCACCCCCGCCTTCACCGCCTTCCTCAGCACCCTCAGAACCACCACCGGGGAATAACCGGAGACCCCCTCCTGTTACGCCGCGCAGCGACCCGCGCGATTGTCACGACACAGGAGGCACCCCACCATGGCCGCAGACGCCGCAGAGGAGATCCGGGGCACGGCCCACGGCACCGCACCCGTCCCCCTCTCCGTTCTGGACCTGGTGACCGTCGGCGCCGGCCGGACGGCCACCGACGCCCTGCGGACCAGCGTGGACATCGCACGCCTCGCGGAGAATCGCGGCTTCCACCGGTACTGGGTCGCCGAGCACCACTCGATGCCCGGCGTGGCCTCCTCCTCCCCCGCGGTGATCCTCGCCCACCTGGCCGCCCACACCGACCGCGTCCGGCTCGGCTCGGGCGGCGTCATGCTCCCGAACCACGCCCCGCTGGTGATCGCCGAGCAGTTCGGGACGCTGGAAGCCATGGCCCCCGGCCGCGTCGACCTCGGCCTCGGCCGCGCCCCCGGCACCGACGGGGCCACGGCCGCCGCCCTGCGCCGCACCGACCGGCTGAACGAGGGCGCCGACGACTTCCCGCAGCAGCTCGCCGAGCTGATCCGGTTCCTGGACGACGACTTCCCCGACGGGCACCCGTACCGCCGTATCCACGCCGTGCCCGGCCCGGTGCAGGCGACCTCCCCGGGTGGCGTCCAGTCCCCGCACCGGCCGCCGGTCTGGCTGCTCGGCTCCTCCGGTTTCAGCGCCCGGCTGGCCGGCACCCTGGGGCTGCCGTTCGCCTTCGCGCACCACTTCTCGGCGCAGAACACCGTCCCGGCGCTGGACCTGTACCGGGAGTCCTTCCGGCCGTCCGCCGTCCTCGACGCCCCGTACGCCCTCATCGGCGTCTCCGCGCTCGCGACCGACGACGAGAAGGAGGCCCGCCGGCAGGTGCTGGCCGCCGCGCTGAACATGGTCCGGCTGCGCACCGGGCGCCCCGGGCTCGTGCCGACGCCGGAAGAGGCCGAGGCGTACGACTTCAGCCCGATGGAGGAGGAGTTCGTGGCGTCCTGGAACTCCAACGTGATCCACGGCACCGCCGACGAGGTCCGGTCCGGCCTCGACGATCTCCAGAAGCGCACCGGCGCCGACGAGCTGATGCTCACCGCCAACGCCCACGGCGGCGACGTACGACTGCGCTCCTACGAGCTGATCGCGGACGCCTACGGGCTGCCGACGCCTGCCTGAACCCCGGCCGCTCCGGGCCCGGCGGGGCCCAGCAGCGCGGAGATGCGATCCGGCGCCACCGGTCGGGAGTACAGCCAGCCCTGACCGGTGTCGCAGCCGATGCGGCGCAGGCGGGTCGCCTGGTCGGACGTTTCCACGCACTCGGCGGTGACGGTCAGGCCGAGCCGGTGGGCGAGCTGGACCATCGCCTCGACGATGACCTCGTCGGCCGGGTTCGCCCCGGAGGCGTCCGCCCCGGCCCCCGTGTCGACCTTGTCGTACTGGAAGCCCCGTACGAAGGCGCCGTCCAGCTTCAGGACCGAGACCGGCAGCCGGCTGAGGTAGGCCAGGTTCGAGTAGCCGGTGCCGAAGTCGTCGATGGCGATGTGGACGCCCATGTCGCTGAGCGCCTTGAGGGCCTGGAGCGGGCGGCCCGCGGAGCCCATCACCGCCGACTCCGTCAGCTCCAGCTGGAGCAGGTGCGGAGCCAGGCCGGTCTCCTCCAGGGTGGCCGCGACGTCCGCCACCAGGTCGGAGTCCCAGACCTGGCGGACCGCCACGTTCACGCTGACGAAGATCGGCGGGTCGTCCGGGTGGGCCAGCTGCCAGCGGCGGGCCTGGTGGCAGGCCGTGCGCAGGATCCAGCGGCCGAGGGGAACGATCGAACCGTCCTCCTCCGCCAGTGCGATGAACCGATTCGGCGCCAGTACGCCGAACTGAGGATGATTCCAGCGGATGAGCGCCTCGACGCCCCGCACCCGGCCGTCCTCCATGCCGACCAGCGGCTGGTACTCCAGGGCGAACTCACCGCGCTCGATGGCGGGGCGGAGCGTGGCGGCCAGGGCCTGGCGGGTCATGCGGTTCGCGTTGCGCTCGGGGTCGAAGAGCGTCCAGCGGGCCCGGCCGTCGGCCTTGGCCCAGTAGAGGGTGGTGTCGGCCGCCTGCATCAGGGCGGTGGGGGTGGTGCCGGCGGTGTGGCGTTCGACGACGCCGACCGACGCGGTGACCGAGAGGCGGCGGTCGCACAGCTCGAAAGGCGCCTGGAGCGCTGCAAGGACCGATTCGGCCAGGTCGGCGAGCTGGTCGGTGCCCGTGGAGTCCTCCACGAGCAGGGCGAACTCGTCGCCGCCGAGCCGGGCCACCAGCGGGGCGCCGGACCGGGTGTGAGCGGCGTCCTCCGCGCAGCGCGTGAGGCGTTCGGCGACGGCGGCCAGCAGCCGGTCGCCGACGCGGTGGCCGAGGGTGTCGTTGACGGCCTTGAAGCCGTCCAGGTCCAGGTAGCACACGCCGATCCGGCCGGTGCCGCCGTGCTCGTACGACTCCGCCTCCAGCGCGGCCGTCAGACGCTCGAAGAACAGCGCGCGGTTGGGCAGCCGGGTCACCGGGTCGTGCATCTGGAGGTGGCGCAGCCGGGCCTGGAGTTCGCGCCGGGCGCTGATGTCGGCGACCGACAGCAGCAGGCCGCCCGGCACCTCCCCCGGCTCGGCCAGGGGCGCGACCGTCACCTGCACCCACAGGGAGTGCCCGTCGGCTCCCTTCAGCCGCCGGGTGCAGCGCAGCCGGGGCTGCCGGCCCCGCAGCACCTCGCGGTACGCGTGCCAGGTTCCGGCGTCCGAGACGAGGTCGACCAGATCGGCGGCCGCGCAGCCGGCCAGCGCGGCCGGGTCGGTGCCGAGCAGGGTGCCCAGCGTGTCGTTGGCGCTGACGACCAGGCCCTCGGCGTCGACGACGGCCATGGCGAGGGGGGCGGCCGCGAACGCCGAGTGGTAGGTCGGAGGCCCCGTACACGGCGTACGAGGAGCCAGGTATTTGTCACTCTCTGTGACGGCCGACCGATCGAGGTCTGCCGCGGGCGCCGGCCCTTCGGAGGTTCCGTTCACCGCTCGCTCCCGCAGTGCCTCGATCTCTGTTCGTGCTCTGTTCGTGCAGGAAAGTGTGCCGATCATAGAGGCTGCCACCGAGCCCTTCCAGCCGCCGTTCCGCGTCCGGGACCGAGTGATCTCCCTGACAGATCGTTTCTGCCCACACCTGGACGGGTTCTACATGCCCCCGACCAGTTGTGACGTTCCGTGAGTGTCCTCGGGGTGTCGACCAGGGCGCCTCCCGTGAAATTCCCGGCGGCTCACCCATCCGGTGCAGGCAAACAGGGCGTAGTACGACAATCATGCACAAGCTGGGTGCGGTGTCCCGTCAACCGCACCCGGAGGTCCATGTGCCGCGCCAGCTCCCTCTGAGGCGACTTCCCCGGGAGACCCTCAAGGGGCTCGGCGCGGGCCGCCGGGCGGCGGGGGCGCCCCGGTCCAGACTGCGCAGTACGGCGGCGGTGTGCACCACGATGTCGGCACTCGCCGCGACCTCGCTGATCACCGCCCCCTCGGTCGCCGAGCCCTTCTCCCCGGAGCCCTGTGCGCTCCAGCGCACCGACGTGCACCACTCCGAGGGCCTGGACACCTGGAACGCGGCCTACCCGCGGCCCGCCCGCGCCCTGGACGCGGTGATGGTGTTCCTGTCCTTCCCCGACTCCCAGCCGCTGACCGCGCCCGCCGAACTCGCCGCCGACCACTTCCCGGCCACCACCCGCTTCTTCCAGCGCGCCTCCTACGGCACGTTCACGCTCCGCCCGCACCCGCTGCCGAGCTGGATCCCCATGCCACGGCCGTCGACGGCGTACGACATACAGCGTGACTGGCACCCCGAGCACCGGGCCGCCTACCTGCGCGACGCGCTGGACGCCGCCGACCGGCACGTCGACTTCTCGCGCTACGACATCGTCTACTTCGTCGCGGACCCGGACGCGCCCGGCGTGGACTCCGACGCGACGAAGGTCGTCAACCTGGAGACCCCGATGCGGGCCGACGGCACCGACATCCGGCGGGTCGTCACGGTCTTCGAGAACCATCCGCCGGACCGGCTGGTCCTGGCCCACGAGACCGGGCACGTCTTCGACCTGCCCGACCTGTACCACCGGCCCGTCGACGGCAAGGGCGACTGGGACACCCACGTCGGCGACTGGGACCTGATGGGCAGCCAGTTCGGGCTGGCTCCGGATCTCTTCGGCTGGCACAAGTGGAAGCTGGGCTGGCTGGAGCCCCGGCAGGTGGCGTGCGTACGGGGCAGCGGGCCCGCACGGCTGACGCTGGAGCCGCTGGGGGCGGGCCCGGGAGTGGTAGTGGCCGGCACCGCCGGGGCGCCGGCCTTCGGCCTCGGGCGCGGTACGAAGCTGGCCGTGGTGCGCACGGGCACGGACAGCGTGCTCGCCTTCGAGGCGCGGGGGCCGGTCGGCAACGACGTCGCCGCCTGCCGGGCAGGGGTGCTGGTGTACCGGGTGCGGAGCGGCGCGGAGTCCGGGGGCGGGCCGATCGAGGTGATCGACGCCCATCCGGACACCGAGGCCTGCTGGGAGGACTCGGTCTACCCCCCGCTCGCCGACGCCCCGGTGAGCCTCGGCGAGAGTTTCACGGTGCCGGAGGAGGGCGTACGGGTGGAGGTGGAGGGGCGGACGGTGTCGGGGGCGTGGACGGTACAGGTCACGCCGGGGTGAGACCGACGCCTTCGGAGCGCTCCCGGGCACGCGAAAGGCCCCTCGCCTGAGCGAGGGGCCTTTTCGTTGTCTGTGCGCCGCCAGGGACTCGAACCCCGGACCCGCTGATTAAGAGTCAGCTGCTCTAACCAACTGAGCTAGCGGCGCTTGCTGACGTCGTAGACCTTAGCATCCTGGTCGGCGGGAGGAAAAATCGAAATCCGCACCGCCGCGCGGGCCGCCCGTACGGCCGCCCAGAGCAGGATCTCGGGGCCCGGCAGCCACGGCAGGCGGGTGTCCGGCGCCACCAGCCAGCGGGAACCGGAACGCGCGGGCGCGCCCGCGGGCGCCGGCACCGTCACCGCGTCCCCGGCACCGTGGCACAGCAGCGGGGGCACCTCGCCCGTACGGCCGCCCGCCCGGCCACGCGCGCCCCACTCCTCCCACTCCAGCAGCGACGGCAGCCGCTGGGCCGTGCCCGGCGCGGCGAACAGCAGCATCCGGCCCCGGAACTCGGCCACCGGGCCGGACCCCGGCCCGTCGTCCCACATCCGGTCCAGCATCCGGCGCCCGAAGATCGCGGGGGCGCTCACCACGTCGAAGGCGGAACCGCAGGGCAGGACGACCGGGGCCTGGGGCCGCTCCTCCCAGAAGGCGAGGGTGCTGCGCGGGTACGGGCCCGCCGAGGCCAGCCAGGCGGCGCCGTCGGAGGTGACGTCCGAGACGTGGGGCGTGGCGTCGAGGATGACATCGCGTGTGCTGCTCATGACGCATACATCTACCGGGCGTGAGGGGATCACTCCGCTGGGTTGCGGGAAACCGGGACAGGAGGGAGGGGAAGGGAGTATCTTGCCCACTCGCCTGGCATATGCGGACGGGCTAGTCGGACTGGTCGGCCAGTCGGACGCTTCGGCCAGTCGGACGCGTCGGCCAGTCGGACGCGTCGGACTAGTCGGCGTGCACGCCGCCCTCGCCGCCGCGCATCAGGTCGCGCCCGAACTCCACCATCTTCTTGGCGTAGTCCTCGGTCCACTCGGCCCGCTCGGCGATGTCCGCGGGCGTCAGCCGGTCGAAGCGCCGCGGATCGGCAAGCTGCGCCGCCGCCATCGCCTGGAACTCCATCGCGCGGTCCGCCGCCGCGCGGAAGGCCTGTGTCAGCTCGGTCGCCCGGTCCAGCAGCGCCCGGGGGTCGTCGATCGACTCGAGGTCGAAGAAGTGCTCGGGGTCGGCGGACGCCTCCGCCGGCTCGAAGAGCAGGGGCGCGGGGCGTAGCCGCGGTTCGTTCCGACGCGGCGTGGGCTCCGCCATGTCTTCTCCTCCTCGTACGTCACGACGGCCCTCCCCCGCGGGCGGGGGGCACTCCCGGTGGAGTGGGCCACCGTCCATTGTCCCGCGCCCACGCAAGTGGGCGTCCGGCCCGCAGAAACGCCGGGCCGGACGCGGGACGGGCCACGCCGCTCGTCAACCGGCGTAGGTCTCGTACTCGGCGACCTTCGGTGTGCCGGTCGAGCCGGTGATCACGAAGGTGATCTTGCGCAGCGAGACCGGCGGGAAGGTGATCACGCCCGCGCCGGTGCCGGAGGTCAGGACGGCGCCGGTGTCGGCGTCGACGACCCGGTAGGACCCGATGCGGCCCGCCGAGTCGGACGTCTCCCGAATGTTGATCTTGGAGACGGTGGTGGCGGAACCCCACTTGACCGAGATGGATCCGGTCGATCCGGACGGGGACCAGTAGGTGCCCATGTCGCCGTCACGGACGTTGCCGTAGCTCGTTCCGTCGGCCTTGGAGGAGCCGTCGGAGCCCGCCCCGATGCTGAGGTTGGTTCCGGTGGGCGGGTCAGTGGGGTCGGGGTCGGTCGGGTCCGGGTCCGGGTCGGTGGGGTCGGGGTCGGTCGGACCCGGGTCGGTCGGGTCCGGGTTCTGCGGCGTACAGCTGCCGTCCGAGACCTTCAGCCCCTTGCCGGCGCCCGCCGTCTGGCTCACGACGCCCGGCACGCAGTCGGCCGCGTCGAGGCTGTAGGAGTACGGGATGGAGACCGTGGTGTTGGACCGGGGGTCGGGCCCGGCCGGGTTGTTGTCGCCCTCGCGCTCCGACCAGGTCACGTTGTCGAAGATGTTGCCGCTGACCTGCCAGTAGCCGGCCGCGTCGGTGTAGAAGGTGCCGAGGACGTCCTTGGAGTCCTCGAAGTAGTTGTTGTCGACCTTGGCCTTGGCGCCGGCCCGGGAGTTGATGCCCGACTCGTTGAGGCCCACGTAGTGGTTGTTGTAGATGTGGGCCGTGCCGCCGCGCAGCAGGGGCGTGCGGGAGTCGATGTTCTCGTACTTGTTGTGGTGGAAGGTGACGTAGCCGTTGGACACGTCGCTCTCGCTGGAGCCGATCAGCCCACCGCGGCCGGAGTTGCGCAGGACGCTGTAGGACAGGGTCACGTACCGGGTGTTGTCCTTCATGTCGAAGAGACCGTCGTAGCCCTCCGACTCCCCGCCCGACGCCTCCAGGGTGGTGTGGTCGACCCAGACGTTGCGGACGTCGCTCTCCATCCCGATGGCGTCGCCGCCGTTGGACGTGGGCGAGCCCGACTTCTTGACGTTCCGGACCGTCACGTTCTGGATGATGATGTTGCTGGACTCCCGGATGTGGATGCCCAGTTGGTCGAAGACGGCACCGCCGCCGACCCCGACGATCGTGACGTTGCTGATCTGCTTCAGCTCGATCTTGTCGTCGGCGGTGCTGCAGCTGTCGCCCGACACCTTGCTGGTGTTGCCGTGGTTGATCGTGCCCTCGACCTCGATGGTGATCGGGGTACTGCTGTCGGCCCGGCCGCACAGGGCCTGGTGGATCGCGGTTCCGGTGGTGGCCCGGACCGTCTGTCCGCCCGCACCGCCGGTCGTGCCGCCGTTCTGGGTCGCGTAGCCGGTGGCGCCACTGGCCGCTGCCGCCGCCTCGGGCATCGACAGCACCACACCGGTCGCGGCGGCGACAGCCAATGTGGCCAGCGCCGCGTTCAGTCGCAACGTGACTGGTCGTCTCATCCTCGATCTCCCCATTCGCCTTCACATGCCGGAACGGACACCCTGTCGTGATCATGTCAACACGACGGACGGGAAAGCGCTTTCTCGGCGTGAGAATAGGGGGGCCCTCGGGGGCTGACAAGAGATTGCACACGTTCAGAACACAGACCATCATCCAGATGAATGAACCGCGCCCGCCCTGCGCCACGGAGCCGATGTGCACCCCGGGCAGAGCTGCGGTACGATCATCCTGCCAGCTCGCGGGGCTCAACCCCCAACGGTCGGCAGTGCGTTGGTGGTCCAAGGAAAGACGCCCCGCTTCCTGCGGGGAAATGCAGGTGCAAGGCCTGCCCAGCGCTCGACGAGAACCCCGGCCCCGCTCCAGCGGGACCGGGGTTCTTCCGTGTGTCGGCCGAGTCAGAGTCAGCCCAGTTTGGCCGCCTGCGCGTCGATCACGGCGGTCGGCTGCTCGAACGCCTCGCCCCGGCTGATCGCCGCGATGTTGAAGGACGAGAACCCGGCGAGCGTGGTGCCCTGCCGGAAGACGACGACCTTCGTCTCGACGGCTTCGCCGTCCGTCTTCGTCCCCACCGTCCAGGCCACGGCGCCGTCGCCGACGGCGAGCTTCTCCTCACCGATCTTGGTGACCTGCTGCTTCTCCCCGTCGATCGTCATGGCGAAGCCCCCGGCGCACTTCTCGCCGGCCGCCCGCAGCGTGCCGAGGGTCCGCTCCGCGCCGTCGGCGTCGTAGGACCAGAGGGAGGTCATCGTCTTGGTGATGTCGAGGGAGTCGATGGTCGCCTCCTTGGCCTCCTCCTCCGTCATCTCCGCTAGCTCCTCCATCGAGGGCATGCCCTTCTTGGCCGCCGCGGACTCCTGGACGACGAGCCGCTGGGCGCTCGCCGCCGGGTCGCCCGCGGGCAGGGCCGACAGCACCCGGGCGACGGGCTCGCACTCGGCCTTCTCGACGGAGAGGGCCTCGGCCTCGAAGACGTCGTCCTTCCCCGGCTTCTGGACCTTGTGGTCCTTGAGGTCGCCCGTGGCTATGACCAGCTTCTCCAGTTCACCGGCGGTCAGTGCCTTCGCCGCCGGCTTGTCGGACCCGCCGCCGCCCTTCGCCTCGGTGTCCCCGCCGTCTCCACCATCCTGGTCACCGCCGCCGCAGGCGGTGACCGCCAGGGCGAGGGTGACCGCGGAAGCGGTCAGGACGGTGCGGCGGACGGTGGTGCGCATGGTGCTCTCCCTGTACTCAAGCGCCCCGCGCCCAGGTACAGCGCGGGGTCGACAAGATCAAGACCAACGTGACCGGTCCAGGGTTGTACCGGCACCACCGGGCGTTCGTCCGGTTGCTCCGCTCAGTCCCCCTTGTCAGGCCGTCGGGACGTCGGCCGGCGACCCGGCCGGCCCGGGCCTCCGCCCCGTCCCGGTGTCAGGCCTGCACCACCGGCTCCCGGGTGAACAGCGCGCCCAGTTCCGGTGCGTTGACCCGGCGGTCCGCCAGGCGCAGGCCCTCCCAGATGGTGACCTGGTTCGCGGTGAGGACCGGCTTGCCCAGCTCCTTCTCCAGGGCCGGGATGTGGGCGGCCGTGTGCAGGGCGGTGTCCGGGAGGAGGACCGCCTCCGCGTCCGGGTGGTCGGCGGCGCGGGCCAGGGCCAGCACCTCCGACTCGGTCCAGGTGCCGACCTCCGCGGCCGTGATGACGCCGGAGCTGACGACGCCGACCGCCTCGATGCCGGCGGCGCGCAGGAACTCCGCGAAGAGCTGCGCCACGTCGTCCGGGTAGGTCGCCCCGATCGCGACCCGCCGCGCCCCGACCTCCTTCGCCGCGTGCACGAAGGCGAAGGATGTGGAGGAGGCCGGGAGGCCCGCCGCCTGGGCCAGGGCGCGCACCTGCTCCTGGGCGCCCTCCCAGCCGTGCACGAAGCTTCCGCTGGTGCAGGCCCACACCACGGCGTCGGCGCCGGCGAGCCGCAGCTCCTCCACACCCGCCGCGAGCCGCTGCGGCGAGCCCATCTCGAGCAGCGCGTCGACCCGGTGGGCGTCCTCGCCGATGTCCGTGTGCACCAGGTCCACCCGGATGTCGCTGCCCAGGAGCTGCTCGATGCGTGGATAGTCGTCCTCGCCGGAGTGGCCCGGGTACAGGAATCCCAGTGCTGTCATGTCCACCCTTCCTGCTGCTGTTCCGTGTCCGGAGCGTCACCGACGCCCGGCATGTCCGCGACCGCGGGGCCGACCGGACCCGCCACCGCGGGACCCACCGGCCCCGGCACCACGGGACCGACGCGCGCGGACGGATCGGTCAGCGCCTGATACGGCCCCACCGCAGGGGTACCCAATCGGCGCAGTGCCGCCCACATCGTCACTTGGTTGGCCGAGATCACCGGGATCCGCAGCTCGGCCTCCAGCTGCGGGATAACGTCGTAGGTGGGGAGGTTGGTGCAGGAGATGAACAGGGCGTCCGCCGACCCCGGACTCGGTACCGCCTGGCGTGCCATGTCGGCCACGTCGCGATACGGGACCTTCCAGATGTGCCGGGTCAGGCCCATGAAGGCGCAGCCGGTGACGGTCACGCCGGCTTCGGCGACGTACGCCTCCAGCGCCCGGGTCACGGACACGGTGTACGGCGTCACCAGCGCGACCCGGCGTACTCCCAGTTCGGCCAGCGCGTCCAGCAGCGCGCCGGAGGTGGTCACGGACGGGACGGCGCCCGCCCAGGTCATCGCCTCGCACATCGCGCGTTCCCCGGCGATGCCGCCGACGAAGCTGCCCGAGGTGCAGGCGTAGGCGATGACCTCGGGCGCGATGGCGTTGAGGGTGCGCACGGCCTCACCGAGCGTCTCGTGTTCGCTGACCATCCGGGCGAGGTCCAGACTGACCTCGACGGGTACGAAAGGGGTTCGCGTCATGTGCAGCGACACGTCGTCGGGCACCCAACGCCACAGCTCGCGATCGAGCGCGAAGTCGAAGGGGGCGACCACGCCGACCCCGCGTTGCGGAGCTGGTCCGCCGAGAAAGGAGATGTCCATGGCACGCACCGGCCTCACACTGAGAAAGGGGAGGGCAACGCACCGTTACGCACGGCCGTGTTGACGAAGGTAGGTTCCGGTGCGAGCGTGGTCAATCCGCCCGCGTCACTCCCAGGTCAACAGCCGGTTAACTTCCCCGTCAACTCCTGAACCGCCCCGTTTTCACCGACCGGAGACAGACCTGCCGATGACCTCGTCCACGTCCACGCCCACGCTCCTCGTCCTGGACGCCGAGCCGCTCCCCCGCCTGGGCCGGCTGACCGGCCGGGCCCGGATCGAGCACGCCGACGAGAAGAGTCTCGCCGAGCGGCTGCCGCACGCCGACGTCCTGCTCGTGTGGGACTTCGCCTCGCACGCCGTACGGAAGGCGTGGCCCGGTGACGGCCCCCGGCCGCGCTGGGTGCACACGGCGAGCGCCGGCGTGGACCATCTGATGTGCCCGGAGCTGGCCGCCTCGGACACGCTGGTGACCAACGCGCGCGGTGTCTTCGACCAGCCGATCGCCGAGTACGTCGCCGCGCTCGTCCTGTCGATGGCCAAGGATCTGCCCACCACGCTGCGGTTGCAGGGTGAGCGGACCTGGCGGCACCGCGAGACGCTCCGGGTGGCCGGAACACGCGCCTGCGTGGTCGGCTCCGGGCCGATCGGGCGGGCGATCGCGCAGACGCTCAAGGCGCTGGGCATCACGACCGCGCTGGTCGGCCGGACCGCCCGCACCGGTGTCCACGGGCCCGGCGAGCTGGACCGGCTGCTGGCCCGCGCCGACTGGGTGGTGGCGGCGGCGCCGCTCACCGACGACACGCGCGGCATGTTCGACGCCCGGCGGTTCGGGGTGATGCAGCCCTCCGCGCGGTTCGTGAACGTGGGGCGGGGTCAGCTGGTCGTCGAGGACGATCTCGCCGAGGCGCTGACCAGGCGTTGGATCGCCGGGGCCGCCCTGGATGTGTTCAGCCACGAGCCGCTGGCGCCGGACAGTGCGCTGTGGCGGGTCCCGGATCTGATCGTCTCGCCGCACATGAGCGGGGACACGATCGGCTGGCGGGACGAACTGGGGGCTCAGTTCGTGGAGTTGTTCGAGAGCTGGGCGGCCGGCGAGCCGCTGGCCAACGTGGTCGACAAGAAGCGCGGATACGTGCCCGGACACTGACGTCCCACATACGCGGGAGGGTGCTGCATGACCGACCTCACCGAGCTGACCGCTGTACAGCTCGTCGACGGTTACCGCAAGGGCGACTTCAGCCCTGTGGAGGTGACCCGGGCCGCCCTGGATCGGGCCGAGCGGATCCAGCCGGAGCTGAACGCGTTCGTCCGGCTGACCGGCGAGGAGGCGCTCGACCGGGCACGGCGGTCCGAGGACCGGTGGCGGCGCGGGGAGCCGGGCGGTCGGCTGGACGGGGTGCCGGTCACGGTGAAGGACATCCTGCTGACGCGCGGTCACCCGACGCTGCGCGGCTCCCGCGCCGTCTCGCCGGACGGGCCCTGGGACGAGGACGCGCCGTCCGTGGCCCGGCTGCGCGAGCACGGCGCCGTGTTCCTCGGCAAGACGACGACGCCCGAGTACGGCTGGAAGGGCGTGACCGACTCGCCGCTGTCCGGCGTCACCCGCAACCCGCACGATCCGGCCCGCACCGCGGGCGGCTCCAGCGGGGGCGCGGCGGCGGCCGTCGCGCGCGGGGCGGGGCCGCTGGCGCTGGGCACGGACGGCGGCGGCAGCGTGCGCATCCCGGCGTCCTTCTGCGGCATCTTCGGCCTGAAACCGACGTACGGCAGGGTCCCGCTCTACCCGGCGAGCGCGTTCGGCACCCTCGCGCACGTCGGCCCGATGACCCGGGACGCGGCGGACGCGGCGCTGATGCTGGACGTCATCGGCACACCGGACGCCCGGGACTGGTCGGCGCTGGGCCCGGCGCCCGGGTCGTACACCGAGGCGCTGTCCGGCGGGGTGCGGGGGCTGCGGGTGGCGTACTCGCCCTCGCTGGGCGGGCAGGTGGCGGTACGCCCGGCCGTGGCGAGGGCGGTCCGGCGGGCGGTGGAGCGGCTGGCGGAGCTGGGCGCGTACGTCACGGAGGCCGACCCGGACTTCGCCGAACCGGTGGACGCCTTCCACACGCTGTGGTTCAGCGGGGCCGCGCGCGTGGTGCAGCACCTCCGGGCAGAGCAGCGGGAACTGCTCGACCCCGGACTGCGGGAGATCGTGGGGGCCGGGGCGCGGTACTCGGCGCTGGAGTACCTGGCCGCGGTGGACGTGCGGATGGAGCTGGGCCGGCGGATGGGCCGGTTCCACGAGGCGTACGACCTGCTCGTCACGCCGACGCTGCCGATCACTGCGTTCGAGGCGGGCGCCGAGGTGCCGAAGGGCTCGGGGCACCGGCGGTGGACGGGGTGGACGCCGTTCACCTACCCGTTCAACCTGACCCAGCAGCCGGCGGCGAGCGTGCCGGTCGGCACCGACGGGGACGGGCTGCCCATCGGGCTCCAGCTCGTCGCGGCCCGCCACCGGGACGATCTGGTGCTGCGGGCGGCGCACGCGCTGTACGGGACGGGGACGGGGACGGGCACGTCGGTCGAGTAGTGGCCAGCGTGCGTGGGGGCGCCGGGTGGGTCGCGCTGCCCGGCGCCAGCGGGGTGCCGCTGCGCCCACCCGTGCCGCCCCTGGGGGTACCTCCCAGGCCGTTCAGGCACTGGGGGAGGCACGACTGCCCGCAGCTGAGGCGGCATACGACTGCCCGCAGCGGCGGCGGCGGCGCGGCGGCGGGCAGTCGGGGTGCGCCGCCCTATGCCCGGCGGAAGCTGAGCGTCTCTCCCTCCGCTCCCGCGCGCCACAGGTCGTTGCAGGCCTCGGCCATCTCGGCCAGGCCCTCGACGACCTGGCCCCAGACGGTGCCGGGGACCCAGCCGACGTCGCCGTTGAGCAGCAGGTTGTTGCGCTCGTAGAAGAGGGCGAGGTCGACGAGGGTGGTGCCCGCGCGGACCTCGCGGTCGTAGCCGTACGCCTTGGTGCCCAACTCGGCACCCGCGAAGGCGAAATAGCACAGGTCGCCCGGAATGGGCGTCACGGTCGGGTTCTCCAGCGGTGGTTCGGATGCCGCGAAGGGTGGGAAGAGGGCATAGATCTCGTTGCGAGCGTATTTGGCGTGGTATACGTCGCCGCCGAGAGGGAGCGCGTCCCAGACGGCCGCGCAGGTGATCGGGGCCCGGTCGTCGAGCAGTTGGGCCGTGCAGGTGATTCCGCGCTTGACCAGCGAGACTTCGATATAGCGATCAGCCATGCCCTCCATGGCAGTGCCCGGCGGCCCCGTGGTCAAGGGTGCGGGGCCGAGGTATCGGACTGAAAAAGATCGGCATAACCTGCCCGGCTTCGGGTAGCTGCGCGCCCATGGCTCCACCACACAGAACCCCTCCATGGGGTATATCCGACCAAAGGTCCAGCACAGCCGGGCCCACTCGCCGGTCGCTGCTCGCGGGGGTCGCGGCGCTCGGCGCGCTGGGGGCCGCCGGCTGCTCGCGGGTGGCCGCCGGGTCCGGCGTGGAAGGCGGCGACCTTCTCGACCGGCTGAAGGCACAGGGCGTGGCCCGGCTCGGCATCGCGGGCGAGATCCCCTTCGGGTACATCGACAAGAACGGTGAGCTGACCGGCGAGGCGCCGGAGCTGGCGAAGGTCATCTTCAAGCGACTCGGAGTGGACCGGGTGCAGCCGGTGCCGACGGAGTTCGGCTCCCTCATCCCGGGACTGGCGTCGCAGCAGTTCGACGTCGTGGCGGCCGGTATGTACATCAACCCCGACCGCTGCCAGCAGGTCATCTTCTCCGACCCCGACTACCAGATGCTCGACGCGTACATCGTGCGCAAGGGCAACCCGCTCGGGCTGCACGACTACAAGGACGTCTTCAAGAAGAAGGCCAAGTTCGCGACCGGCACCGGCTACGCCGAGATCGCCTACGCGGTGGAGCACGGCATCAAGGAGGACGACATCCTGATCGTCCCCGACCAGGTGGCCGGACTCAACGCCGTCGAGTCCGGGCGCGTGGACGTCTTCGCGGGTACGGCGCTGACCGTCCGCGAGGTGGTGAAGAAGTCCACCAAGGCCGAGGCGACCGAGCCCTTCTCGCCGATCATCGACGGCAAGCCGAAGGTCGACGGCGGCGGCTTCGCCTTCCGGCCCAACGAGACGAACCTGCGGGACGCCTTCAACGTCGAGCTGCACAAGCTCAAGAAGAGCGGCGAACTGCTGCGGATCCTCAAGCCCTTCGGTTTCACCGAGAACGAGATGACCGATCTGACCGCGAAGGAGCTCTGCGGCGGATGACCTCGGGACTGTGGGAACTCGTACTCCAGGGTGTCTGGGTCACCATCCAGCTGCTCTTCTTCAGCTCGCTGCTGGCGGCGGCCGTCTCCTTCGTGATCGGCGTCGCGCGCACCCACCGGCTGTGGGTCGTCCGCTTCCTGGCGGGCCTCTACACCGAGGTGTTCCGCGGGACCTCGGCGCTGGTGATGATCTTCTGGGTGTTCTTCGTGCTGCCGCCGGCCTTCGGCTGGCAGCTGGTGCCGATGTGGGCGGGCACGCTGGCGCTGGGCCTGACCTACGGAGCGTACGGCTCCGAGATCGTGCGCGGCGCGCTCGGCGCGGTCGACCCGGCGCAGAAGGAGGGCGGCATCGCCCTCAGCTTCACGCCCTGGCAGCGGATGCGGCTGATCATGCTGCCGCAGGCGGTGCCGGAGATGATCCCGCCCTTCTCCAACCTGCTGATCGAGCTGCTCAAGGGCACCGCGCTGGTGTCCATCATGGGCATGGGCGATCTGGCGTTCAGCGGCAACCTGGTGCGCCTGGCGCTGCAGGAGAGCGCGGAGATCTACACGTACATCCTGCTGATCTACTTCGTGATCGCGTTCCTGCTCACGCGGGTGATGCGCGGTCTGGAGAAGAAGCTGAAGGCGGGCGTCGGGAAGACGCCCACGCGCAAGCCCGAGGTGGAGCTGAAGCGCCCTGAGGCGACCAACGTTGGGGGTGCCGCCTGATGAACTGGGACTGGAGCGCGGTCTCCGACTTCATGCCGCACTTCTGGGACGGACTGCTGGTCACCCTGCAGATCCTGGTCCTGGGGTCGCTGGTCTCGTTCGTTCTCGGACTGGTCTGGGCGCTGCTGATGCGGGTGCCGTCCCGCTGGGTGACCTGGCCCGTCGGCGTGGTCACCGAGTTCGTCCGGAACACCCCGCTGCTGGTGCAGCTGTTCTTCCTCTTCTACGTGCTGCCCGAGTGGGGTGTGACCGCCTCGGCGCTCACCACCGGTGTGATCGCCATCGGTCTGCACTACTCGACGTACACGATGCAGGTCTACCGGGCCGGCATCGAGGCGGTGCCGGTCGGCCAGTGGGAGGCCGCGACGGCGCTGAACCTGCCGGTGGGCCGGACCTGGACGGCCGTGATCCTGCCGCAGGCGATCCGCCGGGTGGTGCCCGCCCTCGGCAACTACGTGATCTCCATGCTGAAGGACACGCCGCTGCTGATGGCGATCACGGTGCTGGAGATGCTCGGCGAGGCACGGCTGTTCTCGCAGCAGAACTTCCAGTTCACCGAGCCCCTGACGGTGATCGGCGTGGCCTTCATCGTCATCTCCTACCTGGCCTCCCTTGCCCTGCGAGCCCTGGAGCGACGCCTTGCCCACTGACACTCTCCCCAATCCCGAGAAGAGCCCCGAGCGCAGCTCCGGCGAGCTGATACGCCTGGAGCAGGTCACCAAGCGGTTCGGTGAGAACACCGTCCTCGACCACCTCGACTTCTCCGTCGACGCCGGCAAGCACGTCACCCTGATCGGCCCGTCCGGGTCGGGCAAGACGACGATCCTGCGGCTGCTGATGACGCTGCTCAAGCCCGACGAGGGCACGATCACCGTGGACGGCCAGAAGCTGTTCCCGGCGACCGAGAAGGAGCGGCGGGAGGTCCGCAAGCAGATCGGGATGGTGTTCCAGCAGTTCAACCTGTTCCCGAACATGAGCGTCCTGCGCAACATCACCGAGGCGCCGGTCACGGTCCTCGGCATGTCCAAGGACGAGGCGGTGGAGCGCGCCAAGGGCCTGCTCGACATGGTGGGCCTGGCCGACAAGTGCGACGCCCGCCCGGCCCAGCTCTCCGGCGGCCAGCAGCAGCGCGTGGCGATCGCCCGGGCGCTGGCGATGCGGCCGAAGGTGCTCCTCCTCGACGAGGTGACCTCGGCGCTCGACCCGGAGCTGGTCGCGGGCGTCCTCGACCTGCTGCGGGACATCGCCCGCACCACGGACATCACCATGCTCTGCGTGACCCACGAGATGAACTTCGCCCGGGACATCTCGGACCAGGTCCTGATGTTCGACTCGGGCCGGGTCATCGAGACCGGTCCGCCGGAGAAGATCTTCAGCGAGCCGGAGCACGACCGGACCCGGGAGTTTCTCAGCGCAGTGCTGTGAGTACGCGGCGTCGCCGCCCCAACGCCCGAGGTCGGGGCGTTGGGGCACGCCGCTGGCATATGCCGGCGGGCCAGCGCCGCAGTTGAGGGCGCTGAAATCTCGCCAACACCCCCTCACACCGGGCCGCTTGGCGGTTATCGTGAAGGGGATCCGCTGTCCGGTTCGGGGGCACAGGCAGGGACAGGGGCAGGGGCCTACCAGCGAGCACAGGGGGAGACCACCGTGGCGCTGCAGCACAAGCCGACCGCGCCGCACCACTCCGCCCAGGACGCCCTGCGCGCCCTGGAGACGGTGACGCGGCACAGCACCGGAGTCACGGACACCGAACTCGCCCGGCAGACCGGCCTCGACCGGGAGCGGCTGACCACGCTGCTGCGCATGCTGCGCCGCGAGGGCTACGTCGAGCAGACCACCGACGGCACGTATGTCACCGGCGAGGCCCTGGCCCGCCTCGGTTCGGCGCACGGCCGCGAGGAGGCCGTGCGCGACAAGCTCCAGCACACCCTGGACCGGCTGCGCGACTCGGTGGGCGCCGCCGTCTACATCAGCCGGTACGTCGACGGCGAGGTCAGCGTCACCCAGTACGCCGACAGCCCGACCACGCCCAAGGTGAACGAGTGGGTCGACTTCCGCGTCTCGGCGCACGCCACCGCGGTCGGCAAGAGCCTGCTCACCCAGCTGGACCACGCGGGCCGCCGCGACCACCTCGCCCGGCACAAGATGGCCCGCCTGACCTCGCGCACCATCACCAGCGACAGGCTGCTGCTGTCCCGGCTGGAGTCCCAGCCGCCCACCGTCCCGGTCCTCGACCTCCAGGAGTACGCGGTGGGCACGGTCTGCGCGGCCGTCCCGATCACGGCCGGTTCCGCCGTGGGCTGCCTCGCCCTGTCCCTCCCCGTCGAGCACGCTCACCGGCTCCGCCGGGCCGCCGACGAGCTGAATCGGAACGCCGCGGGGGTACTGCTCTCGCTGGCGATCTAGCCGCGGAGACGCCCGGCCGAACGGCCGACTGCATGGCCGGCTGCATGGCCGGCGGATGAGTGGTCCGAAGCACCCCTGGAGACCAGGTAGTATTTTCGTCGTCGCCGACCGCGGAAAGCGGACGGCGGGAGTCATGCGCCGCTAGCTCAGTTGGTTAGAGCAGCTGACTCTTAATCAGCGGGTCCGGGGTTCGAGTCCCTGGCGGCGCACAGCAAGAGGGCCCCCTCGCTCAGGCGAGGGGGCCCTCCGCTCGTTCAGAAGGTCACGTCCGAGCACGCGTAGAACGCGTTGGCCGTGTCGGCGACCGTCCACACCGCGACGATCACGTGGCGTCCGCTCAGCCCGGACGGCAGCGTGCCGCTGTGGGAGAGCGTGGCCGGCGGCTGCTTGCCGCCGTAGGGCACCGTGAAGAACGGCGTGAGGTTGAGGTCGGACCGGGCCAGGTTGTGGTTCTGGTTCCAGCCCTGCTTGGTGACGTAGTACCGGAAGTCGGTCGTGGCGTGCCGGGCGGTGAACTGCCAGCGGAAGTTGTAGCTCTGCCCGCCGTTCACCTTGGTGGTCGGCCACGCCTGGCCGCCCGGGGCCTTCGGGCTGTCGAGCGGGGCGAACGGCGTGTTGTTCGCGGAACATATCCGCCCGTCGGCCGGTCCGCCCGCCGGGAAGCCCTTGGGACCCTCGACGCTCTGCGGCTCCCACTGGATGGCGCCGCAGCCGCTGACGGTGCCGTTCTGGCACACCTTCTGCCGGCTGACCGGCAGGTCGGTGTAGCCGTGGCCGCTGGCGCCGCCGGACGAGAGCACGAGGGCTCCGGTGGTCGCCATGCCCACCGCGGCGGCATACAACTTGGTCCTTGTACGCATACTGCTGCTCCTGTGACGTGGGGGAGGTTCAGTGAGCCGTGCAGGTCTAGACCAAGTCTCAGGTTATTGCCGTTAGTTGAACATGTCCATACCAATCGAGGAACCCGGGGAACGGGTCAGGAGCCCGTGTCCCCCCGCCCCGCGCAGAACGCCACCGTCAGGTCCTTCACCAGCACCTTGCGCTCGTAGTCGTCGAGTTCGACCAGCCCGCGCATGGTCAGCCGGGTCACCGTGTCCTCCACCGAGTCCACCACCGAGGTGAGCACGCTGGCCCGCTGCGCCGCGTCCAGCGCGGCGATCCGGCGCCGGTGCATCGCGGCGGCGACCTCGGGGGCGTACTCCACCCGGACCGGTCGCACCGAGAACACCTCCAGGCCGACCGGCGCCGCGTCCGCCGCCACCAGCCGGGTCAGCGTCTCGCCGGCCACGTCCGCGGAGCTGCGGACCGTGCCGAGGGGCTCCACCGGGACCCGGGCCAGCGCCGCCTCCACGCACTCGCGCAGGTACGTCTCGTGGTCCTCGACGCCCAGCGTGGCCTTGGCGGTGTCCCGCACCCGCCACACCACCAGCGTCACCGCCCTGAGCACGACCCCGTTGCCGTCGGCCGCGGGCATCGGCTCGCTGCGCCAGTGCCGCAGCCGGACGTCGACCCGGCGGCGCAGCAGCAGCGGGTTGACCCACATCAGGCCGGTGCGCCGGACGGTCCCCCGGTAGCGGCCGAACAGGCCGAGCACCCAGGCCCGCCCGGTCCGGCCCCGGGCCAGCCCGCCGAACCCGAACAGCCCCAGCGCCCCCGCGGCCGCGTACGCCGCCCACTGCGCCGGACCGAGCCCGGCCCCCGCGTACGCCGGCAGCCCGAGCGCCTCGGCCGCGAGCGGCGGTACGAGCCCGGCCCACCAGGAGGTGGCCGCGCAGCCCGCCGCACCGCAGGCACCGGCGGCCACGCCCGCGGCGCCGGGCAGCACCCGGGCCGGACGCTCCGTCAGCTCCGGGTCGACGCTCGGCGCCGGACGCGGGCGCGCGGCGACGGGGCGCCGCGCCCGGGGCTGCTCCCCCGTGCCCTGCCGACGGCCGACGACCGCGGACCGCAGCGCCACCGGCGCCGGATGGGGGTCGTCGCGGAACAGCAGGTGGACGGGGATCTCGGTGGTGGCCTCGTTGTGGATGAGCCGGGCGGGCCGGTGGCCCGCCTCCGCCGCCCCTTCGGGCGCTTCGGGTCCGGGCGGGGCCGGCGGCTTGGTGTCCGGATTCGTGGAAGAGGTCGTACTCATGCGTGCTCCAGCCTCCGCGCCAGATGCGTCATGAACGGGTGGTCACCGCTGGGCGGACGGTCAGGAGAAGAGCCGCCGCCAGGTCTCCGGGCCCGGGTGGCCGTCCGCCGCGCCACCGCGCCAGCCCTGGGCGCGCTGGAAGGCCTCGACGCCCCGCCGGTCCGCCTCGCCCCAGCGCGGACCCGGCCCGGTCGTGTAGTACTTGCCGAACCCCTTCCTCACCAGCTGCCTGCCGAGCCTGGTGACGTACGGGTTGTCCGCGCCCGGCCCGAACATCGCCCGGCCGGGGTATCCGGCCACCCCGTGCGAGGCGGGGGCCGCGGCGGGGCCGGCCGCCGGGGCCGCGATGTTCTTTCCCTTGCCGGTCTTCAGCAGCCGCCAGGTGCCCGGACCGGGCAGCCCGTCGGCGTCGTCGCCCCGCCAGCCCTGGGCCAGCTGGAACGCCTCGGTGGCCCTGCGGTCCGCGTCCGACCAGCGGGGGCCGGGCCCCGTGGCGTAGAAGCGTCCGGCGCCGCGGGCGACGAGCATCCGGCCCAGCTCGGTGACGTTCTCGTTGTCGGCGCCGGGGCCGAAGGAGGCCGCCCCCGGGTAGGCCGTGGCGGCCGGCGCCCCGCCGGCCGTGGTCGTGGTGACTCCCTTGTAGCGATAGGGCAGGTACTTGGCGGAGTCGCTCCAGTAGGCGTAGGGCGTGGCGAGCTTGCGGGTGTGCGGCGGGGTCTGTTCGTAGGCCGTGTAGGCGGTGCGGGTGTGGTCCGTCCAGCCGCCGAAAATCACCACATGGGAGCCTTTCTGGGGGTCGGACGCATTGTGGAACAGCAGGATGTCGCCGGGCTGGAGCTCCTCCTTGGTAATACGGTCGGCGAACGTGCCGAGGCTGCCCGTCCATTCGTTCGTGGGGAGCTTCCAGGCCATCGACACATAACCCGAGCAGTCCTGCCGGTAACCGTCCGACCAGTAGGCGGTCATGCTGTAGGGCACCTTGGCGGTGACCCAGGTCTTGGCCCGGTTGATGATCTCCGTACGGGTGATCGCGGCCAGTTCCGCACCGGCGGGGGGCGCCGCCGGCGTCCCGGTCGGACCGTGCAGCGGGGCCCTGGGACCCTGCGGGGTGTCGGGCTCGTCACCTGCGGGAACGCCCGGCTGGTGGGACGCGTGAGCGGTGGTCGGCGCCGCTGCCGCCTGCCCCGCGCCCAGGGTCCCGGTGGTGGCGGCGGCGGTGGCGACGGCCACGATCAGCGCGCGGTGGGCCGCCGGGTGGGCGGGGGCGCGGCCGGCCGGGGAATGCGGCAGGACGCGGCGCCAGTGACGGCAACCGGGGCAGTCGCAGTCGCTCGCGGGGTCGATTTCCTCGAATACGGGAGCCTCCATGCGATTCCCCTCACACTCCCGGTGAAAATGTCCGCAGCGGTGCACTTCGGTACATGTCGGTCAGTTTCTCAACTGTCTTCTTCGCGCGCATGCTGACGGTCCGAATGATGTACACGGCGGCGGGCACGACCCCCGGGGCTCCCGGTGCCCCCCCCCGGGGCACGGTCCGGAGCAGCGTCCGGCATCCGGTAGAGTTGCGCAGGTCAGCAGGCGCCGCTAGCTCAGTTGGTTAGAGCAGCTGACTCTTAATCAGCGGGTCCGGGGTTCGAGTCCCTGGCGGCGCACAGACGGTCGAAGGCCCTCCGTAGCACACGGGGGGCCTTCGGCGTACCCGGACCTTGGACATCTTGCGATCATGACGAACGCCGTAGAACCCTGGTCCGGTTGGGGGGCCGGATGCCGAGGGGGGCATCATGCAACCGGGGGTCGCCATTCCATGTCTATATAAGGTGTGGATGCCGTGGTGACAGCAACCCACCACTGTTACGTGCGTGAAGGTCGAGGGGGACCGGAGCGGACGATGGAAGCGACGAAACACGCGTGACCCGCGTGTGGGGGGATGACTCATGACGTCGACGCCGACGGGCGCCGGGCAGGACCACGACCCGTCCCAGACCACCCAGCTCAGGGTGCCCGCGCATCGGACCTGGAACACCGGCTCGCTCCGCCGGATACAGAAGACCCTGCCGAGGTACGACTACGAGCACTACAGCCGGCTCGCGGGCCCCCTCACCCAGCCCGACCCGCACAAGCCGTACAAGGTGCAGTACCGCTCGCTGATATCCCAGGAGCCGCACCGCATCCGGGTCGCCCTGATGCTGGCCGCCGCCCCGCTGCTGTCGGTGGTGCTGCTGGTCTGGCTGCTGCAGCCCACGCACTGGACCGAGCGCGACTACGTGGCCTTCGACTGGCTGCCCGCGCTCGACATCGTGATGCTCGTCTCGATCGGCCTGATCGAGCTGTTCCGCTGCCTGAACGTGCTGTCGAACGCGCACGCCACCCTGGTCGCCCGCGACCCGATCCCGGTGGTGCCCGAGACCGGCACCCGGGTCGCCTTCCTCACCTCCTTCGTGCCCGGCAAGGAGCCGCTGGAGATGGTGACGAAGACCCTGGAGGCGGCCGTGAAGATCCGCCACCGCGGTCTGATGCACGTCTGGCTCCTCGACGAGGGCGACGACCCCGAGGTGAAGGCGGTCTGCGAGCGTCTCGGCGTGCACCACTTCTCCCGCAAGGGCGTCGCGAAGTGGAACATGCCCAAGGGCCCGCACCGCGCCAAGACCAAGCACGGCAACTACAACGCCTGGCTCGACGCGCACGGCGACGACTACGACTTCTTCGCCTCGGTCGACACCGACCACGTGCCGCTGCCCAACTACCTGGAGCGGATGCTCGGCTTCTTCCGCGACCCGGACGTCGGCTTCGTCATCGGCCCGCAGGTCTACGGCAACTACGACAACCCGATCACCAAGGCCGCCGAGTCGCAGCAGTTCCTCTTCCACGCGCTGATCCAGCGCGCCGGCAACCGGTACGGCTCGCCGATGTTCGTGGGCACCTCCAACGCGGTGCGGATCAGCGCCCTGAAGCAGATCGGTGGTCTGTACGACTCGATCACCGAGGACATGGCGACGGGCTTCGAGATCCACCGCCACAAGAACCCGGCCACGGGCCGCAAGTGGCGCTCGGTCTACACCCCGGACGTACTCGCGGTCGGCGAGGGCCCGAACGCCTGGACGGACTTCTTCACCCAGCAGATGCGCTGGTCGCGAGGGACGTACGAGACGATCCTCAAGCAGTACTGGAAGGGCTGGTACTCGCTCCCGCCGAGCAAGCTCTTCAACTACACGATGATGATCATCTTCTACCCGATGTCCGCCCTGAACTGGATCCTGGCGGCGCTGAGCTGCTGCCTGTTCCTGGGCCTGGGCGCCTCGGGTGTGAACATCGACCCGGCGGTCTGGCTGATGCTCTACGGCAACGCCTCCGCCCTCCAGATCGGCCTGTACGTCTGGAACCGCCGCCACAACGTCTCGCCGCACGAGCCGGAGGGCTCCGGCGGTGTGGCCGGCATGGTCATGTCCGCGCTGTCGGCGCCGCTCTACGCGAAGGCGCTCATCGACTCCGTGCTGCGCCGCAAGAGCAAGTTCGTGGTGACGCCCAAGGGCGACTCGGCCAGCCCGGACACCCTCTTCGGGACCTTCCGGTACCACTGGTACTTCATCCTGATCTTCGGCGGCTCGATCGCCGCCGGCTTCGTCTACGGTCACTCGCACCCCGCGATGATCATCTGGGCGACGTTCGCTCTGCTGATCACCGCGTCGCCGATGTTCGCCTGGCGCCACGAACTGCGGAAGGCGAAGAAGCAACCGCCGGCCGCAGCGGCGGAGCCCGAGGCACGGGTCTCGTCGCAGCAGCAGCCCGCGGACGCGGCACCCGCGCAGGCGTACGCGCCACACATGCAGCACGCGCCGCACGCGCCGCACGCGCCGCAGCAGAAGCCCAGCTGGGCAGCCTCCGACGGAGGCAACGACCAGACCATGCAGATCGCCCTTGGTGGACTTGGGGGACGTAAGGAATGAAGGACCGTGCCGGCCGCCGCCGCGCCCGTCGCTTCGCGATAGGTACGGCGGTGGTAGTCGCGCTGGCCGGGATGAACGGGCCGTGGCTCTACCGCTTCGGAACCGAGAAATACCACCAGTACAAGATCAACAAGCCGGAGTACAAGGCCGCCAACGGCAAGTGGGAGATCATCGAGTTTCCCGAGAAGTACCGGCAGAACACCATCCACGCGGCGCTGCTGCGCACCGGCAAGGTGCTGCTCGTCGCGGGGTCGGGCAACAACCAGGACAACTTCGACGCGAAGCAGTTCGACACCCGGATCTGGGACCCGGTCAAGGGGACCATCAAGAAGGTGCCGACGCCCACCGACCTGTTCTGCACCGGCCACACCCAGCTCGCCAACGGCAACCTGCTGATCGCCGGCGGCACCAAGCGGTACGAGAAGCTCAAGGGCGACGTCACCAAGGCCGGCGGCCTGATGATCGTCCACAACGAGAACCCGGACAAGCCGATCACCCTGCCGGCGGGCACCAAGTTCACCGGCAAGGAGAACGAGAAGACCTTCGTCTCCAAGGACCCGGTGCTGGTGCCCCGCGCCGAGAAGGTCTTCGACAAGGCGACCGGCGAGTTCCTGCGCAACGACCCGGGCATCGGCCGGATCTACGTCGAGGCCGAGAAGAGCGGCCGGAAGTACCAGACGGGCACTCAGGACAACTACCGGGTCCATGGCCTGTCGGGCGCCGACGCGCGCAACACGTACGGCATCGCGCAGAAGCTCGCCCTCGACAAGAAGGACTTCCAGGGCATCCGGGACGCCTTCGAGTTCGACCCGGTCGCCGAGAAGTACATCAAGGTCGACCCGATGCACGAGGCCCGCTGGTACCCGACGCTCACCACCCTGAGCGACGGCAAGATCCTCAGCGTCTCCGGCCTCGACGACATCGGCCAGCTGGTCCCGGGCAAGAACGAGGTCTACGACCCGAAGACCAAGAAGTGGACCTACCTCGACAAGGTCCGCCAGTTCCCGACGTACCCGGCGCTGTTCCTGATGCAGAACGGCAAGGTCTTCTACTCGGGCGCGAACGCCGGCTACGGCCCCGACGACGTGGGCCGCGACCCGGGCATCTGGGACGTGGAGACCAACAAGTTCACCAAGGTCCCCGGCATGAGCGACGCCAACATGCTGGAGACCGCCAACTCGGTGCTGCTGCCGCCGGCGCAGGACGAGAAGTACATGGTGATCGGCGGCGGCGGGGTCGGGGAGTCCAAGCTGTCCAGCGAGAAGACCCGGATCGTCGACCTGAAGGCCGACGACCCGAAGTTCGTGGACGGGCCGTCACTGGACAAGGGCACGCGCTATCCGCAGGCCTCGATCCTGCCGGACGACAGCGTGCTGGTCTCCGGCGGCTCGGAGGACTACCGGGGCCGCAGCGACTCCAACATCCTCGAGGCCCGGCTGTACCACCCGGACAGCAACGAGTTCGAGCGGGTCGCCGATCCGCTGGTCGGCAGGAACTACCACTCCGGTTCGATCCTGCTGCCCGACGGACGCATGATGTTCTTCGGGTCGGACTCGCTCTACGCCGACAAGGCCAACACCAAGCCGGGCAAGTTCGAGCAGCGCATCGAGATCTACACGCCGCCGTACCTGTACCGGGACTCGCGGCCGGATCTTTCCGGGGGGCCGCAGACCATCGAGCGTGGTGAGTCGGGGACGTTCACGTCCCGGGCGGCGGAGTCGGTCAAGAAGGTGCGGCTGATCCGGCCGAGCGCGTCGACGCATGTCACCGACGTGGATCAGCGGTCGATCGCGTTGGACTTCAAGGCGGACGGGGATCAGTTGACGGTGACGGTCCCTGAGAACAAGAACCTCGTTCAGTCCGGGTGGTACATGATGTTCGTGACGGATGGGGAAGGGACGCCGAGTAAGGCGGAGTGGGTGCACGTTCCCTAGCGCTCCCGCAGGTTGTGACTAGGGGTGCGGGAGCGCTGTGACTGGTCGCGCTCCCGCGGCGGAGCCGCAAATGTCACAGCCCCGCGCCCCTGGGTTCTTTACCCTTGCGCCAACTTCAAGGCGTACTCCGGCCACCACTCGCCCGCCTTGGGGCCGCCCTTGCACTCGCCGTCCGACTCTCCCGGGCGCTTGACCCACAGGTAGGCGTCCACGAGGGGGTCGGCGGTCTTCGTCGTCGGGGTTTCGCCCAGGGCTCGGCCGGGCGGGTTGCACCAGCGTTCGCCCGGGTCGCCCTCCGTGTAGGGGCCGTTGCCGTTGCGGCTGGTGTCGATGACGAAGTGCTTGCCGCCGATCTTGGCGGAGAGCTGCTTGCCGTAGGCGATGGAGTCCTCGGTGGTGTAGAAGTTCGAGACGTTGACCGAGAAGCCGTCGGCCTGGTCGATGCCCGCCCACTTCAGCGGCTCGAAGATCTGGTCCGGGTGGCCCCAGCCGGCGTTGCCCGCGTCCAGGTAGACCTTGGTGTTCTTCAGCGCGGTGAGCTTGCTGACGGCGCCCTTGAGGAGGTCGTAGCGCTCCTCGTGGAACTGCTCCGGAGTGCAGCCGTCCACCAGGTGGAGCACCGCGTCCGGTTCCAGGATGACCGTGGCGGAGCGGTCGCCGATGCCCTTGGCCACGCCGTCGATGAACGAACGGTAGGCGTTGCCGTCGGCGGCGCCGCCGCCCGAGTACTGGCCGCAGTCGCGGTGCGGGATGTTGTAGAGGACGAGCAGGGCGGTGCGACCGGCCTCGTCGGCGGCCTCGGTGAAGCCGCGGGCCTGCTCCTCGGGGTTCTCCGGGCTGATCCACTCGCCGGTCGGCTGCTGGGCGATCTTGCGGATCTGCTCGGCCTGGTCCTTCTTGTCGGACTTCTGCAACGCCGCCAACTGCTGGGCCGCGTTGCCGTCCGGGTTGACCCAGAACGGGTCGGCCTCCTTGGGCTGCTGGGTTATCCCGGCGCCCGCCTTCTTGTCCTTGTCCTCGCCGCCGTCGGACGAGGAGCAGCCCGCGAGCAGCAGTGCCGCCCCCAGTGCCACCGCGGACGCTCGCCTAGTGGACAAGCTTCCGGCCCCCCTGCTGCCGTACATCCAACCCCCCTGGGTGCACTGTTCCAAGGCTCAATCCTGACATACGCCTGTGGCACCCAGGGGGTTCCCGGATACCGGCCCGAAGGTGCCTAGCGGCCGGTACCCGTGAGGTACGCCGATACGACCACGTTGGCCGTGTAGCTGTTGGTGGCGCGGTCGAAGGTGCCGCCGCAGGTGATCAGCCGGAGTTCGGCGCGGCCCGTGCTGTGCGGCCCGTAGGCCTGCTGGGCGTCGAAGCCGTCGCGGGTGAGGACCTGGACGTCGTCGACGGTGAACTCGGCGACCTGGGCGTCGTCGCGGACCACCCGGATGGTCTCGCCGGGCTCCAGGGTGCTGATCTCGTAGAAGACGGCGGGCTCGGTCTCGGTGTCGACGTGGCCCACCATCAGCGCGGTCCCGGCCTCTCCCGGGCTCACGCCGTCCGCGTACCAGCCGACGGAGCCGGGCCGGTCGAAGGGCGGTGGTTCGATGGCGCCCTCGGTGTCGAGGCCGCGGGACACGACGGGGGCCCGGATGCCGAGCCCGGGGACGTCGAGCCGCTGGGGCAGGGCGTCGCCGAGGGGCGCGTGGGCGGGGGGCAGTGGTACGTCGGGGGGCCGGCCGGCCGCCGCCATGTCGCCGGTGGCCGGCCGGGATATGCCCTCGCGCACGTCGGTGGCCTCGCGGCCCCACAGCCACAGCCCGAGGAGCAGCACCACCCAGGCGATGCCGGTCACCAGGCGGCCGGAGCCGACGGTGCGTCGCTGGTCCTGTTCGGACATGGTCGGTCAGTCCGTCCCGCGGCTCCGGCTGCGGACGCTGCGCAGCGCGACGGCGACGGCGGCGATGCCGGCGAGGACGAGGCCGGTCACGGTGTGCGCCGTGCCGGGAGGTTCGGGGCGGGCCTCGTCCCGGGCGTCGGCGGCGGCCAGTCGCGCGGTGCCGCCGCCGCCCGCGTCGACGGGGGCGACGGGAGAGGCGGGGGCGGCCGGGCGGCGCCGCTCGGCGACGGTGACGGTGCCCTCGCGGGCGTCGTCGCCGCACTTGACCTGTACGGCGTACACGCCGGCCGCCATGGTGGAGCGGACCGTGCCGGCCCCGACGAGGACGCCGTCCTTCGCGGCCAGGGTGAGCCGTACGTCCGAGGCGAAGGCCGCCGACACGGCGAGGGCCGTTTTCTCGGTGCAGTCCGCCACGCGGAGCTTGACGTCGCTGCCGGGCGCGGGGGTGGACGGTGAGACCGAGACACCACCGCCGTCCACCGCGTACGCGGCCGGTGCGATCGCCGCGATCGCCGCGATCGGTGCGAGCGCCGCGGCCGCCGCGGCTCCGGCACAGAGAGTGACTTTCAGTGAGCCCATCGTGCACCTCCAGTTACCTGGAGACTCCCCCGCGGGACGGGCCCCCGCATCCTGCGCGGGGGCCCGGCTGCTCCGAACGGGCTACAGCGGGGGCGTGCGGGTTTACCGCCGCTTCGCGGGTCTCAGACCCGTTCGACCAGGTCGGCGATCGAGTCGACCACCTTGGACGGGCGGTACGGGAAGTTCTCGACCTGCTCGGGCCGGGTCAGGCCGGTGAGGACGAGGAAGGTCTGCATCCCGGCCTCGATGCCGGCCAGCACGTCGGTGTCCATGCGGTCGCCGATCATCGCGCTGGTCTCGGAGTGGGCGCCGATCGCGTTGAGCCCCGTGCGCATCATCAGCGGGTTGGGCTTGCCGGCGAAGTACGGCTGCTTGCCGGTCGCCTTGGTGATCAGCGCGGCCACCGCCCCGGTCGCCGGGAGCGGGCCCTCGGCGGAGGGGCCGGTCTCGTCGGGGTTGGTGCAGATGAACCGGGCGCCGGCGTTGATCAGCCGCACCGCCTTCGTCATGGCCTCGAAGGAGTACGTACGGGTCTCGCCGAGGACGACGTAGTCGGGGTCGTGGTCGGTGAGGATGTAGCCGATGTCGTGCAGCGCGGTGGTCAGGCCGGCCTCGCCGATGACGTACGCCGAGCCGCCGGGCCGCTGGTCCTGGAGGAACTGGGCGGTGGCCAGCGCCGAGGTCCAGATGGACTCGACCGGCACCTCCAGGCCCATGCGGCGCAGCCGGGCGTGCAGGTCGCGCGGGGTGTAGATGGAGTTGTTGGTGAGGACCAGGAAGGGCTTGCCGGACTCGCGGAGCCTCTTGATGAAGGCGTCGGCGCCGGGGATCGGCACGCCTTCGTGGATGAGGACGCCGTCCATGTCGGTGAGCCACGACTCGATGGGCTTGCGGTCTGCCATGTGCAACGAACTCCTGGCGTGCGGTGGTGCATGGGCGGGGGCGCCGGAACCACGGCGTACCGACGCCCCACAGCCTAATCAGGACTACGCCACACTGACCCCGTCGATCACCCAGTACCAGTTGTTCGCCCCGGTGTACCGGAAGCGGAAGCTCACGCTGGAGGCTCCGGAGGGGACCCGGACGGTGAGTGACTGGGGCTGTGAGATCACGTCGGAGGTGTAGCTCTTGACGACGGTGGGGGTGCCGCCGTTGAAGGAGGCGAGGATCTGGGCGGTCTGACTGCCGTCCTGCCGGTAGAGGGTGGTGAATTCCAGGCGGACGGCCGACTTGCCGGTGACGTCGTACACCGGGGTGACCAGGGTCGAGTCGTAGGCGCCGGAGAAGGACTTGTCCGCCCACTCGTCGGAGTCGGCGACCGCGAACACGCCGCGCGAGCGGACGTTCAGCTCGCGGGACTGGTCGCGCTGGGTGCGGGACCAGAACTCGTCGGTGGCGAAGGACCAGCCGCGCCACTCGGTCATGCCGCCGGTGCCCATGGCGTTGTTGATGACGGACCAGCCGCGGGGCGGGGTGTGGGTGAAACCGAGGACGCCGGCGGGGATGCCGGTTTCGTCGACGCGTGGTGTCAGGGAGCCGTGGAGCGCGTCGAACGGGTCGGTGGACCGCTCCTGGATCGGCTTGCCGTCCAGGCCCCAGGCGGGATCGACGGGAATGCCGAGCTGCTTGAGGACGGTCGGGACGACGTCGACGAGCCGGGTGTCGGCCGGGCGGGCGCCGGCTGCGATGCCGGGGCCGGTGGCGAGGACGAAGGTGCGGCGCTCCTCGATCGCGGAACCGCCGTGGCCGCCCGCGTCCAGGTGGCCGTGGTCGGTGGTGACGATGACGGTCCAGCGTTCGGAGGCGTACGTGGGCCGGGCCCGGATCGCCGCGCGCAGGCGGCCGACGTAGGCGTCCTGCCGGGCGATCACGTCGAGGTACGCCTGGCTGGCCGCGCCCTTGTTGTGGCCGACGATGTCGGAGTCGCCGAAGTAGACGAAGAGCACGTCCGGGTTCCGGTCCCGGATGACCGCCTCGGCCTCGGCGGCGATGGTGGCGTCGTGCGCGGTGTAGCCGTCGGCGTCACCGTCGAGGACGAGCTTGGCGTCGGCGCCGGGGGTGACGGTGCCCTGGGTGTCGAGGGGCTTCCAGTCGACGGCGGCGTACGTGGACAGCCCGGGCCGGACCTGGGCCAGGCGGGCCAGCAGGCCGGGGTACTCGGCGTACTCCTTGCCCGCGAAGGAGTTGTCCTTGACTCCGTGCTTGTCGGGCCAGACGCCGGTGGAGACGGTGGACCAGCCGGGGCCGGAGGAGGTGGCGGCCATCGGGTTCGCGTAGAGCAGGGACAGGCCGTACGTCCCTTCGCGCATCATGGCCTTCAGGTGCGGGGCGTCGGCCGCGTCGATGCGGTCGTGGCGCAGGCCGTCCATGCCGATGAGCAGGACTTTGTCCTTGCTGGTGCCGCTGGGGAGGGTGGGGGCGGCGTGTGCCTTGGGGGCGCCCAGGGCGGTGAGGGCGGCGGTGCCTGCCGTGGCGGCCAGGACGGTGCGGCGGGAGAGGGCTGACGACACGTGTTCCTCCTGGTGAGGGATGAGTGAAGGGGTCAGCTGCCGGTGGCCGACTTCCAAGCGTCGATGTAGGACGTCAGGTTCTCCTCGATGTCGTCCCAGTCGGGCTCGAAGACCTCCACGCCGTCCATCAGCTTGGTGAGCGCGATGGCGTTGGCGTCGGTGGCCTTGACATCCTGGCGGGCCGTGAAGCCGCCGCCGATCTCGCTGACCTGCTGCTGCGCCTTCTGGCTCAGCATGTAGTCGAGGAGCTTCTTGCCGTTCTCGCTGTGCGGGGCGTCGCTGACCAGGCCCGCCGCGTAGGGCAGGGCGAAGGTGGTGGGCTTGCCGCCCTCGCGGGCCGGGAACCAGATGCCGAGGTTCGGCATGGACTTGGACTGGGCGTAGTTCATCTGGACGTCGCCGTTGGCGACGAGCAGTTCGCCCTTGTCGACCTTGGGGGCGAGCTTGCCGGTGGAGGCGGACGGGCCGACGTTGTTGGCCTGGAGCTTCTCCAGGTACTCCATGGCGGGCTTCTCGCCGCCGAAGTCGTGCATGGCCTTGATGAGGACGGCGGTGCCGTCGCCGGCGACGCCGGGGGTGGAGTACTGGAGCTTGTTCTCGTACTTGCCGTCGAGCAGGTCCTCCCAGGTGGCGGGGGCCTGCTTCAGCTCCTTCTTGTTGTGGATGAAGCCGAAGTAGTTGTTGACGACGGCGGTCCAGGTGCCGTTCGCGGCCTTGTCGGCGCCGCTGACCTGCTCGACGCCCTTGGGGGCGTACTTCTGGAGCAGGCCCTTGGTGTCGGCCTGCTGGATGAACGGCGGGAGGGTGACGAGCACGTCGGCCTGCGGGTTGCGCTTCTCCCGGGTGGTGCGCTGCACCATCTCGCCGGAGCCGCCCTCCACATACTCGACCTTGATGCCGGTCTCCTTCTCGAAGTCCTCGAAGACCTGGTCGTACCAGCCGTCGCCGTTCTCGCCCTTGAGGCCGTCGGCGCTGTAGACGGTGACGACGTTCTCGTCGGAGGCGGCGGAGGTGCCGGAGCAGGCCGTCAGGGGGATGGCGAGGACGGCGAGGGCGGCGAGCGGCTTGAGGGGGTTCCTGGGCATGGCGAGGTGAACTCCTTGCGCGACGGTGGGAAAGGGGTCAGCGATACGAGGCTTTGGTGCGGATCCGGGACACCGCGAGCAGCACCAGCAGCGTCGCCGCCATCAGGACCACGGCGATGGCGGAGCCGGTGAACAGGGCGCCGCGGTCGGTGGAGGCGTAGATCAGGACCGGCAGCGGGGTCCAGTCCGGCGGGTAGAGCATCATCGTGGCGCTCAGCTCGCCCATGGACAGGGCGAAGCAGAGGCCGGCGGCGGCGGTCAGGGACGGCAGCAGCAGCGGCAGCTTGACCCGCCACAGGACGTGGGCCGGGGAGGCGCCGAGGGAGGCGGCGGCCTGCTCGTACGCCGGGTCGAGGCGGGTGATCGCCGCCGACACCGACTGGTACGCGAAGGCGGTGACCAGGACGGAGTGGGCGATGATCACGATCCAGCGGGTGCCGTTGAGCAGCATCGGCGGCTGGGAGAAGGCGACCAGGGTCGCGAGGCCCACGACGACGGAGGGCACGGCGACCGGCAGCACGAACAGGGCGTCGACCACCTTGCGGTGCCGCTTCTTCAGCGCCGCCGCCGCGAGCGCGGCCCAGGTGCCGGTGGCGAGGGCGAGCAGGCTGGCCGTGACCGCGGTGACCAGGCTGGTGGTGAGCGCCTGGAGTGCCTCGCCGCGGGTGGCCGCCTCGTAGTTGGCGGTGGTGAAGCCGGAGGGCAGGACGCTGGACCAGTTGGTGGCGAAGGAGGCGCCGAGGACCACGAGCAGCGGGAGGGCGAACAGGGGCAGGAAGAGGAGGAAGAAGACCGTCCACACGGCCCACCTCGCCCCGCGGTTATGCACCAGCACGGCGGCTCACCACCCGGTAGAGGCTGTAGAGGCCCACGGAGATCAGGACGTTGACGACGGCGACCACGCAGGCGCCCGGGTAGTCGGACTCCAGGATCGCCTTGCCGTAGACGAGCGTCGGCAGGGTCGTGACGCCCTTGGCACCGGTGAAGAGCACGATGCCGAACTCGTTCAGGCACAGGACGAGGACCAGGCTGCCGCCGGCCGCGAGGGCGGGCAGCGCCTCCGGCAGGATGATCTGCCGGACGATGCGCGAGGCACGGGCGCCCAGCGAACTGGCGGCCTCCAGCTGGCCGGTGTCCAGCTGCGAGAAGGCGGCGAGCAGCGGGCGCATCACGAACGGCGTGAAGTACGTGATCTCCGCGAGCAGCACACCCCAGGGCGTGGTCAGGAACTGGAACGGCCCCTCGGCGGCCCCCGTGGCGTCGGTCCACGCGCCGTTGGCCATGCCGACCGTGCCGTAGATGAAGAGCAGGGCGAGCGTGATCAGGAAGGACGGGAAGGACAGGAAGACGTCGATGAACCGGGACACCGCCCTCGCCCCCGGGAACGGCACGAAGGCGATGACCAGCGCCAGCACGAATCCGAGCACCAGGCAGCCGACGGTGGCGGCCACCGCCAGCCACACGGTGGTCCACAGCGCCTCGCGGAAGGCGTACGAGGCGAAGACGTCGGCGTACGGCTGGATCGAGGTGCCGCCGGTGTCGGGCTGGAAGGACTGCTGGACGACGAGGGCGAGGGGGTAGAGGAAGACGAGGGCGAGGAGGGCGACGGGAGGAAGCGCCCACAGAAGCGCCCCATAGGGGCGCGGGGCTGTGCTCGATTTCCGGCTGCCGCCGGGCGGGCGCGCCAAGCCCACGACGGGCCGCGGCTCGGCAACGGCCTCAGCCATGGTTCACCCCCGCGGGCAGCAACACCGCGTCCTCGGGCGCGAAGTGCAGGCTCACCGACTCCCCGTGAACCGGCGGCGTCTTCAGCTCGCGCAGGTCAGCCATGACGCGGTGCCCAGCGACATCGACGTACAGCCGGTGCGTGGCACCCCGCCACTGGATCTCCCCCACCGTGCCGGTGAGCCGGTTGGGTCCGTCGCCGAGCCCGACGAGATGCGGCCGCACGCACAGGACGGCCGACGCGCCCCGCGCGGCACCCTCCGTGTCGACCTTGATGTCCGCGTCTCCGAAGGACACTCCCCCGGCTCCGACGGTCACCGGCAGCAGGTTCGCGCCACCCACGAAGGACGCCGTGAACTCATCGGCCGGCGCCCGGTACAGCTCCCTCGGCGTCCCGCACGCGCGCAGCCTCGCCTTGTCCATGACCGCGATCCGGTCGGCGAGGGTCAGCGCCTCCACCTGGTCGTGGGTGACGTAGAGGATCGACACGTCGGGCAGCTCGCGGTGCAGGCGGGCCAGTTCGGCGAGCATGCCGGAGCGCAGCTGGGCGTCGAGGGCGGACAGCGGCTCGTCGAGGAGGAGGACGTCCGGACGGATGGCGAGGGCGCGGGCGATGGCGACGCGCTGCTGCTGGCCGCCGGACAGCTCGCGGGGGTAGCGGCGGGCGTAGGCGCCCATGCCGGTCATCTCCAGCGCCTCGGCGACCCGCTCCCGTATGCCGGCCCGGGCGACCTTGCGGGCCCGGAGCCCGAAGGCGACGTTGTCCTCCACCCGCATGTGCGGGAACAGGGCGTACTGCTGGACGACCATGCCGATGCCGCGCCGGTGCGGAGGCAGGTCGGTGACGTCGCGGTCGCCGAGGAAGACCCGCCCCGAGGCGGGCCGTACGAATCCGGCGACCGCCCGCAGCGCGGTGGTCTTGCCGGATCCGGACGGCCCGAGGAGCGCCATGACCTCGCCGGGTTCGACGGTGAGGTCCAGGGCGTCGAGGACGACGTTGCCGTCGTAGGCGACGGTGACCTTGTCGAAGCGGATGCCGGTGGTGGCGCTGGCGGTACTGGTGGTGGTTGGGGCGCTGGTGGCCATCAGCCGGCTCCTCGCAGGAGGGTGGGCAGGTCGGCGACGGAGTCCAGCACGTGGGTCGCGCCCGCCTCGCGGAAGGCGTCGTCGCCGTGGGCCCCGGTGCGCACCCCGGCGACCAGGCCCGCGCCGGCCCGTACGCCGCTCAGCACGTCGTACGAGGTGTCGCCGACGACGGCGACCTGGTGTACGGCGTCGGCGGCCTTGGTGCGCAGGAAGGCCTCCAGCACCATGTCCGGGTAGGGCCGTCCGCGCCCGCCCGCGTCGGCGGGGCACAGGGTGAGCGGCACCAGGCCGCGCCAGCCGAGCGCGCCGAGGATGGCGTCCTGGGTGACGCGGGCGAAGCCGGTGCTCAGGACGACGGTGCGGCCGTCGGCCGTCAGCTCCTCGACGGCCTCGCGGGCGCCGGGGACCGGGGCGATCAGACCGCCGTCGACGAGTTCGCCGTACGCCTTCTCGAAGGCGGCGTTGGCGTGCTGGGCGCGGTCCTCGTCGCCGAACAGGTGCCGGAAGACGGAGATCTTGGACTCGCCCATGGTGGCGCGGACGTAGTCGAGCTTGTCGGCGTGGTCGGGGGTGCCCGGCTCGACGCCCAGTTCACGGGCGGCGGTGTCGAAGGCGCGCTCGACGAGGCCGCCGTCGGCGACGGTGGTGCCGGCCATGTCGAGGACGACGAGGCGGATGTCCGACGTGGTCGTGGCGGTCGTGGTGGTCGTGGTGGTGAGGGTGGTCATAGGTGCTTTCACCAGCCCAGTTCGTTCGCGGTGGTTTCGGCTATCGCGGGTGAGCAGGTCATGCCGCGCCCGCCCGGCCCGGTGACCAGCCAGACGCCGTCGCGCACCTGCTGCCGGTGCACGACCCGGCTCTTGTCGGTGCACTGCGCGTACACCCCGGCCCAGCGGCGGCGGACCTTGGGCAGCGGGCGGCCGAGGAGGGACTCGACGACGCCGGTGAGGTGCTCGTAGGGGTCCTCGACGGTGTCGAAGGCGAAGGGGTGCTCGTACTCGTGGGTGTCGCCGATGGTCAGGCCGCCGTCGGCGCGCTGCACCATCAGCAGCTGCATCTTGTGCTCCGCGGCCGTGGCCGGCTGCGGCTGCCGCGCGTTCAGCTCGTCCAGGGCGGGCGAGCCGTACGCGGGGTAGTAGCGGAAGCTGTCGGCGTCGGCGACCGAGGTGGTCAGCGTCTCGTCGAGGGGGTCGGTCTGCATCATCTGGAGGCGGACCCTGCGCACGGGCAGGTCGGGCCCGGCCAGCTCGCGGACGAGGCCGCCGAGCCAGGCGCCGGTGCACAGGACGACGACGTCGCCGGTGTGCACGTCGCCGTGGTCGTCGCGGACGGTGTTCTCGCCGATGACGTCGCGGACCTCGCGGCCGGGCAGGAAGGTGTAGTCCGGGGACTTGAGCAGCTCTGCGCGCAGGGCGAGCTGGGCGGTGCGCGGTTCGACGGCGGCGTCGCGCTCGCAGTACAGCGCGGCGTCGAACTCGCCGCGCAGGGCCGGGTTCAGGGCGCGGGCCTCACCGGGGGTGAGGAGCTTGTGGCCGCGGGCGGCGGCGTCCGGGCGGGCCACGGCCGCCTCGGCGACCGCGCGTTCCAGGTCGCCGCGGACCGGGGTCAGGGAGCCGTTCGGGCGGAAGCCCAGCCCCGGGATCCGGCCGCCGATCTCCTCCCACAGCTCCCGCGCCCGCAGCGCGGTCTCCAACTCCTCTCCACCCGCGCGGCCACTGACCCAGATCTGGCCGAAATTGCGCAGTGAGGCGCCGCGGGCCTCGGTCTCGCGCTCGATCTGTACGACCTCGTGGCCGCGGTTCACTGCGTGCCAGGCGTGCATGGTGCCCACCACGCCGGCTCCGACGACTATCACTCTCACGACCGCCACGCTCCTTGGCATTGGGGAACCGGAGGAATCCGACTGACAACGAGAGCGTGAACTGGTCTTCAAGTTTGGGCTAGACCCGTTACCTTTCCGTTATTCGAAGAAGATGTGTGGGGTGGCGTTTTTCAGCCACGCAGATGGGTCGTGAAGGAGAAGCGGTCGCCCCGGTACAGCGTCCGGACGCGTTCCAGCGGGCGGCCCCCCGTGTCCCGGGAGACGCGGTGGATGAGCAGCATCGGGAGGGCCGGCGGGGTGCCGATCAGCAGAGCCTCGCGCGGGGTGGCGAGCACGGTCTCGATGCGCTCGTCGGCGTCACCGAAGGCGATGCCCTGCTCGGCCAGGTGGGCGTAGAAGGACGAGTCCGGGTCGAAGGCCGTGTCCAGGTCGGGGATGCGGGACACGGCCACGTAGGTGCTCTCCAGGCCGACCCGCTCGTCGTCCGCGAGCAGCACGCGCTCCAGGTGCCAGACGGGCTCCCCCCGCGTGAGGCCGGTCTCGGCGGCGAGCGCGTCGGGGCAGGGGAAGCGGTCCAGGGTGACGAGCGCGCGGCCGGGGGTACGGCCCTGGCGCCGGACGCCCTCGGTGTAGCTGGCCAGGGACAGCGGCTGCTCCAACTTGGGGCCCGCGACGACGGTGCCGCGTCCCTGCCGACGCAGCTTGCCCTCCAGCACGAGTTCACGCAGGGCCTGCCGGACGGTCTCGCGGGCGACCTCGTACCGCTCGGAGAGGTCCCGCTCGGTGGGGATGGCGCTGCCCTCCCCCAGTTCGCCGACCAGACGGTCGATCCGCGCCTTGACGGCGTAGTACTTCGGCACGCGGCCGTGCTCCGGGATCCCGGAGCGGACGGGGGCGCCCGGGGCCTGGTCGTTCGGGTAGTCCACGGAGGGATGGTCGCAGATGGGGGTGGCGGGGGCGCGGGGGTGGTAAGGGCGGCAGGGGGCGCGGGGGGCGGCGGCGGAGGTGGCAGGGGGCGCGGGGGGCGGCAGGAATCGCAGGGATGGCGGGAGCGGCGTTGGGCGGCAAGGGCCGCAGGGGGGCCGGAGCGGCGGGGGTGGCAGGGGGCGCGGGGGGCGGCAGGAATCGCAGGGATGGCGGGAGCGGCGTTGGGCGGCAAGGGCCGCAGGGGGGCCGGAGCGCGGAGGTGGCGGGGATCGCGGAGGCGGCGAGGGTCGCGGAGGTGGCGAGAGTCGCCGGGGTCGCGGGGGTGCCCGCGCCGCTGCCCGGTCCGGTGCGTCTCAGCGGCGTCTGCGGGCAAGCAGCACGGCCGCGGCGCCGGCGGCGACGAGCAGGGCGGTGGCGCCCAGTGCCGCGTCCACCCGGCCCAGTCCGGTGCCGGCGAGTTCGTCGGCGAACGGGATGCCGGTGCCCTGGTCGTCCGGGGTGGCGGCGACGGAGGGGGCGGCGGGGTCGGCGGAGTCGGACGGGGCGGCGGGGTCGGTGCTCCGCTCGGCGGCCGGCTCACGGGCGCCGATGCGGAAGCGGTAGTCGTTCGACTGACCGATCCACTCGCCGTCCCCGCCGCGACGCTGGACGACGGCCGCGTTGGCGGTGACCTCGCCCGGGGCGGTGTCCGAGGTGAGCGCGAGCCGCACCTTGACGGAGAGGGTCTTGCCGGGGCCGACGGTGAAGCCGGGGAATCCGTCGCCGCCCGTGCCCGCCTCTCCCGCCTCTCCCGCCTCTCCCGCCTCTCCAGCCTCTCCCGCTTCGCCGAACGCGCCGATCAGCTCGTCCCGGTCGGTCGTCTCGAAGGCGACGGGGCGCGGCCGGGCGCCGTCGTAGAACTCCAGGCGGGGCTGCGCGGGCTCCAGGGCCCGCTTCTCGTCGACGAGGACGACGACCGGGTGGATGCCCTCGCAGGTGCGGGAGGTGGTGTTGGTCAGATCCAGGTACCAGGTGCCGTAGCCGCCGCCCGCCTCGTAGCCGGCGGGGCCGCCGTGGATGCGGGTGGTGAGGGGGAAGGTGTGGTCGTCCGGGGCCGTACAGGCGGGCAGCGGGGGTCGGGGGTCCGCGTGCGCGGGGGTGGCGGGCGCGAGGACGGCGGACGCGGACGCGGACGCGGAGGCGGAGGCGGAGGCGGAGGCGGCGAGGAGGGCGGCTGCCGCCACCAGGCAGGGGGACGCGGGCGTGAACAGTCGCATAAACACATGAGCGTGCCGATGGATCGCGGACGCGGGCACCGCCATTCGGGCCATGACGCCCGGACGGAGGGCGGGGACCACTCGATCGGCGGCGGGCGGGCGCACCGATCGGCACTGTTTGCGCCAGGCGGCGTGAAAGTGGCGCAATCACGCGTTGCCGCTCCGCTTCGGGGGCCGCAGCCTGGGTGCGGGAGCGCCACGGGAGCGCTCCCACGCCACCGACGCCCACGGAAAGAAGGACGAGAAGGCTTCATGGATTGTCATATACATGTCCACCATGCGCGGCGCCGCCTGACGCTCGTCCTGAGCACCCTCGCCACGGCGCTGCTGCCGGCCCTCCTGCTGACCACCCTGACCCCCGCGCCCGCCGCAGCCACGACCGCAGCCGCAGCCGCACCGGCACCGGCACCGGCACCCCCCGACCCCGTCCCCCTCCCGTCACTCAACGCCACCACCACCCAGGTCGCCTCCGGTCTGAGACGGCCCACCGCCCTCGCCGCCCCCGACGACGGCACGGACCGCCTGTTCATCACCGAGAAGCGCGGCACCGTCCGCGTCTACCACCCGGACACCGGCCTGGCCGGGCCCCCGCTGCTCGACATCACCTCGGCCGTGGACGAGTCGGGCAACGAGCGAGGCCTGCTCGGCATCGCCCTCCCGCCCGACTTCGCCGACAGTCAGGATCTGTACCTGGCGTACACGGCACTCCCCGACGGCGCGGTCACCCTCGCCCGCTACCGGCTCGACGAGTCCCGCCTCGAAGTCCTGCTCTCCCAGGAGCACGCCGAGTACAGCAACCACAACGGCGGGCAGCTGGCTTTCGGCCCCGACGGCAACCTGTACTGGAGCATCGGCGACGGCGGCGGCTCCGGCGACCCCTTCGACGCCGGGCAGCGGCTGGACACCCTGCTGGGCAAGATCATGCGCGTCGACGTGAGCCGCGCCTGCGCCCCGCTCGCCTACTGCGTCCCCGCCGACAACCCCTTCGTCAACGCCGCGGGCGCCCGCGAGGAGATCTGGCAGTACGGGCTGCGCAACCCCTGGCGCTTCTCCTTCGACGCCGCCGACGGCTCGCTGTGGATCGGCGACGTCGGCCAGGGACGCTGGGAGGAGATCGACCACATCGCAGCCGGCCGGGGCGGACTGAACCTCGGCTGGTCCTGCTACGAGGGGCTGGAGAAGTTCACCGGCGGGGACTGCGGGCCCGGCGAGGAGTACACCGAGCCGGTCTTCACCTACTCCCCCTACACCGGCGGCTGCTCGGTGATCGGCGGCCACGTCTACCGGGGCGAGCAGTACGCCGACCTGGTCGGCGGCACCTACATCGCCACCGACTACTGCTCGTCCACCGTCTGGGCGCTGCGCCCCGACGGCCGGGGCGGCTACGAGCAGGCCGAGATCGGGGAGATGCCCACCCAGGTGACGTCGATCGGCACGACGGTCGACGGGGAGTTCTACGTCGTGAACGACCTGCCCGGCGGCCTGCACCGCGTGTCGTTCACGCGCGAGGAACCCACCTGCCGGGTGGACCGCACGGTCACGGCCTGGGGCACCGGTACGACGGTCGACCTCACGGTCACCAATATCGGCGACGCCCCGGTGAACGGCTGGACGCTCGAGTTCCCGCTGGCCCTCGGGCAGACGGTCGTCTCCGACTGGAACACGGAGCTGACGCAGGGCAGCAACACGATCTCGGCACGCAGCGCCCCGCACAACGCCGCCATCGCGCCGGGCGCGAGCGTGACGCTGGGCTATCTCGCCGACCACACCGGCGACGCGTCGCCACCGCCGCGGTTCATGCTCAACGGGGACGCGTGCGCGGTGGGCCGCTGAGCGGCGGCGCGGGCCCGCACCGGGGCTCGCCCGGCACCGGGACGCCGGCCGGGCCCCGTCAGGCATCCCCCCGCCCGAACAGCGGCGCGAGCAGCAACTGGGCCGCGCCCCCCGCGACTCCGCGCGTCCCGCCGGGCGCGATCCGCACCGGTACGGCGCCGTCGTGTCCGCCCTCGCGCCGGGCGCGGGCGTCGAGGACGGCGCCGACCCCGTGGACGAAGGCCTCGGGCGCGGCGGCGACGGTACGGCCACCCAGCAGGACCAGGTCGATGTCGAGCAGCCCGACGAGGTTCGCGGCGCCCGCGCCCAGCACCCTGGCCGCCTCCGCGAGGTCGCCGCGGGCCACGGCGGCGAGGCACAGGGCCTCTATGCAGCCGCGGGCACCACAGGTGCAGGGCGGCCCGTCCAACTGGACGACCTGGTGCCCGAACTCCCCGGCGCCGGTCCGGGCACCCCGGTGCACGCCGCCGCCGAAGACGAGGCCGGCGCCGAGTCCCGTACCGAGGTGCAGATAGGCGAAGGAGCCGCCCGCGCCGCCGCCCACGCCGTCCCCTGCGCCGCCTCTCCGGCCACCGCCCTCACCGCTCCGCTCACCGTCCCGCTCACCGACGCCCTCACCGCCCCACTCACCGCCCCACTCAGCGCCTCTCGCGCCGCCGACCGCGTCGCCCTTCCCGCCGACCGCGAGGCCCAGCGCCGCCGCGTTGGTGTCCTTGTCGACGACGACCGGCACGCCGAGCCGCCGCGCCAGCGCGTCCCGCAGCGGGAACCCGTCCCACTCCGGGAAGCCCGTGACCCGGTGCAGCACGCCCCGGACGTGGTCGAGCGGGCCCGGGAGGGCGACGCCCAGGCCGAGGAGGGTGGGCGCGGCGGCGAGGACTCCTCCCGGCGGGGCCAGCGTGTCGGCGACCAGCTCCCGGGCCGCCCGCGCCACCGCCTCCACCACGTCCGCCGCGCCCGCGCCCAGGTCCAGCGGGGAGCGCCGCTCCCCCACCACGGCACCGTCGAGGTCGACCAGCACCGCCCGCAGCTCGTCCCGGTCCAGGTGGACGCCGAGCGCGTGGCCCGCCTCCGGCACCAGGCGCAGTACCGTGCGCGGCTTGCCGCCCGTGGACGCCCGGCGTCCGGCCTCGGCGGCGAGGCCGTCCTCCCGGAGCCGGGCGGTGATCTTGCTGACCGCCTGCGGGGTGAGCCCGGTCCGCTCGGCGAGCTCGAGCCGGCTGATGCCCTCGGCACCCGCGGTGCGCAGCAGGTCGAGCACCAGAGCGGTGTTGTGGCTGCGCAGGGCGAGCAGGTTGGCGCCGCCCACCGCGAGGCCCGCGCCCGCACCCGCGCCCGCACCCGTGCCGGTGTCCCTACCCGCCCCCGCACTGCCGCCGTACCCGCCAACCCCATCGTTCGCCCTGTTCACGCCTCCATTGTCCCCGGCGCTTGCACTTTGGCAACACCGTTGCGAAAGTGGGAGGCATGACTGGTACTCCTCCCGGCAGCCCCCTGCGCGTCGGTCTCGTCGGCTACGGCCTCGCGGGCTCCGTGTTCCACGCCCCGCTGATCGCCGCCACCGAGGGCCTGGCCCTGGACACGGTGGTCACCTCGAACCCCGACCGGCAGCAGCAGGCCCGCGCCGAGTTCCCGGACGTGCGGACCGTCGCCACTCCGGACGAGCTGTTCGAGCGGGCCGCCGAGCTGGACCTGATCGTCATCGCGTCCCCGAACAAGACACACGTGCCGCTCGCGACGACGGCCCTGGAGGCCGGCCTGCCGGTCGTGGTGGACAAGCCGGTCGCGGGCACGGCGGCCGAGGCGCGCGAGCTGGCGACGCTGGCGGAGGAGCGCGGCCTGCTGCTCTCCGTCTTCCAGAACCGCCGCTGGGACAACGACTTCCTCACCCTCCGCAAGCTGCTGGCCGAGGACGCGCTGGGCGACGTATGGCGCTTCGAGTCCCGCTTCGAGCGCTGGCGGCCGAAGCCGAAGGGCGGCTGGCGCGAGTCCGGCGACCCGGCAGAGATCGGAGGTCTCCTGTACGACCTCGGCAGCCACGTCGTCGACCAGGCACTCGTCCTGTTCGGACCGGCCACACAGGTGTACGCCGAGTCGGTCGTCCGGCGCGCGGACGCGGAGGCGGACGACGACACGTTCATCGCCGTCACGCACGCCAATGGCGTCCGCTCCCACCTCCACGTCTCCTCCACCGCCGCCCAACTCGGCCCCCGCTTCCGGGTCCTGGGCTCGAAGGCCGGCTACGTCAAGCACGGCCTGGACCCGCAGGAGGCGGCGCTGCGCGAGGGCAAGCGGCCGGGCCCCGGCTGGGGCGAGGAGGACGAGTCGCTGTGGGGCCGCGTGGGCTCCGGGGAGTCCCCGCTCACCGGCGGCGGACGCGTGGAGGCCACCGTGGCGGGCGACTACCCCGCCTACTACGCGGCGGTGGCGAAGGCCCTGCTGGACGGCGGCCCGAACCCGGTCGGCGCCCGCGAGGCGGCCGCCGCCCTGGACGTACTGGAGGCGGCCCGCCGGTCCGCCCGCGACGGAATGGTGGTCAACCTGTGAGCCCTTCCCCCAGCAGCGCCGTCCCGACCGTGGAGGAACTGGAGGCACAGGAACGCCGCCTGGTCTTCCGCCGGTTCACGAACGACGACGCGTGGGCGCTCGGCTCGCTCCTCGTCGAGCTGGCCCGGGAGCGCCAGGCACCAGTGGCCATCGACATCCACCGCGCCGGCCAGCAGCTCTTCCACGCGGCCCTGCCCGGCTCGACCCCCGACAACGACGCCTGGATCGCCCGCAAGCGCCGGGTGGTGGAGCGGTACGGCTCCGCGTCGTACCTGGTCGGCTCCCGCTTCCGCGCCAAGGGCACGACGTTCGAGGAGTCCTCGCGACTCGACGCCGACACGTACGCGGCGCACGGCGGCTCCTTCCCGATCACCGTGGCCGGCGTCGGTGTGATCGGCGCGGTGACCGTGTCCGGGCTGCCGCAGGTCGAGGACCACCGGCTCGTGGTGGAGGCACTGGAGCGGTTCCTGGGCGAGTAGCCCGAACGGCCCCGGGCGGCGCGCTCGGGGAATCACCGGTGGGTACCTGTGGTTGGCAGGCAGGTACACAGGATGATCACGGTGCCCACCGGAGGGATCGCAACCGATGAACGACGCGACGGCTTCTCTGAAGGAAACGGTCGGACGGTACGGCGTCTGGAGCGCGCAACTGCGCTCCGAGGACCCGCCGGGCGGCGCCGAACGCGCCGAGGCCGCAGCCGAGTTGGAACAGCTCGGGTACGGCGCCCTGTGGCTGGGCGGCAACACCGCGGCCCGGCACGCAGCCCCGCTGATCGAGGCGACCTCGCGCATCGTCGTCGGCACCAGCATCCAGAGCATCTGGGAGCACGAGGCGTCCGCGGCGGCGGCGAGCTTCGCCGAGCTGGAGGTGTCCCACCCCGGCCGCTTCGTGCTCGGCCTCGGCGTGAGCCACGGCCCGCGGGTCGAGGGGTACAGCCGCCCGTACTCGACGATGGTCGGCTACCTCGACGACCTGGACAAGGCGGGCATGCCGGCCGGCCACCGGCTGCTGGCCGCGCTCGGCCCCAAGATGCTGGAGCTGTCCCGGGACCGGGCGGCCGGCGCGATCCCGTACCTGGTCACCCCCGAGCACACGGCGCAGGCTCGTGAACGCCTCGGCGAGGGCCCGCTGCTGGCCCCGGAGTTCAAGGTCGTACTCGACTCCGACCCGGCCCGCGCCCGCGCGACGGCCCGCGCCTACCTCGCCATGTACCTGGAGCTCCCGAACTACACCAAGAACTTCCTCAACCTCGGCTTCACCGACGCCGACGTCGCCGGCGGCGGCAGCGACCGCCTCATCGACGCCGTGTTCGCATGGGGTGACGAGGCCACGATCCGCGCCCGCATCGACGCCTTCCACGACGCGGGCGCCGACCACGTGGCCCTCCAGCTGGTGGAGGACGACATGACCCGCCTCCCGAGGGAAGGCTGGCGCCGACTGGCTTCACTCCTGACGTGAGTCAGACGCCCCTGCAAGGGGCGCGGGGAACTGCGCGACCAGCCACGTACAACCCGCGGCCGACGACGCAACCCGCGCCCCACCCGCTCAACCGTTCTTGAGCTCCTGCCGCTGCCGCCCCAGCCCCTCGACCTCCAGCTCGACCACGTCCCCCGCCCGCAGATACGGCTTGGGTTCGGGCTGCCCCATCGCCACACCCGCCGGCGTCCCGGTGTTGATGACGTCACCGGGACGCAGCACCATGAACTGGCTGACGTACCGCACGACCTCCCCCACCGGGAAGATCTGGTCCGCCGTCGTCCCGTCCTGCTTCAGCTCCCCGTTCACCCACAGCCGCAGCGACAGCCGCTGCGGGTCGGGCACCTCGTCGGCGGTCACCAGCCACGGCCCCAGCGGGTTGAACGTCTCGCAGTTCTTGCCCTTGTCCCAGGTCCCGCCCCGCTCGATCTGGAACTCCCGCTCGGACACGTCGTGCGCGACCGCGTACCCGGCGACGCACGCGAGCCCTTCCTCGGCCGACTCCAGGTAGCGGGCCGTACGCCCGATCACGACCGCCAGCTCCACCTCCCAGTCGGTCTTCACGGAGCCGCGCGGCACGAGCACGGTGTCGTCCGGCCCGACGACCGTGTCCGGCGCCTTGAAGAAGACGACGGGCTCGGCGGGCGGCTCGGCCCCGGTCTCGCGGGCGTGGTCGTGGTAGTTGAGCCCGATGCACACGATCTTGCCGATGCGCCCCACGGGCGGTCCGACGCGCAGCCCCGTGCCGTCCAGGGCGGGCAGCTCACCGGCTTCGGCGGCGGCCCGTATCCGGCCGAGCGCGGCGTCGTCGCCGAGCAGCGCTCCGTCGATGTCCGACACCACGCCCGACAGGTCTCGCAGGGTCCCGTCGGCGTCGAGCAGCGCGGGTCGCTCCGACCCCGCCGTACCGACTCGCAACAGCTTCATGATCCCCAACTCCTCGGTCTCGGGCAGCCCGACCGATGAAGTGCGACCTGGGTGCGGCAGTAACGCGACAACCATCGGAGGACTGGTCGATCCTCCAAGGTCGGGGTCCACTCCGCAATACCCCGTTCACGTACTGGACCGTAGCCTGGGCCACGGCCACGTCGTACGGCCCTGGTCCCGTCGTGCCCTCACCGGTACAGAACGGCCCGCTCGACGGCGCTCCACGTCGTGCTGGTGACGACGTACAGCGCGGCGGCCAGCGGCACCACGGCCACGGTGACGAGCGTGAAGAAGGACATGAACGGCATGACCTTGGTGATCGCGCCGAGCCCGGGCACCTGCTCCCCGTCACCGGCGCCCGCACCGGCCGGCAGCATCGGCCGCTCGGCCATCGTCCGCTTGGTGAGCCGGTAGCTGAAGACGGCGACCCCGGCGACGAACGCGAACAGCGCGACGTACACGAGCCCCGCGCCCCCGGCCGGCCCGCCGTCACCGAGCGCGTCCGCCCACCGCCCGCCGAGCGGGGCGGCGAGGAGCTGGTGCGAGAGCAGCTCGTTGGCCCGCCCGCCGATCGTGGAGCTGGAGAACAGGTGGTAGAGGAGGAAGAACGCCGGGATCTGGCACAGGCTGGGCAGGCAGCCCGACAGCGGCGACACCTTCTCCTCGGCGTGCAGTTCGAGCACGGCCCGCTGGAGCTTCTCGGGGTTCTTGGCGTGCTTGCGGCGCAGTTCGGCGATCCTCGGCTGCAACTGGGTGCGCGCCTTCTGCCCGCGCGCGGCGGCCCGGGAAAGAGGGTGGACGAGGAGCCGTACGAGGGCGGTGAACAGGACGATGGCGGCGGCCGCGGCGGAAGCGCCGAACAGCGGCTGGAGCAGGTCGGCGAGGTGCTCGACCAGGCTGGCGAAAACGGACATGGGTGGGTGAGCCCTCCGGGGGTCTCGTCGTGCGTGCCGGGTGAAGGTGATGGCGGCATGACGACACGACCGGCGCGGGGCCAGGTACGGAAGGAGTACGTGCCCTACGCGGTGGTCGCCGGGAGGGCGTGTCCGGGTGCTCGGGGCCGTCGGCGGCCGCGGGCGTCGGGATCGCGTTGAGGCAGGAAGGCCGTACGCAGGTCCCGGTCCCTGATGGCCGTACGCACCCGGGTGGGCGGCACGGCGGGCGCGCAGCGGGCGGCGATGACGGCGCAGACGGCGAGCGCGGAACCGACCGCGGCGGTCGCGGCGAGCGCGACGGTGGCGGAGAGGCTGCCGACGTCGACGAGCGCGACGGGAAGGAGTACGAGAAGCAGTACGAGCACGGAACGCAGGATGCGCACGAAACGCGGCATGTGCAGGGAGATGTCCAGGGGACGTGGGACGGCCCGGTCGCGGGTCATCGGCCACCCCCCCTCTCGTACACGCGTTTGCCCCAGTTATACAGGAGCCGCACGTAGCCCGGTATCGGCACCGGTATCGGCACCGGTATCGGCACCGCTGGGCGGGCACCTCACCTTCGTCACCTCTCGGCAGTACGGTGTCCACCATGCGCCCCGACACGCCCGCCGAAAACGTCGACCACACCGCCGAAGCGGCACGCCTGGAGCGGACCGCCGGCCTCTACCCCGAGGACGCCGAGGCCCTGCTCCTGCGTGCCGCGGCCCACCTGGAGCTGTCCGGCGACCGCCCCGCCGCGACCAAGCTCTACGACCGCCTGCTGTCGCCCTCCGACACCGGCCCCTCCGGTCTGGAGAACCCGTCCCTGGTCCGTGCCCTCAAGGCCTCGAACCTGTGGGAGTACGACCACGAGGCGGAGGCCAGGGCGATCATCGACGGCGTTCGCGCCGCGTCACCGCGCGACCCGGCCCCCTGGGTGATCGTCGCCGAGGCCCTGGAGGCGCACGACGAGCTGGAGGCGGCGCACGAGACGTTCACGGAGGGCGCGCGCCTGCTCCTGACGGACGTGGCGGAACCCCCGTACTCGACCCACCCCCTCCTCTACGGCCGCCACCGCGTCCGCAGGATGCTGGGCCTGCCCCACGACGACTGGGACGCCCTGGCCGACACCCTGCACTCCATGCCGGTCTCCCTGGACGAGCTGCACGACCCGAAGCGCGTCTGGTCCCTCGGCTCGGACAACCCGGCGGACCTGGAGGCGGAGATCTCCCGCCTCCGCGCCGAGCTGGGCGCTTACCGCGAGGCCCTGTCCCGCCCCTTCCCGGTGGCCATGCTCCACTGGCCGGCCGACGAACTGACGGAACTGCTCGACGCGTACCCGCCCCTCGCCTCCGAGTACCCCTCGTACGAGGAGCACCTGGCGACGATAGAGGCGGCACTGCGCGAGCTGGCGTCGTCCGGCACCCCGAACCTGGGCGTGGTCCGGGGCACGGTCCCGTCGTACGAGGCCTTCGCGGCCTCGGAGGGCGCGTCCCCGGCCGACCCGGCCCTTCTCCCCCAGTACGCGACGACGCTGGCCGCCCGGGGCCGCGCGGTGGCGTGGCCTCCGCAGCGCGGGGCGGCGTGCTGGTGCGGTTCGGAACAGCCGTACGCGCAGTGCCACGGCCTCGGAGGTCCCGCCGCAACGGACCGATGAGTTTCCGCCCTGCCGGACGTCTACAGGTGCATCAAAGCCTTGCGAACTCACCACAACCGCAAGGCGTCGATCCCCGTCAACCGTCAACCCTCAATCGAAGGAGACAGGACGACATGAGCACCGAGCAGACGAACGCGGCGGCGAACGGCTTCTCCTACACCCTGTCCCGCACCCTGGACGCCCCCGCGGCGCGCGTCTGGCAGGCCTGGACCACCCCCGACCAGTACGCCCAGTGGGCCCACGCCGCCCCCGGCTCCGTCGAACTGGACGTCCGCCCCGGCGGCACCTGGAAGGCCACGATGGTCACCCCCGACGGCGCCGAGTTCCCCTTGACCGGCACCTACGTGGAGGTGGACGAGCCCACCCACCTGGTCCTCGGCATGGACATCCCCGGCCGCCCCACCCCGGAGACGATGACCATCGACCTCACCGAGCAGGGCCCCCGCAACACCGTGATCGCCCTCCACCAGACCTGCGAGACGGCAGAGGCCCGCGACAACGCGGAACAGGGCAGCGGCATGCTGCTGGACGGGTTGGAGGGGTTCCTAGCGGACGGGGTGAAGGGTTGAGCGCAGGCGCGGCCACCGTCCTCGCCTCCTCCCCTCCGCCGGTTACCGGCTACGCAGAGCGTGAACACTCACCGGGTGAGTGTTCACGCTCTGCTCATTTGAGGCGCTCCACACCACGGTCGCCTCGCCCCGCTACAGGCATGGCCCGATGTCAGTGGCTCCTGTTAGAACTGAGCCACAGTGCTTCAGTGATCGAGGGGGTCGTGATGGGAGAAGCGGGGGGACCGGCGCAGCCGGTGGCGGGGGTCTACGAGCAGCTGATCACGGATCAGGTGCACGGCGAGCTGGAGCGACTCGAGGCCGCGGGGTGGAAGGCTGTCGACGCGGAGGTCAGCGCGGAGTCCTCCCCTCATGTGCTGGCTCGGCACATAGGTGACATGGTGGCCCGTCGCCTCAAGCAGCTCCCGGCCGACGAACAGGTCCCTTTCGCCAACCGCATCCTGGAGTCCCTGGCCGCCGACGTGGGCGAGCAGAGCGATGCCGAACCCGTCAGCACCATCGTCGAGGGACCTCGACAGTTGTTGGCCCTGGCAGAGCAAGAGGCCCCCGGGGCCTACGCGATCCGCCCGCTCACCCCGCTCTCCGAGACGTCGCTGCTCACCAACTCGCCGGAAGACCTCAGCCTGGGCTCCGAGCTGAGGGCCGAGTTGGCCACCGCGGACCGTATCGACCTGCTCTGCGCGTTCGTGAAGTGGTACGGAATCCGCGTACTGGAGGACTCCCTGCGCGCCGCAAAGGAGCGCGGGGTACCGATCCGGGTCATCACTACCACCTACATGGGTGCCACGGACCGCCACGCGCTCGACAGGCTCGTGCGCGACTTCGGCGCCACCGTGAAGGTCAACTACGAGATCCGCTCGACGCGGCTGCACGCCAAGGCATGGCTCTTCCGTCGCCGAACAGGGTTCGACACGGCGTACGTCGGCAGCTCTAACCTGTCTCGTGCGGCCCTACTCGACGGCCTGGAGTGGAACGTACGTCTGTCGTCGGTGGCCACACCCGCGGTGCTGGACAAATTCGAGGCAACCTTCGACGCGTACTGGAACGACACTGCCTTCGAGACGTACGACCCCGATCTCCACGGCGACCGCCTCGACGGAGCTCTCGCCCAGGCGGGCGGGACCACGTCGGCCACCGATCTGAAGATCAACCTCTCCGGCCTGGAGGTGCGTCCTTTCCCACACCAGCGGGACATGCTGGAGCGGTTGAGCGTCGAGCGCGACATACGCGGAAGGCATCGCAACCTGCTGGTCGCGGCTACTGGCACCGGGAAGACCGTCATGGCCGCCCTCGACTACCGCAACCTGTGCAAGGAGTCGACCGGCGGGCGGCCGAGGCTGCTGTTCGTGGCCCATCGCAAGGAAATCCTCAAGCAGTCATTGCGCACCTACCGGGAGGTGCTCGACGACGCCTCGTTCGGTGAGCTGCTGTATGGCGGCGCGGATCCGCGCGAGTGGAACCACGTCTTCGCCAGCGTCCAGTCGCTCAACGTGCAAAGGCTGGAGCAATTGGCTCCGGACCACTTCGACGTCATCGTCATCGACGAGTTCCACCACGCCACGGCATCCACGTACCGGCGAGTGATCGACCACTTCGCGCCGAAGGAACTGCTGGGCCTCACCGCCACTCCGGAGCGGATGGACGGGCTCAATGTCCAGGACGAGTTCTTCGAGGGCCGCATCGCCGCCGAGATGAGGCTTTGGGAGGCGTTGGAGAACGACCTGCTGTGCCCCTTCCACTACTTCGGCATCCCAGACGGCACAGACCTGACGAACCTTAACTGGCAGAAGGGCTCCTACGCCGATCAAGAGCTCGGCAATCTCTTCACGGGCAATGACGCCCGAGCCCGCATCGTCGTCAAGCAGATTCGGGACAAGGTCTCCGACCCGGGCGCCATGCGTGCGCTCGGTTTCTGCGTCACGAAGGCGCACGCTCACTTCATGGCGGACTACTTCCGCGACGCCAACATCCGGGCCGTGGCACTCGACAGCGACTCGCCTGCGGACGTACGCGCCCGTGCCTTGTCCGACCTGCGGGAAGGCAAACTCCAGGTCATCTTCTCGGTGGACCTGTTCAACGAAGGGCTCGACATCCCGGACGTCGACACCCTCCTCCTGCTGCGGCCCACCAACAGCGCCACCGTCTTCCTCCAGCAGCTTGGTCGGGGGCTGCGGCGCACCGAGACGAAGCCGGTGCTCACGGTCCTCGACTTCATCGGACAGCACCGTGCGGAGTTCCGCTTCGAAGAGCAGTTCAGGGCCCTGACCAACCTGTCTCGGAACCGGCTGGCCGAGCACATCGAGCGCGAGTTCCCGCAGTTGCCGTCCGGCTGCCAGATCATTCTGGAGGGCAAGGCAAAGGACCTCGTCCTCGACAACATCCGGACCCAACTGGGCGCCACCATCAAAACGCTGGTGAAGGAGGTCAAGGAGTACGGCACCCCGCGCCTAGCCGACTACCTCTGGGAAAGCCGCCGGGAGATCAAGGAGCTGTACAAGAGTGACAACTCATGGACGACCGTCCTCCGCCGGGCCGGCCTGATCACCGACACCGCCCCGCTCGGCGAGACGGCGCTGCTCAAGCGGGTCCACGCCTTCCTGCACGTGGACGACCCCGAGCGCGCGCAGGCGTACCTACGTCTCCTGGAGGACGACGCCCCGCCGTACGAGGCTCTCGGGCCGACCGACCAGGCATACGCCCGCATGCTGTTCTTCAACCTTTGGGACAACGCGGGCGGGTTCGGGAGCTTCCAGGAGGGCCTGGCGTCCCTGCGCCCGCAGCGCGCGCTGCGGGAGGAGCTCCGGCAGGTACTGACGTACGTCATGGACCAGGCCGATCATTTCCCGATCGCGCTGTCCGGCCGCCTCAGCCAGGTCCCGCTGAAGGTCCACAGCGCGTACAACCGGTCGGAGATCCTGGCTGCGCTCGGCGTCGCACGCTTCGGCGGGCAGATGCCGCGGTCCTTCGCGCAGGGCGTGCAGTGGGTGGAGGATCTCCAGACGGATGCGCTCCTCATCACGCTCGAAAAGAACGAGAAGGACTTCTCGCCGACGGTCCGCTACAAGGACTACGCGCTGAACCCGACTCTTTTCCACTGGGAGTCCCAGAACTCGATAGCGGCCAGTTCCCCTACGGGCCTGCGCTACCAGCAGCACGCGCGTCACGGCAGCCACGTCCTGCTGTTCATGCGCCGCTATAAGAACACGGACATAGGCAAGTCCCAGCCGTGGATGCTCCTCGGCCCGGCAACCTACGTGGAGCATTCGGGCAGCAAGCCGATGGCGATCACCTGGCGTCTGAAGCACGACCTCCCGGCCGACGTGTGGACGTACTCGGCCATCCAGGCGAGCTGATCCCTGCACATCGGCCGCAGCACGCAGGCTCTCAGGAGAGTCGGGCTCTGCTCTCCGCCTCGAAGTGCGCTTGAGCCTGGTCCAGAACATCGTCTGCGTCCCGCCCGTGCACGCGGAACCAGTAGAGGAGGTCGGTGATGATGGTGATCGCCGCCTCCTCTGCCACGGCCGCACCCAACCGGCCGTGACCGACCGGCTGCGGCGCCGAGCCCGAACCGCCGTACAGACTCAGCACATCTGCGGCTCGGGCCAACCGAGGAACCGGAGCGTGACGATCCGCCTTGGTGGCACTCATTCGGAACTCACACCAGGTCACCTTGCGGTCACCGGTCAACTCGACGCCCCAGCGGTCACTGATGGCGTCTACCAGCACCATCCCCCGCCCTTCCTCCGCATCGGGGCCCGTGCAGGCGAGGGTCGGCAGCGCGCGAGCATCGGGGTCATGGATCTCAATGCGCAGATGAGGGCCGTTCAGCGAGGCGACGAGCGTGGACGGCGTGCCAGCCCCGACATGCCGGATGACGTTGGCGACGAGTTCGCTGGCACATAGCTCGGCGGCGTCTCTCAGTTCGTGCAGCCCCCAGTACTCCAGGTGCATCCGCAGAGCCCGCCGCAAGAACGACACCTGCTCGGCGTCCGCCAGAAACGGCAGGCTCCATGGCCGCGTTGGCATCCAAAGAAAGCTGTCCATGCGTTGCCCACTCCCCTTCCCCTGGCACCGTTCGTGGCGGCCCGTAGTTTGATCACAACCCAGAGTTGCATTGGAACTCTCAAAATGGAACTCTCACGGTGAGCGGCTAGGAGCACGCTCTCCACCGCGCGCCCCCAGCGCACGCCGTCTTGCCGTCGCCGATGACCGAGCACGACGATCTACTGGACCGACACGAAGGGCCGTGCACATGGCAGCTGGACCCACCACACGCAGGCGCCAACTCGGCGCCGACCTGCGACGACTCAGGGAGCTCAGAGGGCTGACGCTTGAGGAGGCGGGCTCACGCGTCGGCATCTCGAAAGCGACGCTCAGTCGCTACGAGACAAAGGAGGGCACGGTCAAGTGGCCGGCCGTAGACGCCCTCTGCCGCGAATACGGGGCGACGGACGAGGAGCGACTAGCGCTGGTCGAACTGGCGAAAGGCGCCAGGATCCAGGGGTGGTGGCGCTCCCTGGCAGACTCCATCCCCGAGTCCATGAATCTCATGCTCACCCTGGAAGACGAGGTCGTACGCGAGGACCACTACGCCTGCATGTACGTACCCGGGCTCCTCCAGACGCGTTCCTACGCCGAAGCCGTGCACCGGGCTTCCGAAGTGGAATGCGAGGAGCGCGAGGTGCAGCACATGGTGGACATCCGCATGAAACGCCAAGAGTTGCTGGAGCGAGACGAACCACCGCACATCTGGTGCGTGATCGACGAAGCTGCGATCCGACGACAGGTCGGCGGTCGCGCGATCATGCGGGGACAACTCGCACACCTGCTGACCATGGCCCAACGCTCCAATATCACCGTCCAAGTGCTGCCGTTCGCGCGCGGCGCCCATGCAGCCGCCGTCGGGAGCTTCGCCACACTTCGCGGTCAAACTCCTGAACTGGACGTGGTGTACGTCGATCTCCTCGGCGGCGGGTTGTTCATGGAAAAGCCGGAGGAACTGGCGCGCTATAGGTTGGCGTTCCAGTACCTCAGCGCCCAGGCACTCGACTTCGAGTCCTCCGCCGAACTCATCGACCGGGTCAGCAAGGAGTGAGTCTTGATGGCAGCAACATCAGAGCACCACTGGTTCAAGTCCTCGTACAGCGGAGGCAGCGGAACCGAGTGCGTCGAGTGCGCCTACCTCACACACCGAACACTGATACGTGACTCGAAGCGCAGGGGCGGACCCGTTCTCTCCGTGGGGACCGAAGCCTGGCGGCGCTTCGTCGACGCGGCGCGCCGGGACTCGGCGGAAGGTATCAGAGTCGGAGAGGCATGACCGTGCGACGCAATCACGCGGCCGTGCCGGTTCCTCTCTACGTCAGCGCCCGTGCCTGAGCGAAGCTGCGACCGGCGCAGACCTGTAGGACACTCCACAGAACCCAGAGGAGACCAAGGAGCAGGTGATCGTGAGCGCACAGCACGCGGCGATCGGTACTCCCGCACCGATGCCCTTGAAGACCATCGGCGACATAAGAGCCGCTCTGCTCTGTGGGTACGGGTTTCCCGGTGACCAGGAGGCCTTCGAAGCCGATCTCCAGCGCGCGCTGGAGGCGTCCTCGGAGACTGACCTCAAGGCTGTGGCAGCGGTTATCGTCGACTACCGGGGAAGGATTCGTCTCTACCAGGATCCCGACTTCGACATCGCCGTCCAGGACGGGATCGGCCTCGCCACGCGACTGAAGCGGGAGGCGCGAGGCGAGTGAGCGGCGTCATCGCGGTCGTAACAGCGCGAGCCGCCATGGAGGCACACGTGACGGACGACCGGCCGGCCATCCCGCCGCCGTGGTGGGCTTTCGATGGCTCAGGCCTCCAGGTACGCGGATAACCAGGGACCGCGGTTCGCGGACCGCCCGCAGGCGCAGGTGGAATGACGATGCGGGACGTACGTCTACCGCAACGCCTCGATCGCTCTCAGGATCAGCCCTCGTGCCTCCGCCCCATAGACGGCCATGCCCCTCAGCTCCTCGAACGCCTTCAGGTACAGCTCGATCTCGGTGGGCTGCGTGACTCTCACCTGGGCGGATACGAGCTCTACCGACACCAGCTTGTCGTCATAGACGTGGAACGTCTCCCGAGGCCACTGCGCTCGGGTCCGGGTAGCCGAGGGAATGACGCCGAGGGAGACCTGGGGCAGTGCCCCGGCGGCGAGGAGGTAGCCGAGTTGGGCTGCCATGGAGTCCTCGTCCGCGACACGGTAGTACAGGGCGGACTCCTCGACCACGAGCACGAACCGATGTCCCGGCTCATGGACGACCCCTGAGCGGGCGACACGTGCTCTGGCCGCTTCTCTGCTGTCGTCCACCGGGAGATCACGGAACCGAGCACTGATGCCCAGTACCCCGGCGGCATAGCCCTCGGTCTGGAGGAGACCTGGCACCAGCGACGACGAGTACACGCGGAACAGGCGGGTCTCATGGAAGAACTGGACCGCACTGTCCTGGAGCTGCTTCAGGCCGCTGCGGACGCGATGGCGCCACTCGGTGTACATCGACTCGGCATGCAGTGACTGGGCGACGAGGTCGTCTTCCTGATCGGCGAAGCCACAGGCGGAGGCCCAGGCACGAATGTCCTTGGTGGACGGTGCGGTGAGGGCATTCTCGATGCGGGACGTCTTGGCGTGGTGCCAGCCGCACCGGCCGGCCAGTTCAGTGACGGTAAGCCCTGCTTCTCTCCGCAGGTCGCGCAGCCGTCGGGCAACGACTTCGCGCGCGGCCTGCGCAGAGGAGGACGGGGATATCGGCATGAGCTGGCCTGTCGGTACGTGCTGTCAGTGAACTCTGTACGTGCTGTGTGGGACCGCACGCGCCCAGACCACTTCGAAGGCGTCGGCGCACAGCTTCGAGGCCTCGGGGGCGTCGTCCCAGACTTCGCCGCCCAGTGACGAGCCGTCACCGGCGAAGTGATTCCAGTGGATGACTCGACCGTCGAAGAGCCAGAAGTCGTTCCCGGGCAGGGCGATGTCGCTCGCCCGGCGACGAGGCAGCCAGCGGATCTCCTCGCCTGCGGCGACGTTCGTGAACGTGCCGTCGTACAGGAATCGCGTGTATTCACTGACCGGCTCGGACACGATCCGGGCGCGTCGCACGACGACGCCCCGGTTCACGGTCTCCTGGACAAGGTCGAGCCACGGTCGCCACCACGAAGCCCGGTCGTCCGGCCGGTAGCGGTGCCCGGCACGCCAGTCGGCAAAGGGCCCGTGTTCGTAGTCCACCGCGTAGGAGTCACGCAACTCCAGGTGCACGGCGGAGTGGGCACAGCCAGCGAGGAGGTCAGTGAATGTCGTTGGCACGTTCGACGGCATCGCACGCCTTCCTGATCGCGGGCGCCATCCTGGCGGGAATCCGGACCACCGCTTCGCTCTCCGGGATGCCCTTGGCATGACCCGGTAGTTCGAAGGATGCGCACTCCGCTTCGAGACTCGCGTCGGGCTTCCAACCCTGGATGACAACTTCCTTGTTGTCCTGGTCGACCCAGACAGTCGGACTCTCGTGGTCTCCGGTGTTCGGGTCAATCCCGATGAACAGCAGGGGCATGGCGACCTCCGACAGCGACGGGATGTGCGGCAATGTGCATCACATTGATGGGTGGCAGTGTTCCGGGTCAAGAGACCATCGGTGAAATGGTCTGTACGGGCGGCAGGTTGCACAAATCTGCACATTGATAGAGGTGTTGGGCCTCGCATCTCTAGCGTCTCCGTCTGACAGCCGGCCCTACCGCTCGCTCCAGGTCATGGGGCGTGGGTGGGTCCCCCTTGAGGAGGTCAGCCGAGATGGAAGCACTCTTTTGTTCCAACCCACCGGGACCGGGACCAGAGAAGCCTCCGGGTCCCGTCCCGCCGGCGAGCGGTAGGCGCGAGCGGGAGACCGCCCAATGACCACGACCGCCGTCGCCGTCGCCGTCGGCAAGCGCTCCGGGCGCTCGCTCGTCACGGACCAAGAGTTCGACACGCTCGCCGCGTTCTGCGCCGACGAATACGGGCTGGAACGATGCCTGGCCGATCGCGTCATGGATCAGGCCCTCGCCCTGACCTTTGTCATGGGTACGACCCACTCCGGTTCCGTCATGGCCCCATCCCGACTCATCGACCCTGGGTGGCACACGCTCATCCTGCACACCGACTGGTACGCCGACTGGTGTCAGAAGCACTTCGGCTACTTCCTCCATCACCAGCCGAACAGCAAGCTCCGTACGCGGGGGCTGATGGCCTCCGTCACCGCCAGGATCCGGTCGGCCGGATTCGAGGTCGACGACCGGCTGTGGGGCACGGGTGCAGAATGCAACGCTCCCGCGTGCTGTGGCGACGGGCCCTGCTGCTGACGCACAACGCGATCAGCGCCTCAGAGGGCAGGGCCGCTCTGTTTCCCAGGGCGGCCCTGTCCTCCCCGCTTGCGAAGGGGCTCTCTTCCATGTCCCCAACCGAACTCAGCGCCAGCAGCCGCGTGACTCTCTTCTCGCTCGATCACCTCGCTGTCGCTTACACCACCCGCTCCAGTGACGATCGTGCACTGGGCGACATCGGGCTCGTCGCCGTAGTGGACGCAGACAGCAACGGAGACGAACTCTGGCGCCTGGCCCGGGACCTCGGCGGCCGTAGCACCTCTCAGGAGCAGGCCCGATGGATCCTCACTCAGGCCGTCCGCGCCCGGATCGTGAACTCCGGTGAGGTGGGCAACGTGGAATGGACTGCGCACATTGGCCGATGCTTCGAACTCGGCACGATCTTCGCCAATCACGACGTCCTGGCGACGGGCCGAATCGCCCTGTCGGGCCAGGCAGTTCCGGCGGCTCAACGCCCCGCCTGTTTCGGCTCTGACTGCGCGCAGACATCGAGCATGAAAGGAACAAACAGGTCATGACGATGCCCGCCGACCTGGACAACGACGCGGCCGCGCTGCGCGCGGCGATGGTGAAGGGCCTCGCCGATGCCGGGCTTCCAGCCCACTCGGCCTGGCTAGCAGCCGCGAAGAAGGTGCCGCGCCACACCTTCGTGCCTGGCTTCCACCTTCCGGCCGACGAGCCCGACGCGCACGGGCTGACGGTGTGGGAGCCGGTGACGTCGAGGCTCGACTACGGACGCTGGCTCGCGGCCTCCTACTCGGACGCCACGCTGGTCACCCAGCTCGACGGCGAGGAGGTCGACTGGAAGAACCCGGCCGTCCGCCATGGTGGCGCGCCCACGTCCTCCTCCACGCTGCCCTCCCTCGTCCTGCGTATGTGGTCGGACGCCGACGTCACCGAGGGGCACACCGTCCTGGAGATCGGAACGGGGACGGGGTACTCGACGGCGCTCGCCTGCGAGCGGCTGGGGTCGTCCCACGTGACCAGCGTCGAGGTCGATTCCGACAGGCTGGATGCGGCGGCCGGTGCCCTTTACGGCTGCGGGTACACGCCGACGCTCGCGCGGGCGGACGGGCTGTACGGGTACTGGCCCGAGGCCTGGTTCGACCGGATCGTGGCCGCCTGCTCCTTCCGCGCCGTGCCGTCCGCCCTGCTCAGGCAGACGCGGCCGGGCGGGAAGATCCTGCTCCCCCTGTCGGGGTGGCTTTACGGCAACGCCCGCGTCCTGCTCACCGTCGCCGGGGACGGCACCGCCGAGGGTCCCTTGCTGCCCGGCACCATCTCCTTCATGCCCGCCCGGGCCCATGCGGCACCGGCGTACGGGAATCCCGCGGACTGGGCCGCAGGACTGCATGAGAGGCCCCGGACTGCGCGGCACGCCCCCGGGCGGCTCACGGATGCGACCGAGGAGGCTTTCCACCTGCGGTTTCTGGCTCAGAGTGCCGTACCGAACGCTCAAATGGTCACCATCGACGGGGTGCTGCACCTGATCGACGTGGTCTCCGGTTCCGCCGCTGCCCTCACTCCCGACGGCGGGAACTGGAGAGTCCGGGAAGGCGGTCCACTGAAGTTGTGGAGCCGGATCGAGCACTTCGTCGAGGCCTTCGACGCCGCGGGGCGGCCCGGACCGGAGACGTACACACTGCGGGTGGACGGCGACGGACAACGGCTGCTGCACTCACAGGTCCCTCCGCTGCGACTGCCCCGGGGGTACTGACCAGCCGGGAGCCCGAGCCTCGGTGGGCCGCCCATGCACCCCCTGTACCCCCGGCACCGTTGGCGTCCGGAAGGACTGGGCATACACAGTGACGTGAGGTTCTGCGGGCGGCTGGGGGATTGAGATGTTCGGTCGGCGGATCGGCCCGTTGGCCCTGTGGCCGTGGATCAGACCGGGCGCGGGGCTGGTCTCCGCGGACCTGCGTGGCGCCTGGCTGCACGGGGCGCGGTTGCGAGGGGCCAACCTGCGGCTGGCCCGCATGCGAAAGGTCCACCTGTCCTGGGCGGATCTGTCAGGTGCAAAGCTGGACGGCGCCCACATGTACGAAGCAAGGCTCCGGCGCGCTGATTTGCGGGGCGCGTCCCTGACCGGCGCGTTCCTGAAGGGCGCGGATCTCACGAACGCGCGGTTGGCGGGCGCCGACCTGACGGGTGCCGATCTCTCGGGCGCGAGGCTGGTGGGTGCGGATCTGCGGGGCGCGAACCTCTTGCGGGCGAACCTGTTCCAGGCGGACCTGACCGGTGCCGACCTTTCCCGTGCCGGCCTGCGCGGCGCGACCCTGTTCAGCACGCACATCCAGGTCGCGGACATGAGGGGCGCGGACCTGAGCGGCGCCTCCCTGGACTACCTGGGGTCGCGCATCGTGGCTCTCTTCGAGACACACGCCCGTACGGGCATCCTCATGTCGCTGCGCTGGTCGTCCAGCACACGCTGGCCGGGGTTGTGGAGCGCCGAGAGGATTCGCGAGTACTCGGAAGAGACCGCGCCGGGCGAGTGGCGGGTGACGCGCGGGAGCGGCGAGCGCGGGAGCGGCGAGCCCGGTCCCCGCGGCTGACGGGGCCGGGGCGCGGGTTGCCCGCACATCGAGTACGGCGACTCGGTCACCGGACAAGGGCACGGTGACTGTCGACCGAACTACCAGCGTGCCACCCGCGGGGCCAACACCCTTTCCAGCCAAAGCGGTTCGGCTGCCATCCGGGCATATTTCGCGTCAAACCTCCGATGGTTCCGGCTCGTCGTCACGAGGCTGACACGAGGTGTGAACGCAAGCGGTATGGTCCCTTCCCGTACGTCGAACGCCGGTCGCGGGTACAGGAGTTCGAGGCGATAGCGGGTGTGCGTGGTCCTGTTCCGGTTCCGAGTCCGCGTCGTCGTCGGCCCCCCTGCTCGTTCCGGCCTTGCATGTTCCTTGGAGGTCCATGTCGTGCGCCTCGCCGCCGCCGGGCCGTTCCGGCCTGCCGCGGTCCGCACGCGTCGCCGCACACATCGCCGCCCGCCGCCCCGCCGCCTCCCCGGCCCCGCCGCCTCCCCGGCCCCTCCGCGCCTTCGGCCCACTTCCCCACACCGACGGCTTCCGATCCGTGAGGACCTGATGACTGAACTGATAGTGACCGCCACCGCCGTGCTGGCGGTGGCCGGAGTCGGGGCCGCGTGGTACTTCCGGCGCAAAGGCGTCCAGGCCCGGCACCGGGCCGAGCTGCTGCGCGAGCACGCCGACCGGCTGACCCTGCAACTCGTCGCGGCCGAGCAGTGCGTGGGGCACCTCGCGGCCACCGTGATTCCGGCGACGGCGAAGGGCGGGGACGGCGGTGCGGGCCCCGAGGGCGGACTGCTCGTACCGGCGCCGCTCGACGGGACACCGCTCGCCGAGCGGCTGCGTGCCGTACCGGGCGCGGTGACCTCGGTGGTGGAGGACGTACGGACGCGGGAGCGGGCGGCCGTCGAACGGGCCGCGGCCCACGCCGCCGACCAGGTACGGCAGGACACCGAGCGGCAGATCGCACAGGTGCGGCGCGAGTCCGTCGGCGTCGCCCGGGCCGCCGTGCGCGGCTTCGCCAACAACATCGTGGCCCGGTCGGCGAGGCTCGGCAGGGCCGTCAGCCAGGGCGTGCGGCGGCACATCTCGGACGAGGCGTACGCGACGCTGGTGGAGATCGACCACCTCACGCAGCAGATGCTGCTCACGGCGTCGGGGTACTCCGTACTCGCCGGGGACAAGCTGTCCCGGCGCTGGCCCGCCACCCCGCTGACCGACATCGTGCGCGCGGCCATGGGCCGGATCGAGGGGTACGAGCGGATCAAGCACCCCGAGATGGGCTCCGTCGTGGTCGAGGGCCGCGCGGTGGAGGCGGTCGTGCACGCACTCGCCGTACTGCTGGACAACGCGCTGCGTTACTCGCCGCCCGCCGCCAGTGTCCACGTCTCGCTGGAACAGGGGCACCACGCCTGCTTCCTGATCGTGGACGACGCCGGACTGCGCATGGACGACGAGCGGCTGCTGTGGGCCAGCGACGTGATGTCCGGCGAGCAGCGCGACGACATCACCCGCCTGGGCGCCCACCCCCAGACCGGGCTGCGCGTGGCGTCCCTGCTGGCGGAGGACTACGGCTTCCGCGTCGAGCTGACCGCGCCGAACATCTACCAGGGAACCCGGGCCATGGTCGTCCTGCCGAAGAACCTGCTCGTCGACCCGGCGGCGGTCCAGCCGGTGCCCCGGCCGGTGACCACGCCCTCCGCCGCGCCCCTCGCTCCGCCGGTGGCCGCGCCCGACCCCGCGGCCGGCGCCACCCCCGCACCGACGGCCCCCGTCGCCGACCGCGTGTCGCCGACCCCGGTGACCGGCCCCGCGACCGCCCCGGCGACCGCCCCCGCGGCGGGTCTCGCCGCGCAGCCCCCCGTACCCGAGCCCGAGCCGGCCGCTCCGCCCTCCGCCGCCGCGGCCGCCACAGGCGCGTCCACAGCCGCCGCGGCCACACCCTCGACCACCACCGCCAGCGGTCTGACCGTCCGCCGACGCTCCACCGCGCCCGCCGCCGCGCGACGCCCTGCCGCCCTCGACGACACCGAGCCCGGCCGTCCCGCCGTCGCCGCGGCCTGGGCGGCCGGCACCCGCCGCGGCCGGGAGGAGGAACCCTCACCGGCCTCCACCGCCCCCGGCCCCGGCACCGGCCCCGGACGGACGACCGGACCCACCGCCGACGCCACCCACGACGCCGCCGACGACGAAGGACACTGATCGTGCAAGACACACACACCAACAGCCTGGGCTGGCTGCTGGACCAGGAACTCGGCAGCGTCGAAGGCGTCCGGTACGCCGTGCTGATGAGCAGTGACGGGCTGCTGAAGGCGCGCACCGCGACGATCGGCCAGGACGACGGGGAGAAGTTCGCCGCGTTGACGGCGGCGCTGCGCGCGGCGGGCAAGGCCTGGGACGAGTTCACCGGCGGTGCGGGGATGCGCCAGCTGCTGATCGAGTCGGTCGGCTGCATCGGCCTGACGACCACCGCCGCGAAGAACACCATGCTGTCGGTGTGCACGACCGGGCCGGACGCGGACGTCGGGCTGATCTCCCACCACATGGTGCGGCTCGCCACCCGGGTGGGGCACGAACTGGTCACCGAGGAGCGCGTGCCGGTCGCGGAAGGCGGCTCGTCGGCATGACGGGGCCGCGGCGTGACCCCGACATGGTCAGGCCCTATGTCCGCACCGGGGGCCTGGTCCACGCGCGCGAAGACGTGCGCCTGGAGAGCGTGGTCATCGCCGCGACCGGTCCCACGGACACCCTCCCTCCGGACGCCCGCCGGGTGATGCGGCTGTTCGCCGGTGCCCAGGGCGGCCTGGCCGTCGCCGACATCGCCGCCGCGCTGGAGCTGCCGCCCTCCACGGTGCGCATCCTCGTCTCCTCGCTGATGGACTCCGGCCACCTGACCAGCCCGGTCGCCGCCGCCGACGACCAGCCCGACTTCGACCTGCTGCAGGAGGTGCTCCGTGGACTTCGCTCCATGGTCTGACCGGTCCGACCCGTCCGTCACCTACGTCCCCGCCACGGTGACGCGGTCGGCCAAGATCGTGGTCGCGGGGGGCTTCGGCGTCGGCAAGACGACGTACATCGGCAGCGTCTCGGAGGTACGGCCGCTGCGGATGGAGGAGCCGATCACGCAGGCCAGCGACGGTGTGGACGACCTGCGCGGCACCCCGCACAAGACGACGACCACCGTGGCGATGGACTTCGGCCGCATCCACATGGCCGACGGCCGGATCGCGCTGTATCTGTTCGGGCTGCCGGGGCAGTCCCGTTTCCAGCCGCTGTGGGAGGACCTGGCCCAGGGCGCCCTCGGCTGTCTCGTCCTGGCCGACACCCGCGACCTCGACGCCTCCCACGACGCCCTCGGTCTGCTGGACGGCGCGGGCATTCCGTACGCCGTCGCCATCAACACCTTTCCCGGCGCCCCCGGTTACCCCGAGGCCGAGCTGCGCGAGGCGCTGGCCCTGGAACCCGCCACGCCTCTGACGTACTGCGACGCCCGCGACCGCACGTCCTCCCTGCACGCCCTGATCACGCTCACGGAGTACCTCTCCGAGCACCGCTCAGCCGCCCTCCTGGAGTCCCGCCGATGACGTTGCCTTCCGCCGAGCCCGCGCCGGCCGGCCCGCCGGGCCGGGTCGCCCTGTACGCAGCGGAGTTCGCCGCCGACCCGCACGCCGCCTACCGGCGCATGCGGCGCACCCACGGTCCGCTCGTCCCGGTCGAGCTGGCGCCCGGGGTGCCCGCGACCCTGGTGATCGGCTACTACCAGGCCCGCCGCATCCTCAACGACCCGCTGCACTTCCCGGCCGACCCCCGCGCCTGGGAGAAGCTGATCCCGGCGACCTGCCCGGTGCGGCCGATGATGGAGTGGCGGCCCAACGCGCTGCGCTCGGGCGGTGCCGAGCACGCCCGCTACCGCGCCGCGAACACCCACGCCATCGACCGGGTCGACCAGCACGGACTGCGGGCCCTGGTCGAGAAGGTCGCCTCCGGCGCCATCGACGAGTTCCGCACCGCGGGCTCGGCGGACCTGCTCACCCAGTACTCGTTCCCCATCGCCTTCCGCGTACTGAGCGCGCTGCTCGGCTGCCCCGACGAGATCGGGCAGCGCATCGCCGACGGCATGGCGAAGATCTTCGACACGACCAACGCCGAGCAGGGCAACCAGATCCTCGCCCAGGCCGTGTCCGACCTCGTGACCCTGCGCCGGCTCCACCCCGGCGACGACATCACGTCCCGCCTGACCCGCCACCCCGCCGAACTGAGCGACGAGGAGATGGGCCACCAGCTCGTCACGCTCTACGGCGCCGGGATCGAGCCCCTGACCAATCTGATCAGCAACACGATCCTGAAGATCCTCACCGACGAGGAGTTCTCCGCGGACCTGCACGCCGGGCTGTCCACGGTGCGCGACGCGCTCGACGCCGTCCTCTACACCGACCCGCCGATGGCGAACTACTGCATCTCGTACCCCCCTTACCCCATCGACGTGGAAGGGGTGCTGCTCCCGGCCGACCAGCCGGTCGTGATCTCGATGGCGGCGGCGAACAACGACCCGGCCCTCACGGAGGGGGTGCCCGAGGGGCGCCACACCGGCAACCGCGCCCATCTGGCCTGGAGCATCGGCCCGCATGCCTGCCCCGCCCGCTCGCACGCCTACCTCATCGCCGAGACCGCGGTCACCCACCTCCTGGACGCGCTGCCGGAGACCGACCTCGCTCGCCCCCTCGCCGAGCTGACGTGGCGTCCCGGCCCGTTCCACCGCGCCCTGGAATCCCTGCCCGTCACCTTCCCCGCCGCTCACCAAGCCGCACACTAAGGAGCCAGGCCATGGCGACCCAGCAGCCCGCCCTCGTCCTCGACCCCACCGGCGCCGGTCACCACGCCGAGCACCGCGCGCTACGGGAGCGCGGCCCGGCCACACGGGTGGACGTCCTCGGCGTCCAGGCCTGGTCGGTCAGCGATCCCGCCCTCCTCAAACAGCTGCTCACCAGCCCCGACGTCTCCAAGGACGCCCGGGCGCACTGGCCGGCCTTCGGCGAGGTGGTCGGCACCTGGCCGCTCGCCCTGTGGGTGGCGGTGGAGAACATGTTCACCGCGTACGGGCCGGGCCACCGCAAGCTGCGCCGGCTGGTGGCGCCCGCCTTCAGCGCCCGTCGCATCGCCGCGATGCGGCCGGCCGTCGAGGAGATGGTGACCCGGCTCGTCGACCGGCTCGCGGACCTCCCCGCCGGCGAACCGGTCGATCTGCGGCAGGAGCTGGCCTACCCGCTGCCCATCGCGGTGATCGGTCACCTCATGGGCGTGCCCGAGGAGCAGCGGGAGGGCTTCCGGGCCCTCGTGGACGGTGTCTTCGACACCACCCTGGACCAGGCCGAGGCACAGGCCAACACCATGCGCCTGTACGAGGTCCTGGACCAGCTCATCGCCACCAAGCGCGCCACCCCGGGCGACGACATGACGTCCCTGCTCATCACCGCGCGGGACGACGAGGGGGACGGCGACCGCCTCTCCCCGGAGGAACTGCGCGACACCCTGCTGCTGATGATCAGCGCCGGATACGAGACCACCGTCAACGTCATCGACCAGGCCGCGCACACCCTGCTGACCCGTCCCGACCAGCTCGAACTGGTCCGCGAGGGCGAGGTCACCTGGGCGGACGTCGTCGAGGAGACGCTGCGCCACGAACCGGCGGTCAAGCATCTGCCGCTCCGGTTCGCGGTCACGGACATCCCCCTGCCGGACGGGCGGACCATCGCCCGCGGGGAGGCCATCCTCGCCTCGTACGCCGCCGCCAACCGCCACCCGGACTGGCACGAGGACGCCGACACCTTCGACGCGACACGCACGGTCAAGGAGCACCTCGCGTTCGGCCACGGCGTCCACTTCTGCCTGGGCGCGCCGCTGGCCCGCATGGAGGTGACCCTCGCGCTGGAGAGCCTGTTCGGCCGCTTCCCCGGCATCCGCCTCGCCGACCCGGCGGAGGAACTGCCGCCCGTGCCCTCCCTGATCAGCAACGGTCACCAGCGGCTCCCGGTCCTGCTGCACGCCGGCTGAACGGCGGGCCGGCTCGCCCGTCGACCGGGCGAGCCGTCACGGCGGCGTCGGGGGACACCCGCAACGCATGGGCGTCAGCCGAACATGCCTGCTCGTGGTCGCGCCCGCCGGGTTCGCCTTCATCACGCGTGCCCGGCGGGTCAGGCCGGAGGCTGCCGTACGCCGGGAGCCTGATCGGGCGGAGCGGCGCCCCGCCTCACGGCTTGCGTCCCACCCCGCAGTAGGCGTCGACGGAGGCGGCGGCCTGGTCGGCCGGGGTGTCCGGGTCCGGGCGCCAGGCCGGGACCCGGGTGATGCCGGGGGCGACCAGTTCCAGCCCTTCGAAGAACCCGGCGATCTCCTCGACGCTGCGCACGTAGTACGGCGTCGCGCCGCTGGCGTTGTACGCGTTCGAGGCGGCGATCATGCCCTCGCTCGTCGCCGTGCTGTCGCTGATCACCAGGAAGCTGCCCGCCGGGAGGCCTGCCATCAGGCGGCGCACCAGGTCGCGCGCCTGGTCGTGGTCGGCGACGTGGCCGAGGGTGTTGAGGATGATCAGGGCGATCGGCCGGGAGAAGTCGAGGGTGCCGGCGGCGGCTTCCAGGACGGTGTCGGGGGCGTAGAGGTCGGCGTCCAGGTAGGCGGTGCTGCCCTCGGGGGTGCTGGTGAGCAGCGCGTTGGCGTGCGCCAGCACGATCGGGTCGTTGTCGACGTACACGATGCGGGCGTCGGGAGCCACGCGCTGGGCCACTTCGTGAGTGTTGTCGGCGGTGGGGAGGCCGGTGCCGATGTCCAGGAACTGCTGGACTCCCTCCTCCCGGATCAGGTGGCGGACGGCGCGGCCCAGGAAGAGCCGGCTGGTGAGGGCCACGTCGACGAGGCCGGGGAAGATCTCCTTGATCTGGTCCCCGATCTCCCGGTCGACCTCGTAGTTGTCCTTGCCGCCGACGAAGTAGTTCCAGAAGCGGGCCGAGTGCGGTGTGGCGGTGTCGATCCGGGCCCGTATCTCCGCGCTGGCAGCGAGCTGGGAGTTGGTGTCCGACACGGCGGAGTCTCCTAGGGGTTGGCGTGGGTGATCAGGACACCAACCTAGCGCCGACGCTGTCGGCGGGGCGTGAAAAGGGCTTCGTGGGCGCGGAGTTGGAGGCGGCGATGGGCGGTACGGGTCACGGGTGGGCGGCTCGTCCCCCCGGCTCGGGAGCGAGCCGCCCCCCGTACTCCGTGCGGAGTCAGCCGAACATGCCCGGCACGTAGTGACCCGCCGGCTGGCGGGTGATGACGTTCAGGCGGTTGTACATGTTGATCACGGCGATCAGGCCGACCAGCGCGGTGAGCTGGTCCTCGTCGTAGTGCTGCGCCGCGTTCGCCCAGGCCTCGTCCGAGACGCCGCCGCCGTCGGCGATGCGGGTGCCCTGCTCGGTCAGTTCCAGGGCGGCGCGCTCGGCGTCGGTGAAGACGTCGGCCTCCCGCCAGGCCGCGAGCAGGTTCAGGCGCAGCGCGGTCTCGCCCGCCTTCTCGGCGTCCTTGGTGTGCATGTCGAGGCAGAAGCCGCAGCCGTTGATCTGACTGGCGCGGATCTTCACCAGTTCCTGGGTCGCGTGCGGCAGCCCCGAGTCCGACAGGAGCTTGCCCGCCGAGTTGATGTGCCGCAGGAACTTACCGGCGAGCGGGCTGCCGAACATGTCGAGTCGGGCTTCCATGATGATCTCGTCCATCGTCGGTCATCGAGCTGAGTCGTCTGTCGTCCGCCCTTGGGCGTACACAGCTACGACGGAGCGCGGTGGCCGGATGTGACAGGCCCGGGGGAGGCGGCGGGTGTGACCTGCGTCTCGGTCGCCCGGAGGCGGCGGGCAGGAAGTGCGGTGGCCGCCGGGCCGGCGGAGGAGGGGCGGCCTGCGTGCGCGCCCGCCAACACCTCAGACACCGAACGTCGCGTCGCCCTTCCAGCGGTCTACCCGGGCTTCCGCTCCGCCGACAAGGAACTTCCGGGCAGACCTGACGTGCCGGGAAGCACCGGAAGGTGCCCCCGGGTGGTGCACCGCTACGGCGTGGCCTCCGGGGCGGGGCGTGCCAGCAGTCGGCTCAGTGCCGCCGTCACCTCGGCCGGGCGTTCGTCCATCACCCAGTGGCCGGTGCCGTCCAGCATCGTCAGTTCGGCGCCGGGGACGGTCCCGGCCAGCTCGGTCGCGATCGACGGGCTCAGGTACGGGTCCGCGCGGCCCCAGATGACCGCCGTCGGGCAGGCGATGTCGCGGAGGTGCCGGCGCAGTTCAGGCCGGGGCGGGGTGCGGTAGTCGCCGAAGTAGTGGAGCAGCCAGCGGCGCCCCTCCCGCGTGTCCATCCAGTCGACGTAGTCGTCCAGTACGCCGGTGTCGAGGTGGCCCGCGCGGACCAGCGGTGCGAAGGACCGGCGGTGGATGGCGGCGTAGGGCAGGCGCATCGCCGCCGGCCGGAGGGCGGAGGTGCGTCCGGCGAGGCTGATCAGGCTGAAGACGGCGTACCAGCGGCGGGTGAAGGTGGCGTGGGCGCGGCTGTTGAGGACGGCCAGGCGGCGGACACGGCCGGGGTGGGTCTCGGTGAAGCCGAGGGAGAGGAAGCCGCCGTAGTCGTGGCCGACCAGGTTCACCGAGTCCAGGTCCAGCGCGTCCAGCAGCCGGCCGAGGCGGGTGACCTCGGTGTCGTAGTCGAAGGACAGGCGCAGGGGGCGGTCGGACTCGCCCCAGCCGAGGAGGTCCGGGGTGATGATCCGGTACCGGTGCGACAGGGGTGGGATCTGGTGGCGCCAGCAGTGGTGGTTGGCGGGGTAGCCGTGCAGGAGGAGGACCGGTTCGGCGTCGGGGGGTCCCGACTCCCAGCAGGCCACGCGGGCGCCGCCGTCCACCGTGACCGACCGGGCGCGGGGCCGGTCCGTGCCCGTGCTCCTGCTCTGCGTACTCATCGGCTTCCTGTTTCCTCGTCTCGACCGCTCTTCGCCCCCCACTCCCCTCGCTCTAACTCAGCGGGTACCCGGAAGTGTCGCGGGCCGCGCCCGCTGTTCGGCCATTGGAGGGGCACGCCACCCTTTGCGGGGAGCGGAGCGGCGCTCACCCCGGCGCGTGCGCCGTGCACGGCGCGGATTAGCCTCGGCTGCGGTAGCCGGCACGGCAGGAGTCAGAGGAGACGGACATGGCGAAGGTTCCCAGCGCGGTGGTCGCCGCGGGTGGTCTCGTCGGCGGGTACGGCGTGGCCCGCTGGACGAAGAAGCGGCAGCTCGGCGGTGCCGTGCTCGCCGTCGCCGGGGCCGCTGCCGCGCAGCGGTGGCGGGAGCGGGCCGGCGGGAGGGCGGCGGGGGCGCTGACGGCCGCGTACGTCGCGGGCTTCGCCGGGTCCCACCCGCTGGCCAAGAAGGTGGGCGCCTGGCCCGCCGTCCTCGGCGTCGCCGGTGCCGTGGCGCTGGCCTCGTGGGCGGTCGCCGACCGGCGGCGCTGACCGGCGGCGCTGACCGGCGGGGCTGACCGGCAGGGGCTGACCTGCGAGGGCCGGCCGACCCTACGTCAGATGGGTCAGTACGTTCACCACCCGCCCGTTCGGGTCCCGTACGAAGAAGCGCCGTACGCCCCACTCCTCGTCCCGCAGCTCCCGTACGATCTCCGCGCCCGACGCGGACAGCTGCGCGTACACCGCGTCCACGTCCTCGACCTCCACGCTCAGGTCGGGGACGAGGGGCGCGGTGCGTTCCTCGGTGAAGAGGCTGACCTGGGCGGTGGGGTTGGACGGGGAGGCCAGGGTCGTCACCCAGCCCATGTCCATGACCTCCTCGAAGCCCAGCAGGCCGTAGAAGTCACGGCTCGTGCGCATCTGCTCCTCGCGCTCGACCTGGATGTTGGGGACGATCCGGCGGATGGTCATCGGGCGGCTCCTCACGGTCGGCCGGTCGGGAGGGACGGGGCGGGACGGGACGGGACCGGGTGCACGGAACACGCTAGGCGCTCGCCGTGCCGGAGCCCGGCGTTCCCGTCCGATCCGCTCAGCCGGCCGAATCCGCCCGCACCGTCGACAGCGGCTCCGCGATGTCCTCCAGCGAGCGGCGTTCCGCCTTCACCGCCAGGAACGCCGCCACCAGGCCGGCCGCGCACATCAGCCCGGCACCGATCTGGAAGGCCAGGACCGTGTCACCGACCACGCCGGACTCGGTGAGGTTGGCGAAGAGCAGCGGGCCGCTGATACCGCCGGCGGCGGTGCCGAGGGCGTAGAAGAAGGCGATGGCCATGGCGCGGGTCTCCATCGGGAAGACCTCGGAGACCGTCAGGTACGCGCTGGAGGCGCCCGCCGACGCGAAGAACAGCACCACGCACCAGCAGGCCGTCATCGTCGTGGCCGTGAGCGATCCCCGGTCGAAGAGGTACGCCGTGCCGAAGAGCAGGAGGCCGGACAGCAGGTACGTGCCCGAGATCATGATGCGCCGGCCGACCGTGTCGAAGAGCGTGCCGAGGAGCAGCGGGCCCATGAAGTTGCCGGCGGCGATGACGGCGAAGTAGTAGCCGGTGCTGCCGGTCGGCACGTCGAAGAAGGTGATGAGGATGGTGCCGAAGCCGAAGGTGATGGCGTTGTAGAGGAAGGCCTGGCCGATGAAGAGGGACAGGCCGAGGACCGCGCGGCGCGGGTAGCTCCGGAAGACGGTCTTGGCGATCAGGCCGAAGCCGATGCTCTTGCGCTGGTGGATGGTGATCTCACCGGCCGGCGGCGGCAGCTTCTCGCCCTTCTCCTCCTCGATCTCCCGCTCGACGGATGACACGAGGGTGTCGGCCTTCTCGCCGTAACCGTGGATGAACTGCCAGCGCGGGCTCTCCGGGACGTGCCGGCGTACGAGCAGGATGACCAGGCCGAGGACCACGCCGAGGCCGAAGCTGAGCCGCCAGCCGAGGTCCTTGGGGAAGATGTCGGTGTCCAGCATCACGATGGACAGCAGGGCGCCGCCGATCGCGCCGAGCCAGTAGCTGCCGTTGATGATGAGGTCGACCCGCCCCCGGTACCGGGACGGGATCAGCTCGTCGATCGCGGAATTGATGGCCGCGTACTCGCCGCCGATGCCGAAGCCGGTGAGGAAGCGGAAGAGGAAGAACCACCAGGACTCGAAGGAGAGGGCGGTCAGCGCGGTCGCCGCCAGATAGACGGCCAGCGTCACCATGAACAGCTTCTTGCGGCCGTAACGGTCCGTCAGCCGGCCGAAGAACAGGGCCCCGGAGCAGGCGCCCGCCACGTACAGGGCGGCGGCGAGGCCGGTGATCTGGGCCGAGCTGATGTCGAGGCCGCTGCCTTCCTCGGCGATGCGGCCGGCGACGTTGCCGACGATCGTGACTTCCAGGCCGTCCAGGATCCAGACGGTGCCCAGGCCGATCACGATCATCCAGTGCCATCGTGACCAGGGCAGCCGGTCCAGACGGGCGGGGACGGCCGTGGTGACGGTGCCGGTGGAGGCGGGCGTCGAGCCCGGCGACGTCGATTCCGCTGTCATGGCTCCCTCTCCGTCGAGCGAACGCCTCCCGTCTGCCCGGAGCCGGGAGGGACACGCCCACCGCTACGGGAGGGACCCGCCCGCCGAACCCGCCGCGCCGGGAGGGCGGGAGCCTGCCGACCAGCCGCGCCGGGAGGGCAGGGCCTGCCCTACGCCCCCAGGATGCGGGAGACCGTGTAGATCAGCAGCCCGGCCAGCGAGCCGACCACCGTGCCGTTGATACGGATGAACTGCAGGTCGCGGCCGATGTTCGCCTCGATCTTCTTCGTGGTGTGCTCGGCGTCCCAGCTCGCCACCGTGTCGGTGATCAGGGAGGTGATCTCCTTGCGGTAGGTGGTGACCACGTACACCGCGGCGCCCTCGACCCACCCGTCGACCTTGCCCTGCACCCTGGGGTCCGAGGCCATCCGGGCGCCCAGCGACAGCAGCGAGGCCCGTACCCGCATGCGCAGTTCGCTGCGCTCGTCCTCCGCCGCCGAGACGATCATGGCTCGTACGGCCGTCCAGGCGGACGCGATGAGGTCCTGGACCTCGCCGCGGCCCAGCACGTCGGTCTTCAGCCGCTCCACGCGCGCGCGGGTGTCCGTGTCGGACTGGAGGTCGGTGGCGAAGTCGGTGAGGAAGCGGTCGAGGGCGCCTCGTGCGGGGTGGGCGGGCATGTCGCGCATCTCGGTGACGAAGCGCAGCAGTTCCTTGTAGACGCGCTCGCCGACCCGCTTGTCCACGAACCTGGGCGTCCACCCGGGTGCCCCGCCCTGTACGGCGTCCATGACGGAGTCGCCGTGCAGGATCAGCCAGTCGTGTGCGCGGGAGACGATCAGGTCGACGGCGCGCTTGTGGCCGCCGTCGGCGACGATCCGGTCCAGCAGCTTGCCGATGCCGGGGGCGATCTCCTGCGCGTCGGCGCGGCGCGTGATCGCCTCCCCCACCACCGCCTGCACGTCGGAGTCCCGCAGCACGGTGAGGGCACCGCGCAGGGCGGCGGACAGCTCCGCCGTCACCCGGTCGGCGTGTTCGGGCACGGCGAGCCAGGCGCCGAGCCGGCTGCCGATGCCGACGGCGCGCAGCCGCTGCCGTACGACGTCCTCGGAGAGGAAGTTCTCGCCGACGAACTCGCCCAGCGAGACGCCCAGCTGGTCCTTCTTCTTGGGGATGATCGCGGTGTGCGGGATGGGGATGCCGAGGGGGTGGCGGAAGAGGGCGGTGACCGCGAACCAGTCGGCGAGCGCGCCGACCATGCCGGCCTCGGCGGCGGCCGCGACGTAGCCCGCCCAGGCGCCCGCGCCCCGGTGGGAGGCCCATTCGGCCAGGACGTAGACCACGGCGACGAACAGCAGCAGGCCCGTGGCGGTGAGCTTCATGCGGCGCACGCCGCGGCGCTTCTCCTCGTCGGCCGGGCTGAACGACGTCATCGCGCGGTCGCGGACGGTGCGCCCGGCCCCCGCGGCGGGCCGCCCTTCACCCGCCCCGGCGCCCTCCCCGACATCTCCCGGACCATCAGGAAGTTCCGACTTCGTGCGTTCCATCCACTCCACCGTTCGCTGATCCGTCCCGCACACATTGTCCCTTCCTGACCGACTCCTGGAACGGAACACAAGTTCCCGGCGTCTGTCCTGGAGGGGGAACGCCCGGGGGTCGTACGGCCTTTCCCCCGCCCATGACGCATCATGGGTTCATCCCACCGGAGCCTCGGGCTCCCTCGCCCGAGGAGAACAGCACAGCATGACCCGGGGTCGTGACGGGGGTGCGGGGGCGCCCCCCACCAAGCACCGTGCCCTGCTCGCGGCGATCGTCACCCTGATAGTGGCGATTTCCGCGGCCATATACGCCGGAGTGTCCGCCGACGGCGGCACGAAGGACCGCACACCGCTCGCCGGCGGCCGTATCCCACGGGGAGACGCCGCTCCCGCCTCGACCGGCACGTGGGTCGGCGCCTGGTCCACTTCACCGGCCGCCGCCGAACCGGGCACCGAGACGACCGGCATGGCGGGCCGTTCGGTGCGTAACGTCGTGCACACGAGCATCGGCGGCACCAGCGCGCGGATCACCCTGTCCAACCTCTACGGACAGTCCCCGCTGACCATCACGCACGCCTCCATCGCCCTGGCCGCCGGCCCCGACACCGCCGCCGCGCTCGCCGACACCATGCGCCGGCTCACCTTCGGGGGCAGCCCCCGGGTCGTGATCCCGGCGGGCGGACAGGTGATGAGCGACCTCGCGCGCATCGCCGTCCCCTACGGCGCGGACGTCCTGGTCACCACGTACTCCCCCGTGCCGTCCGGCCCGGTCACCTACCACCCGCGCGCGCAGCAGATCAGCTACCTCGCCGACGGCGACCGCGCCGCGGACGTCACCGCCGCCGCGTACACCACGCAGACGCGGTACTGGCGCTACCTGACCGCGCTGGACGTGCTGAGCCACGAGGCCGACGGCACCGTCGTCGCCATCGGCGACTCGATCACCGACGGCTTCGGGTCCGAGACGGGCGCCAACAACCGCTGGACCGACGTCCTCGCCGAGCGGCTGCACGAGGCGGCCGAGGAGGGGCGGGACGCGCCCCGCTACAGCGTCGTCAACCAGGGCATCAGCGGCAACCGGATCCTGACCGGCAGGGCGGGCCGGCCCGCCGACAACCCCAGCGCGCTGAGCCGGTTCGAGCGGGACGTCCTGGGCCGCACCAACGTCAAGGCCGTCGTCATCGTCCTCGGCGTCAACGACATCCTGCACAGCCCGGAACTCGCCGACCGGGACGCCATCCTCGACGGCCTGCGCACGCTGACCGACCAGGCGCACGCCCGGGGGCTGAAGGCCGTCGGCGCGACGATCACGCCGTTCGGCGGCTACGGCGGTTACACGCGGGCCCGCGAGACGATGCGGCAGCAGATCAACGAGGAGATCCGCTCGGGCCGTGTGTTCGACGAGGTCGTCGACTTCGACAAGGCACTGCGCGACCCCTACGACCCGCGCCGGATGCGCTCCGACTACGACAGCGGCGACCACCTGCACCCCAGCGACAAGGGGTACGCCCGCATGGGCCGCCTCCTGGACCTGGACGACCTGAAGGGCGCGGCGCCGATCCAGCTCTGAGAGCCGGACACCGCTCTGGGCGGGAGACGGCTGGGCGGGCACCGTTGGGCTGGGCACCGCTCGGCGGTGCACCGCCGGCGGGACACCGCTCGACGGTGCACCGCTGGACGGATCAGCTGTCCCGGCGGCGGTCCCGGCGGCGGTCCCGCTCCTCCTCGCGGTGCAGATCGTGGAGGAGGCCGTGGCGCGAGCCGTCCAGTTCCTTGCGGCCCTTGCGCTCCAGCTTCTCCTGCCGGCGCTCTTCCTTGATCCGCAGCTTCTCCGCCCGCGTCAGCTTGCGCTCGACACCGACCCCGCCCCAGAAGGCGAAGCCCGTCACGACGACGCGCGGGGCGCCCGGGTCGCCGGGGACGCCCTCCTCGCGGTGGTCGAAGCCGCCCATGATCCCGATGCCGCGCACGATCACCTCGACCCCGGGCGGCACGATCACGTTCATCCCGCCCATGATCGCGACGCAGTTGATCACGACCTCGTCGTGCGCGAAGTCCGCCTCGCGCAGGTCGATGTCCCCGCCGCCCCAGAACGCGAAGGAGTTGAACCGCCTCGGCACCGTCCAGCGCCCCTTGCGCTGGAACCCGGACATCACGGCGACCGCCCACGTCGACGACGGCTCACCCCCGGTGATCCGGCCCGCCCAGCCCCCGGCGCGCTCGGGCTCCTTGGTCATCGACACCCGGGGCGGCCCGTCCACGGGGCCGGCCGGCAGGTCCCGGGTGATCGGCGTCAGATCCCCGTATGTCCGCGCGCTGTACGTGGCGTCCAGTCGCTCCTCGAACTCGGTCATGTCCAGGCGCCCCTCCGCGAGGGCGTCCCGCAGGACCTCGGCGACTCGTTCACGGTCGGCGTCGGATGCGCGGAGTTCCGGGGCGTCGTCGGTCATGTACAGCAGCCTACGAGGTCGCCGCGCCGGACACTACGCGCCCGCGCGTTCCGCGTACATCTTGGCGATCACCGACTCGATGTCCGGCTCCCGCACCGACAGGTCCACCAGCGGATACTCCGCCGCGATCCGCGCCACCAGTCCCGCCGCCGACGCCGAGGCCGGGAACGCCAGCCACTGCCGGGGCCCTTCCACCCGCACCACCCGCGCGGGTGCCGGCGCCTCGATCGGCGGCAACTCCCGCTCCAGGTCCACCACCAGCGTCCGCTCGCTCTCCCCCGCCTCGTGCAGCCCGTCCAGCGGACCGTCGTACATCAGCCGCCCGTGGTCGATCACCATCACCCGCGAGCAGAGCTGCTCGATGTCCTGGAGGTCGTGCGTGGTCAGCAGCACCGTCGTGCCGCGCTCCGCGTTCAAGTCCCGCAGGAAACCCCGCACCTTGGCCTTCGACACCACGTCCAGGCCGATCGTCGGCTCGTCCAGGTACAGCACCTCCGGGTCGTGCAGCAGCGCCGCCGCGATGTCACCCCGCATCCGCTGGCCCAGCGACAACTGCCGCACCGGCACGTCCAGCAGCTCCTGGAGCTGGAGGAGTTCCACGCAGCGGTCCAGGTTCTCCCGGTAACGGGCCTCCGGAATGCGGTACATGCGGTGCATCAGCCGGTAGGAGTCGATCAGCGGCAGATCCCACCACAGCGTCGTCCGCTGCCCGAAGACCACCCCGATGCGGTGCGCCAGCCGGATCCGCTCCCGGGACGGGTCGATGCCCGCCACCCGCAGTCGGCCGCCGCTCGGCGTCAGGATGCCGGTGAGCATCTTGATCGTCGTCGACTTCCCGGCGCCGTTCGGGCCGATGTAGCCGACCATCTCGCCGCGTGCCACGGTGAACGACAGCCCGTCCACGGCCCGCACCTGCCGCCGCTCCCGTTTGAGGAAGCCCGTCTTCCTGCGCACGTCGAAGACCTTCTCGACGCCGTCCAGCTCGATGAAGGCCCCCGCACCCGGCCCCACGGTGTCCACCTCGGCCAACGCCCTCAACTCCCTCAACTCCCCGTACTCCGATACGAGCGAAGCCCCGCCCGCCAGGCCAGCCCCGCCAGCGCGCAGCAGGCCACGGCCACGAGCGGCGGCGCGAACGCCACCCACCGGGGCAGGTCCAGCGGATAGGGCCGGTCCAGCACGTAGCTCGCCGGCAGCCAGTTGACGAAGGCCAGCGGCATCACGAACGTCACCCCCCGCACCAGGTCCAGCGCGAACACCGTCGGCGGGTACTGCAACATCGTCGTACCGCCGTAGGTGAAGGCGTTCGACACCTCCGAGGCGTCCTGCGCCACGAACTGGAACGCCGCCGCGGCCACGAACACCGCGCAGAAGATCCCCGCCCCGCTGAGCAGCATCACCGGCATCAGCAGCAGCTTCGCCGCCGTCCAGTCGACGTCCAGGACCGTCAGCGCGTACCCCAGCACCAGCACCCCCTGCGTCACCCGGCCCAGCCGGCGCAGCGCGAACCGGTCGGCCGCCACCTGCGCCAGCACCGGCGCCGGACGCACCAGCAGCGTGTCCAGCGTGCCGTCGCGCACCCGCCGGCCCAGCCGCTCCATCGAGCCGATCGCCAGGTCGGCCAGCCCGAAGCAGACACCGGACACCCCGTACAGGAACGCCACCTCGGCCAGCGACCAGCCGCCCAGCGCGTCGACGCGGGAGAACATCAGCAGGATCGCCACGAAGTCCAGCGCGGTCGCCGCGAAGTTCCCGAACGTCGTCAGCGCGAAGGACGTCCGGTACGCCATCGTCGACCTGATCCACATCGCCGCGATCAGCCGGTACGTGCGCAGCCCCTCGGTGACCCGGCCGGAGGGCTCCGTCCTCCCGTCCGCGTGAGCCGTCTCAGCCACCCTGGACCACCACCCGTCGCGTAGCCGCCGACTGCACCAGCCGCCCCACCGCCAGCAGCGCCACCGCCCAGCCCGCCTGGAAGAGATACGTCCCCAGCGGATCGGCCTCTCCCAGCAGCACGTCCGCCGGCGCCTGGAGCAGCGAGGACCACGGCAGCATCCGTACGACCTCACCGAGCCCGCCGGGGAACACGTTCAGCGGCAGCAGCATCCCCGAACAGAAGAACCCCGCGAGCCACGCCATCTGCGTCACCCCCATGCCGTCCATCAGCCAGAACGCCGAGAGCGCCACCAGGTACCGCAGCGCGAAACTCACCACCGCCGCCAGCACCACCGCCACCAGGAACGCCCCCCACGTGGCCACCTCCCGCGGCAGCGCCACCGGAAAGAACAGCGAGCCGAAGGCGAACGGCACCACCCCGCGCCCCAGCAACTGGAACAGCGCCCGCCCCACATCCGCCGCCAGCCACCACAGCTGAAGATCCGCCGGCCGGTACAGATCGACGGCGATGTCACCCGTACGGATGCGCTCCATCAGCTCGTCCTCGAACCCGCCGCCCCCGATCGCCAGCGCCGCCAGCAACGCCTGTCCCAGCCACACGAAAGTGACGGCCTGCGCCTGGTCGTAGCCCCCGAGCTGCGGTTTCTCGTCCCACAGGGCCAGATAGGTGTATACCAGGATCAATCCGAAGACCGTGTTGGTGAACACCCCGGCGGCGGTGGCCGCCCGATAGGTCGCGTACCGTCGGAATCCCCCCGCCGCGACGGCCGCGTACAACCGCCCCGAGCCCACGCCCACGACTCCCACCCTCCGAATGGCACCGAAGCGCAGGAGCCTAGTGCGACGGCGACGGCACGTGCCACGGAATTTCGCGGGTGTGCCGCCGAGTGGGAACGGAACGCCCGGTGCGAGAGTCTTCTTCAGAGGGCGTCAAAGGCGTGAGAAGGCGCCGGAGGACGCAGAGGCGTACAAGGCCGTACGAGACCAGACCGTACGACGCGAAACAGGAGTCCGTGCACGAGATGAGCGACGAGCCGCAGCCGCAGCAGCCGAACCAGGGTTGGGCGCCGAGAGAGCCCCAGGCGGCCGGCGAGGGGAAGGCCGGCGACGGGAAGGCCAAGAAGCCCAAGCGGCCGGCGCGCACCGGATGGCGCCGGCTCGTCCCGACCTGGCGCATCGTACTGAGCACCTGCCTCATCGGCGTCCTGCTGCTGATCGGCGGCTTCTTCATCGGCTACCACCTGGTACAGATCCCGGCCGCCAACGCGCTCGCCACCAAGCAGTCCAACGTCTACCTGTACGCCGACGGCAGCGTCCTCGCCCGCGACGGCGAGGTCAACCGGGAGAGCGTCGGCCTCGCCCGCATCTCCAAGGACGCCCAGCACGCCGTCCTGGCCGCCGAGGACCGCGACTTCTACACCGAGTCCGCCGTCGACCCGGGAGCCATGGTCCGCGCCGGCTGGAACACCGCCACCGGCAAGGGCAAGCAGTCCGGCTCCACCATCACCCAGCAGTACGTCAAGAACTACTACCTCGCGCAGGAACAGACCATCACCCGCAAGGTGAAGGAGTTCTTCATCTCGATCAAGCTCGACCGCGAGAAGAGCAAGAGCGAGATCCTCGAGGGCTACCTCAACACCAGCTTCTTCGGCCGCGGCGCCTACGGCATCCAGTCCGCCGCCCAGGCCTACTACGGCGTCGACGCCAAGGACCTCACCGCGGCCCAGGGCGCCTACCTCGCCTCCCTGCTCAACGCGCCCAGCCAGTACGACGTCGTCGCCCACCCCGAGAACAAGCCCGCCGCCGAGGCCCGCTGGAACTACGTCCTGGACGGCATGGTCGAGAAGGGCTGGCTCAGCCGGGCCGAACGCGCGAACCAGAAGTTCCCCGCGCCCAAGGAGAGCACCATCTCCACCAACATGTCCGGGCAGCGCGGCTACGTCGTCAACATCGTCAGGGACTACCTGGTCCAGCACGAGGTCGTCGACGAGGAGGAACTCGACCGCGGCGGCTACCGCATCACCACCACCCTGCAGAAGGACAAGCAGAACGCCTTCGTCAAGGCCGTCGACGACAAGCTCATGTCCAAACTGGACAAGAAGGAACGCAAGGTCGACACCTACGTCCGCGCGGGCGGCGCCTCCGTCGACCCGGAGACCGGCAAGGTCGTCGCGATGTACAACGGCATCGACTACGTCAAGCAGTACACACCCAACGCCACCCGCCGCGACTTCCAGGTCGGCTCCACCTTCAAGCCCTTCGTGTTCACGTCCGCCGTCGAGAACCACTCCGAGACGCAGGACGGCCGCACGATCAACCCGAACACGACCTACGACGGCACCAGCGAACGCCCCGTCCAGGGCTGGAGCGGCGGCCGCTACGCCCCGGAGAACGAGGACCACCGCGACTACGGCGACGTCACCGTCCGCGAGGCCACCGACAAGTCCGTCAACGCCGTGTACGCCCAGATGGCCGTGGACGTCGGCTCCGACAAGGTCCAGCAGACCGCGATCGACCTCGGCCTCTCCAAGAACACCCCCGAGCTGACCCCCTCCCCCTCCATCGCCCTCGGCGTGGCCACCGCCAGCCCCCTCGACATGGCCGAGGCGTACGCCACCCTCGCCAACCACGGCAGGCACGGCACGTACACGCTGGTCGAGAAGGTCATGAAGGACGGCAAGCACGAGGTCGAGCTGCCCGAGCGGCGCGAGCGTCAGGCCGTCAGCCGCGAGGCCGCCGACACCACCACCTCCGTCCTGCGCAGCGTCGTCCAGAACGGCACCGCCACCGCCGCCCAGGCCGCCGGCCGCCCCGCCGCCGGCAAGACCGGCACCGCCGAGGAGGACACCGCCGCCTGGTTCGCCGGCTACACCCCCGAGCTGGCCACCGTCATCGCCGTCATGGGCCAGGACCCGGAGACCGCCGCCCACAAGTCGCTCTACGGCGCGATGGGCCTGCCCCGCGTCAACGGCGGCGGCGCGCCCGCCGAGATCTGGGGCCAGTACACCCGCGACGCCCTCAAGGGCGAACCGGTCACCGACTTCGACCTCCAGCTCCAGACCGGCGCCGACGTCACCGCCTCCCCGTCCGGCGACTCCTCGGACGAACCCGGAACGGGCGACGAGAGCGGCAGCGGCGATCCCGACGACGAGCCGACCGGCGACGAGGAGGACACCGACACCGCGACCCCGGGCCGGACCGGCGGCGGCAGCACCCCGCCGGGCGGCGACACCGGCACCGGCGACCCGTCGACCGGCGGTCCCACCACGGGCGGCGCCACCACCGAACCGGGCCCCACGGGCGGCGGCGACGGAGGCGGGGACGACTCGACGAACGGCGGCGGCACCACAGAAGGAGGCGGCGGCGACACGACCGGCGCGGGCGGCGGAGGCGACTCGGACACCGGAACGGTCGCCGGCATCCCCGTCACACCCCGCCGCCAGTGACAGCGCCCCGGGACGTCAGTGCCCGGAGGTCGCCTTCAGACCCACCACGGCGACCAGCAGCAGACAGATGAAGAAGATCCGGGCGGCGGTCACCGGCTCACCCAGCACCACCATGCCGAGCACCGCCGCACCGGCCGCGCCGATCCCCACCCACACGCCGTAGGCGGTACCGATGGGCAGCGTCCGGGCCGCGTACGACAGCAACACCATGCTGGCGACGATCCCCGCACCGGTGAACAGACTCGGGACGAGACGGGTGAACCCGTCCGTGTACTTCATCCCGATCGACCAGCCGACCTCGAGCAGACCGGCGACGAGCAACAGAACCCAGGCCATGACAGGCACCTCCGTGAACGGACTGAACGGTGGTGCGTCGTCTTTTCCTTCAGCCCGGTACGGCGCGTCTCGTCGGGGTACTTCCCAAGCTAGCAAAGGCAGCGGAAAGGGGCTGGTGACCTTGGTCACCAGCCCCTGAGATCCGATACGGCCCCTTGTTTCAGAGGTACAGCCCGGTCGAGTCCTCCGACCCTTCGAAGCGGTCCGCGGCCACCGCGTGCAGATCACGCTCGCGCATCAGCACGTACGCCGTGCCCCGCACCTCGACCTCCGCACGGTCCTCCGGGTCGTACAGCACCCGGTCGCCCGGCTCCACCGTCCGTACGTTCTGCCCCACCGCGACGACCTCGGCCCAGGCCAGCCGCTTGCCGACCGCCGCCGTGGCGGGAATCAGGATCCCGCCCCCGGAACGCCGCTCGCCCTCACCGGTGTCCTGCCGCACGAGTACGCGGTCGTGCAGCATCCGGATGGGCAGCTTGTCGTCCGGGGAACTGTGCTCGTTTCTCCTGTCGCTCACGCCCTGAACCTACCTGCCCTGGCTCATCGCCGGCGCCGCCGGGTACCGCCCAGGGCGAGCAGCCCCACCACGCCGACCACGACGAGCGCGACGGGCACCACCCGCTCCATCCGGGGCGAGCCCTCCTCGTCCACGAACTGCGACTTCACATCGCTGACCACACGATTGACCCCGACGTACGCACGCCCGAGGGTGTGATCGACGCTGGAAGCGACCTTGGCCTTCGCATCGCCCACGATCGTCTTCGGGTGCACCCGCATCCCGATCTCGTCGAGCGTCTCGGCCAGCACCTCGCGGCGGCGCTTGATGTCCGCCTCGATCTGCGCCGGGGTTCTGATGTCCGACGTGTCCGCCACCGTACGGCCTCCGAAGTCTGCTGACGCTGTTCCGGACAGTCTGTCAGCTACTCGCCCCGCTGCACTGTCAGGACCCCCGGTTACGCTGGTTCGATGAGCGAGCGACTCCAGCCCGGGGACGTGGCCCCCGCCTTCACCCTCCCGGACGCCGACGGCAACGAGGTGTCCCTGTCCGACCACAAGGGCCGCAAGGTCATCGTGTACTTCTACCCTGCTGCCCTTACCCCCGGTTGCACGAAGCAGGCGTGCGACTTCACGGACAACCTGGAGCTGCTGACCGGCGCCGGCTACGACGTGATCGGCATCTCCCCGGACAAGCCGGAGAAGCTGGCCAAGTTCCGCGACGCCGAGTCCCTGAAGGTCACCCTCCTCGCCGACCCGGACAAGAAGGTCCTGGACGCGTACGCGGCCTTCGGCGAGAAGAAGAACTACGGCAAGACCTACATGGGCGTCATCCGCTCCACGATCGTCGTCGACGAGGACGGCAAGGTGGAACGCGCCCTGTACAACGTCCGCGCGACGGGCCACGTAGCCAAGATCATCAAGGATCTGGGGATCTGACGGCGCTGCCCGACCAGTAGCATGGCCGGGCAGCAGCGCCGGGCGGCCGTGGTGGAATTGGCAGTCACGCTGGGTTTAGGTCCCAGTGGGGTAACTCCCGTGAGGGTTCGAGTCCCTCCGGCCGCACCAGTACGTTCTTCGGCTGCTCAGCCGAGCAGCTCCCGCACCACCGGCACCAGCGCCCGGAACGCCTTCCCCCGGTGGCTGATCGCGTTCTTCTCGTCCGCCGTCAGTTCCGCGCACGTGCGCGTCTCGCCCTCCGGCTGGAGGATCGGGTCGTAGCCGAAGCCGCCCGTGCCGGCCGGGGCGTGGCGCAGGGTGCCGCGCAACCGGCCCTCGACGACCCGCTCCGTGCCGTCCGGCAGGGCCAGGGCCGCCGCGCAGGCGAAGTACGCGCCCCGGTGTTCGTCGGCGATGTCGCCGATCTGGGCGAGGAGGAGGTCGAGGTTGGCCTTGTCGTCGCCGTGGGTGCCGGACCAGCGGGCGGAGAAGATGCCGGGCGCGCCGTTCAGGACGTCGACGCAGAGGCCGGAGTCGTCGGCGACGGCGGGGAGGCCGGTGGCCTGGGCGAGGGCGTGGGCCTTGAGGAGGGCGTTCTCGGCGAAGGTGACGCCGGTTTCCTTGACGTCGGGGACCTCCGGGTAGGCGTCCGCGCCGACGAGGTCGTGGGGCAGGCCTGCGTCGGCGAGGATGGCCCTCAGTTCGGTGATCTTTCCGGCGTTGCGGGTGGCGAGGATCAAGCGGGTCATGGGGTTCAGTATCCCGGCCCTCGCCGTCCCGCTCGCACCGCCCTTACGGCGTGCAGACCTTCGTCAGTTCGCCGGCCGCGTCGGTGACGGGGCTGAGGTCGGGGGTGTTGTCGCCGTTCTCGACGGAGGTGCGGACGTTGTCGACGGCCTTGCCGAGGTCGTCGACCGCCTTGTTGACGTCGGCGTTGTCGCTCTTGTCGCCGATCTTGTCGAGGTTCTTGTCTATGGAGTCGAGGGATTCCTCGAGTTGCGTCGGGTCGTTGGACGCGTTCTCCACGGCCTGCTGGAGTGCGGTGACGCTGTCGGCGATGGCGTCGGCGGTCTGGACGCAGTCGAGGGCCTTGTCGACGGCGTCGCATCCGGTGGTGAGTCCGGCCGTCAGGGCGATGGCCGCCACGGTGGCGGCGGCGGTGACGGTGGTGCGGCGAAGGCGGCGGTGGCGGCTCGCGGCCATGGGTCTCGGTCCTCCCCTTGGGACAGGCCGGGCGGCCCGTGTTCGGTCGGTGCGACGTCGGGCGTACGGCTGGTGAGGCCGCACGCCCGTAGAACTGCTGTGCTGTTGTACTGCTAGTGACGCGGTGGCGGGCGGTGGAGTTGCGCCTCCGGGCCGCCTTTTCTTGATCCGTCCTTGGTGTTCTCTTTACTTTTCGAGGACCGCGTCAAGGGCCTTGCGCTGGAGTTCGGCCAGTTCGGTGCAGCCGGCGGCGGCGAGGTCGAGGAGGGCGTTGAGTTCGTCGCGGTCGAAGGGTTCGGCCTCGGCGGTGCCCTGGACCTCGACGAAGCGTCCGTCACCGGTGCAGACGACGTTCATGTCGGTGTCGGCGCGGACGTCTTCCTCGTAGCGGAGGTCGAGGAGGGGGGTGCCGTCGACGATGCCGACGGAGACGGCGGAGACGGTGCCGGTGAGGGGCTTGCGGCTGGGCCTGATGAGCTTCTTGGTGGTCTGGGCCCAGGTGATGGCGTCGGCGAGGGCGACGTAGGCGCCGGTGACGGCGGCGGTGCGGGTGCCTCCGTCGGCCTGGAGTACGTCGCAGTCCAGGACGATGGTGTTCTCGCCGAGTGCCTTGTAGTCGATGACCGCGCGCAGGGAGCGGCCGATGAGGCGGCTGATCTCGTGGGTGCGGCCGCCGATGCGGCCCTTGACGGACTCGCGGTCGCCGCGGGTGTTGGTGGCGCGGGGGAGCATGGCGTATTCGGCGGTGACCCAGCCTTCGCCGCTGCCCTTGCGCCAGCGGGGGACGCCTTCGGTGACGGAGGCGTTGCAGAGGACTTTGGTGTCGCCGAAGGAGACGAGGACGGAGCCTTCGGCGTGCTTGCTCCAGCCGCGTTCGATGGTGACGGGGCGGAGCTGCTGGGGGGTGCGGCCGTCGATTCGTGACATGCGGGTGAGCCTAGCGGGCGCACGGGCAGGGGCCCGTCCCGTGGTGGGAGGGGCCCCTGGGTGCGCTCGGCGTCTTTACATCATGTCTTCGATCTCGGCTGCGATCGGGTCGGCGTCGGTGCCGATGACGACCTGGATGGCGGTGCCCATCTTGACGACGCCGTGGGCGCCGGCGGCCTTCAGGGCGGCTTCGTTGACCAGCGCGGGGTCGTTGACCTCGGTGCGGAGGCGGGTGATGCAGCCTTCGATCTCGTCGATGTTGTCGATGCCGCCGAGGCCGGCGACGATCTTCTCAGCCTTGCTGGCCATGTTCTTTCTCCCTGATCCGAGCCGCTTTGTCGCAGTAACCCACAGTTGGCCCATCTTCGCGAGCCATCGGTGGGGCTTGTACCGAATGATGGCGTCACGGCGGCGGAGCCGTCTGTCAACTGGTCTACACCAGTGTACCGGCGACCGGATGGAGACCGGATGAGTGCCGACAGTGGGGTCAGCCCTGCACGCGCCCGATGGAACAAGGCGTTCCAGGGCCTGCAGAAGATGGGCCGCAGTCTTCAGTTGCCCATTGCGGTCCTGCCCGCGGCGGGCATTCTCAATCGCCTGGGGCAGCCGGACGTCTTCGGGGACGACGGTCTCGGGTGGACGAACGTCTCGAAGGTGATGACCGGCGCGGGCGGTGCGCTGCTGGACGGTTCACTGGGGCTGCCGCTGCTGTTCTGCGTGGGCGTGGCCATCGGGATGGCGAAGAAGGCGGACGGTTCGACGGCGCTGGCGGCGGTGGCGGGGTTCCTCGTCTACTTCAACGTGCTGCGGCAGTTCCCGGAGGACTGTCCGGAGGGTTCGGAGGCGGTGCCGCAGATCGGGTGCCAGTTGACGGACGGGTCGGGGACGGTGACGGCGTTCACGTTCCAGAATCCGGGGGTCTTCGGCGGCATCGTGATGGGGTTGCTGACGGCCTATTTCTGGCAGCGTTTCCATCGGACGAAGCTGGTGGACTGGCTCGGGTTCTTCAACGGGCGCCGGCTGGTGCCGATCATCATGGCGTTCGTGGCGATCCTGTTCGCGGCGCTGTGTCTGTGGGTGTGGCCGCCGATCGGTGACGCGCTGGAGAGTTTCAGCGACTGGCTGACGGGGCTGGGCGCCTGGGGTGCGGGTGTGTTCGGGCTGGCGAACCGGGCGTTGCTGGTGATCGGCCTGCATCAGTTCCTGAACGTGCCGATGTGGTTCCAGTTCGGTTCGTACACGAAGCCGGACGGCACGGTGGTGCACGGCGACATCAACATGTTCCTGGCGGGCGACCCGAACGCGGGCCAGTTCACCTCGGGCTTCTTCCCGATCATGATGTTCGCGCTGCCGGCGGCGGCGCTGGCGATCACCCACTGCGCGAAGCCGCATCGGCGCAAGGAGGTCGGCGGTCTGATGCTGTCGGTGGCGCTGACGTCGTTCGTGACGGGGATCACGGAGCCGCTGGAGTACTCGTTCCTGTTCATCGCTCCGGTGCTGTACGCGGTGCACGCGGTGCTGACGGGTGTGTCGATGGCGGTGACGTGGGCGCTGGGCGTGAAGGACGGGTTCAGCTTCTCGGCGGGGCTGATCGACTACGTCATCAACTGGAATCTGGCGACCAGGCCGTGGCTGATCATTCCGATCGGTCTGTGTTTCGCGGTGGTGTACTACGTGGTCTTCCGGTTCGCGATCACGAAGTTCGACCTGAAGACGCCGGGGCGGGAGCCGGAGGACGAGGTGGAGGACGTGACGAAGGTGTAGACCTCACGCACCCTCGCGTACCCTTTGACCGTGGTCTAGCGAAGGCCCTCGGACCGACCGTCCGGGGGCCTTCGGCACGCCCTCGCGGGGCCCTGGCCAGGGGGCTCGACCCGGTACTGCGCGTAGTGCCTCCGTCGCGGAATCGCGGGTTCCTTACGCGGCCTTCATCGTGCTACAACAGGTCTACACCACTGAGTGGTGTAGACCACCACCCGATGGAGGAAGTATGAGCACCGCCACCGACAAGGCGGCCCCCGCAAAGAAGCGGGGATCTGGTCTTTTCCAGGGTTTGCAGAAGGTCGGCCGCAGCCTGCAGCTGCCGATCGCCGTGCTTCCGGCGGCCGGCATCATGGTCCGGCTCGGCCAGGACGACATCTTCGGCAAGGACGGCCTGGGCTGGGACCGCGTCGCCGCCGTCTTCAACAACGCGGGCGGTGCTCTGACCGGCTCGCTGCCGATCCTGTTCTGCATAGGCGTGGCCATCGGCTTCGCCAAGAAGGCGGACGGCTCGACCGCTCTGGCCGCGGTGGTCGGCTTCCTCGTGTACAGCAAGGTCCTGGAGGCCTTCCCGGTCACCGAGGCGGTGGTCAAGAAGGGCGAGGACGTCGCCGCGACGTACAACGACCCGGGTGTCCTCGGCGGCATCATCATGGGTCTGCTCGCCGCGGTGCTGTGGCAGCGGTTCCACCGCACCAGGCTGGTGGACTGGCTCGGCTTCTTCAACGGCCGCCGGCTGGTGCCGATCATCATGGCCTTCGTCGGCATCGTGGTCGGTGTCTTCTTCGGTCTGGTCTGGGAGCCCATCGGTACCGGCATCTCGAACTTCGGCGAGTGGATGACCGGCCTCGGCGCCGGTGGCGCGGCCCTGTTCGGCGGCGTGAACCGCGCGCTGATCCCGGTCGGCATGCACCAGTTCGTCAACACCGTGGCCTGGTTCCAGCTCGGCGACTTCACGAACTCCGCCGGTGAGGTCGTGCACGGCGACATCACCCGCTTCCTGGCCGGTGACCCGTCCGCCGGTATCTTCCAGTCGGGCTTCTTCCCGATCATGATGTTCGGTCTGCCGGCCGCCGCGATCGCCATCGCGCACTGCGCCCGCCCGGAGCGCCGCAAGGCCGTGATGGGCATGATGATCTCCCTGGCCGCGACCTCGTTCGTCACCGGTGTGACCGAGCCGATCGAGTTCTCGTTCATGTTCATCGCGCCGGTCCTGTACGTGCTGCACGCGGTGCTCACCGCCGTCTCGATGGCGATCACCTGGGGCCTGGGTGTGCACGCCGGCTTCAACTTCTCGGCCGGTGCCATCGACTACGCCCTGAACTGGCATCTCGCCACCAAGCCATGGCTGATCATTCCGATCGGTCTGGTGTTCGCGGCGATCTACTACGTGACGTTCCGCTTCGCGATCATCAAGTTCAACCTGAAGACCCCGGGCCGCGAGCCCGAGGAGGAGGTCGAGGACCTCACGAAGGCGTGAGTCCCCGCCGTAGCCAGGCATGACGAGGGCCCCGGAACCGGGAAGGTTCCGGGGCCCTCGTCGTCCCTGAGCCGGGGCTAGCTAGATCTCGTACACCGCGCCCGCCGCGGCGACCTCCACCGGCCCGTCGTAGACCTCGCGTGCGTCGGCGAGGTTGATCCGGGGGTCGGTCCACGGGGGGATGTGGGTGAGGACCAGGCGGCGGGCGCCGGCGCGGGCGGCGCTCTCGCCCGCCTCGCGGCCGTTGAGGTGCAGGTCGGGGATGTTCTCCTTGCCGTGCGTGAACGCGGCCTCGCACAGGAACAGGTCGGTGTCGCGGGCGAGTTCGTCCAGCGTGGCGGTGACGCCCGTGTCGCCGGAGTAGGTCAGCGACCTGCCGCCGTGCTCGACCCGGATGGCGTAGGCCTCCACGGGGTGGGCGACGCGTTCGGTGTGCACGGTGAAGGGTCCGACCTCGAAGGTGGACGGCTTGACCGTGTGGAAGTCGAAGACCTCACTCATGGACGAGGCGGAGGGGGTGTCGGCGTAGGCGGTGGTGAGCCGGTGCTCGGTGCCCTCGGGTCCGAAGACCGGGAGGGGGGCGCAGCGGCCGCCTTCGTGCCGGTAGTAGCGCGCCACGAAGTAGGCGCACATGTCGATGCAGTGGTCGGCGTGCAGGTGGCTGAGGAAGATCGCGTCGAGGTCGTAGAGACCGCAGTGGCGCTGCAACTCGCCGAGGGCACCGTTGCCCATGTCGAGGAGCAGCCGGAAGCCGTCGGCCTCGACGAGGTAGCTCGAGCAGGCCGATTCCGCGGACGGGAACGACCCCGAGCAGCCGACGACGGTGAGCTTCATGAAGCAGAAACCTCCGCTGGCGCGTGTGGAGAGACGGGGGTCGTGCGGTTTGTCGAGCGTAAGGCGCAAAACCTTGGGTCGCTCCTCCGCCAGGGGCCGTTGTGGGCGAACTCACCTGCGGTGTCACCGGTTCGGCTGGAAGCGGGGCGCGCGGGGCCATGGAGGGGGCGCGCGGGGGCAGTGCGCGCCGGTACGGTCGTCGGTATGGACAGGTCCTGGTGGCTCGCCCTCGCGGCGGTGGTACTGCTCGCGCTCGTCGCCACGGTCGTCGACGGCTGGGGTCGGGGGCGGCGGCCTCCGCGGCCGGGCGGCAGCCGGCGTCCGCCGGGTCGGCCCACGGGGCCGAGGGGGCGGGCGGGCCGGCCGCGGCCCGCGGAGATCTGGTGGGCGAACGTGCCGTACGAGGACTCCGGCGGTGCGAAGGACCGGCCGTGTCTGGTGGTCCAGGTGCGCGGGCGGCGGGTACTGGTGGCGAAGATCACCAGCCGGTACCGGGCCGGGCGGGCCGGGGTGATCGCGTTGCCGCCGGGCTCGGTCGGGGACGCGCGGGGGCGGACGAGTTTCCTGGAGACCGACGAGTTGCGGGAGGTGCCCGTGGGGGACTTCCGGCGGCGGGTGGGTGTGGTGGACCCGGTCCTGTGGGACCAGGTCCGTCACCTCGCCGAGTGAGCGGTCAGGCCCAGAGCTGGCCCTGGAGGGTGTCGATGGCCTCCTCGTCGGTGGCCGCCGTGTAGACGCCGGTGGAGAGGTACTTCCAGCCGCCGTCGGCGACGACGAACACGATGTCCGCGCTCTCGCCGGCCTTCACCGCCTTCTTCCCCACGCCGATCGCGGCGTGCAGGGCGGCGCCGGTGGAGACGCCCGCGAAGATGCCCTCCTGCTGGAGCAGCTCACGGGTGCGGGTGACCGCGTCGGCGGAGCCCACCGAGAAGCGGGTGGTGAGGACGGAGGCGTCGTACAGCTCGGGTACGAAGCCCTCGTCGAGGTTGCGCAGGCCGTACACCAGGTCGTCGTAGCGCGGTTCGGCGGCGACGATCTTCACGTCCGGCTTGTTCTCGCGCAGGTAGCGGCCCACGCCCATCAGGGTGCCCGTGGTGCCGAGGCCGGCCACGAAGTGGGTGATGGACGGCAGGTCGGCGAGGATCTCCGGGCCGGTGCCGGCGTAGTGGGCGCCGGCGTTGTCCGGGTTGCCGTACTGGTAGAGCATCACCCAGTCCGGGTGCTCGGCGGAGAGTTCCTTGGCGACCCGTACGGCGGTGTTGGAGCCGCCCGCGGCCGGGGAGGAGATGATCTCCGCGCCCCACATGGCGAGCAGGTCCCGGCGCTCCTGGGAGGTGTTCTCGGGCATCACGCAGACGATGCGGTAGCCCTTGAGCTTGGCGGCCATGGCGAGTGAGATGCCGGTGTTGCCGCTGGTCGGTTCGAGGATCGTGCAGCCCGGGGTGAGGCGGCCGTCCTTCTCCGCCTGCTCGATCATGTGGAGCGCGGGGCGGTCCTTGATCGAGCCGGTCGGGTTGCGGTCCTCCAGCTTGGCCCAGACGCGGACGTCGTCGGACGGCGAGAGCCGCGGCAGGCGCACCAGAGGGGTGTTGCCCACCGCGGCCAGCGGGGAGTCGTAGCGCATCGCCGATCAGGCCATACCGCCGGCGACGGCCGGCAGGATCGTGATGCTGTCGCCGTCGGTGAGCTTGGTGTCGATGCCGTCCAGGAAGCGGACGTCCTCGTCGTTCAGGTAGACGTTGACGAAGCGGCGCAGCTGGTCGCCGTTCGCCTCGTCGACGAGTCGGGCCCGGATGCCCGTGTGCCGGGTCTCGAGGTCGGTGAAGAGTTCGGCGAGGGTGTCCCCGGTGCCCTCCACCGCCTTCTGGCCGTCGGTGTACTGGCGGAGGATGGTCGGGATGCGGACCTCGATGGCCATGGCTGAGGGCTCCTGTCGGAAGGTGTCGTGGGTTCGGTGGGGCGCACGGCGGCACGCGGCAGCCCGCCGCGGCGCACGGCCGTACGGCGGCAGCGGAAGATCAACAGATGGCGCTGTTCAGCCTGCACAGGTCGACGTGCAGCCGCGCCACGAGCAGCGTGCCCGGCGCCTTTTCGCTCACGTCGAGAAGAACCATGGGCTCATCGTATCGATTCCCGGTCCGGCATTCGGAGTGTGATCTCACCTTGTGGACGCTTTACGTCCGCGATGCGGTATCGGTGGGCTCTCGCTCAGGCCCTCAGTACGCCTCCACGACCTTGACCTCCTCCTCGGTCACCTCGCCGTCCAGGATCCGGAACGACCGGAACTGGAAGTCGCCGGCACCGTCGGTGTCCGCCGTGGAGACCAGGACGTAGTGGGCGCCGGGCTCGTTGGCGTAGGTGATGTCGGTACGGGAGGGGTAGGCCTCGGTGGCCGTGTGGGAGTGGTAGATGACCACCGGCTCCTCGTCCCGGTCGTCCATCTCCCGGTAGAGCTTGAGCAGGTCCTGCGAGTCGAACTCGTAGAAGGTCGGCGAGCGGGCGGCGTTCAGCATCGGGACGAACCGCTCGGGGCGGCCCTCGCCCACGGGGCCGGCCACCACGCCGCACGCCTCGTCGGGGTGGTCCTCGCGCGCGTGGGCGACGATCTGGTCGTACAGGGCCTGGGTGATGGTCAACATGCGGCCCAGGATAAGCAGAAGGACCGTCCCGTACCGATGGGTGGTACGGGACGGCCCATATGCCGGACATCCTGAGCGGTGGCCGTGCCGGGTGCCACGAGCACCCCGTGCGGCCGGACGTCCGTGATGCGCGCGAACGCGCTGGTCAGCGCCGGTCGGCGGGACGACCGGGACGACTGTCAGCCGATCTTCTCGAACTCCGGTTCGCCGGGCCGCTCGGTGATCTCCGGGTTGCGGCTCTTGAGCACGGCCCAGCCGATGCCGAGGGCGGCGGCCCAGCCGGCCATCACGTACAGGCAGACGCGGGCGTCGGCGTCGTAGGCGATCAGGCAGGTGACGAAGAGCAGGAAGGCGATGGCGATGTAGGAGCACACCGAGCCGCCCGGCGCCGGGAAGGAGGAGGCGGGCAGGCGGCCCGCGACGACCTTGCGGCGGTACAGCACGTGGCTGATCAGGATCATCAGCCAGGTCCAGATGCCGGCGGCGGTGGCGATGGAGGTGACGTAGCCGAAGGCCTTCTCCGGGACGACGTAGTTCAGGACCACGCCGATGCCCATGAAGATCACCGAGATGCCGATGCCGATGGCCGGGGTCTTGGTCGACGACAGCCGGCTGAAGACCCTGGGAGCCTCTCCGTTGTCCGCGAGGGTGCGCAGCATGCGGCCCGTGGAGTACATGCCGGAGTTGCAGGACGACAGGGCGGCGGTGAGCACGACGAAGTTGACGATGCCGGCGCCGGCCGGGATGCCGATGACGGTGAACGCCTTCACGAAGGGGCTGACGCCCTCGGCGAATTCCGTCCACTTCACCACGGCCAGGATGACGGTGAGGGCGCCGACGTAGAAGAGGGCGATGCGCCAGGGCAGGGTGTTGATCGCCTTGGGGAGGGTCTTCTCCGGGTTCTCCGACTCACCGGCGGTGACACCGACCAACTCGACGGCGAGGTAGGCGAACATGACGCCCTGGAGGGTCATCAGGGACGAGCCGATGCCCTTGGGGAAGAAGCCGTCGAAGGCCCACAGGTTGGAGACGGCGGCGGTGTCGCCGGCCTGGCTGAAGCCGAGGGTGAGCACGCCGACGCCGATCACGATCATGCCGATGATGGCGGTGACCTTGACCATCGACAACCAGAACTCGATCTCGCCGAACAGCTTCACCGAGATCAGGTTGGCCACGAACAGCAGCACCAGGAAGACCAGGGCCGACACCCACTGCGGGATGTCCGGGAACCAGTAGTGGATGTAGATGGCGGCGGCGGTGAGTTCCGCCATGCCGGTGACCACCCACATCAGCCAGTACGTCCAGCCGGTGAAGTAACCGAAGAAGGGGCCGAGGAACTCGCGCGAGTACTCGGCGAAGGAGCCGGAGACCGGTCGGTAGAGCAGGAGTTCGCCGAGCGCCCGCATGATGAAGAAGATGATCACGCCCGCCAGGGCGTACATGAGGATGATGCTGGGGCCGGCCTTGGCGATGTTGGCCCCGGCGCCCAGGAAGAGGCCGACGCCGATGGCGCCGCCGATCGCGATCATCTGGACCTGGCGGCTGTTGAGCCCGCGCTCGTAGCCCTCTTCGGGGGCTTTGTCCGTGTCGACCTGCGCAGAGGTCATGTGTGGTGCGCCTTTCTCCATGCCGACCCGGGCCTTGCGTCGGCCTCGGATCGGGTCTCGATCCCCCCGGATGATGGAGTCGAGCGGGCCTCACGCCCCGCTCTTTTGCCTGGCCGGCGGTCCGCCGGCTCGGTGGCGCACCCGGCCGAACATTCGGGTGGTGTTCGCCGGGCGGTCGTGAAGATTTACCACGACCGCGTCCCTGGCCACAGAGGCGATCTGTGACGTGTCACACAGACAGAAGCGAACAAAAGGCGCCCCAGGGGTGCAAAAAAGGGCGCCGGTTTGACGGGATCATTACCCGGATTTGAGGCTCCGCTGAGCGGACACCTTGCGTGGGCGAACCGCCTCGTTCAGGGCATAAGGGTCGCGACGAGCGACTCCTGGAGCCCGCCGAGCCACAGGTACGCCATCACCATCGGCTTGCGCGGGTCCTCGTCCGGGAGCCGGTAGAGCAGGTCGGTGTCGTCCTCGTCGGCGATCTCCAGCCGGGAGCCGATCGCGAGGCGCAGGTCGTTCAGGGCGCGCAGCCACTGCTGGGACTCCTGGGGCGGCAGCTTCAGCACCGCGCCCCCCTCGCCGGCCGACGCCGAGGCGAGGGTGTCCAGGGTGCGGATGACCGCGAGCGCGTTGTCGCGCTTGCCGGCCCGCAGGTCGTTCTCGGTGTAGCGGCGGAACTCGGCGGAGTACGCCCGCTGCTCCTCGGCCTCCTTGGCCTGCGGGGCGCCCTCGGGGTCGCCGTAGGCGTCCGGGAACAGGCGCCGCAGCACCGGGTCGGAGGGCGGTTCGCTCGGGCCGTCGGCGAAGAGCTCGGCGAGCGGGTCGTCGGAGGCGTCCTCGGCGGGGCCGGGACCGATCAGCTCCAGGAGCTGCACGGCCAGGGACCGGATGATGGAGATCTCGACGTCGTCGAGGGCGACGGCCGCACCGCCGCCGGGGAGTGGTTCGAATTGTCCGGGCATGGAGGCGATTCAGCTACTTCCGTCCTGCGGGCGGGCGTGGGTCATTTCCGGTCCTGCTGGAGGGTGGCCCACAGACCGTAGCCGTGCATGGCCTGGACGTCCCGCTCCATCTCCTCGCGCGAGCCGGTGGAGACGACCGCCCGGCCCTTGTGATGGACGTCCTTCATGAGCTTGGTGGCCTTCTCCTTCGAGTAGCCGAAGTACGACTGGAAGACGTACGTCACGTAGCTCATGAGATTGACGGGGTCGTTGTGGACGATCGTCACCCAGGGCACGTCGGGCTCGGGTACGGCGAAGACCTCCTCCGCCGATTCGGTCTTCTCGATCTCCATGGGTGCGGCTGCCGTCACATGGCCCATGCTGCCACCACAGGGGGGCACTCGCACAAACGGGCCTGTGGGCCACGCCACGGAGCCACAAATCGTCAGACTGACGAAATGGGGGTAGCATCCTCGTCATGCACACAGCGGACCTAGGGCTGCCGGTGGACGTTCCCTCGACGGCGCTCTTCACGGACCAGTACGAGCTGACCATGCTCCGAGCCGCCCTGAAGGCGGGCACGGCCGGGCGGCGGAGCGTGTTCGAGGTCTTCACACGCCGACTGCCGGACGGGCGCCGCTACGGCGTCGTGGCGGGCACCGGACGGGTGCTGGACGCGGTGGAGAACTTCCGCTTCGACGCGGACGTCCTGCGCTTCCTGCGCGAGCGGGACATCGTCGACGAGGAGACCCTGGACTGGCTCGCCCAGTACCGCTTCAGCGGCGACATCTGGGGCTATCCCGAGGGCGAGGTGTACTTCCCGGGCTCGCCGATCATGCGCGTGGAGGGCACCTTCGGCGAGTGCGTGCTGCTGGAGACGGTGATCCTCTCCATCCTCAACCACGACTCGGCGATCGCCGCCGCCGCCTCCCGGATGGCCTCGGCCGCCGGGGACCGTCCGCTGATCGAGATGGGCGCCCGCCGCACCCACGAGCTGGCCGCCGTCGCCGCCGCCCGCTCCGCCTACGTCGGCGGCTTCGCGACCACCTCCGACCTGGCCGCCGGCTTCCGCTACAACATCCCCACCGTGGGCACCTCGGCCCACGCCTTCACCCTGCTGCACGACAACGAGCGGGAAGCCTTCCGGGCCCAGGTGGACGCGCTCGGCCGGGGCACCACACTCCTCGTGGACACCTACGACGTCGCCGAGGCCGTCCGTACGGCCGTGGAGATCGCCGGTCCGGAGCTGGGCGCCGTACGCATCGACTCCGGCGACCTGCTGCTGGTCGCCCACCGGGTGCGGCAGCAGTTGGACGAGCTGGGCGCCACGGAGACGAAGATCGTCGTGACCTCGGACCTGGACGAGTACGCCATCGCCTCGCTGGCGGCGGCGCCCGTGGACGCGTACGGCGTCGGGACCCAGCTGGTGACCGGGTCCGGGCACCCGACGGCCTCGATGGTCTACAAGCTGGTCGCCCGCGCCGAGTCCGCCGACGGCACCGACTCCGCCGACGAAGGGGTTCCGCTGGTGCCGGTGGCCAAGAAGTCCAGCGGCGGCAAGACCTCGATCGGCGGACGCAAGTGGGCGGCCCGGCGGCTGGACGACTACGGCTACGCCGAGGCCGAGGTGGTCGGCACCGGGCCGGTGCCCGAGGACCTCGCCGACCGGCAGCTCCTGGTCGAGCTGGTCAAGGGCGGCGCGGTCGTCGCCCGCGAGCCGCTGGACACCGCCCGGGACCGCCACGCGGCCGCCCGCGCCAACCTCCCGCTGTCCGCCACCCAGCTCTCCCGAGGGGAACCCGTCATTCCGACGGAGTACGTGCACGGGGGCTCGGGTAGCTAAAGCTGGTGCCCCTCAACCTCACATCCGATCCAGTCGAAGGACACCGACCATGCGCCGCGCCTTGATCGTCGTAGACGTGCAGAACGACTTCTGCGAGGGGGGCAGCCTCGCGGTGTCCGGCGGTGCGGACGTGGCCGCCGCCATCACCGAGCTGATCGGGCAGGCGCCCGCCGGCTACCGGCACGTCGTGGCCACCCGCGACCACCATGTCGCGCCGGGCGGCCACTTCGCCGACAACCCCGACTACGTCCACTCCTGGCCCGCGCACTGCGTCGCCGGTACGGAGGGCGTCGGCTTCCACCCGAACTTCGCCCCCGCCGTCGCGTCCGGCGCGATAGACGCCGTCTTCGACAAGGGGGCCTACTCGGCGGCCTACAGCGGCTTCGAGGGCGCTGACGAGAACGGCACGGCCCTCGCCGACTGGCTGCGGGCCCGGCAGATCGACGAGGTCGACGTCGTGGGTATCGCCACCGACCACTGCGTACGGGCCACCGCCCTGGACGCCGCGCGCGAGGGCTTCCGTACGCAGGTGCTGCTCGACCTGACCGCCGGGGTGGCCGCGGAGACCACCGAGCGGGCGCTGGAGGAGCTGCGGGAGGCGGGCGTGGAGCTGTCCGGGAAGCCGGTCGTCCAGTAGCCCCGGGAGCCGGTCACGTCTGTGCCGTCGGACGTCTGAGCAGCGCCCGGATCGGATGCCACAGCTCCTGGACGAGGTCCGGGCCGCCCACGGCGCCGGCCACCGGTGCCGTGCGCCATATGAGGCCGTCCGGGTGGTGCAGGACCGCCGTGATCTCGTCGGGGGTCGGAGGGGCGGCGTTGCCCCGCAGGTAGACGGCGCGCAGTCCCAGGTTGCGCAGCCTGGTCAGGGCGCGCGCCCGGTTCTGGGCGTGGACGAGGAAGCGCACTCCACCGGGGGCGGTGCCCCCGCCCTCCGGGGCGGCGGGGCTGGGCAGGTTCAGTGCCACCACCACCGTGCCGTTCGGCAGCTTGCAGAAGCCTCCTGCGGCCATGCGGTCATACCCCCGTATCAGCCGGCGTAGGTCCGGGCGTCGAACCAGGTGTCAATAAGAGAACCACAGGACGCACCTAAACACGGATCGGCGGCGACCCGCCAGGGGGTCACCGCCGATCATGCTCTGACCTGGGCAGATGCTATTTACCTGCCCGCAGGGCCGACCTCCAGCTCGATCGTCGAGCCGTTCTTGGCCTCCTTGAGGATCTTGATCTTCGTGTTGGTGTCAGTGATCTTGACGCCACCGGTCGGGTTCGACTCGTCGTAGTAGTCGCTCTTGCGGTCGTTGAAGACCGAGACACCCTTCGAGCCCGGGAAGTACTGCGCCACGTCCGCCTTGTGCAGCGTGACGGCGTCCGTGCGGTAGCGGCTGAACGGCGAGTCGTACGACTGGACGCGGTTGCGCAGCAGCGTGCCGTCCTTCCACTTCATCGCGGTCGGGTGCGAGTCGATCGGCAGGACGAGACCGGTGCCCGGGTGCTGGCTGGTGTTGTTGTCCGCCTGGGAGGTGTCCCACTTCCAGATCAGCAGGCCGTTCTGGTACGCGTAGTGCTCCACCCAGTTCGGGCGCTCCGTGAAGCCGAAGTTGTACGGGCCGGTCTTCAGCGTCTTGTCGTACGACACGTACTGCCGGTTCTCGGCGATGTAGTACTGCGCGTAGTCCTTGGTGAAGGACGCGCCGACGCGGGAGAAGCCGGTGGCCGTCCAAGCGGCGTCCGCGGTCTCGGCGTTGTCGGTGAACAGCGCCTCGCCGTCCGCGGTGACCTTGATGGCGTCGGCCGTGAAGCCCTTCTGGGCCACGCCGCCGTCGGTCTGGTAGCGGAAGCGGAGGTCGATGTTCTGGCCGGCGTAGGCGTCGAGGGAGTAGGCGAACTTCGTGTACGCGTCGAGCGTGCCGTGCAGGGCCGGCTTGTCGGCGGCGTCGCGCGGGATCGGCTGACCGTCCACCGTGCCGTCGACGGCGGTCCAGTTGGCGCCGCCGTCGGTGGAGACCTCGGTGTAGAGGTAGTCGTAGTTGGCCTCGATGTCGTACCAGCCGTCGAAGGTCAGCTCGGCCTCCGACTTGCCGGTGAGGTCGACCGAACGGCTCAGCGTGTTCTTGAGGTTGTCGCCGCTGCCGCTCCACCACTGGGTCTTGCCCTCGGCAGGGGTGGTGATCTCGGTGGTGACCGCCTTCTTCGGCAGCTCGACGACCAGAGCCTGCTTGTGCTTGGTGTTGTACTCCGCCACGCCCAGCTTGTGCCAGGAGTTGACCCCGGCCTTGGCGGTGTCGTAGTTCAGCCAGCCGAGCTGGAGCTTGTCCCAGGCGGTCATGTCGCCGGGCAGGTCGCCGATCTCGTTGCGGCCGGTGCCGAGCCAGGAGCCGGACGACATCAGCGTCCAGAAGCCGGTGGAGTTGTCGCCGCCGGCGGTGTCGTAGTGGTCCGGAAGACCGAGGTCGTGGCCGTACTCGTGGGCGTAGACGCCGAGGCCGCCGTTCTCCGGCTGGATGGTGTAGTCGCCGACCCAGACACCGGTGGAGCCGATCTGCGAGCCGCCGAGCTTGTTCTGCTCGGGCCCGGTGGCGCCTGCGTCGGTGCCGAAGGCGTACCAGCGGTGGGCCCAGATCGCGTCGGTGCCCTGGGCGCCGCCGCCCGCGGACTCGTCCTCGCCGGCGTGCACGATCTGGAAGTGGTCGATGTAGCCGTCGGGCTCGTTGAAGTCGCCGTCGCCGTCGAAGTCGTAGCGGTCCCACTCGTCGAAGCGGGCGGCGTCGGCCTTGATCTGGGCGTCGCTGCGGCCGGCCGCCTTCTGCTGCTCGACCCAGGCGTTCAGGCCGTCGCTGACGACGTTCCACACGCTCGGGCAGTTGGTGGCGCCGCAGTCGTTGTTGCCGTAACGGGCCTCGTTGTAGTCGACCTTGACCCAGTCGGAGACCTCGCCCTCGACCGAGTAACGGCCGGAGGACTGCTTCTCGTAGTAGGTCTTGACCGAGTTGACGCCCTTGCCGGAACCGAAGTACAGGTCCTGGAAGTGCTGCTGGTCGTAGTCGGCCTTCCAGGCCGTGGAGTTGTCCGTCTTGCGGTCGGGCTTGGCTATCCGGTTGTGCAGCGGGCCGGGGTCGCCGCCGTAGCGGCTGTCGATCTTGTCCCCGAACTCGACCAGGATGGTGAAGATCTTGTCGGTCTTCTCCCGGCCCAGCTCGACGTACTTGGCGTCGCCCTTCTTGCTCTTGAGCTGGACGACGTTGGAGCCGTCCTTCTTCTTCACCGAGGCCTTGCCGGATATGACCTGCTTCAGGGCCTCCTCGCGCTGGGCCTCCTGAGTGTCGCTCATGGGGCCCTTGAGGTCATGGGAGTCCATGCCCTTCGCGGGGTGCGGGTCGTGCCGGTCCACGGCTTCCGGCCGGGCCGGCGAGTCCGCCTGCGCCACGCCGGCCGCGGAGAGCGTGGCGGTGGCTGCGGCGAGTGCGACGGTGGTCGCCGCCGTTCTGAACTTCCAGGATCTGCTGGTCACTTGAGTTCCTCCCCCGCGTCCACGCGCGCGGATGGGGGGACAAGGACAGGGCAGGTCCGCGCACACGTGTTCAACGCGTGTAGTCAAGTGACGACATTTGACTAGAGGTTCACCGGAAAAGACAGACCTTGACTTGAGCAGAACAAGTGCACTATGCGGAGCCGACGTTCGCTTTGCGGACACCGAATCGTGACCGTTGTCGCCACCGCGGCCGCCGTGGCGTCCTCCGACGGGCGCGCGGGACCGTCCACTTCCCGGACGCCATGAATCCGTGCGCCCCCCGTGCATCGGCCCTGTCGGTTAGGTCATGCTTACCGCTGGTTCCACTCGGGCACACAGCGGGTTAGAGTCGCTTGGCGGAACGCCCGGAAGCCGGCGGAAAGCCAGGCCGACAGCACGTCTCACCCCAGATTGTCTTCACGAGGACACGATGGCCATGCCCCGTCCGACTGCCGCCCAGTTCGCCTACGGTTCGTGCACCGTGATCTTCTCGACGCTCGCCATGCTGCTGCTGTCCCAGACGAGTTCGGGCCCCGGAATCACCGTCATCGTCGTCGCGGCGCTCGCTCTCGGGTTGCTGGTCGCCATGACGGCCCCCCTGCCCAGGACGCGCACGGTGACCGCCGTGCCGGCCCGCGGGCCGGCCGCGGCCCGGGAGCCGGTGCCGGCGGCCCGGGTCTCCGCGGGGGCGCGCGAGCCGGCCCGCGGCCGCGCCGCCTGACGCTCGCCTCCCAGGACCTCAGCGGGCGCTGACCACCACCGTCTTGGCCGCCTTGTCGTGCAGGCCCTGCTTGTAGGGCCGGTCGAAGAAGCTCCAGCCGCCCGCGATGATCGTCCAGACACAGGCGCAGCAGAAGGCGAACGGGATCCACAGCACCAGGGCGCGGATCAGCGACGTCTGCACCGAGGGCGTGGCGCCGTTGTCCAGGTTGCCCACGCGCAGGCCGAGCCACTTCTTGCCCAGGGTCTGGCCCGTCTTGGTGGTCATGTAGGTGTCGTAGGCGATGTAGAGCACAGCGGCGATCAGCGACTGCCCGAACGACTTGCCGACCTCGACCTCGTCGCCGTCCACTTGGTACTCCTGGACGTTGAACGCCCAGCTGAGCAGCCAGACCACGATGCCCACGAGGATCATGTCGATGATCCGCGCGAGCGTGCGCCGTCCGCTGTCGGCGAGCGGCGGCATGCCGGCGAGCGGATCGGAGCCGCCGCCGTACGGATCACCGCCGTAGGGTCCGCCACCGCCGGGGGGTGGGGCGCCGTAGGGCCCGCCGCCACCGGGAGGCGGGGCGCCGTAGGGCCCGCCGCCACCGGGAGGCGGGGGTCGGCCGGTGCCGTCGGGCGGGGGCGGGTTGTCGTACGGCGAGCCCGTGCCGCCCTCGCCGGGGCCGGGTTCCGGACCCGGCCCGGGGGACGAGGGACGCTTCCTGAACGGGTCGTCTTCCGGCGGCTGCCCGCCGGAGCCGGGGGGCGGTTCACTGCTCATGGCCCGAGTCGACCGCGAACCCCCCGACCGCGCATCCGGCGAGCCGCCGTCCGGAGTACGGGTGCCTCCGGCGGCGGGGCCGGGGCGGTATGCGGGACACCGGCCGCCGGGTGCCCGCGACGGCGGCGCGGGGTGCTCACCGGCACGGGAGCGCGGGCCCGTTGGCACGGTCTCGCGGTCTCGCGCGGTGGGGCGGCGTACGCCACGCGGTCACGGGCGCCGGTCCGGAGGCGGCGACCGCCCGGGACACGATGCCTGCGGCAGTAGCGCTGGGCTACGGGCCGCGGGTGCCGGGCGGGCCTCCGCCCAGCCCGCGAGCCCGCGCGGCGCGGAGCGCCGTGTGACCGTCGGCTCCGAGCCGGCCGAGGTCGGGGGCGGCGCCGTCGGCCGAGGCCGGGAGCGGCGCCGCCAACCCGGCCCTGGGGCGCCTCCACCGACCCAGCCCGGGGAGCGGGCGCCGCCGACCGAGGCAGAGGGTGGGCGGCGGGCGGCTGGGGGCCGGGCCGAAGGTGTCGGGGCTCGGGTCAGCCGGCTACGAACGTGCGGGACGCCTTGTCGTGCCAGCACTGGTGCCACGGGCGGTCGAACAGGCACCACGCGACGCCGACGACACCGACGACCAGCAGGCCGGGCACGCTGTAGACCAGCCAGCGGCGCAGGGCCGCGCCGAAGGACGGGGGCTCGTGGGCCTCGATGTCCCGTACCTCCAGGCCGAGCAGCTTCTTGCCCAGGGTGCGGCCCCACTTGGCGGTGGGCAGCGCCTCGTAGACGACGCCGAAGAGCAGCAGGACGGCCAGGACGATGCCCAGGTACATGGAGGTCGTGCCGTCGAGCAGCCATACCGTGACGGTCTCGCCGGAGAGCTTGGCCTCGTCGATCTTGCCGTTTACGTGGTCGACCGCCTTCATGCCGAGGGGCACGGCAGCCACACCCGTGACGCCCGCGAGGACGACGGTGTCGATCAGCCGGGCGGCCAGCCGCTTGCCGAGCCCGGCGGGGCGGGCCGCCGCCTGGCGCCGGGCGGCGGCCTGGAACACGTCCTCGACCGGCGGCTTCCAGGGCGCGACGGGCTGCTCGTCCCCGTCGGCACCGGCGAGCCGGTGCACCTGCTGCGCCCACGAGGACTGACCGCCGCCGGGCCCGGCCGCGAGCGGGGCCGAGGCGGCGGGCTGCTGCGGCGAGGCCACAGGCTGCGAGGCCGCCGGTTGCGGGACGGCAGGCTGCGAGGCCGCGGGCTGCGGGGCGGCGGCCTGGTGGGGGACGGCCGGGCCGGTGGCGCCGCCCGTCTGCTGCGGACCGGCAGGGGCTGCGGGAGCGGCGGGGGCCTGCGCGGCCGCCGCTCGGGCGGCCGCGGCCTTCCCGGCGTTGAAGCCGGGGCCGCCCGAGGCCGCGCGCGGGGAGACCGCGCGGAAGGTCATGGTGCCCTCGTCGGCGGCGGCACCGCCGTCCGAGGCGCCCGGGGCCTGGGCGCCCCGGGACCCGGCCGTCGGCCGCCGGAAGACGAAGGTGTTGCCCGACCCGGCCTCCGCCTCGCCGGACGCGGCGGCCCCCGCCGAGGCGTCCGACCGCCTGGAACGGGCGTCGTCGCCCTGCGCGGATCGGGCGTCGGCGGACCGGCCGCCGCCCGGGCCCGCGGGTACGGAGCCGCCACCGGCGGCCCCGGCCCGGGAGCCACCCGACGCCCCGGCACCGGCACCGGCGGGTCCGCCGGAGGCCTGCCCGTCCTGAGCACCGCCGACGGCGCTCGCGCCGGCACCCGGCCGGACCGTGCCGCTGCCCGCGTCGGCGGGACCGGACTCGGCCGCCACTCCCCCGGCCGGCCGCGCGCCCCGGGCGTGCGGGACCCTCGGGTCCGCGCCCTGGGCGGCACCCGGCCATGCGACGCGGTGGTTCGGATCGTCGGCGAAGCCGGACTGGCGGGAGCGGTCGGCGCCCCAGGCCGTCGCGGGTTCCGGGCGGCTGCCGTGCTGGGACGCGGCGCCGGGCGGCTCGTCGACCGGGTCCTCGTCGAAGAAGTGCGGGCCGGTCTCCTCGACGGAGGGCCGCGCGCCGGGCGGAGGCGCGAGCGACTCGCCGTCCTTGGGGGCGGGCCGGCTGGTGCCCGGCACCCAGGAGGCGCCGTTCCAGTACCGGACGTATCCAGGAATGGACGGGTCCGGGTAATACCCTTCGCGGGGCCTGTCGTCGCCGGGGGCCGGGGTTGGGGCGCTCATGTCCGTCGTCCCGTATCTGCTCGGGGGTTGATATGGGGGCTCAACATCTATCAGACGGGCGCAATCCGCACCGCCGGTCCCGCCGGACCCACCCCTTTCCGGGCAACCTCTGCATGGACCTTCACACCGGGGACAGAGGTTGGAAAAAGTTCCGCGAATCCGCGTAACGCTCGCGGCCCCGGCCGCTCTCACTCGTGCGGGCCCGTTCCAGGCGGCCCGTGCGGACCCGTACGAGAGAGGACAACCCCGCCATGCACCCCAACACCACCGTCGTGGAACGCGAACTGGAGCTGAGGCTCATCCTGTCGCCCGAGCGCGGCATCCCGGTACCGGCCCTGCTCGGCTACCACACCGACGACCCGTACGCCGTCCACATCACCTTCCACATCGACTCCGGCCACCCGGTGCACTGGACGTTCGCCCGCGATCTGCTGGTAGAGGGGGTGTTCCGGCCGTGCGGGCACGGGGACGTGCGGGTGTGGCCGTCGAAGGCGGAGGGCCGCAGCGTCGTGCTCATGGCGCTGAGCAGCCCGGACGGTGACGCCCTTCTGGAGGCGCCGACGCCGCAGGTGTCGGCCTGGCTGGAGCGGACCCTGCGGGCGGTGCCGCCCGGCACCGAGGGCGGGCAGCTCGGCATCGACGACGGGCTGGCCGAGCTGCTCGCCCGGTGAGCCGAGTGAGCCGAGTGAGCCCAGTGGGAGGGGAGGAACGGTCAGAAGAGCTTGCCCGGATTGAGGATGTCCAGCGGGTCGAAGGCCTGTTTGACCGCCCGCTGCATCTCCAGGCCCACCGGGCCGATCTCCCGCGCCAGCCACTCCTTCTTCAGTACGCCCACGCCGTGCTCGCCGGTGATGGTGCCGCCCAGTTCCAGGCCGAGGGCCATGATCTCGTCGAAGGACTCACGGGCGCGCCGGGACTCGTCGGGGTCCTGGGCGTCGAAACAGACGGTGGGGTGGGTGTTGCCGTCGCCCGCGTGGGCGCAGACGCCGATGGTGAGGTCGTACTTCGCGGCGACGCGCTCGATGCCCTCCAGCATGTCGCCGAGCCGGGACCGGGGCACGCACACGTCGTCGATCATCGTCGTGCCCTTGACGGCCTCCAGGGCGGTGAGGGACAGGCGGCGGGCCTGGAGGAGGAGTTCGGACTCGGCCGCGTCGTCGGCGGGGACCACCTGCGTGGCGCCCGCGGCCTCGCACAGCGCGCCGACGGCGGCGAGGTCGGCGGCCGGGTCGGCGGTGTCGAAGGCGGCCAGCAGCAGGGCCTCGGTGCTCTCCGGCAGACCCATGTGGGCGAGGTCGTTGACCGCCTTGACGGTCGTACGGTCCATCAGTTCGAGGAGGGACGGCACGTGCCCGCCCTCCATGATCCGGCAGATCGCGTCGCAGGCGGCGGTCGCGGAGGCGAACTCGGCGGCCAGCACGAGCTGCTGGGGCGGCTTGGGGCGCAGGGCGAGGACGGCCCGTACGACGATGCCGAGGGAGCCCTCGGAGCCGACGAAGAGGCGGGTGAGGTCGTACCCGGCGACGCCCTTCGCGGTGCGGCGGCCGGTGGACATCAGACGGCCGTCGGCGAGGACGACGTCTAGGCCGAGGACGTACTCGGCGGTCACCCCGTACTTGACGCAGCACAGGCCGCCGGAGGCGGTGCCGATGTTGCCGCCGATGGTGCACATCTCCCAGCTGGAGGGGTCGGGCGGGTAGTACAGGCCGTGTTCGTTCACCGCGCGGGAGAGCGCGGCGTTGACGACGCCCGGTTCGACGACGGCGACGCGGTCGACCGGGTTGATCTCCAGGATGCGGTCCATCCTGGTCAGGGACAGCACGACGCAGCCGTCGCTGGCGTTGGCCGCGCCGGACAGGCCGGTGCGGGCGCCCTGCGGGACGACGGGGACGCGCAGCGCGGTGGCGGTGCGCATCACGTGCTGGACCTCCTCCACGGTGCGCGGTAGGACCACCGCCGCGGGGGCACCGGCCGGGCAGAAGCTCGCCATGTCGTTGGCGTAGGAGGCGGTGACGTCGGGGTCGGTGAGGACGGACTCGGCCGGCAGGCCGGCGAGCAGCCGGTCGACGAGGGTGCCGGAGGCCGCCGTGACCGCTCCGGCTTCGTGGGCTGCGTCGCCTTTGTCGCGAGGCGCTTCGATACGGCTCATGATCGGAGGTTCGCACCCGGGGGCCATCGGTGTGAACCCCGTCGACGGCACCCGGCGCAAGTCCCGGTGTGCTCGTCGTATGGGCGCACAGTAAGCGCCATGGAGGTCATGAAGAGGGAGACCGAACACGGGTGGCGCTCACGCCGCCGGAGCCGGGTGCTGATCGCCTCCGTCGCCGGGGCCGTCGTACTCGGCGGGGTCCTGGTGCTGCTCCCCTGGGACGGCGGCGACGCTCCCCCGCCCGCGCCGGGGCCGGCCGCGCTGGCGCGCGGGGCGGTCACCACGGGCGTGCCGGCCGCGCTGCCCGACCTGGCCGTACTGATCGGCGACCGGGAGACCCATCTGCGGGCGCATCCGCTGGACGGCGTGTCGTGGGCGGTGCTGGGGGCGGCGTACGTCGAGCAGGGCCGGCGTACGGCGGACACCGCGAACTGGCCGAAGGCCGAGAAGGCGCTGCGCACCTCGCTGAAGGTCGGGGCGAAGCGCAATCCGCAGGCGCTGGAGGGGCTGGCGGCGCTGGCGGTGGCGCGGCGGGACTTCCCCGCGGCGAAGAAGTGGGGCGAGAGCGCGGCGAAGGCGGCGCCGAAGCGGTGGACGGCGCACGCGGTGCTGATCGACGCCTACACCGGTCTCGGCGACCACGAGGGCGTGGGGCGGGCCCTGGACAAGGTGATGGAGCTGCGCCCGGGGACACCGGCGGTCAGGGCGCGGGCCGCGGCCGTCTACCGGGACCGGGGCTGGCGGGAGGACGCGGCGGCGCAGATCTCCGACGCGGCGGCGGCTGCCGAGGCGCCGGCCGAGCGGGCGGCGTATCTGGAGCAGGCCGGGCGGCTGGCGTTCGAGCGCGGGGACCGTCAGGAGGCGCTGCGGTTCTTCGAGGAGGCGCTGCGCACCGACCCCGACCAGCGGGCCGCGCAGGCCGGGCGGGCGCGTGCGCTGGCGGCGCTGGGCCGGACGACGGACGCGCTGTCCGCGTACCAGGCGGCGCTGGCCAAGCGGCCGAGTCCGGAGTACGCGCTGGAGCTGGGCGAGTTGTACGAGTCGCTGGGGCTCGGGCAGGCCGCGCTGGTGCAGTACGACCTGCTGCGGGCGCGGGTGCGGGGCGCCGAGGCGGCCGGGGCCGACGAGGAGTTGGTGCTGGGGCGGTTCGAGGCGGACCACGGGGACCCGGCGGCGGCGGTGCGGCGGCTGCGGACCGAGTGGGGGCGGCAGCCGGGGATCGCGGTGGCCGACGCGCTGGGCTGGGCGCTGCACCGGGCCGGTGAGGACGAGGAGGCGCTGGAGTTCGCGACGATCGCGACGGACGGCGACCAGGGCGGCGGGGTGCGCAGCGCGCTGCACGTGTTCCACCGGGGTGTGATCGAGAAGGAACTGGGGCGGTACGGGCCCGCGCGGCGGCACCTGCGGGAGGCGCTGATGATCAACCCGTACTTCTCGCCGCTGCGGGCGCCGGAGGCGAAGCGGGCGCTGGCGGAGCTGGGCGAGCCCTCCGTGGAGGACCCGCCCGCCTGAGATCCGCCTTTGCGGACCTGATGTCAGAGGTTGCCGCGCCTCTCCTGCTCGCGCTCGATCGCCTCGAACAGGGCCTTGAAGTTGCCCTTGCCGAAGCCCATCGAGCCGTGCCGTTCGATCATCTCGAAGAAGACGGTCGGGCGGTCCTGGACCGGCTTGGTGAAGATCTGCAGCAGGTAGCCGTCCTCGTCGCGGTCGACGAGGATCTTCAGCTCGCGCAGCGTCTCCACGGGCACCCGGGTCTCACCCGCCCACTCGCCGAGCGTGTCGTAGTACGAGTCGGGCGTGTCCAGGAACTGGACGCCGGCCGCCCTCATCGTGCGTACGGTGGCCACGATGTCGTTCGTGTTCAGCGCGATGTGCTGGACGCCGGCGCCGCCGTAGAACTCCAGGTACTCGTCGATCTGGGACTTCTTCTTGGCGACCGCGGGCTCGTTGATCGGGAACTTGACCTTGAGGGTGCCGTCGGCGACCACCTTGGACATCAGCGCGGAGTACTCGGTGGCGATGTCGTCGCCCACGAACTCCTTCATGTTCGTGAAGCCCATGACCTTGTTGTAGAAGCCGACCCACTCGTTCATGCGGCCGAGTTCGACGTTGCCGACGCAGTGGTCGACGGCCTGGAAGGTGCGCTTGGCGGGCGGCTCGACCATCGGCTCGGCGGCGGCGTAGCCGGGCAGGTAGGGGCCGTCGTAGCCGGTGCGCTCGACGAGGGTGTGGCGGGTCTCGCCGTAGGTGGCGATGGCGGCGAGGACGACGGTGCCGTGCTCGTCCTTGACCTCGTGCGGCTCGGCGATCGAGCGGGCGCCGTGCTCGACGGCGTAGGCGTGGGCGGCGCGCGCGTCGGGGACCTCGATGGCGAGGTCGACGACGCCGTCGCCGTGCTCGGCCACGTGCTGGGTGAGGAAGTCGCCCCACTCGGTGGCGGGCTTGATCACCGAGGTGAAGACGAAGCGGGCGGAGCCGTTCTCCAGGACGTAGCTCGCGGTCTCCCGGCTGCCGTTCTCCGGTCCGGAGTAGGCGACCAGCTGCATGCCGAAGGCGGTGGAGTAGTAGTGCGCCGCCTGCTTGGCGTTGCCCACGGCGAAGACGACCGCGTCCATTCCCTTGACCGGGAAGGGGTCGGCCTGCCGGGCGGTGTCGGGAGTGTGGTGTGTGGTCTGCGTCATAGCCGCAGGGTCTCCCGCGTCTGCAAGGTGCGCAATAGTTTGCGTCTTCACTGGGCAACCTGACCAGTGATACGGCGGTGGGGGCGGGCGATCTGTACAGGATGACCAGGGTTATCCTCCGGGAGGGCGCGGGCATGGCGATCGATCGACTGGACGGGCGGATCATCGGGCTACTGGCCCGGGAGCCGCGGATCGGGGTGCTGGAGATGTCCCGGCGCCTGGGCGTGGCGCGCGGCACCGTGCAGGCGCGGCTGGACCGGCTTCAGTCGAACGGAGTCATCCGCGGCTTCGGCCCCGAGGTGGACCCGGCGGCGCTCGGCTACCCGGTCACCGCGTTCGCCACGCTCCAGATCCGGCAGGGCCAAGGCGCCGACGTACGGGCGCACTTGGCGACCGTCCCGGAGGTGCTGGAGCTGCACACCACGACCGGCACCGGGGACATGCTGTGCCGGCTGGTGGCCCGCTCGAACGCCGATCTCCAGCGTGTGATCGACCTGGTTGTCGGTTTTGATGGCATTGTCCGGGCCTCCACGGCGATCGTCATGGAGAACCCCGTTCCGCTGCGGATCATCCCGCTGGTGGAGCAGGCGGCCGAGGACAGCGGCAGACGCGACTGAGACCGGCTCCCCGGCCGGCCCGAATCCCGGAGGTGAGCGGCGGTGAACTTCTGGGAGTTCCTCGGCAGCCGCCACCAGCAGCTGCTCACCGACGCCTACCAGCACGCCAGCGCCGTCTTCCAGTGCATGGTCGTGGCGACGCTGCTCGGGGTCCTGATCGGCGTCGTCACCTACCGCAGCGAGTGGGCGGGGAACCTGGCGACACTGACCACGTCGACGATCCTGACCATCCCGTCGCTGGCCATGATCGGACTGCTCATCCCCATCGTGGGGCTGGGCGTGCCGCCGACGGTGACCGCGCTGGTCCTGTACGGGCTGCTGCCGATCGTGCGCAACGCGATCGTCGGCCTGCGCGGGGTGGACCCGGCGCTGGTGGACGCCGCGACGGGCATCGGGATGTCGCGCGTGGCCCGGCTGCTGAGGGTGGAGCTGCCGCTGGCCTGGCCGCCGATCCTCACCGGCATCCGGGTCTCGACGCAGATGCTGATGGGCATCGCCGCGATCGCCGCCTACGCCTCCGGGCCGGGGCTCGGCAACGAGATCTTCCGCGGGATCGCCTCGCTTGGCAGCAAGAACGCGCTGAACCAGGTCCTCGCGGGCACGCTCGGCATCATCATCCTGGCACTGCTGTTCGACGCCGCGTACGTCCTGCTCGGACGGCTGACCATTCCGAGGGGGATCCGTGTCTGAGAGATCCGTGTCTGAGAGATCCGTGTCCGAGAGATCCGTGTCCGAGAACAGCCACCCTGCCGCCACCGGGGCGACCATCGAGCTGGACTGCCTGACCAAGCGCTACCCCGGCAACCCGCAGCCGGCCGTCGAGAACGTCTCGATGGAGATCAAGGCCGGCGAGACGGTCATCTTCGTCGGCCCCTCGGGCTGCGGGAAGTCGACCACCCTGAAGATGATCAACCGGCTGATCGAGCCCACCGGCGGACGCATCCGCATCGACGGCGAGGACGTCACCGACATCGACCCGGTGAAGCTGCGCCGCAAGGTCGGCTACGCGATCCAGGCCTCCGGCCTCTTCCCGCACATGACCGTCGCCCAGAACATCGCGCTCGTGCCGAAGATGATCGGCTGGTCGAAGGCCCGCATCAGGTCGCGGGTGGAGGAGATGCTCGACCTGGTCGGTCTTGACGCCGGGGAGTTCCACGGCCGCTATCCGCGCCAGCTGTCCGGCGGCCAGCAGCAGCGGGTGGGCGTGGCGCGGGCGCTGGCGGCCGATCCGCCGGTGCTGCTGATGGACGAGCCGTTCGGCGCGGTCGACCCGATCACCCGGGACCACCTCCAGGACGAGCTGATCCGGCTCCAGCACGAACTGCACAAGACGATCGTCTTCGTCACCCACGACTTCGACGAGGCGATCAAGCTGGGCGACCGGATCGCCGTGCTGCGCGAGCGCTCCCACATCGCCCAGTTCGACACCCCGGAGGCCATCCTCACCAACCCGGCGGACGACTTCGTCTCCGGCTTCGTGGGCGCCGGGGCGGCACTGAAGCGGCTGAACCTGACCCGCGTACGGGACGTGGAGATCACCGACTACCCGACGGTGACCGTGGAGGACCCGCTCCAGCACATCTTCAACGCGCTGCGGGCGGCCGGCACCAACGAGATCCTGCTCCTCGACCGGCGCGGCCGCCCCTACAAGTGGCTGCGGCGCGGCGACCTGATGCGGGCCAAGGGCTCGCTGGCGCGGGCCGGGACGCTGGTCCACGACACGGTGACCCGGGACGCGACCCTGCGGGACGCGCTGGAGGCGGTGCTCACCGACAACACGGGGCGGGTCGCGGTCACCGGGCGGCGCGGCGAGTACGAGGGCGTCGTCGACATGGAGACGCTGCTGAACTCGGTGCACGAACTGCTGGAGGCCGACCGGCTGGACGCGCTGGAGCACCAGCACGACCTGGAGGAGGCCCGGGCGGAGCAGACCCATGCCGAGCAGGAGGGCTTCGGAGGGGAGGCGAAGGCGTGAGCAGCACTTCCGGTCCTTCGTCCGGCTCTTCGTCCGGCTCTTCATCCGGTCGGCGGCCGGAGGGCGAGCACGAGATCGGGGGGATCGCCCACGACGACCGGGACGAGGTGGAGCAGGAGCCGCGCCCGCCGTCCCCGGAGGCGACGAAACGGCAGGTCGGCTGGCGGAAGTTGACCTTCCTGCCGGCGGTCCTGATCGCCGTACTGCTGGCGACCTGGCTGTGGTTCCGGCAGGCCGACCTGGACTCGCTGAGCGAGAACGCCCTGTCGGACGGGCAGGTCACCAAGGCGCTGTGGCAGCACGTCCAGCTGACCGTGATCTCCACCTTCTTCGTGCTGATCATCGCGATCCCGCTGGGCGTCCTGCTCACCCGCGGGATGTTCCGGAAGGCCACGCCGGTGGCGATGGCGTTCGCCAACATGGGCCAGGCGACCCCGGCGATCGGCCTGCTGGCGCTGCTGGTGATCTGGCTGGGCATCGGCCGCCGGGCTGCCCTGATCGGCATCATCATCTACGCCGTCCTGCCGGTGCTCTCCAACACCATCGCCGGCCTGAAGGCGAACGACCCGACCCTCCTGGAGGCGGCCCGCGGCATCGGCATGTCCCCACTGGGCGTGCTCACGCGCGTGGAGCTGCCGCTGGCCGTCCCGCTGATCCTGGCCGGCGTGCGCACGGCCCTCGTCCTCAACGTCGGTACGGCGACGCTGGCCGTCTTCGGCGGGGGCGGCGGGCTGGGCGTGCTGATCACCACCGGGATCACCAGCCAGCGGATGCCGGTGCTGGTGCTCGGCTCGATCCTCACCGTGGCCCTCGCGCTGCTGGTGGACTGGCTGGCCTCGCTCGCGGAACTGCTGCTGCGGCCTCGTGGCCTGGAGGTGAGGACATGAGCACGCGGTCCACGGCACGGCCTTGGGGCCTGCGACGCCGTACGTGGCCGGTGACGGCGGCGCTGCTGGTGGCGGCCTCCGGCTGCGGGCTGACCAGCGGCTCCCCGATGGTCGACGACGTCGGGCCCGGCACGATCGGGAAGGGCCGGCCGCTGGAGGGGGCCGACCTGACCGTCGTGTCCAAGCAGTTCACGGAGCAGCTGATCCTCGGCGCGATCATGGGCATCGCCTTCCAGGCGGCCGGCGCGGAGGTGCTCGACCGCACCGGCATCCAGGGCTCCGTCGGCACCCGGGCGGCGGTGGAGAACGGCGACGCCGACGCCACGTACGAGTACACGGGCACCGCCTGGATCACGTATCTGGGGCACAGCGAGCCGATCACCGACCCGCGCGAGCAGTGGGAGGCCGTGCGGAAGGAGGACCTGAAGAAGGGGCTGACCTGGCTGCCGCCGGCCGAGCTGAACAACACCTACGCGCTGGCGATGAACCAGGCGAACTACGAGAAGTACCGTACGAAGACCCTGTCGGAGGTGGCCGAGCTGTCGAAGACCGACCCGGCCGCGGTGACGCTGTGCGTGGAGGTCGAGTTCGCCAACCGGGCGGACGGGCTGCCGGGCATGGAGAGGGCCTACGGGATGGACATCCCGGCCAGGAACGTCACGGACATGGACACCGGGATCATCTACACCCAGACGGCCGACGGCGCCTGCACCTACGGCGAGGTGTACACCACCGACGGGCGGATCAAGTCCATGAACCTGGTGGTGATGGAGGACGACAAGAACTTCTTCCCGAACTACAACGCGGCGCCCATGGTCCGCACCGACGTCCTGAAGAAGTGGCCGGCCATCGCCGCCGTCCTCAACCCGGTCACCGAGGCGCTGACCAACGACGTGGCGCGGACGCTGAACGCGAAGGTCGACGTCGACGGCGAGGACCCGCACCAGGTGGCGCTGGACTGGATGGTCGAGAAGGGATTCGTGACGGAGGGCTGAACGGGGAGCCCCGCCTCTCTCAGCAGGTGGGGACCTTGCCCTTGCCCGTCTCCAGGGCGTTGAGCGAGTCGACCGCGCCCTTCAGGGTGGTGACCGGGATCAGCCGGAGCCCCTGCGGCAGCTCGGCCCGCGCGTCCGAGCACTCGGCCTTCGGCACCAGGAAGACGGTGGCCCCGTCCCGCCGGGCGGCCTGCGTCTTCAACGGCACACCGCCCACGGCACCGACCTCGCCGCCGGTGCTGATGGTGCCGGTACCAGCGATGACCTGGCCGCCGGTGAGGTCGCCGGCACTCAACTTGTCGACGATGCCGAGGGAGAAGAGCAGTCCGGCGCTGGGGCCGCCGACGTCCTCCAGGCGCAGCTCGACGTCCACGTCCGCCGCGTCGAGGTCCAGGTAGCCCAGCGCGGCGGTGGTCGCCGCGTCCTGGGACTCCTTCATCTGCTCCTCGTTGTACTCCTCGATCTCGCTGACGTCGTCGCCGCTCGGGTAGACGGCGTCGCGCGGCATCACCGCCCGGTCGGTGTCGAACCAGCTTCCGAGCACGTCCCCGAGGTTCACGCTCGCGTCGGGGCCGGTCGCCTCGATGGTCGTCATCCGCAGCTGCCCGCTCGTCCCGTGCGTGGGCGCCCCCTTGATCGTGATCACCGGGGCGCCCTGGTTCTGCCCGAGCACGTCGGCCGTCAGCCCCGGCTGCGCCACGGAGAACGGCAACGGCGCGAACACGGCGGTGGCGAACAGCGCCACGACGGGGAGACCGCAAACGGCGAGGGCCTGGGGACGCGTGAGACGAGAGAGCACGGGGTCAATCTAACGCGACGCCCCGTCGTAGCTGACGCCCCTCCACAACCAAGGGACGTCACCGCAACGCCTCCGCCACCTCCCGCGCCGCCTCCATCACCCGCGCCCCCACCCGCTCCGGCACCACGTCGGCCAGCATCACCACGCCGACGCTGCCCTCCACCCCCGTCACCCCGAGCAGCGGCGCGGCCGCTCCGCAGGCCCCGGCCTCCAGCTCCCCGTGGGTCAGGGTGTACCCGGGCCCCTCCGCCGCGTCACCGGCAGGCTGCGGCTGCGGCTGTGCCTGCTGCCGCGCGGAGAGGATCGCCTTGCCCGCGGCCCCCCGCTCCAGCGGATGCCGAAACCCCGCCCGGTAGGCCACGTGGTAGTCCGTCCAGGTCGGCTCGACGACGGCCACGGCCAGCGCCTCCGCCCCGTCCACCAAGGTCAGATGGGCCGTCGCCCCGATGTCCTCGGCCAGCGACCGCAGCGCCGGCATCGCCGCCTCGCGCACCAGCGGATGCACCTGGCGGCCGAGCCCCAGCACCCCGAGGCCGACCCGGGCGCGTCCGCCCAGATCCCTGCGTACGAGTGCGTGCTGTTCCAGCGTGGCGAGCAACCGGTACACGACGGTCCGGTTCACGCCCAGTTTGTGGGATAGCTCGGTGACGGTCAGCCCGTGGTCCGTATCGGCCAGCAGTTTGAGGACGCGCAGTCCCCGATCGAGCGTCTGAGAGGTCTCCGCGGTCACGACGCCCACTCCTTAGTGGTGAGGTCGGCGGCCCTCCAAGCGGGATTGCGTCACCGAGTCCCGTCAGTGACGCGCTTCAGAGGCCGCCGATCGGCTGACGGCCCGGCCTTGTGCCCGGGCCCAGTCGCTTCACGGCTGCGCTCCGCGGCGGCGCTGCCACGGGGCGTGTGCGTAGCGGGACAGTAGCGACCTGGTTCGCTCAGCGGAAGGCTCCGTCCAGAATCCGGGCGATGGCCGGTGTGGACTACCTGTGTTTGTCCTGATACGTACAGCGCACGCGGGCGGCGCCCACGCCCCGCCCGTCACTTCATGCGGGTGGCCCACTCCTGCACCTTGGCGATGCGCTGGCGCAGTTGTCCGCCGGTGGCCTCGGCGCTGGGCGGGCCGCCGCACACGCGGCGCAGTTCGGTGTGGATCACGCCGTGCGGTTTGCCGCTCTGGTGGACGTAGGCGCCGACCAGGGTGTTGAGCTGCTTGCGCAGCTCCATCAGCTCCTTGTGGGAGACGACCGGGCGCCGCTCGGCGGGCAGTTCGAGCAGGTCGGCCTCGTCGTCGGGCTTCTTGCGGCTGTGCGCGATCTGCCGGGCCTGCCGCTTCTGGAGGAGGAGTTGGACCTGGTCGGGCTCCAGCAGGCCGGGGATGCCTAGGTAGTCCTGCTCCTCCTCGCTCCCCGGGTGGGCCTGCATGCCGAACTCGGCGCCGTTGTACATGACCCGGTCGAAGGTGGCCTCGGACTCCAGCGCCTCGAAGGAGAACTGCTCCTGCTCGCCGGTGTCCTCGTCCTGCTCCCGGTTCGCCTCGTCCATCTCCTTCTCGGACTCGGCGTAGGGGTCCTCCTCGCCCTCCTTCTTGGGCTTGTCGAGGACGTGGTCGCGCTCGCGCTCCATCTCGTTGGCGAAGGTGAGCAGGTCGGGCACGGTCGGGAGGAAGACGGACGCGGTCTCGCCGCGGCGCCTGGAGCGTACGAAGCGGCCTACGGCCTGGGCGAAGAAGAGTGGGGTGGAGATGGTGGTGGCGTAGACGCCGACCGCGAGGCGGGGGACGTCGACGCCCTCGGACACCATGCGGACGGCGACCATCCACCGGTCGGTGCTGCCGCTGAAGTCGTCGATGTTCTTGGACGCGCCGGTGTCGTCGGACAGGACGACGGTCGCCTTGCTGCCGGTGATCTCACGGATCAGTTTGGCGTAGGCGCGGGCGGAGTCCTGGTCGGCGGCGATGACGAGGGCGCCGGCGTCCGGGATGGCCTTCCTGACCTCGGTCAGCCGCTGGTCGGCGGCGCGCAGCACGGCGGGCATCCACTCACCGCGCGGATCGAGGGCGGTGCGCCAGGCCTGGCTGACCGCGTCCTTGGTCATCGGCTCGCCCAGCCGCGCGGCGATCTCGTCGCCCGCCTTCGTCCGCCAGCGCATGTTGCCGCTGTAGCTCATGAAGATGACCGGACGCACGACGCCGTCGGCGAGCGCGGAGCCGTACCCGTAGGTGTAGTCGGCGGCGGAGCGCCGGATGCCGTCGTTGCCCTCCTCGTACGTGACGAAGGGGATCGGGTTGGTGTCGGAGCGGAACGGCGTACCGGTCAGCGCGAGGCGGCGGGTGGCCGGCTCGAACGCCTCCAGGCAGGCCTCGCCCCAGGACTTGGAGTCACCGGCGTGGTGGATCTCGTCGAGGATGACGAGGGTCTTGCGCTGCTCGACGCGGTTGCGGTGCAGCATGGGGCGGACGCCGACGCCCGCGTAGGTGATGGCGATGCCGTGGTACTCGCGGCTGAGCGGCCCGGCGCTGTACTCGGGGTCGAGCTTGATCCCTATCCGCGCGGCCGCCTCCGCCCACTGCTTCTTCAGGTGCTCGGTCGGCGCGACGACGGTCACCTGCTGCACGACGTGGTGGTGCAGCAGCCAGGACGCGAGCGTCAGGGCGAAGGTGGTCTTGCCGGCGCCGGGGGTGGCGACCGCCAGGAAGTCCCGGGGCTGCTCCTGGAGGTACTTCTCCATCGCCCCTTCCTGCCAGGCCCGCAGCTTGCTGGCGGTGCCCCACGGGGCGCGGCCGGGGAAGGCCGGGGACAGGTGGTGCGAGGTGCTGGAGCTGGCGGTGGTAGTCACGGTCTCCGAAGGGGGTAGAGCGGCTCGGCCACGTATGACAACCGGGCCACCCTACCGGCGCCCCGACGCGATCAACGCGCGCACCGGGGCGGGTCACCCCCGGGTGGGACGGAGGTCACAGCCGTCGCATCCTTTTACGCGCTCATCGCTCCCGCACCCGTGTAGCCACCCACGCCCCCACCAGCGCCACCCCCGCCATCGGCAGGAACACCGCCGCGAAGGCCGCCGGGTGGGAGCCGGTCGCCTCCGTGGCCGCGTGGCTGACCGTGCCGCCGCCGAGGGCGGCGAAGGCCGCTCCGCCGACCGACAGCAGGATGACGTTGGAGAGGCCGTCGGAGATCTGGAGGGCGGCGGAGTTGCTGCCGGCCTCCTCGGGGGCGGAGAGCTTGAGCAGGAGCACGCTGGTGGAGGAGATCACCAGGCCCATGCCGAAGCAGCCGAAGCCCCAGGCGACGGCCACCGTCCAGGCGGGCACGGCGTCGATCAGCACGCTCGGCGCCGTGGCGATGGCCGCCGCCACCAGGACCATGCCGAGGGCCATCAGGCGCTCGCGGTGGGGTTCGAGCCGCGGCCGGGACTGGAACCAGGAACCCAGGGCCCAGGTGGCCCCGCCCGCGGCCAGCGAGAACCCGGCCATCGTGGGGCTGAGCCCGCGCTGCGTGACCAGCATCAGCGGGACGAAGGACTCCGCGGCGATGAAGGCGCCCGCGGCGACGCCGCGCAGCAGGACGACGGAGGGCAGCCCGCGCACCGCCCGGTAGGTGCCGCGCGGCAGCAGCCCGAGGACGGCCGGGACGAGCAGCGCCACGCCCACCGCGCCGGGCAGCAGCGAGGCCGGGCGCAGGTCCTGGGCGGCGTACTGGAGCAGGCCGGCGCCCAGCGAGATGGCGAGGGCGAGGCGGATGCGGCGGCGGTCGAAGGAGGCCGGCGCCTCCGTCCCGCCCACCGGCCCGGCCGCCCGGCGGCGTATCTGCGGCAGCGCGAGCGCCAGCGGGAGCACGACCAGCACCGGGATGCCGACGAACACCCAGCGCCAGCCGAGGTGCTCGGTCACCGCGCCGGACGCGAGCGGGCCGACGATCGACGGGACGACCCAGCCCGCCGCGAACGCCGCCATGATCGCGGGCCGCAGCCGCTCGGGGTAGGCCCGCCCGACGACGACGTACAGCGCGACGATCACCAGCCCGCCACCGAGCCCTTGCACGGCCCGCCCGAGGATGAACAGCCACATCGCGCCGGCCGTCCCGGACAGCACCAGCCCGGCCGCGAAGGCGGTGATGCCGGCGGTCAGCGGCGCCAGCGGCCCCCGCCGGTCCGACCACTGACCCGAGAGCACCATCCCGAACAGACTCGTCGTGAAGTACCCCGAGAACGCGAAGGCGTACAGCGACACCCCGTCCAGTTCCCGCGCCGCCACCGGCATCGCCGTACCGACCGCCGTCGCCTCGAAGGCGATCAGGACGACGACGGAGACGATGCCGATGCTCAGCGCCCGGTAGGCGCGGCTCAGCACGGTCTCGGCGGCGGGCGCGGTGCGGTCGGTCTTCGGACCGGGGGCGGGGGTGTCGGCGACCTCGGTGTCGCGCGGTTCAGGGACGGTCATGGTCGCCAGAGTAAGGGCCGCAGACCGCTTTGACCCCTGTCGGAAGGCGGTACGGGACCGGGACCTTGGTCGTACGACCGGCCTCGCATCAGGGGCTGCGCCCGCGGAGGGTTACGCGGGTTCGAATCCCGCCCCGGCCTCCGGTGCTGCCGCGCGGCGCAGCAGACACAGCGTGAGAACGAGGGTCGAGACGTCCGGGGTGAGGGGGCGCAGGCTCGCGTCGGCCGGGTGCCAGGTCAGGACCGTGCCCGTCGGGCCGTCCACGACCACGTCGCTGCCGTCGGGCAGTCGGCCGAGCCGGACCAACTGGCCTGCCGCCTCGGCCGGGACCGCGGGCCCGTAGTGCTCCGCCAGGGTCGGCAGCGGTATCCCGTCGTCGTCGGTGCCGAGCGGGAACGCGTCCTCCGGCAGGCCCGTGTCGCGCAGGAAGCGACGGGTGGGCTCGTGGGTGAGGGCCGGCGGGAAGTCGATGTCCTCGAAGCGGGCCACGCGGCCCCGGCCGAACTCACGGGCCAGCAGACGGTAGGACAGGTCGAGGGCGAGACCGGACGTCGCGCGGCGGCCCGCCGACACGAGCAGGCAGCCGATCACCGCCGCCGACGTCCACAACAGCGGCGTCTCGCGCCCCGACGGCACCCGCGCCGGCGCCCGCGTCGTCATGTCCGTGGTGACCCCGTGCATCGTCTCCCCCGAGTGTGTGCGCGACCGAGCCGTAGCCGGTGGGAGCGGCAGTCGTCCCCACCGCTTCGCAGCCTACGTGCCACCACTGACAACGCCCCCGCCCGCGAGGGCGCCCACCGAGTCAGGCGGTGACCACCGCGGCCTGCGGGCGGATCGGGAGCCGGTTGACCGGGCGTCCCGTGGCCGCGCGCACGGCGGAGGCGACGGCCGCCGGGGAGGCCACCACCGGTGCCGCGCTGACCGCCTTCGCGCCGAAGGGCGCGACCACGTCGCGTTCCTCGACGAGCTTCACGATCCGGATGTCCGGGGTGTCGAGCGCGGTGGGGAGGGCGTAGCCGGTGAGGTCCGGGTGGCGGATCAGGCCGCGCGGGGTGCGCAGGTTCTCCGTCAGCGCGATGCCCACGCCCTGGGTCACGCCCGCCTCGATCCGGGCGGTCAGCTGGGCCGGGTTCAGCACGCGGCCCACATCCTGCGCGACGGCCAGCTCCACGACCCGTACCGAGCCGATCTCGATGTCGACGTCCACCACCGCGCGGATCGCGCAGAAGGCCATACCGACGAAGGCGTCGCCCTGGCCCGCCTCGTCCAGCGGCTCGGTCGGGTGCGGGCGGCACTGGGCGGTGGCCCACAGCTCCTTGCCCTCCAGCGCCTCGGCCACCGTGGTCGACAGCACGCCGTCGTACGAGGTGATCTTGCCGTCGGCGATCTGGAGCAGCTCGGTCGACATCCCGAACTGGTGCGCGAGGGGCTGGAGGAGCTGGGTGCGGACCATCTTGGCCGCCCGTTCCACCGCGCCGCCCGACACCCAGGTGTGGCGGCCCCGGCAGCCGGCGCCGGCCGGGGGCTGGTCGGTGTCGACGGGCGCCACCTGCACCTCGTCGACGCCGAGGGTGTCCTGGACGATCTGCCGGGCCAGGGTGGTGAAGCCCTGGCCGGTCTCGACCGCCGCGCACAGCACCGTCGCCACGCCGTCCTGGACCTTCACGGTAGCCGTGGAGACCTCGTCGGCGCCCTCGGCGCCCAGCATGTGCACCATGCCGATGCCGTAGCCCACGCCCCGGCGCACCGCGCCCGGCTCACCCGCGCCCTCGGGGCCGCCGGGCAGCAGCCACTCGTCCTCGGGGGTGTCCTTGGGCAGGGCGGGGAGCGGGAAGTCGCGGACCGCCTGGAGGAGTTCGGCGACGGGGGCCGGACACGTGACCGTCTGGCCGGTGGGGAGCACGTCGCCCGTGGCCAGGACGTTGCGCAGCCGCACCTCGGCCGGGTCCAGGCCGAGCTTCTTGGCCACCTTGTCCATCTGCGCCTCGTACGCGGCGCACACCTGCATGGCGCCCTCGCCGCGCACATGGCCGGAGGGCGGGTTGTTGGTGCGCACGGCCCAGCCCTCGATGAAGGCGTTGGGGACGACGTAGGGACCGCAGGCGAACGCCACCGCGGCGGCCAGGGCGTCGGAGGAGGTGTCGGCGTAGGCGCCCGCGTCGAGCAGGATCTGCGCCTCGACCTTCACCACCCGGCCCTCGGCGTCCGCGTGGTGGCGGTAGCGCAGGAGGGTGGGGTGCCGATGGACGTGGCCGAGGAAGGACTCCTCGCGCGTGGCGGTCAGTTTCACCGGGCAGCCGGTCTTCAGCGCCAGCAGGCCGAGCGGCAGCTGGAAGCCCTGGTCCTCGCGGTCCGCGGTGGCACCGGGCACCCCGGTGACGACGATCTTCACCTGCTCGGGTGTCAGGCCGTAGCAGGACGCGGCCGTGTCGCGGTCGGCGTGCGGATCGGTGGAGGCCAGGTACAGCTCCACGCCGCCGTCCGGGCGCGGCACCGCGAGGCCCGCCTCGGCGCCGATGGGCGCCGGGTCCTGGCGGCCGATGCGGTACAGGCCCTCGACGACGACCTCGCCGGCCGCGTCCGGGTCGCCGTGGCGCAGCGGGATGTGCCGGATCAGGTTGCCGTCGGGGTGCAGCGGTTCGGCCTCGAAGGCCTGCTCCGGGTCGGTCACCGGGTCGAGCACCTCGTACTCGACGATGACGGCGGCGGCGGCCATCCGCGCCGTGTCCGGGTGGTCGGCGGCGACGGCCGCGATGGGCTCGCCGTGGTGGCGTACGACCTCGGAGGCGAACACCGGGCGGTCGGCCCGGCCGCCGCGTCCGTGCAGCGGGGCGCCGGGTACGTCCTCGTGCGTGACGACCGCCCGTACGCCGGGCATCTCGCGCGCGTGGGTGGTGTCGATGGACACGATGCGCGCGTGCGGGTGCGGCGAGCGCAGGACGGCCGCCCACAGCAGGCCCTCGGCCCACAGGTCGGCGGCGTACGGGAAGGTGCCCTCCGTCTTGGCGCGGGCGTCGGCGGGCAGCAGGGACGCGCCGAGGCCGTGCGGGATCGGCTCGGGGACGGGGGGCGCCTCATCGGTTCCCGCGGCCTCCGCAGTCGCGGCGTCGTTGCTCACGCGTGGCCTCCGTCCTGGCCGTTCTCACCGTAGGGCTGGTCGTGCGGTCCTGGGGCGTCCGGCGTCCCCGGCGGTCCCTGGGGCCCGAACGCCGACGGGTTGACGCCGCCCGCGCCCGGACCCGCCTGGTGCGGGATACGGGGCTCCTCGGCGTCCGTCTCGGCCGCGTCGGCGGCGGTGTGCGCCTCGCGCTCGGCGACGACCTCCTTGACCGCCTCCAGGACGCCCCGGTAGCCGGAGCAGCGGCAGAGGTTGCCGCACAGGGCCTGCCGGGCCTCCAGTTCGGTCGGCGCCGGGTTGCCCTCCAGGAGGTTGTGCACGGTCATCGCCATGCCGGGCACGCAGAAGCCGCACTGCACCGCGCCGCGCCGCGCGAGCGCCCGCTGCACGTCCGACGGTCGCCCGTCGGTGGCGAGGCCCTCGACCGTACGCACCTCGCTGCCGGCACTGGTGACGGCCGGGACCAGACAGGAGGCGACCAGCCGTCCGTCGACCTGCACGTTGCAGGCGCCGCACTCGCCCTGCGAGCAGCCGTCCTTGGCGCCCGCGAGGCCGAGCCGCTCACGCAGCACGTACAGCAGCGACTCGCCGATCCAGGCGTCGGTGACGGGCCGGTCGGCGCCGTTGACGCGCAGCACGTACGAGGCGAGGGGGTGTTCCTCGTGCGGACCGGCGGGAGCCCGCTCCTGGGAGGCGGCCGGGTCGGTCTCGGGGGCGGCCGGGTCGGTCTCGGTGCGAGGGGCGGTGCGGGGCTCCGCCTCCGGGTCCGGCTCGCGCTCCTGCCCGGGGGCCGGCTCGCGCTCCTGCGCGGACTCCGGCTCGCGCTCCCGCCCGGGCTCCGGCTCGCGCTCCTGCGCGGCGGCCGGCGCCGGGCCCGTCACGGGCTCCTCGGCGGCCTCCGGGCCGGATTCCGCCTCCACGTCCTCGCCGGTGTCCGCGGGTGGCTCCGCGGGCCCCTCGAAGGCCTCCTGAGCCTCCTGGGACTCGTCGGTCACCGTCTCGTCGGTCACCGTCTCGTCGGCGGCCGATGCCGAGGGCCCGGTCTCCGCGGCGGGTGCCGCGGGCGCTTCGACGTACGGACCGGCCGCCGACTCGGGCGCCCCGGGCGCGGACGCGGCCGCATCGGACGGCCGTTCCTCGCCGCCCGGTGCGGCCTGGGCCGCGCGGTCGCCCCACGGCTGTCCGGCCGGCTGGGTCGCCCAGGGCGCGGGGGCGCCGCCGGGCAGGGTGGCCGGTGCGGTGCCACCCCACTGCTCGGCCAGGGACGACTGGGTGAACTCGCCCGACTCGTCCGGCAGGTCGCCGTCGGCGACGGGAATGGACCACTGACCGGTCACGTCCTGACCGGTCACGTCCTGACCGGACGCGGCACCGGGCTCGGGCGCGATGCTGCCGGAGGCGGCGGCCGCGGCCTCGGAGAAGTCCCACTGGCCGGTGGCCCCGGGCCGGTACGTGAACCGGTCGCCCTGCCCGGCGTCCACGTCGTACGGCGCGTTCGTGTCGTACGGCGCGCTCCCGCCGTACGGGTCATGCTGCGGGTACTCGGCGTACCCCTGGTGAGCGGCGGGCTCCTGCCCCGCGTCCGGGACGTGCCACTGCGTGCCGTCCACGGGTGCGGCCGGCATCGCCCAGGTGCCGGTGGCCGCCGGGTCGGTGCCGGCGGTGGTGGCGGGCGCGACCGTGATCTGCGGCGGCACATAGCCGTGCCCGGGCGCGGCGAGCGGGCTGTCGGTGGTGGCCAGCAGCGCGTCCACGCCGCCCTCGGGGAGTTTCACGAAGGCGGTGGCGCCGTCGTCGTAGTCGCCCTGGGGCAGCGGGTCCCAGCGTCCGCCGCTCGGGGGCGTGCCCCCTCCGTGCTGATCGCCGTGCCGGTCGTCGTGCTGGTCGTCGGTCACGACAGCGCCCTCCCCAGTGCTCGTCGGGCCAGCGCGGCGACGGTGCGCCGCAGGTGCAGTACGGCCGGCGGGAGCTGCGGTACGGAGCCGTCCTCGGCCGGGGCCGCGTCGGGGATGCAGGCGGCGGCGACGTACTCGCCGAAGGCGCTCAGCGCCTCCGGGACGATCGCGCGGCCGTTGTCCCAGTCGATGAGCGAGGCCACCCACTGCTCGGCCTCCAGGGGGCGCAGCGGCATCGGCGCGATGGCGCCGACGGCGCACCGCACCCCGCGCCGGGCGGGGTCGAGGACCAGCGCCACGGAGGCCATCGCGCGGCCCGGGCCGGTCCGGCCGGTCGCCTTCAGGAAGACCTGCGGCGCGTGCAGCAGCGGCACGCGCACGTAGCCGATGAGTTCGCCCGCGCGGAGCATCTCCATGCCGGCCAGCAGGTGCGACACCGGCATCTCCCGGCGGGCCCCGTCCGGGCCGGCGATGATCAGCGTCGACTCCAGGGCGGCCAGCACCGGCAGCGCGTCGCCGGTAGGGGCGGCCGAGGCGATGTTGCCGCCCAGGGTGCCCGCGTTGCGGATCTGCGGCGGTCCGGCGGCGCGCGCGGCGGCGGCGAGCGCCGGGATGAGCGCCGCGAAGTCGGGGCGGCCCATGCGGGCGTGGGTGAGTCCCGCGCCCAGCAGCGCGTGACCGTCCTGGTACTGCCAGCCGCGGATCTCGCTGATCCGGCCGAGGCCCACCAGCGCGGCCGGCCTGAGCTGGCCGGAGTTGACGGCGGTCATCAGGTCGGTGCCGCCCGCGACCGGAACGGCGGCGGGCATGGCGGCCAGTGCCGCCACGGCCTCGTCCAGTGTCGTGGGCAGCGTGACGGCCTGCGCCGCCTGCGGTGCGTGCGTGGTCAAACCGACTGCCCCTTCCCGCTGTCCCACCTGGTCCCGCCCATGTGGCCGTACGGTACGACCTGACAGGGCGGACGTGGCAACTCTGGCACATCTTTGCAGGGCCCGAACGCGGGGGTCCGCTAGGAGGCATTCGCCCACCTCGTCGGCGAGATGGTCCGATTTCACACGGGATCTCCGGCAATCAGCCGACAATCAGAGGTGAGTGCGATGAGCGAGAGTTGCCACTCCTCTGTGGCGTTTCGGGGCTTTCTCCTTACTTGTGCGCCTTACTTGTGCGCCTTGCCTGTTCGCTTTGCCTGTTCGCTTTGCCTGTTAGCCTCGCCCGTTCGCCTTACTTGTTCGGCGGCGGTCCGTCGATCGGCCGGCCGAGCACACCGGGCCGCCGCTGCCAGGGCAGCGGGCCGCCGGGCGGCCGGTAGCCGACGCCCAGGGCGTCAAGTCGCCGGTAGTGGGCGGCCATCCGGCGCTCGAAGTCGGCGAAGTCCCGGTCGGCCGGGGCGGGCAGGGCACTCCAGGCGACCTCGGCGAACGCGGCGAGCCTCGGGAACGTCTGGTAGTCCACGCGCGCCTGGTTCTCCATCACCTCGGTCCACACGTTCGCCTGGGTGCCGAGCACGTGTCCGGACTCGTCCGGCGTCAGCTCCGCCGGAACCGGCTCGAACCGGTAGACGTCCTCCAGGGTGCGCACGAAGCCGACAGGCACGGGTTCGTCCTCGCCCGCGTGCTGCCGGTGGTCCAGGTACACCTGCTGCTCGGGGCACATGACGACGTCGTGTCCCGCGCGCGCGGCGGCGACCCCGCCGGCGTACCCGCGCCAGGAGGACACGGCCGCGCCCTTGGCCAGTCCGCCCTCAAGGATCTCGTCCCAGCCGATGAGCCGGCGTCCGCGTTCGGCGAGCCAGGTGTCGAAGTGCTGGATGAACCAGGCCTGGAGTTCGTCCTCGTCGGCGAGGGCGAGTTCCTCGATGCGCGCCTGTGCGGTGGCCGAGTGCCGCCACTGGTCCTTGGGGCATTCGTCGCCGCCGATGTGGATGAACTCCGAGGGGAAAAGCTCCAGGAGTTCCTCGAACACGCCCTCGTAGAAGCGCAGTGTGTTCTCGGTGGGGGCGAGTACGTTCGGGGAGACCCCCCAGGTGTCCCAGACGGAGAGGGCGGTGGTGTCGATCACGTCCGTGTTGCCGAGTTCCGGATACGCGGCGATGGCGGCCTGCGAGTGTCCGGGTACGTCGATTTCGGGGACGACGGTGATGTGCCGCTCGGCGGCGTAGGCGACGATCTCCCGGATGTCGTCCTGGGTGTAGAAACCGCCGTGGGGTTTGTCCTCCCAGAGCGGTGAGGCACGGTGGCCGTATTTGGTGCGCGCCCGCCAGGAGCCGGTCTCGGTGAGCTTCGGATGGCGTTTGATCTCCACGCGCCAGCCCTGGTCGTCCGTCAGATGGAAGTGCAGGACGTTGAGTTTGTGCGCGGCCATCAGGTCCAGGTAACGCAGGACGCCTTCCTTGGGCATGAAGTGCCGGGCGACGTCCAGCATGAGGCCGCGCCAGGGGAAGCGGGGGGCGTCCTCGATCCGGACCAGGGGCAGCCGCCACCGGCGTCCAGGGAGCGGTGCGCGCCGGAAGGCGTCCGGGCCGAGCAGTTGCCGGAGCGTCTGAGCGCCCCAGAAGAGGCCGTCCGGACCACCGCCCGTCAGGTGCACGCCCGTCGGTTCGACGACGAGGCGGTATCCCTCGGCGCCCAGCTCACCGTCGAGGGACAGGCGGACGACGCCGTCGCCCCCCGACCCGGGCGCGAGCGGCAGGCCGGTCGCGGCGCCCAGCGTGGCGCGCAGCCAGCGCTCGGTGTGCTCCGTACCGTCGTCCGCCACCACCTTGGTGTCCGGGCCGAGACCGAAGAAGTCGCGCTCGTGGCACGTCACTTGCTGCGGCTGGGGAATTACGTCTGTCACGTCAGTCACCTGTTCCTTGCGAGGAGACCCCAGCGCCCGCGCCGGGGGAGGGAATCGCATCCGGGTGTCGCGGCGCGGAGCGTCGCCGTATCCGGTTCGGGCGCGGAGCGCCCGTACCGCTGCGCTTTTGCTGGGGTGATGCGAACGCGTGTGCCTGTGATCGCTGGTCGGAGTGGCGGACGAGAGGGGGCGAGATGGCACTGGTGGGGGCGGGTGCGGGGGCCGGACGTGCCCGGTACACGTACCGGTTGCGTGTGTCGTCCGCCGCCCGCACCACTCTGACGGCGGAGTGGGACCGGTACCGCTGGGTGTGGAACGAGTGCGTCGCCAAGTCCAGGGCCGCGCACCTGCACAACACGTCCACCGGCGAGAAGACCACGTGCGGCCCGGCGCAGCTCGACAGGATGCGCACCGAGGCCCGCGCCCGCACGCCATGGCCGCGTGAGGGCTCGTCGGTTCCCCAGCAGCAGGTCATCCGCGACTTCGGCCGCTCCCGCGCCAAGGCACACAAGGACATCACAGAGCGCCTGCCGATGGCGCGCCAGGCCGGGATGCCGAAGTGGAAGACCACGCGTGAAGCACTGCCGACTCTCGACTACACCCGGCGCGGGTTCCGGCTGGAGGACGGCCGGCTGCACCTGGCGGGACGCATCGTCCTGACGGTGGTGTGGTCGCGGGAACTGCCGGGTGAGCCATCCTCGGTCCGCGTGTACCAGGACAGTCTCGGGCACTGGTACTGCTCGTTCGTCGTACCCGCCCAACTCCAGCCCCTGCCGAAGACCGGCCGCGTCCTCGGTGTCGACTGGGGCGTGAGTGAGACCGCGACCACCACGTCCGACGCGCACGACCTGCCGCACCCCGGGCATGGCGGGGAGGCTCGGGCGAAGCTGGCCCGGTACGACCGGATGACGGCCCGCCGCAAGCCGAAAAAGGGCCAACCCGGGACGAAGGGCTACCGCGAGGCGCGGAAACTGCGGGCGAAAGCCCACAAGCAGGTTGCGAGGCAGCGTGCGGACACCGGCCGCAAGTGGGCCAAGAAGATCGTCCGCGACCACGACACGATCGCGGTCGCGGACTTCCGTCCGAAGTTCCTGGCCAAGTCCACCATGGCCCGCAAGGCCGCTGACGCCGCCATCGGCGCCACCAAGGCCGCCCTGACCGAGATGGGCCGCAAACACGGGCGGGACGTCCGCCTCGTACACCCCGCGCACACCACCAAGGACTGCGCCCAGTGCGGAACGAGAACCAAGCACGCACTCCCCCTCTCGGAACGTACCTACACCTGCACCGCCTGCGGGACCGTCTCCCCCAGAGACAAGAACTCCGCACGCGTCATGCTCCTCCGGGCTGGTCTCGACCCGGCTGGTGCCGACGGCGGAAGACCTCCTGGAGCGCTGCTCCAGGAGGCGGCCTGAGCCAGAAATCCCCTCCCCCTTCAGGGAGGGGAGGATTCAAGTCAGTCCTTTACCGCTCCGCCGAGGCCGGAGACGAGTCGTCGTTGCACGAGTACGAAGAAGACCAGCACCGGAATCGTCATCACCGTGGAAGCGGCCATCACACCGCCCCAGTCGGGGTCGTCCGGTTTGTAGAAGACCAGCAGCGCCATCGGCAGCGTCGACTGGGAGGTGTCGCTGATGATGAACGACTTGGCGAACAGGAAGTCGTTCCAGGTCGAGATGAAGGAGAAGACGCTGGTGGCCACCAGCCCCGGGAAGACCAGCGGGAAAAGGATCTGCCACAGGAATCGCGCCCGGCTCGCCCCGTCGATGTAGGCGGCCTCCTCCAGGGCTTCCGGCACGGCTTTCACAAACCCTCGCAGCATCCAGATCGCGAACGGCAGCGAGAAGGCGATGTGGGGCAGGATCAGCGAACCCAGCGTGTTCAACTGGCCGAAGTCCCGCATGAGGAAGAACAGCGGGATGGTGAGCGCCTCCACGGGCACCATCTGGGCCACCAGGAACATGATCAGCAGGGTGGTCCGGAAACGGAACCGGAAACGCGTCACCGCGGTCGCCGCGAGGAACGCGATCAGCGCCGAGGCGATCACGACGGTGCCCGCCACGAGCAGACTGTTGAGAAAGTAACGACCGAATTCCTGCTGCCCGAAGACCCGCCGGAAGGAATCGAGCGATGGCGCCAGGGTCCACGGACGCGGCTCGTCCGACTCGATCTCCCCGGCCGGTTTGAAGGCGCTCAGCACCATCCAGTACAGCGGGAAGGCCACCACGACCGAGATCAGCAGCGCCGAGGCCTCGGCCGCCAGCCGCCACGGACGGCGCACACGCGCGCGCGGAAGATTCACAGCTCCTCCCCTTGGCGGCGCAGCAGCCGCAGGTAGACCAGCGTCACGGCGAGCAGGATCAGCAGCATCACGACGCCGATCGCCGAGCCGAGGCTGTACTGCGAGGACGCGAACGCCTTCTGGTAGGCGTAGACGTTGAGGACGAGGTTCTGGCCGGCGATGCCGCCTCCGTTGGTCATGACGTAGATCTGGGTGAAGACCTTGAAGTCCCAGATGACCGACTGGATGGTGACGACCACCAGGATCGGCCGGAGCATCGGAGCGAGCACCGACCGCCAGATGCGCCACTGCGAGGCGCCGTCCAGGGCGGCGGCCTCCAGCACCTCGGCCGGCACGGCGCGGATCCCGGCGTAGACGGTGACCATGACGAACGGGAAGGAGCACCAGACCACTTCGAGCAGGACGAGGGCGAAGGCGCTGAAGCGCCCGTACGTCCAGGAGTGGTCGCCGAGGCCCAGCATCCGGTTGACGGGCCCGAAGTCCGGGTCGAACAGCAGCAGCCACACCGTCGACCCGGTGACCGCCGGGGTCGCCCAGGCTCCGAGGGCGGCCAGCATCAGCGCGAGCCGGGGCAGGGCACGCACCCGAGTGAGCAGCACGGCGAGCGCACACCCGACGGCCAGCGTCGACACCACACAGGCCGCCGCGAACACGACGGTGGCGAGCAGCACCTGCCAGAACCGCGCGTCCGCGAAGAGTTCCGCGTAGTTGCCGAATCCGCGGAAGGTGGTCGGTTCTCCGCCGGAGACCTGCGCCTGCGTGTACTCCAGAAAGGAGATCAGCCCGAGCTGGTAGACGGGGTAGACCAGCAACCCACCGAGGACAACAAGAGCGGGCGCGAGATACAACCAAGGGACACTGGAGGAGCGCCCGAAGGGGCGCGGGGCTGTGTCGGACTTGCGGCTACTTCCGCCGCGTGGGCGCGACAAGCCACCACGGACCTGCACCCGCCCGCGAACCGTGCCCCCCGAGCTACTGGGCGAAACCGTCATCCGGCGGAGCCGAACGCGTCGTCCATCTTCCGAGCCGCGTCCCCAGCGGCAGCGCCCACGTCCTCCTTGCCGCTGACCACCTCCTGGAACATCGTCGGCAGCACCTGCGACGAGTCGATCGTCGCCCACGCGGGCGAGGCCGGCACGAACTTCGTGCCCGCGGCGAGGGTGTCGACGAACGGCTTCACGAACGGCTCCTCGGCCGCGACCCGCTGCCGTACGTCCGTGAAGGTCGGCAGGAAGCCCATCGCGTCGAACATCTCGCCCTGCGCCTGCTTCGACGCGAGCCGCTTCATCAGGTCGACGGCGAGGGTGCGGTGCGAAGTGCTCTTCAGGACGCCGATGTTGTTGCCGCCCGCGAAGGCCGGGGCGATCGAGCCGGGCTTCACGCCCGGCAGCGGCACGACCGCGTACTCGCCCTTCACCTTCCCGGCATCCACGGCCTGGCGGCTGAAGTCGCCGCCGATCGCCATGGCCGCCTTGCCGGAGGCGAACGCGGTGACGGTGTCGTTGCCGCCCATGCCGGCGCACTTCGCGGCGGGGCAGTTGTCGTCGCCGAAGAGGGACGTGTACGCCTTGATGCCCTTCCGGGCGGCGGCGCTGTCGATCGCCGAGGCGTACGAGCCGCCCTTGCCGGTGGCGAGTTCGCCGCCGTCCGCCCAGATGAAGGGCATCGCGCCGTAGGTGTAGGCCCCGCCGACCGCGATGCCGTACAGGTCGGGCTTCGCGTCGCGGATCTTCTTCGCGGTGGACGCCAGTTCGTCCAGCGACTTCGGGGCCTGGAGGCCGAGTTCGTCGAAGACGTCGGTGCGGTAGTACAGGGCGCGGACGCCGACGAAGTAGGGGGCGCCGTAGACCTTGCCGTCCACGGTGACGGACTGCCGGGCGGTGGGGTCGGCGTCCTTGGCCTCGTCCCAGGCCCCGAAGTCCTCGGTGACGTCCATCAGCCCGCCGTCCTTGACGTAGCCGGCGGTGTCGGTGTTGCCGTACTCGATGACGTCGGGGGCGCTGGCGGGGTCGTTGAAGGCGGCCTTGATGCGCTGGGCGCGGGTCTCGACGGGGATGTACTCGACGTCGACCTTCGTGCCCTTGTGCGCCTTCTCGAAGTCGGCGAGGACCGCGTCGACGACTTTTTCCTTCGGCTTGGTGTTGACCTCCTGGAAGAGCCAGACCCGTAGCGTGCCGCTCTTCTCGTCCTTGCCGGAGGAGGAGTTGTCGGACGTCTGGGGGGCGCAGGCGGTCGCGGTGACGACGGCGGCGGCCAGCGATACGGCCAGGCGGGGGGCGAGCTTCATGGAGTGTGCCTCCGGGCGTGCGTTGCAACATATGCAATGACGGTTTCGCTCTGCACAACACCCAGGAGGTTATGGAGTACATGAACGTGTCCACAAGAGGTCTCAACCACTTCGTGACAACACGAAGGCCCCCGGAGTGCGCGCGGGCACACTCCGGGGGCCTTCGAAGAACTCGGCCGGGAAGGCTGCTACTTCTTGTCGCCGCCCTTGCCGCCCTTGCCCTCGTCTCCGCCGCCGCTCATGGACTCGTAGATCTCCTTGCACATGGGGCAGACCGGGTACTTCTTCGGGTCGCGGCCCGGTACCCAGACCTTGCCGCACAGCGCCACGACGGGGGTGCCGTCGAGGGCGCTCGCCATGATCTTGTCCTTCTGGACGTAATGGGCGAAGCGCTCGTGGTCACCGTCACCGTGGGAGGTCTGCGGTGTCGGTTCAACGAGGGTCCCCGTACCAGTCCCGCGCTCGGGCTCGAGAGTGCTCATGCATGCCAGGGTACTTAAAGCCGGGGTATTGGAGCTCACACGCTTCGGCCGGGAGATCAGTTGAGCGAGGGGTCGTCCGGATACGTCGCCACCATCGCCAGGTCGCCCCGCTGGCGGCGCAGCACCTCGCGCCAGAGTCTCTCGGGCACCGGGCAGGACACGTCGCCGGGCTCGGACTCCACCACGTACCAGGCGCCCTCCGTCAGCTCGTCCTCCAGCTGTCCGGGGCCCCAGCCCGCGTACCCGGCGAAGATCCGCAGGGCGCCCACGGCGGGGGCCAGCAGCTCCGGCGGCGCCTCCAGGTCCACCAGCCCGATCGCGCCGTGCACCCGGCGCCAGCCCAGCGGCGCCCTCTCCCCGGACGCCCCGCCGGGGACGACGGCCACGCCCAGGGCCGAGTCGAGCGATACCGGGCCGCCCTGGAAGACGACGCCGGGTTCGCCGGTCAGGTCCGCCCAGTCCTCCAGGATGTCGCCCACGTCGACCGGCGTGGGACGGTTGAGGACAACACCGAGGGAGCCCTCCTCGTCGTGGTCGAGGAGGAGCACCACCGCACGCTCGAAGTTCGGGTCCGCCAGGGCGGGCGTTGCCACGAGCAGCCGCCCCGTGAGCGAGGACACCTCGGTCATGCCTGACATGATCCCGCATGTTCCCCTCCCGTGGGGAGGCAATCGGGGGCACGGGGGTGAACGCGTGCGCCGTGCGCGCGCCGCCGCCGTGACCGCCCGTGCCCACCGGTGAACGGTTCGTGTTGTGACAAACCCATGACGTTGCCGGACCGTGCACAGGCTTACTGAAGGGGGGTACAAGGCGATTACCCTTTCCCTTCTGGCCCCTGCCCAACCCCCACGGAACGCGAGATTCATGACCGTCAACGGCGCTGATGACGTACTGCTTGTCCACGGCGGAACCCCGCTGGAGGGCGAGCTCCGGGTCCGCGGTGCGAAGAACCTCGTACCGAAGGCCATGGTGGCCGCCCTGCTGGGCAGTGCGCCGAGCCGGCTGCGCAATGTGCCGGACATCCGCGACGTGCGGGTCGTACGCGGACTGCTGCAACTGCACGGGGTGACCGTCCGTCCGGGAGAGGAGCCCGGCGAGCTGGTGCTCGACCCCTCCCACGTGGAGAGCGCGAACGTCGCCGACATCGACGCCCACGCGGGCTCGTCGCGCATCCCGATCCTGTTCTGCGGCCCGCTGCTGCACCGACTCGGGCACGCCTTCATCCCGGGTCTGGGCGGCTGCGACATCGGCGGCCGGCCCATCGACTTCCACTTCGAGGTGCTGCGGCAGTTCGGCGCGAAGATCGAGAAGCGGGCGGACGGCCAGTACCTGGAGGCCCCGCAGCGGCTGCGCGGTACGAAGATCAACCTGCCGTACCCGTCCGTCGGCGCGACCGAGCAGGTGCTGCTGACGGCCGTGCTGGCCGAGGGCGTCACGGAGCTGTCCAACGCCGCCGTGGAGCCGGAGATCGAGGACCTGATCTGCGTACTGCAGAAAATGGGCGCGATCATCGCGATGGACACCGACCGCACGATCCGCATCACCGGTGTGGACGAGCTGGGCGGCTACACCCACCGCGCCCTCTCGGACCGCCTGGAAGCCGCCTCCTGGGCCTCTGCGGCGCTGGCGACCGAGGGGAACGTCTACGTCCGCGGCGCCCAGCAGCGCTCGATGATGACGTTCCTGAACACCTACCGGAAGGTGGGCGGCGCCTTCGAGATCGACGACGAGGGCATCCGCTTCTGGCACCCGGGCGGGCAGCTGAAGTCCATCGCCCTGGAGACGGACGTGCACCCCGGCTTCCAGACGGACTGGCAGCAGCCTCTGGTGGTCGCCCTGACGCAGGCCACGGGTCTGTCCATCGTCCACGAGACGGTCTACGAGTCCCGGCTCGGCTTCACCTCCGCGCTCAACCAGATGGGCGCCCACATCCAGCTCTACCGCGAGTGCCTCGGCGGCTCCCACTGCCGCTTCGGCCAGCGCAACTTCCTGCACTCGGCCGTCGTCTCCGGACCGACCAAGCTGGAGGGCGCCGACCTGGTCATCCCCGACCTGCGCGGCGGCTTCTCCTACCTCATCGCCGCCCTCGCGGCCCAGGGCACCTCCCGGGTCCACGGCATCGACCTGATCAACCGGGGCTACGAGAACTTCATGGAGAAGCTCGTGGAACTGGGCGCGAAGGTGGAACTGCCGGGCAAGGCGCTCGGCTGATCGTAGGTACGACGAAGGGGCGGCCACCTGGGAAGGTGGCCGCCCCTTCTACGTCACTACGCCGTGTACGCCGTCCTGGGACGAACGTACGGCAGGGTCACTTGCCCTTGGCGGCTTCCTTGAGCTTCGAGCCCGCGGAGACCTTGACGCTGTAGCCGGCCGGGATCTGGATCGGCTCGCCGGTCTGCGGGTTGCGGGCGGTGCGAGCGGCACGGTGGGTGCGCTCGAAGGTCAGGAAGCCGGGGATGGTGACCTTCTCGTCGCCCTTGGAGACGATGTCGCCGACAACCTCGGCGAACGCGGCCAGCACGGCGTCGGCGTCCTTGCGGGTCACCTCGGCGCGGTCGGCCAGCGCGGCCACCAGCTCACTGCGGTTCATGTTGTTACTCCCGTGTTCTTCTTGCCGTTGAGGCGTGCCACGCGGCGGAGCCGCATGTTGGGCACAGCGATGCCGATGCTGCCAGGGTCCTCGGACACTCCCCGGACCCGGGTCGGTCGTCAGACCCTCGCGCCCAGGGAGGCATCCTGCCTCCACCTGCGGCGGTAAAGCCAATCCGGCACCCCCAGGAGTCGTGAGAACACCCTTGGGAGTCACACGAGAAGAGGGCCTGAGCCTTGCGCAACCCTAGAGGGCGATCCCAGGCCCGACATCCCGCGACGCGCCGGTAGGGCGGCCCGCCGTGGTGATCCTCACCACCACGGCACAGGCCGCACACACTCCGTCCGGGTGCTACGCCACCACTCCGGCGGCCTTCGCCGCCTCCCGCACGGCGCCCGCGACGGCACCGGCGACCTTGTCGTTGAAGACGCTGGGGATGATGTAGTTCGGGTTGATCTCGTCCTCGGTCACCACGTCCGCGAGGGCGTGCGCGGCGGCCAGCATCATCTCGGTGTTGACCGTGCGGGACTGCGCGTCCAGCAGGCCCCGGAACACGCCCGGGAAGACCAGCACGTTGTTGATCTGGTTCGGGAAGTCGGAGCGGCCGGTGGCGACGACCGCCGCGGTCTGGCGGGCGATCGCCGGGTCGACCTCGGGGTCGGGGTTCGCGAGCGCGAACACGATCGCACCGTCGGCCATGGCGGCCACGTCCGCGCCGTCCAGGACGTTCGGGGCCGAGACGCCGATGAAGACGTCGGCGCCGTGCACGGCCTCCTTCAGGGTGCCGGTGAGGCCCTCGGGGTTGGTGTTGTCGGCGATCCAGCGCAGCGCCGACTCGGGCGCGGCGTCGACCAGGTCCGCGCGGCCCGCGTGCACGACGCCGTGGATGTCGGCGACGACCGCGTTCTTCACACCCGCGGCGGTCAGCAGCTTGAGGATGGCCGTACCCGCCGCGCCGGCGCCGGACATGACGACCCGTACGTTCTCGATGGGCTTGTCGACGACGCGCAGGGCGTTGGTCAGGGCGGCGAGGACGACGATCGCGGTGCCGTGCTGGTCGTCGTGGAAGACGGGGATGTCGAGGGCCTCGCGCAGCCGGGCCTCGATCTCGAAGCAGCGGGGGGCGGAGATGTCCTCCAGGTTGATGCCGGCGAAGCCCGGGGCGATGGCCTTGACGATCTCGACGATCGCGTCGGTGTCCTGGGTGTCGAGGCAGATCGGCCAGGCGTCGATGCCGGCGAAGCGCTTGAACAGGGCCGCCTTGCCCTCCATGACCGGCAGGGCGGCCTTCGGGCCGATGTTGCCGAGGCCCAGCACCGCGGAGCCGTCCGTCACGACCGCAACGGAGTTGCGCTTGATGGTCAGGCGGCGGGCGTCCTCGGGGTTCTCGGCGATCGCCATGCAGACGCGGGCCACACCCGGCGTGTAGATCATGGACAGGTCGTCACGGTTGCGGATGGGGTGCTTCGACGCCATCTCGATCTTGCCACCGAGGTGCATCAGGAAGGTACGGTCGGAGACCTTGCCCAGGCTGACGCCCTCGATGCCGCGCAGCTGCTCCACGATCTCGTCGGCGTGGGAGGTCGAGCCCGCGGCGATGGTGACGTCGATACGGAGCTTGTCGTGGCCGGAGGCCGTGACGTCGAGGCCGGTGACGGAGCCGCCGGCGGACTCCACCGCGGTGGTGAGCTGCGAGACCGCTGTCCCGCCCGCGGGCACCTCCAGTCGGACCGTCATCGAGTAGGAGACGCTGGGCGCCGTTGCCATGGCCGACTTCCTCTGCTTTCACCGTGTAACTGCGTTGTGCCGTCCGATCGTCGCACCTACCACTGAGTACGTGGTAGCCACCCCGGATTGCGAACTTTGTGTTCGCGCACCGTCTCCACCGGATCCTGAGCACTTTCGGAAAACTACTTCCACCATACGAGAAGTTGCGGGTCGACGGAAGAGGGGCGCCGTCCCGGGAAAGAACCCGCGGGACGGGAATTGTCTTGCGGGGATCGTTTGTTACCTTGGACGTGGCACCGGCTCGATCCAAGCCCCCGGGCCCAACCTTCGTCGCTCAGAGCGACCACTTGCCGCGAGGCGAGCATGGCGGGTCGGTGCCACTTAAACGAAGAGGACGAGAGGCCCGCGCCGTGGGAACGGCGCGGGCCTCTCGCATCTCCCGGTGCCCCCTTGCCTCAGTCGCGCAGCAGGTCCGGCACCCCCGCGGCGTCCGGCTCGTCCCGCTCGCAGGAGACGACCGTCAGCTGCTGGGTGGCCCGGGTCAGGGCGACGTACAGCACGCGCAGCCCGGCGGGCGACTCGTCGGCGATCTCGGCCGGCGAGACGACGACCGTGGCGTCGTACTCCAGACCCTTGGCCTCCAGGCTGCCGAGGGCCACCACGCGGTCGCCGAGCCCGGCCAGCCAGCGCCGGGCCTCCTCGCGGCGGTTCATCGCGACCACGACGCCGACCGTGCCGTCGACGAGGTCCAGCAGCCGGGCCGCCTCCGCCCGGACCGACTCGGCGAGGGTGTCCTCCACCACCGCGAAACGCGGTTCCACGCCCGTCGAGCGCACCGCCGTCGGGGACTCGGAGCCCGGCATGGCGAGGGCGAGCACCTTGGCCGCCAGCTCGGCGATCTCCGCCGGGTTGCGGTAGTTGACGGTCAGCTCGAAGCGGCGGCGCGGGCGGGAGCCCAGGGCCTCGTCGCGGGCCGCGGCCGCCTCGTCGGGGTCGGACCAGGAGGACTGGGCCGGGTCGCCGACGACCGTCCACGTGGCGTGCCGGCCGCGACGGCCCACCATCCGCCACTGCATGGGGGTGAGGTCCTGGGCCTCGTCGACGATGACGTGCGCGTACTCGGTGCGCTCCTGCGCGAGGCGCTCGGCGCGTTCCCACTGGGTCTCCTCGCGCTGCGGCATCAGCTCGTCCAGGCCGGTGAGCTGGTCCAGCGGGTCCAGCTCGCGCCGCTTGCGGGGGCGGGCCGGGGTGCCGACGATCGCCTGGAGCTCGTCGAGCAGCGCGATGTCGTGCACGGAGTGGCCCTCGCGCCGCAGCGAACGGGCCACCTTGCGCACCTCGCCCGGGTTGAGCACGCGCCGGGCCCAGCGGCCGAGGCGCCGCTCGTCCGCCATGGCCGCCAGCACGGCGCCCGGGGTCAGCTCCGGCCACCAGGCGTCGAGGAAGGCGGTGAAGGAGTCCTCGGAGCTGACGTCCTCGTCGAAGGAGGAACGCAGCTCGGCGGCCAGCTCGGGGTCGCTGTGCCGGGTACCGGCGCCCGACTTGGCCCACAGGGCGTCCAGGAGCAGCCGGCGGGCGCGGGGACGCAGCAGGTTGACGGGCGCGGTGCCGCCGAGCACGGTGCGGCGGATGCCGGCCAGCTCCTCCGCCTCCAGTTCCAGCCGCCGGCCGAAGGCGACGACCCGCAGCAGGGTCGGGGAGTCGCTCGGCTCCAGCGCTCCGCGCGCGGCCCTGCGCAGCACCCTGAGCATCCGGGAGGAGCCCTTGGCGCGGGCGGTGGCCGGGGAGTCGTACAGCGTGGCCTCGGCGCCTTCGGTCAGCGAGCCGATCGCGCGGATGGCGACCTGCCCCTCCTCGCCGAGGGAGGGCAGCACGCCCTCGGTGTACGCCACGAGGAGCGGGGTCGGCGAGACGATGAGGATGCCGCCCGCGTACCGGCGCCGGTCCTGGTAGAGCAGGTACGCCGCCCGGTGCAGGGCGACGGCGGTCTTGCCGGTGCCGGGGCCGCCCTCGACGTACGTCACGGAGGCGGCGGGGGCGCGGATCACCAGGTCCTGCTCGGCCTGGATGGAGGCCACGATGTCCCGCATGGAGTGCGTGCGGGCCTGTCCGAGGGCGGCCATCAGGGCGCCGTCGCCGACCACGGCCAGCTCGTCGCCGTCCAGGCGGGCCCTGATCTCGGGCCGCATGAGGTCGTCCTCGACGCCGAGGACGCGCCGTCCCTTGGAGCGGATCACGCGGCGGCGCACGACCCGTCCCGGATCGACCGGCGTGGACCGGTAGAAGGGGGCCGCGGCGGGCGCCCGCCAGTCGATGACCAGCGGGGCGTAGTCCTCGTCCAGGACGCCGATGCGGCCGATGTGCAGGGTCTCGGCGATGTCGGCGGTGTTGTCGGGCCGCAGAGCGCCCTCGGCGGGCTCGACGGCCGTGTACGCGCCGTCCGGGCCCTTCTTGCCGTCCTTGCCGAGGAGCAGGTCGATACGGCCGAAGAGGAAGTCCTCGAACTCGTTGTTCAGGCGGCTGAGGTGGATGCCGGCCCGGAAGACCTGCGCGTCGCGCTCGGCCAGCGCGCCGGGCGTGCCGACGTGGCCGCGCTGCGCGGCGTCGTGCATGAGGAACTCGGCCTCGTGGATCTTCTCCTCGAGGCGGCGGTACACCCGGTCCAGGTGTGCCTGTTCCACGCTGATCTCTCGGTCCCGTACGGAGTCCTCCCGTACGGAGTCCTCCCGTACGGAGTCGTGAACCGAGTCGACCGCTGAGTCCTGTTGCGCCTGTGCGGCCACCGGGCCCCCTTCTGACGTGCTGGGCAGCCGTCAAAGGTACGCGAAGGGGGACCCGGAAGCCACGGCCCGTCCGGTGACGGGCCTACGCGTCCACCTCCACCAGCCGCTCGCCGTCGAAGGTCATGACCTCGAAGCGGTCGATCTGGTTGGGCTCGAAGGCGGCGCCGCCCTGCACGTAGAGCGGCTTCTTGCCCTTGTCGGTGGTGGCGTCCGGGATGCCGTACCCCCAGTCCGGGACCGACCAGGAGGTGACCGTCTCGCGTTCGCCGTTCTTGCCGACGGCGATCAGGGAGCACTTCTCGGGGCCCTTGAGGTTCTTCAGTTCCAGGACCGCGTCGGTGCCCCAGGCCTTCTTCTGCAGGGCCACGGTCGCGCTGACCTCGGTGGTCGGGTCGGTCGCCGTGACCCGGTCGGGCATGGCGGCGAAGGCGGACTCGGCGGGGCTCGCGGCCTGCCGGGTGGCCTCGGTCTTCTTCCCGCCGCCCCCGCCGCCGTCGTCACCGCCGCCGCCCGTCGTCGCCACGGCGGCGAACGGGCCGCCGATGATCAGCGCGGCGGCGGTGCCCACCAGGTAGAAGTTGCGGCGGCGTTTGCTCGCTCGGCGCTCGGCGACCTCGTCGACCAGCTTCTCCGCCAGCCGCGGGCTCGGCCTGGCCGTCAGCGACTCGGCGATCGCGGGCGTGCCGGTACCCGGCAGGTCCGCGAGCGCGGCCATCATGGGCTCCATCCCGGCCAGCTCGTCGAGCTGCTGGGCGCACCATTCGCAGGTGGCGAGGTGCGCCTCGAAGGCGGTCGCCTCCGCGTCGTCGAGGATGCCGAGGGCGTAGGCGCCGACGGTCTCGTGCTCGTTCGGCGCCGGTGATCCCTGCATGGGGACAGGATTACCCGTGTCACCCGGGCCGAATCCCTCGCCGAATCCCTGAACTCCCCCGTACCCGCTCATCACGCCGTCACCCCCCGCTCCTCCAGAGCCAGCTTCATCGAACGCAGGGCGTAGAACACCCGGGAGCGAACGGTGCCGCTGGGTATGCCCAGTGTCTGCGCCGCCTCATTGACGGTACGCCCCTTGAAGTACGTCTCGACGAGGACCTCCCGGTGAGCCGGGGTCAGGTCGTCGAGCGCGTCCGACAGCGTCATCAGCCACAGCGCCTTGTCGATCTCGTCCTCCGCGGGGATGACCTCCAGCGGCGACGGATCGACCTCCTGCGGCCGGGCCTGCCGGCTGCGGTGGCCGTCGATGACGATGCGCCGGGCGACCGTCACCAGCCAGGGGCGTACCGATCCGGTCGCACGGTTGAGCTGACCGGCGTTCTTCCAGGCACGGATGAGCGTCTCCTGGACGACGTCCTCGGCGCGCTGCCGGTCGCCCGCGACCAGCCGCAGCACGTAGGCCAGCAAGGGGCCGGCGTGCTCCCGGTACAGCGCGCGCATCAGCTCCTCGTCGGGTTCCGAGGGCGCCTGGGACATGCGATGTCGGGCCCTCGCACCACGTTCATTGGCCACGACGGAATCCTTGCGCACGCCCACCTCCGATGTCCGGGGGTTCCCCCAGTCGGTCGCTCGCCCATTCGGTACGGACGCGAAGTGCGGCGTGTTCAAAGCGAGATGACAGTTTCTCGGAGGTGGTGCGACGAACGGGGCGTAGCCGTACTTACCGCCGTACCTATCGGGCGAGGGCGGCGCGGCGGCGGTGTCGGGCGACGCGCTCGCGGTTGCCGCAGATCTCACTGGAGCACCAGCGCCGGCGGCGTCCACGGGAGGTGTCCACGTACACGATCGGGCAGTTGTCGCCCTCGCACTGCCGCAGACTCGCCCGCGCGACGGGGTCGGTGAGCAGTTCCACGGCGTCCCGGGCGAGGGCGCCGAGCAGCGCCGCGCACTCGGGCGGCCCGGTCAACTCCCTGACCAGCGCGCCGTCCTCGCCGTGGACCGCGCGCGGGGCCGGGGGCGCGGCGACGGCGAGGTCGTTGACGCGGGCCAGCGCGAGGTCGTACGGGTGGGTGCCGGGCGCGGCCCTGGAGCGGACCAGGCGGGTGGTCTGGCCGCGCAGTTCACGGAAGCCGGTCAGCCAGACCGCGTCGGCGTGGGCCAGTGGGGTGCCGGGCGGGACGAGCCCGGAGCCGGTGATCCAGGCACGCAGCGCCTCGACGCGGTCGAGCCGTTCCATGGGATGGGTGGTGGCGATGAGGTCCAGGCAGATCCGCCCGGTGTCGAAGCGCAGCTCGTACGGGTCGGTGGCCGTACCCAGTGCCATGTTCCTGTCACCGCCTAGGGGTTGCCCGGTGGGGCGGGCCGAGAAGGGGAGCAGGTGGACCGCTCCTCCTACAGTGCCTGCCCGCTCCCGTGCCCGGAACCCCTCGTACCGCCTCACCCGTCCGTGTACTTGGCGTCCGTCGCCGGGTCCAGGGCCAGGCGGTAGCCGCGTTTCACCACCGTCTGGATCAGCTTGGGGGCGCCGAGGGACGTACGCAGGCGGGCCATCGCCGTCTCGACGGCGTGTTCGTCGCGGCCGGTGCCCGGCAGCGCCCGCAGCAGTTCGGCCCGGGGCACGACCCAGCCCGGCTGCCGGGACAGCGCCCGCAGCAGGGACATGCCGGCGGGCGGCACGGTCCTGAGTTCCCCGTCGACCAGCACCGCGTGCCCGCGGATCTCCAGTCGGTGCCCGGCGACGGGCAGGGCACGGGCGCGGGCCGGCAGCTCCTGGCAGAGCAGTTGTACGAGGGGGCCCAGCCGGAAGCGTTCGGGCTGGGACGTGTCGACGCCGTGCGCCTGGAGCGGCACCGCGGTGACCGGTCCGACGCAGGCGGGCAGCACGTCGTGTCCGAGGGCGGCGAGCAGCTCGGGCAGCATGCCGCGCTCCTCGGCGCGGGTGAGGAGGGACGCGGCGGCGGGCGCGCTGGTGAACGTCACCGCGTCCACCCCGTGCGAGACGGTGGCGTCCAGCAGACGGTCCACGGGCCCGAGGTCCTCCGGCGGGAGCCACCGGTAGACGGGTACCCCGACGACCTCCGCACCGCCCGCCCGCAGCGCCTCCACGAACCCCGGCAGCGGCTCACCGTGCAGCTGTACGGCGATCCGGCGGCCGTCGACGCCCTCCTCCAGCAGCCGGTCGAGTACCTCGGCCATGGACTCGGAGGCCGGCGACCACTCCTCCGTCAGCCCGGCGGCCCGGACCGCGCCCTTGACCTTTGGCCCGCGCGCGAGCAGCTCCACCGCGCGCAGCCGCTCCAGCAGGGCGTCGCCCAGCCCCCAGCCGTCGGCGGCCTCGACCCACCCCCGGAACCCGATGGCGGTGGTGGCCACGACGACGTCCGGCGCCTGGTCGATGAGCTGCTTGGTCGCGGCCAGCAGCTCGCTGTCGTCGGCGAGCGGCACGATCCTGAGCGCCGGGGCGTGCAGGACGGCGGCACCGCGCCGCTGGAGCAGCGCGCCCAGTTCGTCGGCCCGGCGGGCGGCGGTCACGCCCACGGTGAATCCGGCCAGGGGACCGTGGTCAGGCCGCTGCTGTTCGTCGTCCATGGCTCGCCGCGCTCCGATCGTTCACACCCACGTGCATACTCACGTGCCGACCGAGCCTGCCAACGGTGCGTGACGGGCTCGGTTCGGCTTCATGTCACCAGTGTTACGTCATACCTGGGCGTAGCTGAGCCGGTCCTTCGCCTCCGCCGGACCCGCCGGGCCGTCCGGCGGTCCTGCGGCGGGGCGGCGAAGGTATACCGCCCACGTGACGGCGAAGCAGACGGCGTAGAAGGCGAGGAAGGCCACGAACGCGCCGGTGCCCGAGCCGAGGGAGAGGAAGGACTGCCGGAAGGCGAGGTTGATGGCGACGCCGCCGAGCGCGCCCACCGCGCCGATCAGCCCCATGGAGGCACCGGAGAGCCGCCGCCCGTACGCCACGGCCTCCTCCCCCCTCAGTCCCTCGGCGAGCGCCTTGTTCTGGAAGATGCCGGGGATCATCTTGAACGTCGAGCCGTTGCCGAGCCCGCTGAGCACGAACAGCACCACGAACACGGCGACGAACAGCGCGAGCGACTTCGCCATGCTGGCCGCGACGAGTACGGCGGTGGCGGCGGCCATGGCGACGAAGTTCCACAGCGTGATCCGCGCGCCGCCGTACCGGTCGGCGAGCCTGCCCCCCAGCGGCCGGATCAGCGAGCCGAGCAGCGGACCGATGAAGGTGAGGTACGCCGCCTGCAGCGGACTCCGCCCGAACTGGGTCTGCAGCACCTGCCCGAAGGCGAAGCTGTAGCCGATGAACGACCCGAACGTGCCGATGTACAGCACGGCCATGATCCAGGTGTGGGCTTCCCGGGCGGCGTCCTTGGCGGCCCCGGTGTCGTTCTTCACGGAGGCGAGGTTGTCCATGAAGCAGGCCGCGAGGACGGCGGCCACCAGGATCAGCGGGATGTAGATGCCGAGCAGCACCCGCGGCCCGCCGCTCGCCCCGATGATCGCGAGCGCGGCCAGCTGGATGACCGGCACGCCGATGTTCCCGCCCCCGGCGTTGAGGCCGAGCGCCCAGCCCTTCTTCCTGAGCGGGAAGAAGGCGTTGATGTTGGTCATGGAGGAGGCGAAGTTGCCGCCGCCGATGCCGGCCAGCAGCCCGACGAGGAGGAAGGTCGAGAAGGACGTCCCCGGCTCCATGACCGTGAACGCGGCCACGGTCGGCACCAGCAGCAGTCCGGCGGAGACGATCGTCCAGTTCCGCCCGCCGAAGATCGCGACCGCGAAGGTGTAGGGCACCCGCACGACGGCCCCGACGAGCGTCACCACGGACGTCAGCAGGAACTTGTCGGCCGGTGTCAGCCCGTACTCGGGCCCCATGAAGAGCACCAGCACGGACCACAGCGTCCAGACCGAGAACCCGATGTGCTCGGAGAGGACGGAGAAGAACAGGTTCCGCCGCGCGACCCGCTCCCCCGTCTCCTTCCAGAAGGTCTCGTCCTCCGGATCCCAGTGCTGGATCCAGCGGCCTCCAGGGACTCTCATGACGCCTCCACGGTGCTCCACATCTCGGTTGCACCGAAGGTAGGGAGGACGCGTTTCGGGCCGGTGGGGCTGTGGATGACCGGAAGGGAACGTTGCTCTCACCCGGCGCCGGGGCGGGTTGAGAGGTCGCCGCGGGTCCGCCGTCAGCCCTGCGGGGGCTGGGGCTGCCAGTGAGGAGGCTGCTGCTGGGGGTAGGGCTGGGGCGGGTACGGCTGCTGTGCCTGCGGCGGCGCGTACGGCTGCGGCTGCGGCTGCCCGTAGGGGGGCTGAGCGGCCTGGGCCGGATACGGCGGCTGCTGCGGGGCGTACGGGCCGGGCGCGGGCTGTCCGTAGCCACCGGGCGCCGCGGGTGCGGCGGGAGCGGCGGGAGCGGCGGGTGCCTGCGGATAGCCGTACGGCGCGCCGCCGGCCACGGGCCCGCCGACGCCGCCGAACGGATTCCCGTGCCCCGGCAGCTGCGCCCCGGGCGCCAGGTACCGCACCCGCCCCGTCTCGTCGGCCACCGGCACGAACCCGGCGGCCTGCAGCCGCGCCGCGAACTTGGCGTTGCGCTTGCGGGTGACGAGGAGGCCGACGCCCAGGAGCGCCAGGACGCACAGCCAGACGATCGCGGCCACGACGAAGTCGCCGGACTCACCGCCGAAGCGGTAGGCGAGGACCACGCAGCCCACGGTGACGCCGAGCGCGCCGTAGCCCATCCGCTTCTCGGCGCTCTTGCCGGTGAGGTCGAAGTTGAGCCGCGCCTTGAGGAGTTCGAAGGCGTCCGGCACGAGCGGGGGCACCGACACCCCGTCGCCGGCGTTCGGGTACTGCGCCCAGTTCTGCGCGGCCCGGCTCCGCGCCTGCGGGCTGGGGTCGGGGACCAGCAGCATCCTGAGAGAGCTGTTGCTCCCGCCGCCCTGCCGTACGTCGGCGTACTCGTACCCGAACTGTTGGGCGACGAAGGCGAGCTTGGCGAGCTTCTTCACGGACGCCATCGGACTGGTGAGCTCGACCGGTTCTCCGCTCGCCATCAGCCGGAGCATCTTCTGCGTCTGGCGCTTACTCATCCCGCTTGTCCCCCTGACCGGCTCGCGCCGCCCTGTTCACTTCCGCAACCGGGGCAGTCTCGCACGGGACGCGTCGGCACGGTACCCGGGCCCGCCCGGCGTCAGCCCCGGTGGGCCGCCCGCGCCCTGGGCCGGCTCCCGGCGGCGCGCTTCGTGCCGTTCGGCCAGAGCCGCGGCTTGCGCTTCGCCGCCAGGTCCTCGACCCAGCCCACGGCGAGGACCATCAGCCCGATGAGCGGCCAGACGAGGGCGAACATCCAGATCGTGTACGCGCCGTCGAGGGCGGCCACCGCGCGCTCGCTCTGCATGAAGGGCAGTTGGTAGGCCAGGTCGATGATCGGGACGGTCGCCATGATCAGCAGGTTGTGCCACAGGTAGATGGTGACCGCGCGGTTGTTGGAGAGGGTCACCAGCTTGTCCCACTTGGCCAGCCGCCCCGGGAGTTCCCGCCACGACGGGGAGTACTGGAGCAGGATCACGACGAACCCGAACGACCAGGTGGCCTGGGCCAGCGGGATGTCGTTGAGGTCCCAGCCGTCGGGGCCCAGGTGGTTCGAGGCCCACCACAGGCCGAAGGCCATGATCAGGGACGCGCAGGAGACGGAGACGTACCGCGGGATCTGCTTCAGCAGGCCCTCGTGGTGGGCGAAGCCCAGGACCCAGCAGCCGCCGTAGACGGCGAAGTCGGTGACGGCGTTGCCCGTCTCGCCGGGAATGGTCACCACGCCCGTGCCGACGATCGCCGTGAGGCCGAGCGGCGCGAGCAGCGTCGGCCAGGGAGCCTTGCGGAACAGCCAGAGCAGCAGCGGGGAGGCGATGACGAACCACAGGTAGGCGCGCAGATACCACAGCGGCCCCGCGGCCTGCACCGCCCAGGTGTCTTCCAGCAGGCCGGACTTGGAGCCGATGTGCCAGGGATAGGGGGGTGCGCCGATCGGCACGATGTAGTTGAACAGCTCGATCAGGCCCCAGGTGCCCCCGCGGTCCGGGTCGTCCGTCGGGTTCCAGCCGTTCACGAACATCATCGCGAGCACGACCGCGGCGAACGCCCACATCGGCGGCAGGAGGCGGCGCACGCGGCCGCGGATCACGCCCATCGCCGGGCGCTTCAGCGAGCGCGCCATCAGCGAACCCGCCAGCGCGAACATCACGCCCATCGACGGGAACACCACCGACAGCCAGGCCCAGCCGAACAGGTGGTACACCACGACGCGGACCAGGGCGATGGAGCGCAGCAGGTCCAGGTACCGGTCGCGGCCCGGTTTCCCGGCGGCCGGGGCGGGAGCGGGCCCGGGTGCGGGCTCCGTCGTGCGCTGCTGCGGGACGGCGTACGGCATCCCCGCGGCCCCGTACGGGCCGGCCGGCTCCGGGTTCGTACCCGTACCGGTCGTGTATCCGTGGGTCATGCCACGGGCCTCCGATCATCGCTGCCCCGCGAACCCTGGCGCGGCACCGAGCCGCCGGGCGCCCCGACCACGCCGGTGCGCCGGAGCTTCTGCCAGCGCAGGCGGCCGCCGGTGAGCGCGGTGATCCAGGACTGGAGCAGCACTACGTACATGAGCTGGCGGTAGAGGATCTGCTGCAGCGGCAGCGAGATCAGGTGGGTCATGCGTTCGCGGTCGAGACGGAAGGCGTACGCCGCGCAGACCGCCTGGATGGCCAGGACGCCCAGCCACGCCACGATCGTCTTCTGGGTCGGGCCGAAGACGATGCCGTAGAGCAGGAAGACGTCGATCAGCGGGGCCAGGAGGGGGGCCAGGACCATGAACAGGGAGACGAAGGGCAGGCCCACGCGGCCGAAGCGGCCCGAGGGGCCCTTCTCGATCACCGCGCGGCGGTGCTTCCAGATGGCCTGCATGGTGCCGTACGACCAGCGGTAGCGCTGGGACCACAGCTGCTGGACGGTCTCGGGGGCCTCGGTCCAGGCGCGGGCGTTCTCGGCGTAGACCACGCGCCAGCCGGCGCGGTGCAGCGCCATGGTGACGTCGGTGTCCTCGGCGAGGGTGTCGTCGCTCATGCCGCCGATCGGTGCCAGCGCCGAGCGCCGGAAGGCGCCCACCGCGCCGGGGATGGTCGGCATGCAGCCGAGGACGTCGTACATCCGGCGGTCCAGGTTGAAGCCCATCACGTACTCGATGTGCTGCCAGGCGCCGATGAGGCTGTCCTTGTTGCCGACCTTCGCGTTGCCGGCCACGGCGCCCACCTTCGGGTCGCCGAAGGGCTGGACGAGTTCGCGGACGGTGGACGGTTCGAAGACCGTGTCGCCGTCCATCATGACGACGATGTCGTGACTGGCGTTCGCCAGACCGCGGTTGAGCGCCGCCGGCTTGCCCGCGTTGAGCTGGCGGATCACCCGGACGCCCGGCAGGCCCATCGCCTCGACGATCCGGGCCGTGCCGTCGCTGGAGCCGTCGTCGATGACGATGACCTCGACGGGGTGGTCACTGGCCATCAGGGAGAGGACGGTGTTCTCGATGCACTTGGCCTCGTTGTACGCCGGCACCAGCACCGTCACCGGTTCGGTCACCGGCGGGCCCCAGCGGAAGCCCTTGCGGCGGACCCGGCGGGCGTGGACGCCGGAGAGGAGCAGCATCAGCACGAAGCGGCTGATGACCAGGGTCCCGATGATCGCCAGGCCCACCACCAGGCCGTCGGTGATCTTCTCCGAGGCCTGGACGAGGAAGACCCAGGCCTTGCCCTTCCACAGTTCGGCGCCGGTCACCGGACTCATCGCGCTGGGCGCGTCGAGGGCCTCGGTGAGGTTGTCGAACTCGTAGCCCTTCTTCTGCAGGTCGGGCAGGAACCTGTCCAGCGCCGCGACCGTCTGGCTGCGGTCACCGCCCGAGTCGTGCATCAGGACGATGGCGCCCTCGCCGTCCTTGGGCGTGGCGCGGCGGATGATCTCGTCGACGCCGGGCCGCTGCCAGTCCTCGCTGTCGGTGTTGTTGACGACGGTGATGTAGCCGCGGCTGCCGATGTACTCGGTGACCGGCCAGGACTTGTTGTCCATGGCGTCGGAGAAGGAGGAGTACGGCGGGCGGAAGAGCGAGGTGCGGATGCCCGCCGCGCCGGTGATCGCCAGCTGGTTCTGCGACAGCTCCCAGTCGATGCGCTTCTTGGACTGGAAGGAGAGGTCGGGGTGGTTGAAGGTGTGCAGGCCCACCTCGTGGCCCTCGTCGACCATGCGCTCGACGAGGTCGGGGTAGCGGGAGGCCATGGTGCCGGTGACGAAGAAGACCGCGTGCGCGTCGTGCTTCTTCAGCACGTCCAGCACCCGCGGCGTCCAGGTCGGGTCCGGGCCGTCGTCGAACGTGAGGACCAGGCGGTGGTCGGGCACGCTCAGGCTCTCGGTGCGGCCGCCGCGGGCGTCGATGACCGGGCCGCCCTCCAGGATCTTCTCCGGCACCTGGTCGGTGGCGGCGGGCGGCTGGACCCGGTGGTCGGCGAGGATCTCGCTGTGCACGTACCCGCGCAGCATGAGCATCGCCGACAGGGCGGCGAGGACGAGCAGCGGAAGCAGCAGACGCAGGGGCAGGCGGCGGCGCCGGGCGCCGTCACGGGCGCTGCGCGCGGCCCCGTGACGGCGGGTGCGGGATGCCATCAGAGGGTGTTCTCCGGGGACAGGGAAGGGGACGTGGGGGTGTTGTCCGGGCCGGCGGCGACGGGCTGGTCGGCGGGCCCGGCGGCGGAGAGGGGATCGCTCGCGCCGTTGGCGGTCGTGTCGCCGCCGCCCGGGTCGGTGCCCGTTGTGGGGTCGACCGTGGGCGCGGTCGGATCGACCGTGGGGTCGCCGCCGCCCGCCGGGGTCGACGGGTCCGTGGTGGCGGGCGGCGGAACCTGCGTCGACTGCGTCGGGTCCGGGTCGGTCGCGCCGCCGCCGCCCGGCTGCGTACCGGCCCCGGTCTCCGAGGGCTCGGGGTCGGCGCTGGTGCCGGGCTGCCGCGCGGTACCCGACGTACCGGGCGCGGGGGCGTCGGCGCCCGGCGCCGTGGTCACGCCGGTGCCGGCGGAGGGGCTGGTCTGCGGAGCGGCGCTGCCGGTGCCCGAGGGCCGCGCGGACTGCGAGGGCAGCGGGGTGGTGTCGACCTGGCCGGCCGGCTTGCCCTCCTGCTGGCCCTCCACGGGCAGCCAGGGCGCGTTGGAGTTGCCGGACAGCAGCGTGGAGACGATGACGACGGCGTAGACCGCGCAGGCGACGCCGACGGCGATGCCGAGACGGCGGTACAGGCGGCTGCGGCGTCCGGACGCGTCGACGAAGACCGGTCCGTCGGACTCGCGTTCCGGGCCGCTCTTGCGGTGCCCGCTGTCGACGCGGCGAAGAACGCCGTCGCCGAGCTGGACGGCGTCGAGCTGGACCGTCACCTCGTGCGGGTCGTGGGTGTGATCGCCGACGTCCGGGGTGTCCTGCCAGGGGTCGCGGAGGGCGGCGGTGGCGGGGCCGGGCGCGGTCGTGGGTGCGGGTACGGGGGCGGGGAAGGCGCGGGTCGGGGCGGCCGAGGGGAGGATGTCCGTCCTGTCGGCGTCCGGGCCGGTGCCGTTCTGGCCGGTGCCGTTCTGGCCGATGCCGGTCGGCGCGGTGCCCTTGGGGCCCTGACCGGCCGGGGCCGTGCCCGCCGGGGTCGTGCCCGCCGGGGCCGTGCCCGCCGGGGTCGTACCGGCCGAGGTCGGGGCCCCCTCGTCACGGTTCGCCCCGGTCTGGCTGGTCCCGCCCCAGGTTATCCGCCCCTGACCGAACGGATCACGGACCCGGCCCCGGTCCGTGCGGTCTGGACCCGCCGGACTCCCGGCCGCTGGGCTTCCCACCGGACTTCCGCCTATTCGGTCCCTCCGGTCCCTCCCTATTCGGGAACCGAGGACCTCCGTCTCGTCGGTACCGGCGCCCGCAGCGCCAAAGTCCCCGAACCACCCCGCGCCGGACCCGGGGGATGCGGTGGTCCCGTCGGACTGGGCGGACCGGGCGGACGGCGTTCCGGCCGTCGGGAACTCCCCGGTCACCGGGAAGGCCCGGGTCGCCGGGAACACCTCGGTGGCGTCAGCATCCTGTCTCGCCTCCGGGAGATCACGCATCCCGGACGCGGCCTGGGGCCACTCCGGTTGGGCGTCTTTCTGCCATTTCTTCACGCGCACGCACTTCCCCCCGAGGGACAGTTCCGGGTGCGCGTACGACTCCGAGCACCCGTCGGCCGAACCGGCCCCCACCAGGTTCGAGCGCCCCCTGTACCACACCGTGCTCAGGCCAAGAATGTAGCGCACGCGGAGGATGTGTGGCTCCCGCGTGTCAGTTGTGGACGGACATCACAGCGGCGTCGACGGCGGGAATCCATCCTCCGGCGGGCCTGCGGAGCCAGCCCTCCTCGGCCGCGACCTGGGCAGCCGCCCGGCGCAGCGCGTCGAACGCCGGGTGCGCCAGCCCCTTTCGCCAGACCAGTGACACCGGCGACAGCGGCACGGGATCGACGAGCGGGCGCACCACGGTCGACGCCATGGCCGGAAAGCTCACCACGGCGAGGATCGGATTGCGCGTCTTGTCCATGATCCGCTGGAACTCCTCCTCCCCGACGGCCAGCGGAGCGGGTGCCGCCACCGCGATGCCGCGCCCCTCGAACAGGCGGTGCGCGAGGTCGGTCCACTCCGATGTCCGCGGGTTTCCGGCCCCGGCGTACACGGTCTCGCCGGCGAGTGCGGCGAGCGGCACCCGGGGCAGTCCGGCCAGCGGGTGGTCCTCGGGCAGGACGACCGCCATGGGCTCGTAGCGGACGGGTTGGTGGCCGAGCCCGGCCCGCAGCGCCGGGGCGAGGCCCGCGAACCGGCCGAAGGAGACGTCGAGGCGGCCCGCGAGCAGTTCGGCGGCGGCGTGGGTCAGCCCGCTCTCGTAACGCGCCATCAACTCCTCCCCGGGCGCGAGCCCGCGGGCGCGCTCCAGGACCAGGCGGCCGGTGACCAGTCCCGGGGAGTTGAGGTCGACCAGCAGCGGGCGGGCCTGTCCGAAGGCGGCCAGGAGGTCGTCCTGCGCCTGGAGGACGCGGCGGGCGTACGGCAACAGCCGCTCGCCGTCGGCCGTCGGGGTCACCTGCCGGGTGGTGCGGACGAACAGCTCGGTGCCCAACTCCCGCTCCAGGCGCCGTACGTCCCTGCTGAGCGCCTGCTGGGCGACGTACAGGCGGGCGGCGGCCCGGGTGAAGTGCAGGTCCTCGGCGACGGTGACGAAGGCGCGCAGGAGGCGGGGGTCGAGGTGTGCGGGTGCGGACATCAGGCGAATTTACAACGGGAGTGCGTGAATGGGTCCGGAGAAGGTGTTGGACCCCTTGGTCACCCTCGGGCGACGGTAAGCGCATGCCGCAACCGACCTACGAACGCCCGTCCTCCCGGACCGCCTTCCTCGCCGTCACCGCCGACACCCTGGTCGCCGCCGACTTCGGCCCGCGCACCCGGCGCCGGCCGCCCGGCCCCTACCGGCGCCTCCTCGCCATACCCGGCGCCCGAGCGTTCACGATCGGAAATCTCATGGCGCGGCTGCCCATGGGCATGTTCAGCGTGAGCGCGGTTGTGATGATCGCCGGCACCCGTGGTTCGTACGCCCTCGCCGGCGCCGTGACCGCGACGGGACTCGCGGCGACGGCGCTGGTCGCCCCGTGGACGGCGCGCCTGGTGGACCGGCACGGCCAGGCCCGGGTGGCGCTGCCCGCCACCCTGATCGCCGCCCTGGGCTCGCTCGCCCTGCTGCTGTGCGTCCGGTACGGCGCGCCCGCCTGGACGTTGTTCGCCGCGTACGCCGCCACCGCCACGACGCCCAACACCGGCGGCATGGCCCGCGCCCGCTGGGCCCACCTGCTGAGAGGCAGGAAGGGCGCCGCCGACGCCCTGCACACCGCGAACTCCTTCGAGCAGGCCGCGGACGAGCTGTGCTTCATGCTCGGGCCGGTCCTCGCCGCGTTCCTGTGCACGGCGCTGTTCCCGGAAGCCGGCACGCTGGCCGGCGTGGTGCTGCTGGTCAGCGGCATGCTGCTGTTCACCGCCCAGCGCTCGACCGAACCGCCGGCCCGGCCGCGATCGACGGCGAAGGCCCCCTTCCGCGTCCCGGGAATCCCGCCGCTGCTGATGGTCTGCCTGGCGATGGGCGGGGTGTTCGGGGCCATGGAGGTCGTCACGATCGCGTTCGCGGACGCACAGGGACACCGTGCGGCGGCCGGGGTGGTCCTCGCGCTGCAGGCGGCCGGTTCCTGCGCGGCGGGCCTGCTGTACGGCGCGACGAAGCCGGCCGGCCCCGCCGAGCACCGCCTTCCGTGGTGCGTCGCGGCGATGACGGCCCTGCTGACGCTGCCGCTGCTCGCGGCGTCCCTCACCGGCTCACTGCCGCTGCTGGCGCTCACGCTGCTGGTCGCCGGGATGGCCACCGCCCCGACGATGGTCACCACCATGACGCTGGTCCAGCACCGCACCCCGGAGGGCCGCCTGAACGAGGGCATGACCCTCGCGGTGACCGGCCTGCTCGGCGGCATCGCCTGCGGCAGCGCGGCGGGCGGCTGGACGGTGGAGCACGCCTCCCCCACGGCCGCCTACGGCGTACCGGTCGCGGCGGCCGCGGTGGCCCTGCTGCTGGCCTTGGCACCGGCTCGGGGCTCGGCGGGCCCGGCCGGGCGGGCGCTGGCATGACGAAGGCCCCGCCGCGCTGGAGCGGCGGGGCCTTCGCCCACATGGGAACTGTGGAGATGGCGGGAATCGAACCCGCGTCCAACGGTGCGGAACCAGGGCTTCTCCGTGTGCAGTCCGCTTCGATTTTCTCAGCCCCGGAGATCACGCGGACAAGTCTCCGACGGGCTCAGTCACTGTTTGGTTTCCCTCTTCACCCCGTGACCGGGATCAAGGTTTAGTCCCCTAGCTGATGCCAGGATCCGGGTCGGGAACAGCCCCGGGCTGACACTCCCGTAGTAGGAGGCTCGCTTCGCTACCTGAGATCAGGCAGCGAGGGCGAAGGCCTGCTGGGAGGAATCGCGCTTGGTGTTGGCGATTATTTTTTTCGGCCTGTGGTTTACGAGATCATGGCCGCTTCCTCGACACGCTTCCCCTGCTTCGACATCCGCTGTCGAAACCGATCATCCCCATGTTGATTTTTCAATCCCCTCCGAAGAGGGCGCGCACCCGCTGTGGGGTGCAGTTGCCATCGTACGTGACCAACGCACGCGGGTGCCAGCCTATTCCCCGGGGGGTCAGGCCCGCTGCTTGCGCCGGATCGCCGAGATCGTCCGCTCCGCCTCGCGGCGGTCCTGCTTCTCCCGGAGGGTCTGGCGCTTGTCGTACTCCTTCTTGCCGCGCGCCAGCGCGATCTCGACCTTGGCCCGGCCGTCCTTGAAGTACAGCGCCAGGGGAACGATCGTGTGACCGGTCTCCTGGGACTTCGCCTCCAGCTTGTCGATCTCCACGCGGTGCAGCAGCAGCTTCCGCTTGCGGCGGGCGCTGTGGTTGGTCCAGGTGCCCTGGCTGTACTCGGGCACGTGCACGTTGTGCAGCCACGCCTCGTGTCCGTCCAGCTGCACGAAGCCGTCGGCCAGCGATGCCCGTCCCTGGCGCAGCGACTTCACCTCGGTACCGGACAGGACCAGGCCGGCCTCGTAGGTGTCGAGGATCTGGTAGTCGTGCCGCGCCTTCTTGTTCTGCGCGATCAGCTTGCGCCCTTTTTCCTTAGCCATAGTGCCGCCCATTTTCGCACTACGGAGGGGGTCCGCGGAAAGCCGATTACGCGGCCGGTCCCAGTCCGCTCAGCACCGTCCGCGCCCGTTCCATGGCGGCCGGGTCCGTCGGGTCGACCTCCAGGTCGGGCGTGAGGCCCGTGCCGTCGACGCCGCGGCCCGAGGGAGTGCGGTAGTGCCCGACGGTCAGCTCGGCCACCGAGCCGCCGGGCAGCCGGCTCGGCATCTGCACCGAGCCCTTGCCGAAGGTGCGCGAGCCCAGGACGACCGCCCGTCCGCGGTCCTGGAGGGCTCCGGTGAGGAGTTCGGCCGCGCTCATGGTGCCGCCGTCGACGAACGCGACCAGGGGTCTGGTGGTGTCGCCGCCGGGCTCGGCGTGCAGGGCCCGCTGGTCACCTTCGACGTCGTACGTGGCGACCAGGCCGCCGTCGAGGAAGGCGGAGGCGGCGGTGACGGCCTCGGCGACCAGGCCGCCGGAGTTGCCGCGCAGGTCGAGGACGACTCCGGCGCCGGACGGCAGCCGCTCCACGGCGCCGCGCACCTGTTCTCCTACGCCCTTGCTGAAGGAGAGGACCTTGACGACCGTGACGCCGCCGGCGAGCGTGCGCACGGTCACGGGGTCGGTGGAGAGCCTGGCCCGGCGTACGGTCTCGGTCCACGCGCGCGTGCCGCGTTCCAGGCCGAGCCGGACGGCGGTCCCGGCGGGCTCCCGCTCGGCGTCGCCGCGCAGTATCGAGACGACCTCCGTGACGGGGCGCCCGTCGACCCGCTCGCCGTCGACGCTGCGCAGCCGGTCGCCCTCGCGGATCCCGGCGCCGGCGGCGGGCGAGCCGGAGCGCACCTTGGTGACCTCGATGCGGCCGTCGCGCTCGCGGCGCGCGGAGAGTCCGACGCCGGTGTACCGGCCGTCGAGGGCGTCCTCCAACTCCTCGTACTCACCCCGGGAGTAGACGGCGCCCCAGCGGTCCCCGCTGCGGCTGACGGCGCGCTCGGCGGCCTCCACGGGGGACTTGCCGTCGGCCATCGCCTCGGCCGCCGCCCGCGCGACGTCGGCGTGTTGACCGTGCTGACCCTGCTGGCCGGTCGGGGCGGCCGAACGCGCCGTGTCGGGCGCGGGCTTCCGGTCGGCCTCGGGGAACGAGCCGGTGGCCGCGCCGGCGACGAGCACGCTCGCGAACACCAAGGTCAGGGCGGCCCCATGGCGTACGCGACGGGGCTGACAGAACGGGTCACGACCTGACATGCCGGTGAGTCTAGGACAACGCAAGAGGGCCGCACGGTCGCTTGACCGTTCGGCCCTCTTGGTATGTGTCACACCTTCAGGTACTTGCGCAGCGCGAAGAACGCGGCCAACGCGGGCATCAGCAGACTGGTGGCCAGGATGAGCGGAAGCTTCGTCAGCAGGGCGTCCCAGCCGATGAAGTCGATCAGGGCCAGCTTGTCGGCCAGGGCGAGCCCGTGGTCGATGATGAAGTACCGCGCGGTCACCAGGAAGCCGCAGGCGACCGCGCCGCCGATGAGGCCGGCGACCGCCGCCTCCATGATGAACGGCGCCTGGATGTAGAAGCCCGAGGCGCCGACCAGCCGCATGATGCCGGTCTCGCGCCGCCGGCTGAACGCCGAGACGCGCACCGTGTTGACGATCAGCATGAGCGCGACGACCAGCATGAGCGCCATCACCGCGCGCGCCGCCCAGTTCATGCCGTTGAGGAGCTCGAAGAGGTTGTCCAGGGTCGCGCGCTGGTCCGCGACGGACTGCACGCCGTCCCGGCCGTCGAAGGCGGTCGCGATGACCTGGTACTTCTCCGGGTCCTTCAGCTTGATCCGGTACGACTCCTGCATCTGGTCCGGCGTGAGCGAACTGGCCAGCGGCGAGTCGCCGAACTGGTCCTTGTAGTGCTTGTACGCCTCGTCCTGTGACTCGTACGTCACCTTGTCCACGACCGACAGCTCTTCGAGGTCGGCGAGGATCTGCTTCTTCTGGTCCTCGGTCACCGCGCCCTTGGCACAGGCGGGATCGGACTTCGCGTCGCTCTTGTTGCAGAGGTAGACGGTGACGTTGACCTTGTCGTACCAGTAGCCCTTCATGGTGTTGACCTGGTCGCTCATCAGCAGCGAACCGCCGAACAGGGCCAGGGACAGGGCGACGGAGACGATGACGGCGAAGGTCATCGTCAGATTGCGGCGAAGACCGACACCGATCTCCGAGAGCACGAACTGGGCGCGCATGGCGTCTCGTTAAGCCTTTCCGTTCCTCGTCAGTGCTGGTAGCCGTAGACGCCGCGCGCCTGGTCGCGGACGAGGCGGCCCTTCTCCAGCTCGATGACGCGCTTGCGCATCTGGTCCACGATGTTCTGGTCGTGGGTGGCCATGATCACGGTGGTGCCCGTCCGGTTGATGCGGTCGAGCAGCTTCATGATGCCGACGGAGGTCTGCGGGTCGAGGTTGCCGGTGGGCTCGTCGGCGATCAGCAGCTTGGGCCGGTTGACGAAGGCGCGCGCGATGGCGACGCGCTGCTGCTCACCGCCGGACAGCTCACCGGGCCTGCGGTCCTCCTTGCCACCGAGCCCGACGAGGTCGAGCACCTGCGGCACGGACTTGCGGATCTCGCCGCGGGACTTGCCGATGACCTCCTGGGCGAAGGCGACGTTCTCGCCGACCGTCTTGTTCGGCAGCAGGCGGAAGTCCTGGAACACCGTCCCCAGCTGGCGCCGCATCTGCGGCACCTTCCAGTTGGACAGGCGGGCGAGGTCCTTGCCCAGAACGTGCACCTGCCCGTGGCTGCACCGCTCCTCGCGGAGGACCAGCCGCAGGAAGGTGGACTTTCCGGAGCCGGAGGACCCCACGAGGAAGACGAACTCACCCTTCTCGACCTCCAGGGAGACATCCCTGAGGGCTGGGTGGTTCTGTTTGGGGTAGACCTTGGAGACGTTGTCGAATCGGATCACGGATGCACCACGGGTCGCCGGGGGTAGATGTGCGTGACCATACGCGAACCGGGGAGCCGACCGCAGTCACCGGTCGGGGTTGCGCATCAGTTGCGCGTTTTGTCCCTGGAGCGAGGGCGCGCGGGGCCCCTCGGAACCTGGCACAGTGGAAGGGGGAACGTTCGCGTCGGTGCGGGCGTTGTCCTGACGGAGCCGGCGGCAAGGAGGGTGAGCGCATGACGTACGACCGGTTGGTGTGCGCGAACTGCGCGGCGCCCGTGAGTGAGGGCAGGTGCCCGGTGTGCCGGGCGAACCGCGAGCGGATGCAGCAGGGGAACTTCTTCGCCGGACTGAATCCGATGACGCTGATCGCACTGCTGGCGGTGCTGGTCGCGGCGGTGGCCCTGCTGGCCCACCAGACCGCCTGACACCCCCGCGGAGGGCCCTGCGGGCCCCCGCACACGGTCACGGAAGGGGCCCGGAGCGCGATGTGCGCTCCGGGCCCCTTCGTGTGCGTGCGGGGCGCGTACGCGGTGCGTACGCGTACGGCTACCGTCAGGCAGCCGCGCCGCGGCCGTTCATCATGCGCGGCAGCAGGCGGAAGCCGATGCCACCGGCGATCATCGTGGCGGCGCCGACCAGCAGGAACGTGGTCTCCGCGGCGCCGGTCTCGGCCAGCTCGTCACCGCTGCCCTGGGCGGCGGTGTCGGAGGCCTGGGCCTCTTCGCCGGTGTCGGTCAGGGCCGAGGAACCCTCGTCCTGGGCGACGTTGTCGTTGCTGCCGCCGTCGGGGTCGGTGTTGTTGCCACCGTTGCCACCGTTGTCGCCGTTGCCACCGTTGTCGCCGCCATTACCCGGGTTCGTGGGCTCGGTGGGGTCCGTGGGCTCGGTCGGGTCCGTCGGGTCCGTGGGCTCCGTCGGGTCCGTGGGCTCGGTCGGGTCCGTCGGGTCCGTGGGCTCGGTGGGGTCCGTCGGATCGGTCGGGTCCGTCGGGTCCGTGGGCTCCGTCGGGTCCGTGGGCTCGGTGGGGTCCGTCGGGTCCGTCGGATCGGTCGGGTCCGTGGGATCCGTCGGGTTCGGGTCCGTCGGGATGTCGGTGGGCGGGTTCGTCGGCTCCTCGTCGTCACCGTTGACGCTCACGCCGAGGTCGACGTTGGTGTCGCCGACACCCGCGCTCACGCCGATGTCGAGCGCCGAAGCGGCGCCCGCGGCGGTCAGGGAGGCGCCGGCCGCGATCACTGCGCCGGCCGCTATGCGCGCGACACGGATGCGCGTCTTCTTCGTCATGTAGTTGCTACCCCCAGTAGCCGATTAGTCAGTGAGGCCGCACTCGGGGGCCGTGATCAACGGGAGGTAGCTGCGCGCTGAAGTCCCCCGGTTCACATGCGCCCCAGAAATACGCATGCCGCGCCTCACCCTTACGAATGTTCAAAGCAACGTCAAGGCCGTTGCGTACGCGATGTCCAGGTAAGGGACGTATGCCGGAAGCAAAGGGTGTGAGTGTGATGTAAAACCCAGACATCACCGGCGAACAAGGGGCCAGACAAAAGGCAACCGCCGCCCGAAGGGCGGCAGTTGCCTTGTCGACAAAGCGGCGTCTCCGCTTCGCGCTACTTCTCCTGCTGCTTGCGCCAGCGAATTCCGGCCTCCAGGAAGCCGTCGATCTCGCCGTTGAACACGGCCTCGGGGTTGCCCACTTCGTGCTCGGTGCGCAGGTCCTTGACCATCTGGTACGGGTGCAGCACGTACGAACGCATCTGGTTGCCCCAGGAGTTGCCGCCGTCGCCCTTGAGGGCGTCCATCTTGGCCTGCTCCTCCTGGCGGCGCCGCTCCAGGAGCTTGGCCTGGAGGACGTTCATGGCGGTGGCCTTGTTCTGGATCTGGGAGCGCTCGTTCTGGCAGGAGACCACGATGCCGGTGGGGAGGTGGGTGAGCCGCACCGCGGAGTCGGTGGTGTTCACGCCCTGGCCGCCGGGACCGGACGAGCGGTACACGTCCACCCGCAGCTCGGACTCGTCGATCTCGATGTGGTCGGTCTGCTCGACCACGGGGAGGATCTCGACACCGGCGAAGGAGGTCTGGCGGCGCCCCTGGTTGTCGAAGGGCGAGATGCGCACCAGGCGGTGCGTGCCCTGCTCGACGGAGAGGGTGCCGTAGGCGTACGGCGACTGCACGGCGAAGGTGGTCGACTTGATGCCGGCCTCCTCCGCGTAGGACGTCTCGTAGATCTCGGTCTTGTAGCCGCGCTGCTCGGCCCAGCGCAGGTACATGCGCTGAAGCTTCTCGGCGAAGTCGGCGGCGTCCACGCCACCGGCCTCGGCGCGGATGTTGACGAGCGCCTCACGGGCGTCGTACTCACCCGAGAGCAGCGTGCGGACCTCCATCTCGTCCAGCGCCTTCTTGACGGCCGTGAGCTCGGACTCGGCCTCGGCACGGGTGTCCGGGTCATCCTCCTCCTCGGCCATCTCGAAGAGCACGCCGAGATCGTCGATCCGGCCGCGCAGGGCCTCGGCCTTCCGCACCTCGGCCTGGAGGTGGGAGAGCTTGCTGGTGATCTTCTGCGCCGCTTCCGGGTCGTCCCAGAGGGACGGCGCGGCCGCCTGCTCCTCGAGCACGGCGATGTCTGCCCTCATCCTGTCGAGGTCCAGGACGGCCTCGATCGACTCCATGGTCGAGGAGAGGGACTTCAGCTCTTCGGATACATCGACGACTGCCACGCATCCAGCGTAACGGCTCCGTCCACCGGTATTCGCCGGACCGTAACGGGTGACGGTGGCCACGGCGCTCCCGGCCCGGCGGAGAGCCTCATGGAGAGGCCGGCGCCGAGTTCCGCGTGTCCTGGGGCCCCGCGCCACCCTCGTCACCGCCCGTGGCCAGCCACGTACCGACACCGATCGCCGCCACCAGGGCGACCCCGCCCGCGCCCAGCGCCAGCCGGCGGCGCCGCGCGGTGGCGCGGTTGCGGGCCGAACCGGGGCGCGGGGCGCCGGACGCGCGCGGGGCCCGGGCGGTGCCGCGGGCGCCGCCGGCCAGCTCGTCGGGGGCCGGTACGCGCATGGAGGTGTGCGTGTCGCGGTTGGAGTCGGCCGGCTTCGCCCCCGGCACCAGGGGCACCGCTCCCCGGCGCCGCACCGGCTCCCCCGCGGGCGCGGCCGGCGCCGGCGGCTCCTCGGGCGCGTCCTCCTCCTGCTCCGCGTCGGGCTCGTCCACGTCCAGCGGGCCCATCCCGGCCAGCATCGGCAGCAGCTCGCGCAGCCGGGCGCCCAGCTCGGAGGCGCGCAGCCGGGAGGCCGGCGCCTTGGCCATGCACTGCACGAGCAGCTGCCACAGCTCGTCCGGGATGCCGGGGAGGGGGACGACCCGCTCGGTCACATGGCGGCGCAGCACCGCGCCGGGGTGGCCGCCGCCGAACGGCGTGAAGCCCGCGAGCAGCTCGTACAGGACCGTGGCCAGCGCGTAGATGTCCACCGCCGCGCGCGGGGGCAGGCCCTCGACGATCTCCGGCGCCAGGTAGTCCGGCGTGCCGATGATCTTCGTGGCGCGGGTGCGCCGCGGGGTGTCGATGAGCTTGGCCACCCCGAAGTCCGTCAGGAGGGCCGGGTGCGAGCCGCCGGGGCCGAGCGGGCCCTGCATGTCGAGCAGCACGTTCTCGGGCTTGACGTCGCGGTGCACGACCCCGGCGGCGTGCGCGGCGGCCAGGCCGTCGGCGACGTCGGCGACGACGGCCACCGCGGCCTCGGGCGCCAGGCGCCGCTCCCGGTCGAGGCGGGTGCGCAGATCCGTGCCGCGGACCAGGTCCATGACCAGGGCGAGGTCGTTGCCGTCGACCACCAGGTCGCGCACGGAGACGACGTGGGGGTGCTCCAGGCCGAGCAGGGCGGTGCGCTCCTGCACGAAGCGCGAGACGAGCTCCTGGTCGGACGCCAGGTCCTCGCGCAGCAGCTTGATCGCGACGGGTCCCTCGGGACCCTCGCCCAGCCACACCGTGCCGGCACTGCCCCGACCGAGGACCTGGTGGGCGGTGTACCGGCTGCCGATCTTCCGTGCCAAGGCTGCTCCTACCGACGCGTGTTGCGCTAAAAGTACGCGTCCGGGGAGCCAACCTTCACAGCGGAGGCGGAAATCACCCGCCGGGTGTCGACAAATCTCCAGACTCGTCGTCGGATTCGGCGAGAACGCGGTCCGCCGGCGGCTCAGTTACCGGTCGAAGTCCCGCCGCCCGAGCCGCCGCCCAGGTCGCCGATCCAGTCCGTCACGGTGGTGAACCAGTCACTGAGCTGCTCCCAGTAGCCCTTGCCCGTGCCGATCCAGTCCTGCAGGGGGCTCAGCTCCCAGATGAGCCAGCCGGCCACGAACAGGATGACGAGCGTGAACAGGCATCCCTTGAGGCAGCCCAGCCCGGGGATCCGCATCGGGTTGGCGCTGCGCTGCCGCGGCGGCCTGGGCTCACGCCGGGGCGGCTGGGGCTCGGGCGTGTGCGGCGGGGCGTACCGCTGCGGCTGGGGCCGGGGCGGCTGCTGGGGCTGCTGGGTGGCGTACCGCTGCGGCTGTTGCTGCTGCGGATAGCCGTAGCCGGGCTGCTGGGGAGGCGGGCCCTGCGGGGCCTGGCGTGGCGGCTGCTGCGGGCGGGAGACCTGCCGCTGGGGGCGGCGGCGCAGCGGGTCCTCGTTCGGGTCGAGGTACTGGACCTGCGTCTGCTCGTTGCGGTCGCGTGCGGCGCGCAGCTGGTTCTGCCAGGGGTGCGGGTCGTCGGGTCCGCCGGGCTGCCCGTCCTGGCCCTGCCCCGGCCCGCCCGGCTGTCCCGGCGGCACCGGTGGCATGACGGCGGTCGGGTCGGCCGCGCCGCGGTTCGGGAGTACGGCGGTGGGGTCGGCGGCGCCCGAGGCGTTGCCGGTGTGCGGCAGGACGCTGGTCGCGCCGTTCGGGTCGTAGGCGCCGTTCGGGTTCTGGGGCAGGACCTGGGTCGGGTCCGCGGCGCCGGGGGCGCCCGGTACCTGCGCGGGGGCCGGGTCGGGTGCGAGGAGCACGCCGACGTTCTCGGCGGCGCCGATCTGCGCGCTGCTCGAGTGCACGCCGATGCCCTCGGCGACGACGCGCAGGCCGCGGGCGAGGTTCTCGGCGCTGGGGCGCTCGTCGGGGTTCTTGCGCAGGCAGCGCTCGATGACCGTCCACAGCGGGTCGGGGACGGTGGAGGGGCGGCGGGGTTCGGCGCTCAGGTGCTGGTGCAGGACCTCCAGGGCGGAGCCCCCGCCGAACGGGGGCCGGCCGGTGACCAGCTCGTACAGCAGGATGCCGGCGCCGTACACGTCGACGGCGGAGGTCTGCGGGCGGCCCTCGGCGGACTCCGGCGCCACGTACGCGGGCGTGCCGACGAACTCATGGGTGCGGGTGAGGCCGGGCGAGTCGGCGAGGCGGGCGATGCCGAAGTCGGTGAGCATCGGGTGCATCTCGCCACCGGTCTGCTTCAGCAGGACGTTGGCCGGCTTCAGGTCGCGGTGGACGACGCCGTCGGTGTGGCTGGCGGCGAGGGCGTCGGCGATCTGGGCGGTGAGCAGCGCCGCGGCGACCGGGGTGAACGGCCCGTTCTCGCGCAGGTAGCGGTGCAGGTCGGGACCGTCGACGAGGTCCATGACGAGCGCCAGCAGCTCGCCCTCGACGACCAGGTCGCGGACGCGGACGATGTTGGGGTGGGTCAGCCGGAGCAGGACGGAGCGCTCCCGCAGGAAGCGCATCACGATGTCGGGATCGCTCGCGAGCTCCTCCTTGAGGACCTTGATCGCGACGGTCTCGCCGGGCTGTCCGGCCACGGCCGCCTCGGCACCCGCGGTCTCCCGCTGGCGGGCCCGCCAGACGGTGCCCGTCGCGCCGCGGCCGAGGGGCTCCTCGAGGAGGTACTTGCTGCCTACCGGCCGCACGTCATGCGCTCCCTGTTGCTTGCTGGCTGTTCCGACCCACTGTAGTGCCGTGGTCCCGGCACCGGGTTGTCGTCGTTCTGTGGGGTTCCCATTGGTCCGCAGGTACGTCTTACGTTCCGTGTCCGTACCCGTTCAGGTGCAGGTTCGAGGGAAAGACGCTCGACCCGGTCCCTTGGTTGCCGGGCCCGGACGTGACCGATCTCAAGCGGACGCCGTTCGATCATCGGGGCACCACCTGTCAGGCACTTTTGCGGGCAGAGGCGACCAATCAAGATCATTTGACGGCGGGTGGCGGGCGCGTTGTCAGTGGCAGGTGCGAGGATGCGTGCAGTACTGGCCGACGTGCTCGTGTGGCGGTGGGGGAAGTCCGCGGTGGGGGACCGTGGTAGACGGCTTCTGTCCCCGGCGCGCGGGCGCCCGCGCGAAGGGACCGCTGACGGCGATGCAGATCCGGCTGACCGTCGTAGACCCGCTGGGCCCGCATGCTTCGGTGGGGGGCCGCGCCGCGAGCTGCGACGTGCTGGTCACCGCACCGGCCGGCACGGCCCTGGCCGCGGTCGCCTCCGCACTGGCCGCGGCGCTCCCCGGTGGTGAGGGCCCGGGCACCGGCCAGGTGGTGCTCTACGCCGGCGCGCAGCGGCTCGACGCCCAGCGCAGCACCCTGGGCGAGCCCCCGCTGACCGACGGCGCCGTGCTCTGCCTGGGCGCCCCGGGCGAGCCCGACCCGCACGCCGAGCCGGCCGACGCCCCGGCCCAGCTCCACGTGGTCGCCGGCCCCGACGCCGGGGGCGTCCACCTGCTGCACGGCGGCCAGATCCAGCTCGGCCGCTCCGCCGACGCCGACGTCGCGCTCGACGACCCGGACGTCTCCCGGATGCACTGCGCCGTGACCGTCGCCTCCGACGGCCACGTCTCGGTCGCCGACCTCGGCTCCACCAACGGCACCACTCTGGACGGCACCCGCGTGGGCACCCGCCCGGTCCGCTTCGTGCCGGGGGCGCTGCTGCGGATCGGCGAGTCGGCCCTGCGGCTCGTGCCGGTCCGCGAGGGGGCGCAGGCGCGGGTGGCGACGACCCCGGACGGCGAGGGGCACGTACGGCTGTCCGGTGCACGGGCACTCCCGTCCGCCGCCGGGACGGGCGACGGCGACGAGGTGGTCCACGCGCGCGTGGCCGACGGGGCACAGGGACACGCGCCCGTGGGGGGCGCGGGCACGGCGGACGGTTCCGCGCGTACGGCGGGCGGCACGGTCGATTCCCCGCTCCCGAGCGGTGCGACGGACGGCCCCGCACGCACGACCGGGAGGGCGGGCACGCGCCCACGCACGGCGGGCGGGACGGACGTTTTCCCGCACACGGCAGGCACGCCGGACGGCTTCGCGAACAGGGCCGGCGGGCCGGACGGCCCGGCCCGCGGAGCCGGGACCGACGAGTGGGGCGGCCCCGCCGCGCGGACGCACCACGCCTACGGCACGGCGGACCACGGCACCGGCGCGGCGCCGGCCGAGCCGCCCCAGGTGCCCGGTCAGGGCGGCGCGCCCCGCATCGAGAGCCACGGCACCGGCCCCACGGCGGGCACGCCCCGCCCGGCCCCCGCCGGAGGCGACACGCACGGCGGCGCGTACGGAGCGGGCGCGTACGGAACGGACGGCTACGAAGCAGCCGCCCCCGGCGCGGACGTCCTCGGCGCGGACGCCGCCGGAACCGCCCCCTTCGGCGAGGCCTCCGGCCCCGCGGGCGCCCCCGGCCCGGACGCCGGCACCGGACGCAAGGGAACGCCCCTGCGGGGCACCGACGTGCCCCAGGGCGTGCGCAGGCGCGGCGGGCTCGGCGCGTGGGCGCGGCGGCTGGCCGGCGGGCGCGGCTCCACCCAGGACACCACCGGGTCCGGCACGTACGCGTACGACGAGGAGCCCGCCGGACCGGCGCCGACGGCCCCCGCGGGCACCTCCCGCGCGCCGGAGACCTGGCCGGACCCCGCCTCGTTGCTGCTGACGGCGCTCGGACCGGGGCCGCGGCTGTGGGAGCGCGGCCCGGGCCACCCGGAGGCGCTCACCGTGCGGCTCGGCACGGCCGACCGGGTGGCGCCCGGCGGCGACGCGCCGCTGCCCGCGGTCCCGGTGACCGCCGGGCTGCGCGAGGTCGGGGCGCTCGGGCTGGCGGGCCCGCGCGCGCGGCTCGCCGGGCTGGCCCGCGCGGTGCTGGCCCAGCTCGCCGCGCTGCACTCCCCCGACGTCCTGGAGATCGTCCTGATCAGCGCGGACCGCTCCCGTGCGCTCGACGAGCGGGCCGCCGAGTGGTCCTGGCTGGGCTGGCTGCCGCAGCTGCGCCCGGGACACGGCCAGGACTGCCGCCTGCTGCTCGCCTACGACCGCGAACAGGCCACGGCCCGCGCTCACGAACTCCTCCGCCGCCTGGAGGACCATCTGACGGACACCCGGACCGGAGCACGGCCGACGACCCCCGCCGGCACGATCCCGGCCCAGCCGGCGGCTCCCACGCAGGCCGCACACGGGACCGGTTTCGCATCCGCCCCCGCAGCCGGGCGGACAGCAGCCCCAGGCACCACCCCGGCAGCGACCCCCACACAGGCCGCACACCGGGCCGACCCCACAACCGCCCCCGCCCCCGCAGCCGGGCGGACAGCCGCCCCAGGCACCACCCCGGCGACGACCCCCACACAGGCCGCACACCGGGCCGACCCCGCAGTCAATCCCCCCGCCTCCCGCCCGACAGCGGCCGCGGGCGGCGCCCGGCAGCCGTCCTGGGCGCGGCCCGATGACGGGACCGACCCGTCCGGCGGCTTCGCCGGGCCGTACACCGTGGTCGTCGTGGACGGGGACCCCGGCGGCGCCGACGTGCGCGAGGCCGTGGCGCGGCTGGCCCTGGAGGGCCCGCGGGCCGGCATCCACGTCGTGTGCCTCGCCGAGACGGCCGCGGCCTCCCCGACCTCCCCGGTGACGGAGACCTACGAGGCGGCCTGCGCGGTGTCGCCGGTGTTCCGGCAGTGCGGTGCCGTGGCGTTGCTCAGCGGCGACGTGGCGACGGCACTGCGACTGCTGCGCATCGCGCGCGCGGGCACCTCCCCGGGCGCCCAGGGCGCTCCGGCCGCCCCCGCCGGCCCGGTCGGGCACGGCACCCTCGGCACGGTCGACGCCGTCTCCCTCGCCTGGGCCGAGCGGTTCGCGCGCGCGCTGGCACCGCTGCGCACCGACGGCGCGACCGGCGAACGCCAGGCGCGCGTGTCCGCGCCGCTGCCCCAGGCGGCCCGGCTCCTCGACGAGCTGGGCCTCGCCCGGGCCACCCCCGCCTCCCTGATGGCCCGGTGGGCGGCCGCGGCCGACGACACGGAGGCCCTCGGCGGACGAGCGCAGGCCGTACTGGGCGCCGGGCCGCGCGGCCCGGTCACCGTCGACCTCGCGGCCGAGGGACCGCACCTGCTGATCGAGGGCCCGCCCGGCAGTGGACGCACCGAGTTGCTGCGGGCACTGGTCGCCTCGCTCGCCTCCGCCGAACGCCCCGACCGCCTCGGGATCGTCCTGATCGACGGCCGGGACAGCGTCAGCTCGGGCGGCGGGCACGGCGAAGGACTGCGTGTCTGTACGGACGTACCGCACGTCACCACCCACCTCACCGCCAACGACCCCGTCCGCATGCGGGAGTTCGCCCAGTCCCTGAGCGCCGAGCTGAAGCGGCGCGCCGAGCTGCTCGGACGGTCGGACTTCGCCGAGTGGCACACCGGGCGGGAGGTGTCGGGCCGGATGGTCACCCAGCGCACGGCGGCGGGCGCGGCCGGCCCCGGGTCGATATCGGGTGCCGGGGACATCGACTCCCCGCCCAGCTCCACCCTGCGGCTGCGTCCCGGTGGAGCCCGGCGCCGGGCGGGGGCCGTGCCACCACTGCCCCGGCTGGTCGTGGTCGTGGACGACCTCGACGCGCTCGTCACTCCCCCGCTCGGCTCACCCGGGCGGCCCGCGGCGGGGTCGGTGATGCGCGCGCTGGAGGCCGTCGCGCGGGAGGGCGAGCGGCTCGGGGTGCACCTGGTGGCCGCCACCGGCCCCGGGGGCCGTACGGAACAGACGGAGCCGGCCCGCCGGGCTGCGCTGCGGGTCACCCTGGAGGCGCCGGTGCCGGGACCGGACGAACCGGCGCCGGGGCGTGGGCGGCTGGCCTCCGCGGAGGGGCGGTCCCTGGTGTTCCAGGGCGGCCGGGTCACCGGGCGCATCCCGCGGACGGCGACCCTGCGGCCCACCGTGGTCCCCCTGGAGTGGCACCGCATGGGCGACCCGCCCACCCGGCGCCCGGTACGCGAGTTGGGCAACGGTCCGACGGATCTGGCGTTGCTGGCCAGCGCGTTGGAGCGGACCGCGCGCGAGGTGTCGGCGGCGGAGGTGCCGTCGCTGCTGTGACGCCGGGCGGAACACCGCCTCCTCGACGTGCCCCGCCCGGCGTGCCCACCTGGTCACGACGCGGTCACGATCCCCCGCTTGACAGCGGACGCGCTCTTGCCGCCCTCACCCCCCTGGCGTACACCAGAGCGCACGGGACAGCGCCGAACGTTCGACGAGGAACGAAGAACGGGGCAGTGATGCGCACGAGCAGCACCATCCGATCACGCAGGACCGCCAAGAGGACCACTCGGGCCGCCGCCGCCTTCGCCGCGGGAGCGCTCGCGTTCTCGCTCACCGCGTGCGGTGGCGACGACGACAACGGCGGCGGCGACAACGGCGGTCAGGGGGGCGGCGACAAGAAGCCGGCCGCCACCGTCACCCTCCCCAAGTTGGACGGCGAGAGCCTGGAGGTAGCCGCCGTCTGGACCGGTGCCGAGCAGGAGAACTTCAAGAAGGTCCTCGCCGAGTTCGAGAAGCGCACCGGCGCCAAGGTGACCTTCGTGCCCGCCCAGGACCCGATCATCAACTTCCTCGGCTCGAAGATCGCGGGCGGCGCCCCGCCGGACGTGGCGATGCTCCCGCAGCCCGGCGCCATCAAGCAGGCCGTCGACAAGGGCTGGGCCAAGCCGCTGGGCGCGGAGGCCACCAAGGAGCTGTCGGAGAACTACTCGCCGGGCTGGCAGGAGATCGGCAAGGTCGGCGGCAAGCAGTACGGCGTCTACTACAAGGCCGCCAACAAGTCCCTGATCTGGTACAACGCCCAGGTCTTCGAGAACGCGGGCGCCTCCGAGCCCAAGACCTGGGACGAGTTGCTCACCACGGCCCAGACGATCTACGACTCGGGCGTCACACCGTTCTCCGTCGGCGGCGCGGACGGCTGGACCCTCACCGACTGGTTCGAGAACGTCTACCTCTCGCAGGCGGGCCCGGAGAAGTACGACCAGCTGGCCAAGCACGAGATCAAGTGGACGGACCCGTCCGTCAAGGAGGCGCTGACCACCCTCGCCGAGATCTGGGGCAAGAAGGACTACGTCGCGGGCGGCGCGTCCGGCGCGCTGCAGACCGAGTTCCCGGCCTCGGTGACGCAGACCTTCACCGGCGGCGACCAGCCCAAGGCGGGCATGGTCTACGAGGGCGACTTCGTGCAGGTCAACATCGCCGAGACGGACGCGAAGGTCGGCACGGACGCGAAGGTGTTCCCGTTCCCGGCCGTCGGCGACACCGCACCGGTGGTCTCCGGCGGCGACGCGGCCGTGGTCCTGGAGGACTCGAAGGCGGCGCAGGCACTGGCCACCTGGCTGGCCTCGCCGGACGCGGCGACGATCCAGGCGAAGCTCGGCGGCTACCTCTCGCCGAACAAGAACGTGGACGCGTCGGCGTACCCGAACGACGTGCAGAGGAAGATCGCCGAGGCGCTGGTCGCGGCCGGCGACGACTTCCGCTTCGACATGTCGGACCAGGCCCCGCAGGCCTTCGGCGGCACGCCCGGCAAGGGCGAGTGGAAGGCCCTCCAGGACTTCCTGAAGAACCCGAAGGACGTCGAGGGCGCGCAGCAGCGGCTGGAGGCGGACGCGGCCGCCGCCTACGGAGGCTGACGCGATGACGTCGGCCACGGCGGCGGGGACCTCACCGGGCCCTGCCGCTCCCAAGTCGCGCAAGAGCGTGACCGGCACCCGCAAAGCCGTGGCGGCCCTGTTCCTGCTGCCCGCCCTGGTGCTGCTCGGCGCGCTCGTGGTCTACCCGATCGGGTACTCGCTGATCCGCAGCTTCTACGACCAGTCCGGCGACGGCTTCGCCGGATTCGACAACTACCAGGCGCTGTTCACCGACGACGGCATCCGCACCGCCCTGAAGAACAACATCATCTGGGTGGTGTTCGCGCCGACGGTCGCCACCGCGCTCGGGCTGATCTTCGCGGTGCTGACCGAACGGGTGCGCTGGGGCACGGCGTTCAAGCTGGTCGTCTTCATGCCGATGGCGATCTCGATGCTGGCGGCCGGCATCATCTTCCGCCTGGTGTACGACCAGGACCCGGACAAGGGCGTCGCGAACGCGGTGTGGGTCGGGGTGCACGACACGTTCGCCGAGTCGTCCGCGTTCCCGAAGGCACACCCGGGCCGTGAGTCGCCGCTGGAGCCGGCCGGCGGCGGCGCGTTCATCACCAAGCAGCCGGTGAGCGCGGGCCGGACGGTCGTCCTTCCCCTCGTCGGTGTCGCCCCCGACCTGATGCCGGACGGCGCGGAGAAGGCCGTACCCGCCCGGCCCGAGGACGGGAAGATCACCGGCACCACCTGGCAGGACTTCACCCGCGGCAAGGGCGTCGGGACACTCAACGGCGTCGACGCCACCGAGCTGGGCTATGCCGGGATGAAGATCGAGGCCGTCAAGGACGGCGAGGTCGTCGCGTCGGCCACGGCGTCCGGCGACGGCACCTTCACACTGCCCGCCGCGGCCGACGGAGCGCGGCTCAGACTCCCCGCCGACAACTTCAAGGAGCCCTACAACGGCCTGAACTGGCTCGGCCCCTCGCTCGTCACGCCGGCCATCATCGGGTCGTACGTGTGGATGTGGGCGGGCTTCGCGATGGTGCTGATCGCGGCGGGGCTGGCCGGAGTCCCGCGCGAGCTGCTCGAAGCCGCCCGGGTCGACGGCGCCAACGAGTGGCAGGTCTTCAGACGGGTCACGGTCCCGCTCCTGGCGCCGGTCCTGGCGGTCGTGGCCGTCACCTTGATGATCAACGTCCTGAAGGTCTTCGACCTGGTGTTCATCATCGCCCCCGGCTCCTCCCAGGACGACGCGAACGTGCTCGCGCTGGAGCTGTACCGCAAGGGCTTCGCCTCGGACCAGCCGGGCATCGCCAGCGCCATCGCGGTGTTCCTGCTGCTCCTGGTCATCCCGGTGATGTGGTTCAACGTACGGCGGCTGCGGCGGGAGGTGCGGCGATGACCACGGACGCGGGCTCCCTCACGAAGACGGCGCCGACGCCACCCGGGACGGCCGTCAAGGCGAAGCAGTCGCTGGGGTCGCGGCTCGCCGAGGGGGTCAGCGGCGGGCTGGTCCGGGTGTTCCTGATCGTCGTGGGCCTGTTCTGGCTGGTCCCGACGATCGGCCTGCTGCTGTCCTCCCTGCGCACGCCCCGGGACATGGCGGCGAGCGGCTGGTGGGAGGTCTTCACCAAGCCGTCCCAGCTCACCTTCCAGAGCTACGAGGAGCTGCTGAAGAACGGCGACATCACCTCCTCCCTCCTCAACACCGTGATGATCACGGTCCCGGCGACGGTCCTGGTCGTGGTCATCGGGTCGCTGGCGGGCTACGCCTTCGCGTGGATGGACTTCCCGGGCCGCGACTGGTGGTTCCTTGCCGTGGTCGGGCTGCTCGTCGTCCCCGTCCAGGTCGCCCTGATCCCGATCGCCGAACTCTTCGGGAAGATCGGCCTGTTCGGGTCGGTCATCGGCGTGATCCTGTTCCACGTCGGCTTCGGCCTGCCCTTCGCCGTCTTCCTGCTGCGGAACTTCTTCGCGGAGATCCCGAGAGAGCTGCTGGAGGCGGCCCGGCTGGACGGCGCGGGTGAACTGCGGCTGTTCCTCCGGGTCGTGATGCCGCTGGGCGGGCCCGCGATCGCGAGTCTGGGCATCTTCCAGTTCCTGTGGGTGTGGAACGACATGCTGGTCGCGCTGATCTTCTCGGACTCCGGGAGCCAGCCGATCACGGTCGCCCTACAGACGCAGGTACGGCAGTTCGGCAACAACATCGACGTACTGGCGCCGGGAGCGTTTATCTCCATGGTGATCCCGCTGGCCGTGTTCTTCGCGTTCCAGCGGCAGTTCGTCTCCGGCGTGATGGCGGGCGCCGTCAAGTAATCGCCACAGCAGCACTCTTGAGGGAGCGGGCCGAACACCGGCTCGCTCCCTCCTTCGTTCGAGGGCTTCCCATGGGCACGGGGTCCCCCGAATGCCGCAGGGGCCGTAACCAAGTCACTCCATTGGCCGTTCCCGGGCCGAACGCCCGCGCCGACCCATGGATGTTCCCGTGCCCCGGTTCAGTGTCATCGTCCCCGCATACCAGGTTCAGGCGTATCTGCACGAGTGCCTGGAGTCGGTGCTGTCCCAGTCGTATCCGGACCTCGAACTGATCGCGGTCGACGACTGCTCGCCGGACGCCTGCGGCGCGATCGTCGACGAGTTCGCGGCCCGCGACCCGCGCGTACGCGCCGTGCACCTGCCCGAGAACCAGGGCCTCGGCCCCGCCCGCAACGCCGGGATGGAGCGGGCGAGGGGCGACTACCTGGTCTTCCTCGACGGCGACGACACCCTCGCGCCGGACGCCCTGCGGGCCATCGCCGACCGGGTGAAGGAGACCGGGGAGCCGGACGTCCTGGTCTACGACTACGCGCGCACGTACTGGTCGGGCGAGGCGGTCCGCAACCAGGCCGCCCGGCACCTCACCGAGCGGGGCCCGGCGCCGTTCCGGCTCACCGACCGGCCGGGACTGCTGAAGCTGCTGATGGTGGCCTGGAACAAGACGGTGCGGCGGGAGTTCGCCGAGCGCGAGGGCTTCACCTTCCCGCCCGGCTACTACGAGGACACGCCGTGGACCTACCCGGTCCTGATGACGGCGGACTCCATCGCCACCCTGGACCGGGTCTGCGTCCGCTACCGGCAGCGCCGGCGGGGCAGCATCCTGGGCACGCCGAGCGAGCGCCACCTGGACGTCTTCGAGCAGTACGACCGCGTCTTCGCGTTCCTGGAGTCGCACCCGGAGCCCGCCCGCTGGCGGCCGGTGCTCTACCGCCGCATGGCCGACCACCTGACGACGGTGTTCACCCGCCCCGACCGCCTCCCGCGCTCCCTGCGCGGCGAGTTCCTGCGCCGGGCCCGCGTCCACTGCCGCCGCTACCGGGTCCCCGGCGCCCCCGCCCCGCTGCCGGTGCGCCTGCGCCACGCCCTGCTCCGGCTGGGCCTGCGCCGCACCTACGAGGCCCTGCGGCTGGCGTCGGCCCTGCGCCGCCGGACGGTGAAGGGCACCGCCAAGCTGCTGCGCACCGCGCGGACCGCCGCCCTGCGCCTGCACTACCGGGTCCAGCGCCGCCTCCCGCTGCGCGCCGACCGTGCCGTCTTCGCCGCCGACGGGGACCGGGGGCACGGCTGCAACCCGGGCGCGCTGGAGGAGGCGTTCCGCGACCTCGCGCCGCACATCCGCACGGCGTGGGCCGCCGCCCCCGCGCACCACCACACCGTCCCGACCGGCACGCGCCGCCTGACGCCCGGCACGGCCGCCTACTGGACGGCGCTGGCCCGCTCCCGCTACCTGGTGCACAACACCGCCTTCGACGCCGGCCTGGTCAAGCGGAAAGGGCAGGTCCTGATCCAGACGCAGGCCGGGACGCCCCTCAAGCACATGGGCTTGGACCTCCAGGAACGCCCGGCCGCCGCGGTCGGCACCGACTTCGCCCGGCTGCTGCGCGACGTCGACTCCTGGGACTACGTCGTCTCCGCCAACCGCCACTCCACCCTGACCTGGGAACGCGTCCACCCCGGCGGCTACACCACGCTGGAGTACGGCCAGCCCCGCACCGACGTCCTCCAGCGGGCGACGCCCGCGGACGTGGCCCGGCTGCGCGAGACGCTCGGCATCCCCGAGGGCACGGTCGCGATCCTCTACGCGCCCACCCACCGCGACTACCGGCGCACCCAGCGCGCCGCCCTGGACCTGGAGCGCGTCCTCACCCGCCTCGGCCCCCGCTTCATGGTGCTGGCCCGCGCGCACCCCCGCCACGGCGGTCCGCTCGCCGAGCCCGGCGGCCGGATCCTCGACGTCAGCGACCACCCGAGCGTCCAGTCGCTGTGCCTGGCCTCGGATGCCCTCGTCACCGACTACTCGGCACTGATGTTCGACTACGCGGGTCTGGACCGGCCGATCGTGATCCACGCCGACGAGCCGGAGGCCTACGAGGCGGCCCGCGGCACCTACTTCGACCTGCGCGCCTTCCCGCCGGGCGCGATCGCCCGGGACGAGGACGAGCTGATCGACATCTTCGCCGGCGGGCACTGGCGCGGCTCACGGTCCGCCCAGCTCAGGGCCGCTTTCCGGGAGCGCTTCTGCCCGCACGACGACGGCCGCGCCGCAGAACGCGTCGTACGCCGCGTGGTGCTGGGCGAGAGGGACCTCCCGCGGGTCGTGCCGCTCACCGAACGGCACCCCGCGCCCTCGGCCGCCGCGGCCCTGGCCCGCACTCCGCTGGCCACGGTGCCGCAACCCGCCGGCCCCCGCACCGTCACCGACAGCCTCTGATCGCCGTTTGCCCACTGGGAGTTCGCATGCCCCGCAGTTCGTCGCGGCCCACTCCGACCCGGCCGCCCACCTGGCGGCCGACGGGACGACCGGGACGACCGGGCCGCCGGACGGCACGAGCGGCGGGGGGCGGCTTCCGTCGGACGGGGGGCTCCCGTCGGACGAGGGCCTCCCGCCGGACCAGTGGAACGAGAGAAAGAGCAGTATGCCCCGCTTCAGCATCATCGTCCCGTCCCATGGGGTCGCGGGGCGGCTGTCCCAGTCGCTGGACTCGGTCCTCGCCCAGTCCTTCGGCGACTTCGAGCTGATCCCGGTCCACGACGCCCCGGACCTCGTCGCGGCGGACGTCGCCGTGGAGCGCGCCGAGCGGGACTCCCGGGTGGCGCCCGTGCACTCGCCGCCGTCGGCCGGGCTGGCCGGAGCGCGCAACGCCGGGATGCGGGCGGCGACCGGCGCGTACCTGCTGTTCCTCGACGGCGACGACGTCCTCGCGCCGGGCGCGCTGGCGGTGCTGGACGCGCGGCTGGCGGACACCGGCGGCGGCCCCTGCGTCGATGTCCTGTACTTCGAGCACGAACGGGTGCCCTGGTGGGAGGGCGAGCCGACCAACCCGGCCGCCCCACTGCTGGCCAAGGCCCCGGACGGCGCCTTCGCCCCCGACCGCGCCCCGCACCTCACCGGCGTGCGGCTGCCCGCCTGGAGCGCGGCGTACCGCCGTACCTTCCTCACCGAGCGGCGACTGGACTTCCCCGACGGGCACTTCACCGACGTCGGCTTCGGCGCCCTGGTCGCGGCGCGTGCCGAGCGCGTGGCGGTGCTGCGCTCCGTCGTCGTACGGCATCTGGTGCGGCGGCAGGGCAACCGGCTGAACCTGCCCGGTGAGCACCACGCGGCCCTCCTCGACCAGGCCGAACTGGCGCTCGCGCACGCCGCCGAGCGGGGGCTGCCGGACGAGCGGCGCGGGCCGCTGTTCGAGCAGCTCTTCGCCGCGATCCTGAAGACGGCGACCCATCCGCGGCGCCTGACCCGCCGGGAGCGCCGCGCCTTCTTCCGTCGCGCGAGCCGCCTCTACCGGTGCCACCGCCCCGCGGGTTTCCGGCCCCCGGGCGGCCGGCTCGGCGTGCAGCACCGGCTGCTGGCGTCCGGGTCGTACGCGGGCTTCCGCGCCCTGCGCGCCGCCAACCGGCTGGCGACCGGCGTCCTGCGGCGCCTGCCGCGCCCGCACGGGCTGCGCACCCGCCTGCGCTACCGGCGCGCGCTGCGCCGCCCGCTGGATCCCGACCTCGTCGTGTACTGCGCGTACTGGGGCCGCGGCTACGCCTGCAACCCGGCCGCCATCCACGCCAAGGCCCGCGAACTCGCCCCGCACCTGCGCTCGGTGTTCCTGGTCGAGCCCGACCAGGCGCACACGATCCCGGGCGACGTCGACCACGCCGTCATCGGCAGCCGGCGCTACTGGGAGGTGCTGGCCCGCGCCAAGTACCTGGTCAACAACGCCAACTTCGCCGAGGGCGTCGTCAAGCGCCCCGGCAGCGTGCACCTCCAGACGCAGCACGGCACCCCGCTGAAGACCATGGGCGTCGACCAGTCGACGTACCCGGTGGTGGCCGCGGCGACCGGCAGTTTCGCCAAGCTGCTGGGCCGCGTGGACCGCTGGGACCACAACATCTCGTCCAACCGCCACTCCACCCAGATGTGGGAGCGCGCCTTCCCGGGTTCCTACGAGCACCTGGAGTACGGCTATCCGCGCAACGACGTCTACTGCACGGCGACCGCCGACGACGTCGCCCGCGTCCGGCGCGAACTGGGCGTCCCGGAGGGGAAGACAGCCGTCCTGTACGCGCCCACGCACCGGGACTACGAGAGCGGCTTCGGCGCGGGCGGCCCGGACCTGGAGGCGTTCTGCGAGGCGGCGGGCGAGGACGTGGTGGTGCTGCTGCGCGCCCACTACTTCTACGACCGGGGCGGCAGGCGGGGCAGCGGCCGGATCATCGACGTGACCTCGCACCGCTCCTCCGAGGACGTGTGCCTGGCCGCCGACGCGCTGGTCACCGATTACTCGTCGATCATGTTCGACTACGCCAACCTGGACCGGCCGATCGTCGTGTACGCCGACGACTGGGACGTCTACCGGGAGACCCGCGGCGTCTACTTCGACCTGATGGCGGCGCCGCCGGGGCCGGTGACGCGGACGCCGGAGGAGCTGGCCCGCGTGTTCCGCGACGGCTCGTACGCGGGTCCGGAGTCGGCGGCGCTGCGGGCGGCCTTCCGGGAGCGGTTCTGCGAGTTCGACGACGGCCGGGCCGCCGAGCGCGTCGTGCGCCGGGTGCTGCTCGGCGAGCCGCCCGAGGCGCTGCCGCCCGTGATCCCGCTCGCGGAGCGCGTCCCGGCCCCCGCCGCCGCCACCTTCGTAAGGAGCTGACCCCGCCGTGCCCCGCTTCAGCGTCATCATCCCCTGCTTCAAGGTGCAGGGCTTCCTGCGCGAGTGCCTCGACTCCGTCCTGGACCAGTCCTACCGGGACATCGAGGTCATCGCCGTGAACGACTGCTCGCCGGACGGCTGCGGCGCGATCCTCGACGAGTACGCCGCCCGCGACGAGCGGGTGCGGGTGCTGCACCTGGAGGAGAACGTGGGCCTCGGGCGGGCCCGCAACGCCGGGCTGCCGCACGCCACCGGCGACTACCTGTTCTTCCTCGACAGCGACGACACCCTCACCCCGGGCGCCCTGCGCGCGATGGCCGACCGGCTCGCGGAGACGGACGACCCGGACGTCTTGGTATTCGACTACGCGCGCACCTACTGGTGGGGCGGCACGCGGCGCAACGTCCTGGCCAAGGTGCTGGCGGAGGCGGGCGACGGCACCTTCACGGCCGCCGAGCAACCCGGGATCCTCGACCTGCTGATGGTGGTCTGGAACAAGGTCTACCGGCGCGACTTCGTGGAGCGGGAGGGCTTCACCTTCCCGCCGGGCTACTACGAGGACACGCCCTGGACCTTCCCGGTCATGCTCGCCGCCGGGCGCATCGCCACGCTGGACCGCATCTGCCTGAACTACCGGCAGCGCCGCCAGGGCAACATCCTGTCCACCACCAGCCGCAAGCACTTCGACGTCCACGCGCAGTACGAGCGGGTCTTCGCCTTCCTCGACGCCCGCCCGGAGCTGGCCCGCTGGCGGCCGTTCCTGCACGCCAAGATGGGTGAGCACTGCCTGGACATCCTGTCCAAGCCGGACCGGCTGCCGCCCGCCGACAAGGCCGAGTTCTTCCGCCGCACCGCCGAGATGTTCCGCGCGTACCGGCCGGAGGGCGCCGAGATCCCGCCCGAGTTGCGGGTACTGAACGGCGGGTACGCCACCTACCTGCTGCGGCGGCAGTCCGGGCGGGCCGGCCGGGAGCTGGAGCGGCGGGCACGGCAGGCGCGCGGGGTGGTCGCCGGACGTGCGGGGCGGGTGCGGACCGCGGTGAACAGCCGCCGCCCGCTGGACGCCGGCCTCGCCGTGTACTCGGCCTTCTCCCACCGGGGCGTGCTGGGCGACCCCGCGGCGGTCTACCGCAAGGCCCGCGAGATCGCCCCGCACCTGCGCGGGGTGTGGGTGGTGCGCGACGAGGAGTACGCGGCGGACACGGCCGCGCTGCCGCCGGACACGGAACACGTGATCCTGGGCAGCGCCGCCTACCGCCGGGTGACCGAGCGGGCCACGTTCTTCGTCAACAACGTCAACTGGCCCGGCGCCGTGGCCAAGCGCCCCGGCAGCGTCCACATCCACACCCACCAGGGCACCCCGCTCAAGTACATGGGCGCCGATCTGCTGGGCCGGCCCGGCGCCCGGCACGGCGTCGACGTGCCGCAGATGCTGCGCCGGGCCGACCGCTGGGACTACAGCCTGGTCGCGGGCCGGTACGCGGAGCGGGTGTGGGAGCGGGCGTACCCGTGCCACTTCACGTCCGTGCGCACCGGCAGTCCGCGCAACGACGTACTGGTGGGCGCCGGCCCGGAGGACGGCCGGCGGGTGCGCGAGCGGCTCGGTGTCCCCGAGGGGCACACCGTCGTGCTGTACGCGCCGACCCGCCGCGAGTACCGGCGGGGCGGGCACGTGGAGCGGTTCGACCTGGCCCGGCTCGCCGCCGACCTCGGCGACGGCCACACCCTGGTGGTCCGGCTGCACCCGTCCCTCGCCACCGGCCCGGCGCGCGGCATGGGCCTCTCGGAGCTGCACCGGCGGGGCGTCCTGATCGACGCGACGGACGAGCCGCACGTGGAGGACCTGATGCTCGCCTCCGACCTGCTGATCACCGACTACTCCGCCCTGATGTTCGACTACGCGCTCCTGGACCGGCCGATCGTGATCCACGCCGACGACTGGGGCGCCTACACGGCGAGCCGCGGCGCCTACTTCGACATCACCGCCGAGGCACCGGGCCATGTGTCGCGCTCCTACCGGGAGCTGGCGTGGCTGCTGGCGTCGGGCGCGTGGCGGGACGAGGAGGCGGCGCGGCTGCGGTCCGCGTTCCGGGTCCGGTTCTGCGAGTACGACGACGGCCTGGCCGCCGAGCGGGTCGTCCGGACGCTGATGCTGGGCGAGCCGATGCCGGAGCCCGTCGGCGTGCCCGGTGCCCGGACCGTCCCGTCCACCGGCCGCTCCCTGCTGGCCTCGTCGTGAGGCCGCGCACCTGGGTGCTGCTGCTGGCCGCGGTGTTCGCCCTGCTCCAGCTCGCGAACGTCACCGGCCGGGACACCCCCGACACCAAGAACTACCTGTCGTACGCCCTGAGCCTCGGCGGCGGGAGCAAGCGCGGGGTGGCGGCGGCCACCATCGACTACGTGTGCACGAGCCAGGCGTCGACGGCCCGGCGGAACCAGAGCGTGCACGTGGTCCACTTCCACCGCCCCGACCCCACCGACCGGGTCATGGACGAGTGCCGGGAGCGGGAGTGGCGGCACGTGGAGCCGCGGCTGGCGGCCGGGCAGACCGGCGGGCACACCGTGCCGTACATGGAGGAACGCTTCATGCGGATCTTCGAGGCGCGGCCCGGTTACCCGGTGTTCCTGGTGCCGTTCGTCCTGGCCTTCGGGGCGACGTGGGGGCTGTGGGCGGCGAGCGTCGTCATCGCGTGCGCGGGCGGCATCCTCGCCTTCCTTATCCTGCGCACCCTGTCCGTGCCGGTGCCGCTCGCGCTGGCCGGGCAGGGCCTGTACTACGTGCTGCCGTGCGGGACGACGGCCATGCGCCCGATGACCGAGGGGCTGCTGATGGCGCTGACCCTCGCGGCGGTGTGGGGCTGTGCGCTGGTGCTGCGGGCGGGGCGCGGGCGGGCGGGGCTCGCCGTGGTCGCCGTGGCGCTGCTCGCGCTGTTCACCGTCAAGCACTCGCAGGCGCTGTTCCTCGGGGTGTGCCTGGCGGCGGCGGGCGCGCTGATCGCCCTGCGCCGGCACCGGCGGGGCCGGCCGCCCGGCCGGGACGTGCTGGCGCTCGCGGCGGTCGGTCTCGCCGGCGCCGTCCTGACGATGGCCCTGGCCCGGCTGCTGCACTACCCGTCGGTGTCCGACAGCCTCCAGGACCTGCTCACCGGCCACTTCGCCCGGCCCGACCGGGCGGATCCATGGCCGGAGTTCTGGCAGTTGCAGGGCAACTTCTGGGTGGAGTGGCTGCGTCGGCAGGCGTGGGAGCCGCTGTTCGTCGCGGCCCTGGCGGCCGGGGCGTGGGGCGCGCTGCGGCGCGGTGGCGCGGTCGGCGGTTTCCTGGTCGCGGCGGCGTTCACCGGGATCCTCACCCAGGCCGGGCATCCGGACATCGACATCTGGGGCGGGCGGCTGATCGTGCTGGCGTGGCTGCTGCCGGTGGTGGGGGTGCCTCTGCTGCTGGAGCCGGTGGCGCGGGGGCAGGTGGCGCTGCCGTCGCAGGGGCACGCGGACCGGGCGCGCGCGACCAGCTGACCCGCACTCGATGGGGTGACGTGAGGTCATGCCGTTGACCCCGGCGGGTTCATCGGGAACATACGCCAAATGTCCCGAATGCCCCACCCTTCGACTGTCCCGTGAGCGCCGGCGTCCTCGTCCGGCGTTCCGTGCGCGGCGCGACGGCGCTGCGCGGCGGCCGCGTCTGGCGTCCCACCCCGTACCAGAGTGCGGGTTTCCTCTTCTTCCTCCTGATGACGCTGGCGTACTGGGCGGTGCCGCTGTGCTGTGACGCCGGCCAGCACGCGGCCGTCGTGGAGCGCCTGAAGGCCGACCTCCTCCACCCCCGCCACCCGATGGCCGACCTGCCGGGTGCGGGCAGCGCGTACTACTCGCCGTACGCGCTGGCGCAGGGCCTGTTCGCCCGGCTGACCGGGCTGGGCGGCTGGGAGGTGGTGCGGCTCGCCGGGCCGGTGAACCTCCTGGTGCTGCTGACGGGCCTCGGCCGCTTCGTGCGGGTGCTGTCCCCGCGGCCGTGGGCACCGGTGCTGGCGCTGGGCGCGATGACGCTGCTGTGGGGGACCGAGCGCGCCTGGTGGAGCGGCTATCTCGGGCTGATGTCGATGACGGGCAACCTGGGCTATCCGTCGGCCTTCGCGATCGGGCTCACCTTCTGGGCCTGGGCGCTGACCGGGGCGCGGGGCCGGGACCCGCGCCGGGTGCGGTACGTGGGTCCGAGCGGGCTGCGCGGCCTGCCCGGGTACGCGGGACTCGGCCTGCTCTACGGCCTGATCCTCCTCGTCCACCCGATCACGGCGGTGGCGGCGGCGCTCGGCGCGGTGGCGCTGGTGGCCGGATGGCAGCGCGGGTGGCGCACAGCGGTCGCCGGACGGTGGGCGCTGACGGGCGGCGTCGCGGTGGCGTCGGCGGCGGTGTGGCCGTACTTCGACGTGTTCGCGCTGGCCGGGGACGACAGCGTGGACGGGATGCACCGGGTCCTGTACCTGGACCTGCCCGGGGAGTTCTGGCTGGCGCTGCTCGGGCTCCCGGCGCTCTGGCTGCGCGGACGCCGGTCGGCGCGGGATCCGCTGGTGCTGATGTTCGCGCTGGACTGCGCGGTGGTGGCGTACGGCTGGTTCAGCGGCCACTACACCTACGGCCGGATCCTCGGACTCACGCTGGTGCCGTTGCAGTTCGCCCTGGCGGTGGAGCTGGCGGCGCCCCGGCCGTGGGGGCGGTGGCGCAGGGCGCTGGGCCGGACCGCCACGGCGGGGGCCCTGCTGGGGTTCCTCGCGGTCCACGCCGGGGCGGTGGTGCCGCGCCCGCTCGACCCGGTCGGCTTCGATCAGCCGCCGAACTGGCCGACGTACGACTGGGCGGCCCGGCACATCGGCCCCGGCGAGGTCGTGATCACCGACGGCTACTACGCCGGTCACGCCATCGCCGGGTACGGGCCGAACCTCGCGGCGCCCGCCTGGCCGGACCCGTCGCTGGACGAGCGGGAACGCGGGCGGCGGGTGGCCGACGTCGAGGCGTATCTCGCGCCCGGCTCGACCCGCGCCGAGCGCGCCACCGTCGTCCGCCGCTACCACGTCCGCTGGCTGCTGCTGACCCGCTGGCGGCCGGTGCCCGAGGAGGCGGTGGTGGTGGCGTGGAGCGAGCGGACCGGGGAGGTGCTGGCGCGGGTCGGGGCGGGCCGCTGACCACCTGGCCTACTCGATGACGAGGTCGACCGGGATGTTGCCGCGGGTCGCGTTGGAGTAGGGGCAGACCTGGTGGGCCTGCTCGACCAGCTTGCGGCCGGTCTCCGCGTCCACGCCCTCGGGCAGCTCGACCCGGAGGGTGACGGCGAGCGCGAAGCCCTCGCCCTGCTTGCCGATGCCGACCTCGGCGGTCACCGCGGCGTCACTGACGTCGACCTTCGCCTGCCGGCCGACGAGGCCGAGGGCGCTGCCGAAGCAGGCGGCGTACCCGGCGGCGAACAGCTGCTCGGGGTTGGTGCCCTGCCCGTTCCCGCCCATCTCGACGGGGACGCCGAGCGCGAGGTCGAGCGTGCCGTCGGAGCTGACGGTGCGGCCGTCGCGGCCGTGGGTGGCGGTGGCGGCGGCGGTGTAGAGCGCGTCCATGGGAAACCGTCCCTCTCGATGCGAGGAGAAGCGTCGTGGCGACGCCTGACGACGATAAGTAGAGCACACAACTCAATTGTGCACAACTAAATGGGGGACAAGGGCTGTCGGCTACCCTGAATCACATGACCACGCCCGCAACGGACTGGCTCCGCCTGGACCAGCAGATCTGCTTCTCCCTGAACGCCGCCTCGCGCGCCTTCAACGGCGTCTACCGCGTGGTCCTCAAGGACCTCGGGCTCACCTACCCGCAGTACCTGGTGATGCTGGTGCTGTGGGAGCACGGGGAGCTGCCGGTCAAGAAGCTCGGCGAACACCTGCGCCTCGACTCCGGCACCCTCTCACCCCTGCTCAAGCGGCTGGAGACGGCCGGCCTGGTCCACCGGGAGCGCAGCGCGCGCGACGAGCGGTCGGTGGAGGTGCGGCTGACCGGGGAGGGCGTGGCGCTGCGCGAGCGGGCCGTGGAGGTGCCGCGCCGGATCGCCGCGGCGACCGGCCTGGACCTGGCCGAGGTCCAGGACCTGCGGGCCCGTCTCGACCGGCTCACGGCGGCCATCGACGCGTACGGCACCGAGCCGGCCTCCGCCTCGTCCTGAAGGGTGCGGCGCCCACCGGGCGCCGCGATGACGGATCATGACCACCAAGCACCGAGGACCACTGACGAGGGGACGGCCGCAATGACCTGGCTGATCACCGGCGGCGCCGGATACATCGGGGCGCACGTCGTACGGGCGATGACCGAGGCGGGCGAGCAGGCGGTCGTGTACGACGACCTGTCCAGCGGAATCGCCGAGCGCGTGCCCGACGGCGTCCCCCTGGTCGTGGGCTCGGTCCTGGACGGCGAACGCGTCGCGCGCGCCCTGGCCGACCACTCGGTCACCGGCGTCGTACACCTGGCCGCCAAGAAGCAGGTCGGCGAGTCGGTCGACCTGCCGCTGCACTACTACCGGGAGAACGTCGAGGGCCTGCGCGTCCTGCTGGATGCGGTCACCGCGGCCGGTGTCCCGTCCTTCGTCTTCTCCTCCTCCGCGGCCGTGTACGGCATGCCCGACGTCGACCTGGTGACGGAGGAGACGCCGTGCCTGCCCATGTCGCCGTACGGCGAGACCAAGCTGGCCGGTGAGTGGCTGGTCCGCGCCACCGGCCGGGCGTCAGGCCTGTCCACGGCCTCCCTCCGCTACTTCAACGTGGCGGGCGCGGCGAGCCCGGAGCTGGCCGACACCGGCGTCTACAACCTCGTCCCGATGGTCTTCGAGAAGCTGACGGAGGGCGCCGCCCCGCGCGTCTTCGGCGACGACTACGCGACGCCGGACGGCACCTGCGTCCGCGACTACATCCACGTCGTCGACCTGGCCGAGGCCCACGTCGCTGCGGCCCGCGCACTCCGGGCCTCCCCCGGAAGCGCCCTCACCCTCAACATCGGCCGGGGCGAGGGCGTGTCCGTCCGCGAGATGATCGACCGCATCAACTCCCTCACCGGCCACGACCACCCCCCGACGGTCACTCCCCGCCGCCCCGGCGACCCGGCCCGCGTGGTCGCCTCGGCCGACCGCGCCGCCGCGGAACTGGGCTGGAAGGCCAAGTACGACGTCGAGGACATGATCACGTCGGCATGGGCGGGCTGGGTACGGCTGCATCCGGGGGCGGCGCGGGACTGACCGGTGACTCACGCCCCGGCCTCCGACCGCGCCTTGGGCACCGTCATCGGGTCGGCCGTCGGTGACGCCCTGGGCGCGCCCTTCGAGTTCGGCCCGGAGGGCGCCTTCTCCGACCGCTTCCCCCGCCCCGGGCAGGGCGGCGAGATGTGCGGGGGCGGCGGCTGGGACCCGGGCGAGGCCACGGACGACACGCAGATGGCGGTTCTGGTCGCCGAGTCCCTGCTCGAGTGCGGCGGACTCGATCCGCCGGACGTCTTCCGCCGGTTCCGGCGCTGGGCGGCTGCCGACCCGAAGGACATCGGCCTGCAGACCGAGGCCGTGCTGGGCTCCGGCGACGGCTGGGACACGGCCGCCGCCCTGCACTTCCAGGTCAACGGGCGGGGTGCGGGCAACGGCGCGCTGATGCGGGCCGCTCCCTCCGCCGTGCACTTCGCGCCCCTGGGCCGGGACGCCACCATGGACGCCGCCCGCCGCCTCGCCGCGCTCACCCACGGGGACCGGGCCGCGTGGGAGGGCACGGCGGTCCTCCACGAGCTGGTGCGGGTCGCCCTGGCCGGTGAGGACCCGCTCGCCGCCGTCTCCGACACCCTGCGCGCGCTCCACCCCGACCACCGCGCCCGCTACGCCACCGTCCTGGCCCCCGACTGGCACCCCGACCTGGCGACCGAGTTCAACGGCGCCGTCTGGCCCTGCCTCGGCTCCGCCGTCTGGGCCCTGCGGACGACCTCCACCTACGAAGACGCCGTACGCGCCGCGATCGACCTGGGCGGCGACACCGACACGGTGGCCGCCGTCACGGGCGCTCTGGCCGGAGCCGTGCACGGCATCGCGGCCGTACCCGCCCGCTGGACCGAGGCACTGCACGTACCGCTGCCGGGATCCGGCGGGCGGGTGCTGCGCGTGGCGGAACTTGCCGCCCTCGCCCGGCGGTTGTGCGGCTGATCGTCCGGGGGCGGGGAGCGCCGTGTCAGGCTGTCCGGCTGAACGATCGCCGAAGGTGCTGGACGCATCCTGACCGGAGCCACTGACAAGCCCCGGCCGGTCTCAGAGCGCCTTCAGCCCCGCCGCCGTCGCCCGCGCCAGCGCCGCCAGGTAGCCCTTCGGCGGCTTCGGGCCGCGGATGACCACCGAGCGCCAGTACAGCGGGCCAGAGATCAGATCGAGGGCCAGGTCGGCGTCGACGGCGGGGCCCAGCTCGCCGCGTTCCGTCGCCGCCGCGAGGATCCTGCTGGCGACGCCGTCCTGGCCCTCCCGAAGGGTCTTCTGCATGGCCTCGGCGATGTCGCGATTGCGGGCCGCCTCCGCCTGGAGGTCGGGGATGATCTGCGAGGCCACCGGGTGGCGCAGGGCACGGGACGTCACCTCGTACAGCAGCCGCAGGTCGCCCTCCAGGGACCCGGTGTCGGGCGCGGGCAGGCCCTGCACGGCGAGCGCGGAGACGATGTCGAGCACCAGGTGCAGCTTGGAGCGCCAGCGCCGGTAGACGGCCGTCTTGCCGACCCCCGCGCGGCGCGCGATCCCCTCGATGGACATCCGCGCGTAGCCGACCGCCGCGAGTTCCTCGAAGACCGCCGCCCGGATGGCTTCCGTCACGTCCTCGCGGAGCACGGCCGCCCCGGCGGGGGCCCGGCGGCGCGGGCGCGGCTGCGGCTCGTCGGCGTTGGTCGTCATGCGAGCCAAGCATAGGGGCGTGACGACGAAACGGTTGCGTTCCGACGCGGCCAAGCCCTACGCTCACGTTACGACGATACGGTCCCGTCCCGACGTAAGTGAACGCGCCAGGTCACCTCGGTGAACGACGGGCGTCGCCCCCACCCCCGAGCGAAAGCAGCGGATGTGAGTCAGGTCCTCCACACACCGCCCCCGACACCGGACGCGGTCGCCCCCGACACCGCCGACCACGACCTCGCGGCCCTCGCCGCCCGCCACGGTCTGTCGGTCAGCGGCGCCCGCCCCTCCCTGCCCCAGTACGTCCGCCAGCTGTGGGCGCGCCGGCACTTCATCACCGCCTTCGCCACCGCCAAGCTGACCGCCCAGTACAGCCAGGCCAAGCTGGGCCAGGTCTGGCAGGTGATGACGCCCCTGCTCAACGCGGCGGTGTACTACTTCATCTTCGGCATGCTGATGAACACCAGCCGCGGCGTGGAGGACTTCGTCCCGTTCCTGGTCACCGGCGTGTTCGTGTGGACCTTCACGCAGAGCTCGATCATGGCGGGCACCAAGGCCGTCTCCGGCAACCTCGGCCTCGTGCGCGCCCTGCACTTCCCGAGGGCGGCACTGCCGGTCTCCTTCTGCCTCCAGCAGTTGCAGCAGCTGATGTTCTCGATGGCCGCCCTGGTCGTGATCCTGCTCGCCTTCGGCGTACCGCCCGCCGCGTCCTGGGTGCTGGCGGTCCCGGCGCTGGTGCTGCAGTTCGTGTTCAACGCGGGCCTGGCGCTGATCATGGCCCGGGTGGGCTCGAAGATCCCCGACATGGCCCAGCTGATGCCGTTCCTGCTGCGGACCTGGATGTACGGCTCGGGCGTCATGTTCAGCATCCATCACATGACCGGCCCGGACAGCGGCCTGCCCTCATGGGTGGGCCCCCTCCTCCAGGTCAACCCCGCCGTCGTCTACATCGACCTGATGCGCTTCGCGCTGATCGACAGCTTCGGGGGCGGCATGCTGCCGGACCACGTGTGGGCGATGGCCGCGGGCTGGGCCCTGGTCGCCGGGATCGGCGGCTTCATCTACTTCTGGAAGGCCGAGGAGACGTACGGACGTGGCTGACAACACGGGCAACCCCGAGCAGCGCATCAGCGAGCGGACGGACGAGCGCGTCCCCACCGTCATCGCCGACGGCGTCGACATCGTCTACCGGGTCAACGGCACCGGCGCCGGCCGCGGCTCCGCGACCGCCGCCCTCAACCGCATCCTGCGCCGCAAGAAGGCCGAGAAGGCGGCGGGCGTGCGCCGGGTGCACGCCGTCAAGAACGTGTCCTTCGTGGCGTACCGGGGCGAGGCGATCGGGCTGATCGGCACCAACGGCTCCGGCAAGTCGACGCTGCTCAAGGCGGTCGCCGGCCTGCTCCCGGTGGAGAACGGACGCATCTACACGGACGGCCAGCCCTCCCTCCTCGGCGTCAACGCGGCCCTGATGAGCGACCTCACCGGCGAGCGCAACGTCCACCTCGGCGGCCTGGCGATGGGCATGTCCCGCGCGCAGATCAAGGAGCGCTACCAGGAGATCGTCGACTTCTCCGGCATCAACGACAAGGGCGACTTCATCACCCTGCCCATGCGCACGTACTCCTCCGGCATGGCGGCCCGGCTGCGCTTCTCCATCGCCGCCGCCAAGGACCACGACGTCCTCCTCGTCGACGAGGCCCTGGCCACCGGCGACCGCTCCTTCCAGAAGCGCTCCGAGGAACGCATCCGGGAGCTGCGGAGGCACGCCGGCACGGTGTTCCTGGTCAGCCACAGCAACAAGTCCATCCGCGACACCTGCGACCGGGTGCTGTGGCTGGAACGCGGGGAGCTGCGCATGGACGGGCCGACGGAGGAGGTCCTGAAGGAGTACGAGAAGTTCACCGGCGGCCCGGACAAGGCGGCGAAGCCCCAGCCCGCCAAGCCCGCACCCAAGGCGAAGGCCGCCGCCTAGGTGTGCTGTCCGGAGAGGTTGGTGACGCGGTTGGCTGGGGTGTGGCCGCAAGGCGGAGGAGGGCGGCAGGGCGGAGCCCTGGCGACCGACGGCAACGCCGCGGATGCGCGTGCCACGCCCCGCGACCCCGGCAAGATCCAAACGACAGGCCACCTAGCCTCCGCCGGACGCCGCTGCGCCCGGAAGGCGTACGCACGGTTAACCCTTTTGCCCGATTAATGCCACTATGGCCGGACGACCGAACAGGAGAGCGCCGGGAGCGACGACGACGGCGAAGGAGTCCCCGCGATGCCCGAGACCCCCGAACTCAGCGTCATCGTCCACGGCCCCAACGTCCAGGACCACCTGCCCGCGCTCCTCGACTCCCTGGACGCCCATCCCCTCACCGGCATCGAGGTGATCGTCGCCGCCGTCGGGGACTGGGCGCGGGAGACCGCCGAGCGGCACACCCCCGCGTTCACCGTGCTGCCCCTGCCGGACGAGGCCGGCGACGCCGCGGCCCGCGCCGCCGGCGCGGCGCGGGCGTCGGGCCGGTGGCTGCACTTCGTCCACGCCAAGGACGGGCTGCCTCCCGGCGCCCCGCGCACGATCGCGGAGCACGCCGCGGGCCTCCCCGACCCCGGGGACGGCACCGTGGACGTCCTGCTCTTCGACCACGTCCGCAGCACCTGGCGAGCCTCCGGCCTGCCCTCCCCGGACGGCCCCCGCCTCGCCCGCGCGGGCCGCGCCGACCTCGCCCTCGACGACCGCCCGTCGCTGCTCGGACTGACCCCGCTGCTCGGCAACCGCGCCGTGCGCGCCGGCTTCTGGCGGGCCCACGAGCGCCTCCTCACCACCGACGACGAGCCCTTCGCCGCGTACGCCGCCCTGCTGCTCGCCGACCGCGTCGCCTGTCTGCCCCACCCCGCGTACGAGGAGCGCCGACTGCGCCCCCAGAGCCTGCCGCCGGTCACGCCGAAGCAGCGATACGCCCTGGTCGAGCGCTACGAGACGCTCCTCGACCTGACCGCCGGCCGCCCTGCCGTCCACACCGTCCTGTACGACCTGATGGTCCGCGACTGCCTGCGCACCTTCACCCGCGCCGGAATGCCGGACGACGTGGCGCGGGAGTTCTTCCACCTGGCGTCCCTCGCCGCCCGGCGCCACCGCCCCGAAGGCCACCGGCGCCCGGCCGGCCTCGAAGGCGTACGCCGGTCGCTGCTGGAGGAGGACGCCCGCGCCAAGTACCGCGCGCTCCAGGCCGCCAACCGCGCGCGCCGCAGGGTGCGGTCGGCGGCGCGCACCGGCAGGCACCGGGCCGGGACACGCCTGCGCGCCCTCCAGTACCGCAGGGCGCTCGCCGAGCCGGTCGATCCCCACCTCGCCGTCTTCTCGGCGTACTGGGCCCGCGGCGTGGCCTGCAACCCGGCCGCCATCGCCGCCAAGCTCGCCGAACTCGCGCCGAGCGTCCACCCGGTGTGGGTGGTCACCGCGGCGGGCGCGGCCCTGCTGCCGCCCGGCACCGACCACGTCGTGCCCGGCACCCGCCGCTACTGGGAGGTGCTGGCGCGTGCCAAGTACCTCGTCAACAACGTCAACTTCCCGGACGCGGTCGTCAAACGCCCCGGCACCGTCCATCTCCAGACCCACCACGGCACCCCGCTCAAGCGCATGGGCCTGGACCAGATGCCGTACCCCGCCGCCGCCCGCGGCCTCGACTTCCAGGCCCTGCTGGAGCGCGTGGACAAGTGGGACTACAGCGTCTCCGCCAACAGCCACTCCACCCGAATATGGCAGCGGGCGTACCCGTCCCGCCACACCTCGCTCGACCACGGCTACCCGCGCAACGACGTCTACTACACCGCGGGCGCCGACGACGTCCGTGCGGTCCGCGAGCGCCTGGGCATCGCGCCCGGCCACCGGGCGATCCTCTACGCGCCCACCCACCGCGACTACGAGGCCGGCTGGACCCCTCGCCTGGACCTCGCCGCCCTCGCCGACCGACTCGGCGAGGAAACGGTCCTGCTGGTGCGCGCCCACTACTTCTACGAGACCGCCACCTCTCCTCTGGCGGGCCTGCGCCGCACCGGCCGGATCATCGACGTCTCCTCCTACGACCCCGTCGAGGAGCTGTGCCTGGCCGCCGACGCGCTGGTCACGGACTACTCGTCGATCATGTTCGACTACGCCAACCTCGACCGTCCGATCGTGATCCACGCCGACGACTGGGAGACGTACCGCACCACCCGGGGCGTCTACTTCGACCTGATGGCCGAGGCCCCGGGCCCGGTCGCCCGCGACCAGGCGGAGCTGACGGAGATCCTCACCACGGACGCCTGGCGCGACGAACGCGCGGCGAAGGCGCGGGCCGCCTTCCGGCGCCGGTTCTGCGAGTACGACGACGGCCGCGCCGCCGAACGCGTCGTACGCCGGGTCTTCCTCGGCGAGGACGAACGGACACTGCCGCCCGTACTGCCGGTCGAGCAGCGCACGCCGGCCCCGAGCCCCGAGGAGGCGACCGCGTCATGAGCACGTCCATGGCCACTTCCGCGAGCACGCCGGACGTCACCGTCACGGTCATCGTCTACAACGACGCCGAACGACTCCCCCGCGCGGTCGCGTCCGTCCTGCGCCAGACCCACGCCAACATCGAGATCGTCATCAGCGACGACCACTCGACGGACGCGACCGAGGACGTGGCCCGCGAACTCGCCGCCCACGACCCCCGCGTCGTCTACCTCCGCCTGCCCGAGAACAGCGGTGGCTGCAGCGCCCCGCGCAATCGCGCCCTGGAGATCGCGCGGGCCCCGTACCTGATGTTCCTGGACAGTGACGACGAACTCCCCGAGCGTGCCGTCGAGGTCCTGCTCGCCGCCCACCGCGAACGCGACATCGACTTCGCGATGGGCGCGGTGCACCGGATACGCGTGGACGGCGGACGCCGCACGACCTGGATGCCGCACCTGGTCGCCGAGCGCCGCACGCTCGACGGCATCGAGGCCGACCCGCGGCTGTTCTTCGAGCACCTGTCGACCAGCAAGATGTACGCCCGCGCCTTCCTCGACCGGCACGACCTGCGCTTCCCCGAGGGCATCCACTACGAGGACCAGCTCTTCTCGGCGCAGGCGTACTGCCTGGCCAAGACGTTCACCGTCGTCCCGGAGCCGGTCTACCGCTGGTACGTCGCCCCGTACGCCGCCTCCGAGGCGGCCTCCATATCCAACCAGCGGCACAAGCTGACCAACGTCCGCGACCGCGTCCACGTGCAGCGTCTCATCGACGCGTTCCTGGCCGAGAGCGGGCACGTGTCGCTGCGTGAGGACAAGGACTTCAAGTTCCTCAAGCACGACTTCCGGATGTACGCCGGTGACCTCCCGTACCGGGACGACGCGTGGCTGGCGTCCTTCGCGGACATCGTGACCCCGTACCTCGACACGCTGGCCCCCGGCGCCTACGCCCGCCTTCCCCGCCCCGAACGGGTCGTCCTCCAACTGGTCCGCGACCGCCGCCTCTCCGACGTACGCCTCGCCGCCCGGGGCCTCGGTCACGACGTCGCCCCGCGCCGGACCACACCGGACCCGGCGGACGGCCGCACCTACTGGGGCGAGGAGATCCCGCGCTCCGCACAGGCCCGCCACGAACTCGACCTGACGGACCTGGACCTGGACACCCGCCCGTTCTTCACCGCCCAGCTCCGCCACGAGGTGACGGAGATCGAGCGGGGCCCCGGCGCCTCGATCGACCTGACCGTCCGCACCTACGACCCGGCCCTGCGCCTACCGGTCGGCCCCCAGCGCGCCACCCTCCACCTCTCCCCCGGCCGTCGCCGCCTCACGGTCCCCTTCCGCCTCTGCCCCGTACGCCCCGGCGTCTTCGAGGGCCACGTGCGCCTGGACCTGGCTTCGGCCCGCCTCCCCCTCCAGGGCTTCGAGGGCATCCGCCACCCCGTGCTCCGCCTCCGCCACCAGGGCCAGACCCACACGGGCATCCTCCTGGCCCCCCTGTCCTTCCCACCCCTGACCGCCCGCGTCCCCTACTACACCGGCGCCCTCCCCCACCGGGTCACGGCAGAACCGGAGGGCCACAACCCCGGCCGCCTGCAGATCCGCTGGCAGCCGGTGGGCAGCACGGCGACACTGATCCGCCCGGCGGTACGCCGCCTGGCCACACCACGAGTAAAACGCACGGCCCGCTTGGCAGCAGGCCTCCTCCACTGACAACGCCCCAGCCGGCGGGCAGCCGCGCCGCGCCGCCGCCGCTGCGGGCAGTCGTGCCGCTGGGGCGGCACGGGTGGGCGCAGCGGCACCCCGCCACGCCGGGCCGCGCACCCACCCCCGGCCCGCACCGACACCGGGCAACCACGAACCCCGCCCGCCCGAAACGCCCCCGCTCGAAACACCCGCTCAAAACACCACCGCGTACAAAACCTCCCCACCCGGCCCCCGAGCCACCACCCTCAACCCCTCAACCCCCCGAAGCCGATCCCCCCGATCCACCACCCACCGCACCCCGTACTCCCGCAGAATCCCCCACCGCACACCCCCCACCACCCCCTCCGCGAAGAACGCCCGCACCGCCGCCACCCGAGCCCCCTCGTCCGGCAGAAAGAAGTCGGGATACCCAGGAGCCACGGTGTACGCCCCGTACGCCGGAATCTGCCGCGAGGGAAACTTCCTCGCCATGACCACGTCCCCGTACCCCACCCACGGAGTGATCCAGTGGTACCCCGCCCACGGCTCCCGGTACTTCTCCTCGACCACCCCCGGCAGTACCCCCCGCTCGACCACGTACCCGAGCGTCCCCACCTGCCCCCACGCCCCCACCACCAGCGCCGCCCCCAGTACGCACGCCCACCCGGCCCGCACGACCCGCCGCCGCCCGGCCTCCACCGCTCCCACCGCCTCCAGCGCCACCGCCAGCTGCGCCGGAATCAGCGCGGCGGGCAGCACCCGCCCCCACGACCAGTGCCCGCTCACCCCGCCCGCCAGGAAGACCACCGCCCCGAGCACGAAGAACAGCACCAGCACGTCCCGCCGGTCACGCCACCACCGCACCCCCAGCGCCGCCACCCCCACCAGCACCAGCCAGTACCGCCCGAACAGGTCCCGGTACAGCGACCGGTGCACCGCGTCCATCCCGTCCCCGGCACCGAGCAGCGCGAAGAAGTCGTAGTACGGCCAGGCCCACAGCACCACCACTCCCAGCGCCAGCCCCGCCCCCAGCCGCGCCCACAGCCCCCACCCACCCCGCGCCGCGAACACGACGGCCAGCGCGCCCAACGACGCGACGACACCCGAGAACTGATGGACGAGCAGAATCACCGCCCACAGCACCCCGCACCCCAGGCACACCCACCACCCGGCCGGCCGCGCCAGCCACGCCCAGAGATGAAACGCGAGCCCGAGCGCGAACACGCTCGGATACGCCACCGTCAGCGCGAGGGAGTGGAGCCCGAGGAAGCCGCTCCAGCCGAACTGCGCCGTGCCCCACAGCAGCAACAGGCACAGCAGCGCGAGCGGAGGTGCCACCGGACGCGCACTCAACACACGTACGAATCGCCACACCCCGGTCACCAGCACCCCGAGCCCGACCAGCGCCCCGAGCCGCAGCACGACGAAGACGGAGAACCCGGTCACCTTGGCCACACAGCCGAGCAGCACCGTCCACGGCGAGTAGTACGGGCTGGGCGTGTCCGCGTCGACCAGCGGATTGCCGGGGTCGAGCAGGCTGTGCCGCAGGCGTTCGACGGTGGCGGCGTGTATGCCCAGGTCACCGGCCCAGGGGAGCCGGACGACCACCATGAGCAACAGCAGGAGGAGGACGAGCGCGGCGACGCGTGTCGTCCAGAGACGCCCAGTCACGCGGTCACCTTATACGGGAAATTCAGGCAACCCGGACATAAAGGCGCCCCGGGCCTTCGCGGCCCGGGGCGCCTCGCACAGCTACGCCGCTACGGCGTCACACCGTGCGTCACACCGTCACGCATGGGTGCGCAGCAGTGTCCGGATCGTCCGCATCGCCACCGACAGGTTGGACAGGTCGAAGTCCTCCGAATTGTGGATCTCTTCCAGCGTGGTGCGGGCCCGGCCGAGGATCGCCGCGTTCTTCTGCTCCCACGCCTTGAACCGCTGCTCGGGCGTCGACGTGCCGTTGCCCGCCGCCAGGACGTCGGCGGTGAGCGACGCGTGCGCCGCGTACAGGTCCTCGCGGATCGCCGCGCGGGCCATGGACTGCCAGCGGTCGTTGCGGGGCAGGTCGCTGATCCGGTCCATCAGCTGGGTGACGCTGAGCCGGTCGGCGAGGTCGTAGTACACCTCGGCGACGTCCAGTGGCTCCTTGCCCATGCGGTCGGCCACCGACACGATGTCCAGCGTCGGGAAGGCCGAGGAGAACCCGGCCACCCGCGTGGCCGGCTCGTCCGGGACGCCGGCGGCGGTCAGCTCGTCGTAGATGTGCTGGTACCACTCCGCGTCCGCGCCGCGCAGCAGCTTCGGCAGCTGCGACCAGACCTGTTCGACGCGCTCGGCGAAGAAGTCGACGGTCTCGGCGAGCTCCAGCGGCTGCGGCCGGTTGTTGAGCAGCCAGCGCGTGCCACGCTCGACCAGGCGGCGCGAGTGCAGCCGGATCCGGGTCTGCACGTCGGCCTCGGCCTTGGTGTCCAGCGCCTCCACCGCGTCCCACACCGGAGAGGAGCGGAAGATCGCCCGGGCCGCGGTCTGCGCCCGCACGATCTCCTCCAGCGACGCGCCGGTCTCCTCGCGCATCCGGTGCAGATACGTCGTACCGCCCGTGTTGACCGTGTCGTTGACCAGGACGGTCGTCGTGATCTCGCGGCGCAGCGGGTGGCCGTCGATCCGGTCGAGGAACTGCTCGCGCAGCGCCGTCGGGAAGTAGGCGTGCAGCAGGCCCTTGAGGTACGGGTCGTCGGGCAGCGAGGTGTGCAGCAGCTCCTCGGCGACCGTGATCTTCGTGTACGCCAGCAGCACGGCCGTCTCCGGGCCGGTCAGACCCTGTCCGGTGCCGAGGCGTTCGCGGATCTGGCGGTCGGTGGGCAGGAACTCCAGGGCCCGGTTGAGGTGGCCCTCGCGGACCAGGTGGCGCATGAAGCGCTGCTGGGCGTGGAGCATGTCCTTGGACTGGGCCAGCGCGTTGGCGATCGCCGTGTTCTGCGCGTAGTTGTTCCGCAGGACGAGCGCGCCGACCTCGTCGGTCATCTCGGCGAGCAGCTTGTTGCGCTGCTTGACGGTCATGTCGCCGTCCTTGACGAGACCGTTGAGCAGGATCTTGATGTTCACCTCGTGGTCGGAGGTGTCCACGCCCGCGCTGTTGTCGATGGCGTCGGTGTTGATCCGACCGCCGTGCAGCGCGAACTCGATCCGGCCCAGCTGGGTCAGGCCGAGGTTGCCGCCCTCGCCGACGACCTGGACCCGCAGGTCCTTGCCGTCGACGCGGATGGCGTCGTTGCCCTTGTCGCCGACGTCGCCGTTGGACTCGGTGGACGCCTTGACGTACGTACCGATGCCGCCGTTCCACAGCAGGTCCACCGGCGCCGACAGGATCGCCTTCATCAGGTCGGCCGGGGTCATCTTGGTGACGCCGGCCTCGATGCCGAGGGCCTCGCGGATGTGCGCGTTGACCGGGATCGACTTGGCCGTGCGCGGGAAGATCCCGCCGCCCGCCGAGAGCAGCTCGGTGTTGTAGTCCGCCCACGACGAGCGCGGCAGCTCGAACAGGCGGCGCCGCTCGGCGTACGAGGTGGCCGCGTCCGGGTTCGGGTCGATGAAGATGTGCCGGTGGTCGAAGGCGGCGACCAGGCGGATGTGCTCGCTGAGCAGCATGCCGTTGCCGAAGACGTCACCGGACATGTCACCGACGCCGACGACCGTGAAGTCCTGGGTCTGGGTGTCCACACCCAGCTCCCGGAAGTGCCGCTTGACGGACTCCCAGGCGCCGCGGGCGGTGATGCCCATGCCCTTGTGGTCGTAGCCCGCGCTTCCGCCGGAGGCGAAGGCGTCGCCGAGCCAGAAGTTGTAGGACTCGGCGACCTCGTTGGCGATGTCCGAGAACTTCGCGGTGCCCTTGTCGGCGGCGACGACGAGGTAGGTGTCGTCCTCGTCGTGCCGGACGACGTCCGCCGGGTGCACGACCTCGCCGGCCACCATGTTGTCGGTGATGTCGAGCAGCGCCGAGATGAACGTCCGGTAGCTGGCGATGCCCTCGGCCATCCAGGCGTCGCGGTCGACGTTCGGGTCGGGCAGCTGCTTGGCGACGAAGCCGCCCTTGGCGCCGACCGGCACGATGACGGTGTTCTTCACCATCTGCGCCTTGACCAGGCCGAGGATCTCGGTACGGAAGTCCTCCCGGCGGTCCGACCAGCGCAGACCGCCGCGCGCGACCTTGCCGAAGCGCAGGTGCACGCCCTCGACGCGCGGCGAGTACACCCAGATCTCGAACGCCGGGCGCGGGGCGGGCAGGTCGGGGATGGCCTGCGGGTCGAACTTCATGGAGACGTAGTCGTGCGGCTTGCCGTCGCTCGTCTTCTGGAAGAAGTTCGTCCGCAGCGTCGCCTTGATCACGGTGAGGAAGGACCGCAGGATGCGGTCCTCGTCGAGGCTGGCGACCTGGTCGAGGGCCGCGTCGACCTCTTCGAACAGGGCGTCGACGATCTCGCGCCCGGCACGCTGGCGCTCGGGAGCCATCCGCGCCTCGAACAGGGAGACGAGCAGACGCGTGGTGTGGACGTTGTTGCGGAGGGTGTCCTCCATGTAGTCCTGGCTGAACGTCGATCCGGCCTGCCGCAGGTACTTCGCGTACGCGCGCAGCACCATCGCCTGCCGCCAGGTCAGCCCGGCGCTGAGCACGAGGGCGTTGAAGCCGTCGTTCTCCGCCTGGCCGGTCCAGGCGGCGGAGAAGGCGTCCTGGACGCGCTCGCGCGCGTCGTCGCCGAGGTAGTCGGCGCCGCCCGCCACCGACTTGGGCATGCGCAGCCCGAAGTCGTAGATCCAGGCGGTCGTGCGGTCCGAGCAGCGCAGCTCGTACGGCCGCTCGTCGGTGACCTCGACGCCGAGCCGGCTGAGCACCGGCAGGACGGCCGACAGGGAGACCTGGCCGCCCTTCTGGTAGATCTTGAAACGCCGCTCCTCGGGCGCGGCGCCGACCGGCTCGTACAGGCTCAGCGCGAACGTCCTGTCCTCGTCGAGCCGCTCCAGGTGACCGAGGTCGGCGACCGCCGAGCGCGGGCCGTGGTCGGCCTTGTAGCCCTCGGGGAAGGCGCTCCCGTAGTAGCGCATCAGCTCCGCGGAGCGCTCCTCGCCGGCCTCCGCGGTCAGCGCCTCGGCGAACCCGTCGGCCCAGGAGCGGGCGGCCTCGACGAGACGGGCCTCGATGCGCTCCTTGTCCGCGTCGGACAGCTGCGGCAGCTCGGTGCCCTGCGGCACGCGGACCACGAAGTGCAGCCGGGACAGGATCGACTCGGTGTTCCAGGCCGTGAAGTCGACACTGGTGCCGCCGAGCTCCTCCTTGAGGATGTCGATGATCCGCAGCCGGACACCGGTGGTGTAGCGGTCGCGGGGGAGGTAGACGAGGGCCGAGTAGTAGCGGCCGTACTCGTCCTGGCGCAGGTAGAGCCGGAGGCGGCGCCGCTCCTGGAGGTAGAGCACGGAGGTGACGATCGGCTCCAGCTCCTCGACCGGCATCTGGAACATCTCGTCGCGCGGGTACGTCTCCAGGATCTGCAGCAGATCCCGCCCGTCGTGGCTGTTCGGCGAGAAGCCGGCCCGCTCCAGCACCTCCTCCACCTTGCGCCGGACGACCGGCACCCGGCGGACGGACTCGGTGTAGGCGGCGGAGGAGAACAGGCCGAGGAAGCGGCGCTCCCCGACGACGTTGCCCTGCTCGTCGAACTTCTTGACGCCGACGTAGTCCAGGTACGACGGCCGGTGCACGGTGGCCCGGCTGTTGGCCTTGGTCAGCACCAGCAGCCGGTGCTCACGGGCCTTGGCCCGGGCGTCGGCGGGCAGCCGCTCGAAGGACGGGCTGACGGGGTGGCTCTCGTCGGCGGCGTGGTGCGGGTCGGAACGCAGGATGCCGAGGCCGGTGCCGGCGACGGCGGCGAGTGAGTCGTCGCCGCGCAGCTGGTACTCGCGGTAGCCGAGGAAGGTGAAGTGGTCGTCGGCCAGCCAGCGCAGCAGCTCGCGGGCCTCCTCCAGCTCCCGCGGGGGGAGGTCGTCGGGGGCCGGCTCCGTCGGCAGCTGCTCCGCGATGCGGACGGCCGCGTCCCGCATCTTGCCCCAGTCCTCGACCGTCTCGCGGACGTCGTTCAGGACGCGCAGCAGGTCGGCGGTGATCTGCTTCAGGTCGCCGCGGTCGGTCTCGCGGTCGAACTCGACGTGGATCCAGGACTCGACGTGCGCGTCGTGCGGGAGGTCGTCGGAGGGCCCGCCGGTGAGCACCTCGACGAGCTTGCCGGTCACGTCGCGCCGCACCACGATCAGCGGGTGGACGACGACGTGGATGCCGCGCCCCTGCCGGGTCAGCTCGTTGGTCACGGAGTCGACGAGGAAGGGCATGTCGTCCGTGACCACCTCGACGACGGAGTGGCTGCACGTCCAGCCGTTCTCCTCGACCGTCGGGGTGTGCACCCGCACGTTCGCCGTGCCCTGCGGGCGGTTCTCGGCCAGCCGGTAGTGCGAGACGGCGGCTCCGAAGACGTCGACCGGGTCTCGGTCGGCCAGGTCCTCCGGGGCGGTGTGCCGGTAGTAACGCCGGAGGAACGCGAACACGGATGCGTGGTCCGGGGTTCCCGGGGTGTCCGGGGTGTCCGATGTGCCCTCGTCCGTCGTCCCAGTCGGTAGGTGCCCCCCGACCGGGCTGTTCTCAGCTACCCGCGCAGCCCTTTCGAGCAGCTCGGCCTTGGCTTCGTCCAGCTTGGTCTGCATTGTCCTCTGGCTCCTGTCGCGCGCCGTTGCGTGACGTAGAAGGAAGTACGGTCTCCTGCCTTCCGGCATGACGTCGGGACGCGGGGTGTCCGGTCTGTTCCGACGCTATGCCGCAAGGTGAGAGGAGCGGGGGCATATCAGCCAATGTCGCCGCGCTCGCCGGGTGTGACGTCGCTCTCGCCGTCGTCGTCCGGGGGGTGCGCGGCGCCGTACCGGGGGCCTTCGATGCCCCGACCCGCCCGCGAAGACCAGCGACCGCCGCCCGGACACGGATGTCGTCCGTGCGTACCGGGCGCAGAGCAGGGGCGCCGGTGCCCCCGCGAGCTATCGCGCTGATCACGCCACAAGGCTATCGCTCCTCGCGGGGCCCCCGTCACGAGCCGTATGTGTACAAAACCAGGACCGAAACTTTGACGTTTTGCACAGAACCACCCCGCAGCGCCGGGCCGCGTCACCCACCCCGGCCACCACCAGCACAGGTCACCGTCACCGCACAGCCGACGTCACCGCACAGCCGACGTCACGCCGCCAACCGCGCCGCCTCCGCCACGGCCTCCCCCAACGTGTCCACCACCGGCACCCCGACCCCCTCCAGACTGGCCCGGCTGTGCGACCCCCCGGAGTACAGCACCGCCCCCGCCCCCACATGCCGCGCGGCCACCGCGTCATCCACGGCGTCCCCGATCACCACCGTACGAACGGGGTCCACGCCGGCCAGCGCCAGCTCCGCGAGATGCCGCACCATGTGCTCGGCCTTGCTGCCCCCGGACGGCCCGATCCGCCCGTCGACGCGTATGAAGTGCGTCTCGATCCCGAACCGCTTGACCAGCGGAACCAGCTCGTCATGGCCGTACATGCTGAGAATCGACTGACTGCGCCCCGCCGACCGCCAGTCTGCGAGCAGCTCCGCCACACCCTCGGTGAGCCCGCACCGCACCCGGTGCTCGACGTAGTGCCGGTGGAAGGTCGCGTCCATGACCTCCCACTCGGCGTCGGTGGGCAGCCGCCCCATCAGCCGCTCGTAGAACTTCGGCACCGGCACGCAGTACAGCGCGCGGTACTGCTCCAGCGTGATCGACGCCAGGCCCAGCTCGGCGAACGCGGCGTTCGTCGCCCCGATGATCGCGTCATTGTCGTGGAACAGCGTCCCGTTCCAGTCCCAGACGATGTGCGCCCCTGTCTGCATCCCCATGCCCGAAAACGTACCCGCCGCCACTGACAATCAAGACGGGGCCCACGACGCGGCCGGCCGGGGACGGCCGACCGGCGGGACGTCAGTGACCGGGCTCCACCAGGTTCGGGATCTCCTGCGTCGCGTACCACAGCAGCTCGTGGTCCTCGGCTCCGTCCACGACGAACCGGGCGTCGTCGTCCCCGCCGTCCGCCGCCGCGAGGGCCTCGGCCGCGGCGGTCACATCCGCCTCCGCGTCGGCCGAGTCGACGTGCACCGAGGCCGCCTTGGCCAGCCGCAGGGGCCCGGCGAGCCGCACCTCGCCCAGCGCCGTCGGATCGGGCCCCCGGTCCGGGGCGGCCGAGACCGCGCCGTCGGACACGTCGGCGGCGACCACGACCCGGCGCCGCGTCGCGCCGGCGTCGGCCGCCAGCAGTCGCAGCGAGGCCAGCGCGGCCCGGTTCAGGGCGGCGTACTCCAGCTCCTCGATGTCGTCCGAGAGGTACCACTCGCGCAGCGCCGGTGTGACGGCGTAGGCGACGAGCGGTCCCGTCCCCAGCTCTCCCGTCCTGTGCGCCTCGGCGAGGCCGGAGAGGGTCAGGGGGACGTAGACGCGCATGAGACTTCCGCTTTCGTGGTCGGGAGCGCCACCGAAGGCCCGGGATGGCCTGGATGGCTGGATGGCTGGATGGCTGGAAGAGCCTTCAGGATACGTGCGGGTGTCCCCTTTCGGGTCCCCACCCATGCCGCCCGAAGCGTCCACCTCCGGCCCCGGAACTCACCCGGTACAGCCGCTCCGTCCCGGGCTTTCCGGCCGTCCCGGCCACTCTGATAGGTGACCCTCCAGCCCCCTCGGCCCGGCCACCGCCCTCCTTGCCGTCCCGCCCCACCAGCCCGTACAAGATCTCCAACCGCTAAGTTACTGCCCGGTATCACCCGGGCCGCCGAACGGGGAGCCCCCATGCGCAAGGTCATGACCAGGTCCCAGCTCAGCCCGAGCAGCACGCCACACCGCACGCCGGACCGCCCGCTCGTACCCGCCCCGCCCCGCGGGCCCGGCGGCGACCCCACGTCCCGGCCGCCCGGCGCCGCGCCGCTGTACACCCCGGTCGCCGCCCCGTCCCGCGCACCCGGGGCCGCCCCGTCCCGCGTACCCGGCGGCGTGCCGCCCCGCAGGCCCGGCGGACGCGTCGTGCGGGCCGGGGCGCCCGGTGGCCGCCCGCCGGGCTCCCCGGGCAGGTCTCCGCGGGCCCGTACGAGGCCGGCGGACACCCGCCCGCCCACGGCCGGCCCGGGCGGGGCCACCGGGACGGGCCCGCGCGCGGCGGCGGGCGCCCTCGTGACGGCCCCCGCCGCCCCGCCCGTGCACCCGGCCGTCCCGGCCCCGGCAGCGCCTCTCGTCCCCGCCCAGACGCCTCGCCGTCCCGTCCCGCAGCTCCGTCCCACCGACCGCTTCGCCGAGCTTCTCCTCAACGTGCTCAGCGGCCGGCGCCCCGTCCATTCGATGCTCCGCCACACCGCCGGCCGCGCCTACGACGATCTGGCCCACCTCGCCGAACGCGGCCCCCTGCGCACGCGCGGCACCCTCCCCGTCGTCCGCGACATCGGCTACTTCGAGCCCCGGCCGGGTGCCCTGGAGGTCTTCGCCCGGATCGGCGCGGGTGACCAGCTGCGCGCCATGGCCTTTCGGCTGGAGCAGGGCCGCGATCTGCGCTGGCGCTGCACGGCGGTGGAACTGGGCGGTCCCCGCCGACCGCACACCGACGACGACTGAGACCGACGAGGACCGGCACGGACCACCGACATCGGCGACGACCCGGCAGCGGCGACGACCGGCACACAGGCCGGGACATGCCGAAGGGCCGGACACCCAGAGGTGTCCGGCCCTTCCCACCGCTACGGCGCCCGAAGGCACCGCGCCGTCACTTCTTGCGGCGACGTCCGCCCTTGGCCTGCTTGCGGCGCTCCGCGCGCGTGAGCCCGTCGGACTGGGGCTGCGCGGGCTCGCCGTCGGTGGTGAAGTCGCCCTCGACGACCCCGCCCTCGCCGTCCACGGTCGGGGCGGAGAAGTGCAGGCCCCGGCGCTGCGGGGCGTCGAGCCCCTTGGCGCGGATCTCCGGACGGGTGCCCGCCTGGGCCGGGACGGCGTCCCGCGCGCCCTTCTCCAGCGACGGCGCCGCGTCCTCGACCGGGACCTCCTCGACCTGCTGCTCGACCTGGACCTCCAGGTTGAACAGGTAGCCGACGGACTCCTCCTTGATGCCCTCCATCATGGCCTGGAACATGTCGAAGCCCTCGCGCTGGTACTCGACCAGCGGGTCCTTCTGCGCCATCGCGCGCAGGCCGATGCCCTCCTGGAGGTAGTCCATCTCGTAGAGGTGCTCGCGCCACTTGCGGTCCAGGACCGAGAGCACGACCCGGCGCTCCAGCTCACGCATGATCTCGGAGCCGAGCTGCGTCTCACGCGCCTCGTACTGCTCCTGGATGTCGTCCTTGACGGACTCCGCGATGTAGTCGGCGGTCAGCCCGGCCCGGTCGCCGGCCGCCTCCTCCAGCTCCTCGACGGTGACCTTCACCGGGTAGAGCTGCTTGAAGGCGCCCCACAGACGGTCGAGGTCCCAGTCCTCCGGGAAGCCCTCGGCGGTCTCGGCCTGCACGTACGCGTCGATCGTGTCGTTCATGAAGTGCTGGATCTGCTCCTGCAGGTCCTCGCCCTCCAGAACGCGGCGCCGCTCGCCGTAGATGACCTCGCGCTGCCGGTTGAGGACCTCGTCGTACTTCAGGACGTTCTTGCGGGTCTCGAAGTTCTGCGTCTCGACCTGGGACTGGGCGGACGCGATCGCGCGCGTGACCATCTTGTTCTCGATCGGTACGTCGTCCGGGACGTTCGCCATCGACATCACGCGCTCGACCATCTGGGCCTTGAACAGCCGCATCAGGTCGTCGCCCAGGGAGAGGTAGAAGCGGGACTCGCCGGGGTCGCCCTGACGGCCGCTGCGACCGCGCAGCTGGTTGTCGATACGCCGCGACTCGTGCCGTTCGGTGCCCAGCACGTAGAGGCCGCCGAGCTCCTTGACCTCCTCGAACTCCGCCTTGACCGCCTGCTCGGCCCGCTCCAGCGCCGCGGGCAGGGCCGCGGCCCACTCCTCGATGTGCTCCTCGGGGTCGAGGCCGCGCTGGCGCAGCTCCGCCTCGGCGAGGTCCTCGGGGTTGCCGCCGAGCTTGATGTCCGTACCACGGCCGGCCATGTTCGTGGCCACGGTCACGGAGCCCTTGCGGCCCGCCTGGGCGACGATCGTCGCCTCACGGTCGTGCTGCTTGGCGTTCAGCACCTCGTGCTGGACACCGCGCTTGCTGAGCTGCTGCGAGAGGTACTCGGACTTCTCGACCGAGGTGGTGCCGACGAGGATCGGCTGGCCCTTGCGGTGCTTCTCCTCGATGTCGTCGACGACCGCCTCGAACTTCGCGACCTCGGTGCGGTAGATCAGGTCGGACTGGTCCTTGCGGACCATCGGCCGGTTGGTCGGGATGGGCACCACGCCGAGCTTGTAGATCTGGTGGAACTCGGCGGCCTCGGTCATGGCCGTACCGGTCATGCCGGACAGACCGGGCTGTTCCTTGCCGTTGTGGTCGTGGCGCTTGTAGAGGCGGAAGAAGTTCTGGAGCGTGATCGTGGCGAGCGTCTGGTTCTCGTCCTTGATGTCCACCCCTTCCTTCGCCTCGATCGCCTGGTGCATGCCCTCGTTGTAGCGGCGGCCGGCGAGGATACGGCCGGTGTGCTCGTCGACGATCATGACTTCGCCGTCGAGGACGACGTAGTCCTTGTCCTTCTTGAAGAGTTCCTTGGCCTTGATGGCGTTGTTCAGGTAACCGACGAGCGGGGTGTTCACCGACTCGTAGAGGTTGTCGATGCCCAGCCAGTCCTCGACCTTGGCGACACCCGACTCGTGGATGGCGACGGTGCGCTTCTTCTCGTCGACCTCGTAGTCGCCGGTCTCCTCGATGCCCTTGAGCGTGTTGCCGGCCTCGCCCTTCTTCAGGCGCGTGACCAGCTTGGCGAAGTCGCCGTACCACTTGGTGGCCTGGTCGGCCGGACCGGAGATGATCAGCGGCGTACGGGCCTCGTCGACGAGGATGGAGTCGACCTCGTCGACGATCGCGAAGTTGTGGCCGCGCTGGACGAGTTCGTCCTTGGACCACGCCATGTTGTCGCGCAGGTAGTCGAAGCCGAACTCGTTGTTCGTGCCGTAGGTGATGTCGCAGCCGTACATCTCGCGGCGCTGGGCCGGCGTCTGGTTGGCGAGGATGCAGCCGACGTTCAGGCCGAGGAACTTGTGGACGCGGCCCATCATCTCGGAGTCGCGCTCGGCCAGGTAGTCGTTGACCGTGACGATGTGCACGCCCTCGCCGGACAGGGCGTTGAGATAGGCGGGCAGCGTGCCGACGAGGGTCTTGCCCTCGCCGGTCTTCATCTCGGCCACGTAGCCCATGTGCAGGGCCGCGCCACCCATCATCTGCACGTCGTAGTGCCGCTGTCCCAGGACGCGCTTGGCGGCCTCCCGGACGGTGGCGAAGGCTTCCGGAAGCAGGTCGTCCAGGCTCTCACCATCGGCGTAGCGCTGCTTGTACTCATCGGTGAGGGCCCGCAGCTCGGCGTCGGAGAGGTCGACGAAGTCCTCTTCGATGGAGTTGACCTGGTCCGCGATGCGGTGCAGCTTGCGCAGGATCTTGCCTTCGCCTGCACGCATGATCTTCGAGAGGACGGACACGGGGGTTGGTCTCCTTGCCGGTCGGGCCTGGGACGGTCGTTTTCCTGTGACGGACTGAGCAACGGCCATCGTATGCGAGGACCCCGCCGCCCCGGGAGCCTGCTGTAACGGGGACCGTGTGCTCCTTCGTCCAGCTTCCGGTCTGCCGTCCTCGGGTTCAACGTCCGGGCACCGCGGATGGTGCCGCGGCCTCCGACGAATCACGCGAAAAGTGACCGTCTGTTCACGCACGGCAAAAAAATGGCGTCCGCCACGGACCGCCGCGCAGAATCGGCCGATGGAACCCGTCACGCTCACCACCGACCGCCTCGTCCTGCGCGCGGTCGGCCCCCGGGACACCGATTCCGTGTACGCCGCCTGCCAGGATCCCGACATCCAGCGCTGGACCACGATCCCCTCGCCCTACCTTCAGGAGCACGCGCGGGGCTTCACGGAGCAGATGGTCCCCGACGGCTGGGCGAACGCCTCGATGTTCACCTTCGGCCTCTTCCTCCCCACCGGGGACCTCGTGGGGATGCTCGGCATCACGATGATCTCCCTGGGCGTCGGCGAGATCGGTTTCTGGGGCGCCAAGGAACACCGCGGCCACGGCTACGTCACCGAGGCCGCCGTCGCCGTCTCCCGCTGGGCCTTCACCGACCGGGCGATCGACCGCCTGGAGTGGCGCGCCGAGGTCGGTAACACGGCCTCCCGCGCGGTGGCCCAACGCGCGGGCTTCACCATGGAGGGCACATTGCGCTCCGCGATCAACAACAAGGGCGTCCGCCGCGACTCCTGGATCGGCTCCCTCCTCCCCTCGGACCTCTCCCTCCCGTCAACGTCCCCGTACTTGCCGGCCCCGTAACCGCGCCCACGCAGCCCACGCAGCTGCGGGCAGTCGTGCCTCCCCCAGTGCCTGAACGGCCTGGGAGGTACCCCCAGGGGTGGCACGGGTGGGCGGTGGGGGCACCTCCCGCTCGAGCGAAGCCGAGAGTGGGGGAGGCACCCCGCCGGCGCCGGGCCGCGCGACCCACCCCCGGCCCACTTCGCCACAGGATGCCCAATAAGTCGGCCCACGCCCTCGCCCTCGCCCCCGCCCCCGCCCCCCTGCACGTCACCCCCCACTGTCAGACCCACCCCTTATCGTGCGGACGTATGACGACCCTCCCGCCCCCCGCCACGGAACTGTCCGCGCAAGAGGCCCGCCGCCTCGCCCTCCGCGCACAGGGCTTCCTCGGCGCCCCCGACCGCCGCGCAGGCGTCCGCGGCGTCCTCCGTCACCTGGGCGCGGTGCAGCTCGACACCATCTCGGTCCTCGCCCGCTCCCACGAACTCATCCCGTACGCCCGCCTCGGCGCACTGGGCCGCAAAGCGGTCGAAGACGCCTACTGGCAGGACACGCACGCCTTCGAGTACTGGTCCCACGCCGCCTGCATCCTCCCCATCGAGGAGTGGCCGCACTTCGCGTTCCGCCGCCGCGCCTACCGCAACCGCCCGCACTGGAACCACCACCTCCCCGACGGCACCTACGACCAGGTCGTCAAGCAGCTCCGCGCCGAGGGCCCCCTCACCGCGACGGACCTGGGCGGCGCGAAGAAGACCAGCGAGTGGTGGGACTGGTCGGGCACGAAGGTCGCCGTCGAGCGCGCGCTCATGTACGGCGAGGTGGTGTGCGTCGAGCGCCGCGGCTGGAAGCGGGTGTACGACCTGGCCGAGCGCGCGGTCCCGGCCGCGCTGCTGCACGACGAACTGGACGACGCCGAGTGCCTGCGCCGCCTGGTCCGCCTCGCCGGCCAGTCCCTGGGCGTCGGCACGCGCGCGGACATCGCGGACTACCACCGTCTCAAGGGTGAGCAGGTCGACGCCGTGATCACCGACTCGGGCCTGGTCCCGGTCACCGTGGAGGGCTGGGGCAGGCCGGCCTGGGCGGACCCCGCGGCCCTGGAGACGCCCCCGCGCGGCCGGCACCGCACGACGCTGCTCTCGCCCTTCGACTCCCTGATCTGGGACCGTGCGCGCACGGAACGGATCTTCGGCTTCACCCACCGCCTGGAGGCCTACGTGCCCAAGCAGAAGCGGGTGCACGGCTACTTCGCGATGCCGGTCCTGGCAGGCGGCCGGCTCGTCGGCCGCGTGGACCCGGCGCGCGAAGGGCGCACTCTGGTCGCCAAGCAGGTCACGCTGGACGGCCCCAAGGCGGCCCCGGCGGTTGCCCAGGCCCTGGTCGAGGCGGCGGGCTGGGTGGACTGCACTGACGTGCGCGTGGAACGGGTCGACGCGCCGGATCTGCGCGAGCCCCTCACGAGGGAGCTGGCCCGCCTCCTAGCCTGACCGGCGTCAGCCGTCAGCCGTCAGCCGTCAGCCTTCGGTCTTCGGCCGTCAGCGGATCTCGAGGATCTTCTCCCGCATCGCGTACACCACGGCCTCCATTCTGGAGTGCAGCTGCAGTTTCTCCAGGATGTTGCGCACGTGGTTCTTCACGGTGTTCTCGGAAATGAACAGTTCCTTGGCGATGTCCCGGTTGTTCATTCCCGTGGCGACCAGCTTGAGGACCTCCAGTTCACGGTCCGTGAGCCGCGGCGCGGGAACGAGCCGGCGTTCGTCGGTCCGCTGGATCATCGACTTGAACTCGGTGAGCAGTTTCGACGCCATGGACGGACTGATCTGCGACTGTCCGTCGGCCACGGCGCGAATGGCGGTGGCCACCTCGTCCGTCGAGATCTCCTTGAGGAGATAACCGGTCGCGCCCGCCTTGATCGCGTCGTAGAGGTCGGCCTCCTCGTCGCTGATCGTCAGCATGATGATCTTGGCGCTGGGGGCCACCTCCTTGATGGAGGTGCAGGCCTCGATCCCGCCCCGCTTGGGCATCCGCACGTCCATCAGGATGATGTCCGGCAGCAGGTCGGCCGCCTTCTCCACGGCCTCGGCGCCGTCACCGGCCTCCCCGACGACCTGGATGTCCTCCTCGGCCGCGAGCACGATCTCCAGACCGCGGCGGAACAAGGCGTGGTCGTCCACGACCAGGACCCTGATCGGCTCCTTGCGCGCAGAGCCCGCGTCCGAGCCCATGCCGGCGACTCCGTCGTCGATCCCCTCGTCGACGCCCTCGCCCCGCATCGGTCCGAAACTGTCCGCCATCGTTCCTCCCCCTGAAGGCTGTGGCCCGTCGTCCTGAGCCATCGCCAACCCAGAGCAACGACCCACCGGTTGGGCCGTTGCCGCCATGATTCCATGCCCGGCCGACACGGGGGTGGCCGAGCGGGCCACTAAGGGGTCGCACACCCTCGCGCACCGTCGCACGCCGGTGCCCCTGGGGGCGCACACGCGCTCCAGGGGCACCGGTTCCGCTGTCACCCGGCGTCGTCAGCCGCCGAGCGCGTCACCCGCCTCGGTGGCGTGCGCCTGGGTGACCATCGTGTCCGTCGAGAGGTGGATCACGCCGTAGTCGTAGGCGTGCCGCCGGTAGACGACGCTGGGCTCCTTGGTCTCGGAGTCGACGAACAGGTAGAAGTCGTGCCCGACCAGTTCCATCTCGTAGAGCGCCTGGTCGAGGGTCATCGGCGCGGCCACGTGGGTCTTCTCGCGGACGACGAGCGGACCGTCGCCCTGGACCTCCAGCGAGCCGATCTTCTTGGTGGGTACGCCGTCCTGCTTCTCCTGCGGGACGACGTCGCCGTTCCCGTTGAGCGTCGCCGCGCCGGGGACGTGGTCGGCGACCTCGGCCGCCGAGATCCGGCGCGCACCGCGGCGCGAGAAGCGCTTGTCGTGCTGCTTGCGCAGCCGGGCACCGAGCTTCTCCGCCGCCAGGTCGAGCGCCGCGTACGGGTCGCTCGCCGCTGCCTCCGCCCGGATCACCGGACCGCGGGAGCGGAGCGTGATCTCCACTCGGTCACAGCGGTCGGCCTGTCGGGGATTCGGCTCCTTGGACACCTCGACGTCGAGGCTGATCACCTTGCCATCGAGCTTCTGGATCTTCTCCAGCTTCAGCTTCTCGGCCACGTGCTTCCGGAACCGCTCGGGCACCTCGGTCTTGCGGCCCTTGACGACGATGTCCACGCAGAACTCCGTTCCCGGATCGCTCCGCTTCGATGGCGGAGCATCTCCCTTTTGCACCAGGTTCCGGTCTACCCCGGAACCTCGGACTCGGTGACTTCCACCTCCTCCCCCGCGGGCGAGATCTCCACTCCACCGGTGCGGATGATGACGGTGAAACCCGCGGTACGGCATTCGGATTTGAGAGGTGTGGCCTGCGGCTTTGCCTCACCACCGAACATATCTCGCCCGGACGGATGTCGTCACCCTCTACCGCGGCGTACCTCCGTTCCGGTGAATTGGCCCTCTCATTACCTGCAACGAAGCAAGTTTCTAGTCAGTTCCGGTTTATTTCGAAAGAATCTGGTGAAGCCGCGACCACTGCCGCGCAGATCGCTTCACGGATCACGCCACCGCCTTCGTTCGGACCCGCCATCCGGGGCCCGTCCTTCCGTTCCTCTCTGCCTTCCCCTGCCGACGACGGATACACAGCAGATTTCGCCCCGGCCTGCGCCGAGCGCAGGGCACGCGCCGCCTCCGTCAGGGACGCCCCCGTCGTCATGAGGTCGTCGACGAGGACGACCGGCCCGCTCCCGCACAGCAGCCGGCCACCGCCGGGAGCCACCGCCAGCGCGCCGGCGAGATTGCGCAGCCGCTGCCGGGCGCCGAGGCCCGACTGGTCGGCCACGGCATGCCGTTGCCGCAGCACGGCCAGCACCCGGGCGGACGTCCCGGTCCGCCGCAGCTCCCCAGCGGCCGCGAGGGCGATCCGCCGCGCCGGGTCGTGCCCGCGTGTGCGCACCGCCCGGGGCGCGGACGGCACGGGCACGAGCAGCACCGGCCCCCGCACACGTATGACCCCCGCCTCACCGGAGCCCCACCGTGCCTCCCGGAGCCCGGCCCGCACCGCCCCTGCCAGCGCCACGCCGAGCGGCGCCGTGAGAGCCAGCACGCCACGCTCCTTGTGTGCCAGCAGGGCGGCCCGTACCTCGTCCGCGTACCGGGCGGCCGCGTGCACCACCGGCAGCCCCGGCGGCTCCGGCACCGGTCGCACCCGGCGCGGTGCGGCGCCGCTCAGGGCCGTACGGCACCGTGGACACAGCACCGTGCGAGCCCTGCCGCAGCCTCCGCACTCGGCCGGCAGCACCAGGTCGGTGAGGTCCCGCCACCATTCCCGCAATCCCCGCATGGCCACCACTGTGCCCATGCCCGCGGGGCTCGACCAGGCCTGTGGAAAACGCTGGAGAGCTACCTGTGGAAAACTCCGGGTACTGTCCACCGCGCGTCCCTCACGCGAGTGAACGCCCGCGTCGGAGAAGCCGGATGCCTCACCCCGGATAGACCGGCGCCGACCCCTCCGTCACCTTCTGCCACTGCAGCCCCGACGGCAGCCGCACGATCACGTCCTCCGAATACGCCACCAGCGGCAACCGCTCGTCCTCGGTCGCGGCGATCTCCTTCACGCCGGTCAGCGCGGCGGGCACCGAGGCCTCCGGCGTGGAGCCGTCGACCTGCACGTATCCGATCTGCTGGACGCCCCCGCGCTCGCGCCCGACGACCACGAGCCGGCTGTCACCGGCCCACGACATGGCCGTGACCTCCTCCAGCTCCGGGGTCGCGGACCGCAGTTCGAGAACGGTGACCGAGGACGGTTCGCCGGCCTTCCCGTCCCGTTCGATCCGTCCGATGAGCAGGGACCGCTTGCCGTCCTTCTCCACGATGAGCGCGATCCGCACGCCGTCGGCCGCCACCCGCACGGCCTGGATCCGCCCGTCCAGCCCCGGGGTACGCACCTCCACGGGCCGGCCCTTGCCCTCCTTGAGCAGCAGCAGGCGGGGATCGGCCGGGTCACGATCGGCGATCCACAGGTCGCCCTGCGCGTCCCAGCTGGGCGGCGTCAGCCGGTTCTCCTCCGTCTTGCCCTTGCTGACCAGCACGGGGTCACCGAGCGAACCGCCCGACACCAGTGAGCCGACGTACAGCGACTTGTTGTCGAGACGGATACCGGCCGCGCTGTGCTCGTCCCGCGACACCGCCACCGACCGCAGGGCCGCCGCGCCCTCGCCCAGCGCCCCGGGGACCGGTTCCGGCCGGGTCCCGCTGCTGCCCGCGGCGATGCGCACCAGGCGTTCCTGGTCGTCGATGAAGTACAGGTAGTCGGGCCGCTGGGCCGAACCGCGCGACGCGACCGTCTCGGCCCGGTCCTCGGTGAGGGAGCAGAGTCGCTCATCGCCCGACCGCAGCTCGACCTCGTCCACCACCGGGGTGAGGTTCTGCAGCGTGAAGAGGAGCTGGGCCGCCATCTCGTCGCACTTGTCGTCGCCGACCCCGGCCGCCCGGTCGTTCAGCCGCACCGTCAGCTTGTTGCGGTCGTCGGGCGTCAGCGAATCGACGTTCTTCGCCAGTGCCGTACCGGTCGGGAAGCTCGACCTGACCACGGGCCCGAGCAGGCTCGTCGGCCCGCTGATCAGGGAACGCACCACCTGGGTCATGGGGTCCACGAGCCGGCGCACGTAGACCGGATCGGCGACGGCCGCCGGCTGCGAGGTCGTACCGGCCTGCGTGGTGGGAGCGGTGTTCGAGGCGAAGTAGTACTTGTTGACGGACATGTAGGTGCGCTGGAAGTCCGACTTGCCCATGATGACGCCCTGCGGCAGCGCGTCGATGCGCCACTGCCCGCTCTTGCCGTCCCGGCTGAGGTGCACCGGTTCGCGGTACTGGCCTTCCGACGGCGAGTACGACCGCTGCCCGTCCACCGTGGCGACCCGGGTGCCGGTCAGCGTGACCGAGTAGTCGTCGGCGTCCTCGCGGCTTCCCGAGTGGTCGGACTCGGTTCCCGGCCCGCCCGTGAGCACCGTGGTGGACCGCTCCGGTCGCCAGGTCTTCGCGGCCTCGCCCGTCAGGTACTTGCGCGCGGTCTCGTACTCCGGCTCGTTGCTGGTCAGCGCCTCCAGGAAGCCCTGCACGATCTCCGTGGGCGAGTCGTCCTCCCGCGGCGGCATCGCGAACACCCGCACCTGCGGGTCCTGCCGAGGCGTGGACTCCACGCCCCGCAGGTCCCCGCTGTCGGGCATCGACGCACACCCCGCCAGCAGTACGACGCCACACAGGGCGTACGCCACCACGCGTGCCGGCCCCCGCCGACCGCTCCCCTCGCGGTCAGCGCCCACGAGATGCCTCCCCTTGCCTGCTCGAGTCCTCCGTGTGCTCCGGTCCGGCGTCCGGGCGGCTCGTCGCCTCCGGCGCGGGCCCGCCGTCCTGTCTCCGGGCGCCCGACACGGGCCGCGGCACCACGCGCGCGCCGTTGCCGGGCAGTGCCGTCGGATCGGCCGTGGGGGCCACCGTGGCCGACCGCGACGGGATCGGGCCCCGGGCGGGCACCGGGGGCACCTGCCCGAGCGGCGCCTGCGCCGGAACGGTGGCCGTCCTTCCGTTGCCGTGCGGCGCGCCGGCGTCATTGAGGCCGGCCTCGCCCAGCCCGCGATTGCGCCGCGAGTCCGTCGGCTCCAGCGGTATCGGTGACCCCCGCAGGGGCTCGTCCGCCGTCCTGGGCAGCGTCAGCCGGAACTGCGATCCGCCGCCCGGCTCGCCCCAGGCCTGCAGCCAGCCTCCGTGCAGCCGCGCGTCCTCCAGGGCGATGGAAAGCCCCAGCCCCGTACCGCCGGTGGTACGCGCGCGTGCCGGGTCGGCCCGCCAGAAGCGGCTGAAGACCCGGGTCGCCTCGCCCGGCTTGAGGCCTACGCCGTAGTCGCGCACCGCGACGGCGACCGCGCCGCCGGCCGCGGCGAGCTTGACGACGACGTCGTTGCCCTCGCCGTGCTCGACGGCGTTGACGACGAGGTTGCGCAGCACGCGCTCCACGCGCCGCGCGTCCGCCTCGGCGACGACGGGCTGCTGGTCGCCGACGACGCGTATCCGCGTGCCCTTGCGCTCGGCGAGCGGTTCGGCCCCGCCCACGACCCGCCGTACGACCTCCCTGAGATCTATCGGCTCCGCCTCCAGCGCCGCCGCGCCCGCGTCGAAACGGCTGATCTCCAGCAGGTCCGCGAGCAGCGTCTCGAACCGGTCCAGCTGGTCGGCGAGCAACTCGGCCGACCGCGCGGTCACCGGGTCGAAGTCCACGCGCGCGTCGTGGATGACGTCGGCGGCCATGCGCACGGTCGTCAGCGGCGTCCGCAACTCGTGCGACACGTCGGAGACGAACCGCCGCTGCATCCGCGACAGGTCCTCCAGCTGGCTGATCTTCAACTGCAGGTTCTGCGCCATCTTGTTGAAGGCCTCGCCGAGCCGCGCGATGTCGTCCTCGCCGGTGACCTTCATCCGTTCCTGCAGCCGCCCCGCGGACAGCCGCTCGGCGATGCTCGCCGCCATCCGTACCGGCGTGACGACCTGGCGCACCACGAGCCAGGCGATGGCTCCGAGGAGGACGACGACGAAGAGCCCGGCCGTCGCCAGCGTGCCTCTGACCAGGCTGAGCGACTCCTCCTCCTGTGTGAGCGGGAAGAGGTAGTACAGCTGGTACGGCTCGCCGTTCGGGTCGTTGACCTGCTTGCCGATGACCAGACCGGGCTGCGAGGCCTCGTCGGAGTCGTAGACGATGCGGGTGTAGCTCTGCGCCGCCGCGGTGCTGCCGTCGATCCGCTCCCGCAGGTCCTCGGGCACGCTGGCCGACCAGTTGACGAAGCCCGAGGCGCGCGGGCCGCGCCCGCTGCCGCTGTCCCCGCCCATGGGGAGCGTGACCACGTCGAAGGCGCCCTGGCCGCCGCTGGAGAGCGACTTGACCAGTTCACTCATCCACTGGATGACGTTCTGCGGGGGACGGCCGTCCACGGGCACGCCCTCGTCACCGGTCACGCTGGCCGACTCCTCGGCCTTCTGCTTGGCCACCGCGAACCCGCCGGTCGCCTGGCTCTGGGAGGCCTTCACCTTGGCGTCCAGCAGCCCGTTGCGGACCTGCCCGATCACCACGAAGCCGAGCAGCAGCACCACGCCCAGCGACATCAGCAGCGTGGTGACGACGACCTTGAGCTGGATGTTGCGCCGCCACAGCCGCATGACGGGCAGCAGCGGACGGCGCACCCAGCGCATGAACAGACGGAGCACCGGGCTGCCCTGCACCCCGCCGTGCAGCAGCCCGCCCTCCAGCAGACGGCTCCAGCGGGAACCGGCGGGCGGGTGGCCGACAGGCCGTCCGGCGCGGGCCCCGGACTCGCCGGGCGCCGAAGCGGCACTGTCCCTGCTCATGTCAGCTCGGCCCCGCCTTGTAACCGACGCCACGGACGGTCACCACGATCTCCGGCTTCTCCGGGTCCTTCTCGACCTTGGAGCGCAGCCGCTGTACGTGCACGTTGACCAGCCGTGTGTCGGCCGCGTGCCGGTAGCCCCAGACCTGCTCGAGGAGCACCTCACGCGTGAACACCTGCCACGGCTTGCGGGCCAGCGCCACCAGCAGGTCGAACTCCAGCGGCGTCAGCGCGATCGACTGGCCCTCCCGCTTCACGGAGTGACCGGCCACGTCGATGACCAGGTCGCCTATGGCGAGCTGCTCCGGCGCCGGCTCCTCGGACCTCCTCAGACGCGCCCTGATACGGGCCACCAGCTCCTTCGGCTTGAACGGCTTCACGATGTAGTCGTCGGCGCCCGACTCCAGACCCACCACGACGTCGACGGTGTCACTCTTCGCCGTCAGCATCACGATCGGCACACCCGACTCCGCCCTGATCAGGCGGCACACCTCGATGCCGTCCCGACCGGGCAGCATCAGGTCGAGGAGCACCAGGTCAGGCTTGGTCTCCCGGAAGGCGGCCAGCGCCTTGTCGCCGTCGGCTACGAAAGATGGCTCAAAACCCTCACCACGCAGCACAATGCCGAGCATCTCGGCCAGTGCGGTGTCGTCGTCGACGACAAGGACTCGTCCCTTCATAAACGACATCATCCCATTAGCTAATCGTTACCTGGCGTGACCTGGCACACAGCTCCGCGAGAGCCCCGGCCGTCACGGGCGAAACCGCGCCCTCCTCGGTGACGATCGCCGTCACCAGCTCGGGCGGAGTCACGTCGAACGCCGGGTTGTACGCCTGAGTCCCCAGGGGTGCCACCGGAATCCCGCCTCCCGCTCCGGCCACCGACACCTGGGGTGCTGTGACCTCGGTCACTTCGTATCCGGGACGCTGTTCCACCTCGATGGACGCCCCGTCCGGCGTGTCCGGATCCACCGTCGTGACCGGTGCCACCACGATGAACGGCACATGGTGGTACCTCGCGAGCACGGCGAGCGGATAGCTCCCCACCTTGTTCGCCACCGAACCGTCGGCCGCGATGCGGTCCGCGCCGACGAGCACCGCGTCCACCTCACCCGCCGCGAACAGCGAACCGGCCGCGTTGTCGGTGAGCAAGGTGTACGCCATGTCGTTGCGTGCCGCCTCGTATGCCGTCAGGCGAGCACCTTGCAGCAACGGACGCGTTTCGTCCACCCAGAGGCGTCGCAGCCGACCCGACCGGTGCGCCGCGAGCGCCACCGCGAAGGCCGTCCCCTCGCCGCCCGACACCAGCGCCCCGCTGTTGCAGTGCGTGAGGACCCGGTGCCCGCCGGCGGGCAGCAGCTCGTCCAGCAGCGCCAGCCCGTGCGCGGCCATCCGGGCGCTGGCCTCGGCGTCCTGCCGGTGCAGCGTCCGCGCCGCGGCCAGCGCGGCCGCGGCGGCCTGGCGGGTGTCGCCGGTCCTGGCGAGCGCCTCCTGGTGAGCGGCCTGGGCCCGGCGCACGCCGACGGCGAGGTTCACCGCGGTGGGGCGGGTCCCCGCCAGCGCGGCCGCGGCCTCCTCCACCTCGAAGCCGCGGGCGGCGGCGAGCGCGACACCGTAGGCGCCCGCGATGCCGAGCAGCGGCGCCCCGCGCACGGCGAGCGAGCGGATCGCCTCCACGAGCGCGGACGCGTCCGTGCAAACCAGTTCGACCTCCTCGGCCGGCAGCCTGGTCTGGTCCAGCAGGACCAGCACGGGTCCCTCGGGTGGTTCCTCCCAGCGCAGCGCCGGGATCTCGGTCGGCCGCTTGTCCTCGCCGCTTCGCGCGTCCTGATCAGCCATGCGGTCAGTCTGCCCCCTACCGGGCGGACAATTGAAGGTGCGCAGCCCATACCGCGCCCGGTCCGCACCCGACCACACCATGGCACGATGGCTGCCAACCTGCCGCCGCGACCGCGGACGGGCACCGTGAAGGAGCGACGATGAACGACACTCCGGGCTGGGCCTCGCCCGGATCCGCCCCGTCCGACGGGCGGGAGCCCGGCGCGTCCGGCCCCGCCGAGTCCGCCGACCGCCCGAACGGCCCCGATCAGCCCGCGCACCCCGCGGACCGGCCGGGCGCGGACCAGCCAGGCGCGGAACCGACGAGCCCCGGCACGAAGTGGTCCAAGGAGCAGCCGCCGCCCGGCCAGTGGCCCGCGCCCACCGGCCCCGGCCAGGCACCGCCTCCCCCGCCTCCGCAGCAGGGCTGGGGAGCCCCGCCCCCCAGCCACCCCGGCGGCGGCTACGGCGGCCCGGGCGAGTACGGAGGTCCCGGCGGCTACGGCGGCCAGGGCGGGGGCTACGGCGGCTACGGCCCGCCTGGCGGACACGGCGGCTGGGGCGGCGGCTGGGGCGGCCCCCCGCCCGCGGCCAAGCCCGGCGTGATCCCGCTCCGCCCGCTCGGCGTCGGCGAGATCCTCGACGGCGCGGTCTCCACCATGCGCACCTATTGGCGCACAGTCCTCGGCATCTCGCTGACCGTCGCGGTCTTCACGGAAATCATCGTCGTACTGCTCCAGGGCCTCGTCCTGGACAACGCCAGCACCGAGGCCCTCAACGACCCCGACGCCACCCTGAGCGAACTCGGCGACGCCCTGGCCGACACCACGATCAACTCGGGTGTCATCTTCCTGATCTCCCTGATCGGCACCGTCCTGGCCACCGCCCTGCTGACCACCGTCACCAGCCGCGCCGTACTCGGCAGGCCGGTGACCACCGGTGAGGCCTGGCGGGACGCCCGCCCCCAGGTGCTGAAGCTGTTCGGCCTGATCATGCTGCTGCTGCTCATCGTCTTCGGCATCGTCATGGTCGGCATGGCACCCGGTCTCCTCGTCACGGCCGCGGGAGGCGACGACGCGGGCGTGGCCCTGACCGTCCTGGGCTTCCTGGCGGCCGGCGTCGTCGCGGTGTGGCTCATGGTCCGCTTCTCGCTGGCGTCCCCCGCGCTGATGCTGGAGAAGCAGGGCATCAAGAAGGCGATGGGCCGCTCCGTGAAGCTGGTGCGCGGCTCCTGGTGGCGGGTCTTCGGCATCCAACTGCTCGCCACGATCATCGCGAACGTCGTCGCGTCGATCATCGTCCTTCCCTTCGCCTTTCTCGCCGCGACCCTCGGCGGCGACGGCATCGGCGGCTTCCTGGACGGCACCGGGGACCTCGGCTGGACGTTCCTCGTCGTCAGCGGGATCGGCTCGGTGATCGGCTCGATGATCACCTTCCCGATCACGGCCGGCGTGGCCGTTCTGCTCTACATCGACCAGCGCATTCGCCGCGAGGCCCTCGACCTCGAACTGGCCCGGGCGGCCGGTCTCCAGGGCTCCGGCGCTCCCGGCACCACCCCGGGGAGCTGATGCGGTGAGCCCGGCGGGGGGAGTTCTCACAGAAGCGCTGTCACGCACCGCCGTACGGACGCTGTCGCGCACGGGCGACACCTCGGTGCTGTCGCTGCCGCGCTCCGGCGACGAACCGCCGGTGACGATCCCGCGCGACCCCGCGCGGGAGGCCGCGCGGCGCGAGCTGTCCAAGCGGATGTACCACGAGAACGACCCCGGCTGGTTCCAGCGGGCCCTGAACGCGTTCTGGGACTGGATCGACGAGCTGTTCAGCAGCGCGTCCACCGCGACTCCCGGAGGGACGTTCGGCCTGATCGTCATCATCGTGGCCGTAGTGGCCGCGCTGGGCGCCCTCTGGTGGCGCCTGGGCACCCCGCGCCGCCAACCGGCCTCGGCCCCCGCCCTGTTCGACGACCGCCCCCGCAGCGCCGCCGACCACCGCGCCGCCGCCGAGGCACACGCCGCCCAGGGACACTGGAACCAGGCCGTCCAGGAACGCATGCGGGCCGTCGTCCGCGCCCTGGAGGAACGCGCCCTCCTCGACATTCGCCCCGGCCGCACCGCCGACGAGGCGGCAACCGAAGCCGGCCGTGCCATGCCCGCCCACGGCGCCCCGCTGCGCGCCGCGGCCCGCGACTTCGACGACGTCACATACGGCGGCCGCCCCGGCACCGAACAGTCGTACCGGCGCCTCACCGAACTCGACCGCGACCTGGAACGCGGCAAGCCGCGTCTGGCAAGCAGCACGACCGCCAGTACGACCGACAGCGCGGACCCGAACACCCGCCCGGGAGCCGCCGAATGACCACCGAGGCCACGCTCCCCACCACCTCGGCCTCGCCCACCGCACGCCAGGTGTGGACACGCGCGCGGGGCATCACGCTCGCACTCGTCGCGCTGCTCGTCGCCGCCGTCGCGATCGCCGTCATCCGCTCCGACACCCGGCACGGCGAACTCGACCCGCGCTCCGCCGACCCCTACGGCAGCCGGGCCGTCGCCGAACTCCTCGCCGACCGGGGCGTGTCCACGCGCGTGGTCGACACCCTGGACGACGCACGCGCCGCGGCCGGCCCGGACACCACCCTGCTGGTCGCCGTCCCCGACCTCCTGACCGAACGCCAGCAGACGCGGCTGCGCTCCGCGACCGAGGGCTCCGGCGGCCGTACCGTCCTCGTGGCCCCGGGCGGCCCCGCCGTCGAACGACTCGCCCCCGGCGTCACCGCCGACCCCGCGCTCAGCCTCGACTCGACGCTGGCCCCCGACTGCGACCTGTCCGCCGCCCGCCGCGCGGGCAGCGCCGACACCGGCGGCATCCGCTACAGCAGCGCCCACATCGAAGCCGACGCCTGCTACCCCAGCCGGCGCCTGGCCACCCTGCTCCGCATCCCCGAGACATCCGGAGAGGCGGCCCAGGAAGGCACCCCGGGCGACACAGTCGTCCTCGGCGCCCCCGACATCTTCTACAACAACCACCTCGACGAGCACGGCAACGCCTCGCTCGCCCTCCAACTCCTCGGCTCCCGCGACCACCTGGTCTGGTACCTCCCCTCGCTCACCGACGCCACCACCCCGGACGACGAGCGCAGCTTCTTCGACCTGCTCCCCTCCGGCTGGCTCTGGGGCACCCTGCAGCTCTTCGTCGCCGCCGCCCTCGCCGCCCTGTGGCGGGCACGCCGGCTCGGCCCCCTGGTGCCCGAAAAACTCCCCGTCGCGATCCGCGCCTCCGAAACCGCCGAGGGCCGCGCCCGCCTCTACCGCAAGGTCAACGCCCGCGACCGCGCGGCCGCCGCTCTTCGCTCCGCCACCCGCACCCGTCTCGCCCCCCTCGTAGGCGTCCCCGTCGCCCAGGCGCACACGCCCGAGGCCCTGCTCCCCGCCCTGTCCGCCCATCTCCACGGCGAACACGGCGACGGACAATCCCTGCACACCCTCCTCTTCGGCCCGCCGCCCGGCGACGACGCGGCCCTCATCGCCCTCGCCGACCAACTCGACGCCCTCGAAAGAGAGGTACGCCGTCCATGATGGACCCGACCACTGACAACGCCGGGCAGACCGGGGACCCGGGCAACGCCCGCGCCGCCCTGGAGACCCTGCGCGCCGAGATCGCCAAGGCCGTGGTCGGCCAGGACGCCGCCGTCACCGGTCTCGTCGTGGCGCTCCTGTGCCGCGGCCACGTCCTCCTCGAAGGAGTCCCCGGCGTAGCCAAGACCCTCCTCGTCCGCGCCCTGGCCGCAGCCACCGAACTCGACACCAAGCGCGTCCAGTTCACCCCGGACCTGATGCCGAGCGACGTCACCGGCTCCCTGGTCTACGACGCCCGCACCGCCGAGTTCTCCTTCCAGCCCGGCCCGGCCTTCACGAACCTGCTCCTCGCCGACGAGATCAACCGCACGCCCCCCAAGACCCAGTCGTCCCTCCTCGAAGCCATGGAGGAACGCCAGGTCACGGTCGACGGCACGCCCCGCCCCCTCCCCGAGCCGTTCCTGGTCGCGGCGACCCAGAACCCGGTCGAGTACGAGGGCACCTACCCCCTCCCGGAAGCCCAGCTGGACCGCTTCCTCCTCAAGCTCACCGTCCCCCTCCCCTCCCGGCAGGACGAGATCGACGTCCTCACCCGCCACGCCTCGGGCTTCAACCCGCGCGACCTGCGCGCCGCCGGCGTACGCCCCGTGGCGAACGCCGCCGACCTGGAGGCGGCCCGCGCGGAGGTGGCCAAGACGACGATCTCCCCCGAGATCACGGCCTACGTCGTCGACGTCTGCCGGGCCACCCGCGAGTCGCCGTCCCTCACCCTCGGCGTCTCCCCGCGCGGAGCCACGGCGCTGCTCTCGACGGCCCGCGCGTGGGCCTGGCTGACGGGCCGCGACTACGTCACCCCCGACGACGTGAAGGCCCTCGCCCTCCCCACTCTCCGGCACCGCGTCCAGCTCCGTCCGGAGGCCGAGATGGAGGGCGTGACCACGGACTCCGTCATCAACGCGATCCTCGCCCACCTCCCCGTGCCCCGCTGATGGCACTCACCGGACGCACCGCACTCCTCGCGGCCCTGGGCTCCGCGCCCATCGGTATCTGGGACCCCAGCTGGACGGGCATCCTCGCGGTCAACGCGCCGCTGGCCGTGGCCTGCGCCTGCGACTTCGCCCTGGCCGCCCCGGTACGACGCCTGCGCCTGACCCGCTCCGGTGACACCTCCACGCGCCTGGGCGACACCGCCGACGTCACCCTGACGGTCACCAACCCGTCCAACCGCCCGCTCCGCGCCCACCTCCGCGACGCCTGGCCGCCCAGCAGCTGGCAACCCGGCACCGATACGTCGGCCTCCCGCCACCGCGTGGCGGTCCCCGCCGGCGAACGCCGCCGAGTGACCACCCGTCTACGGCCGACCCGCCGCGGCGACCGCCAGTCGGACCGCGTCACGATCCGCTCGTACGGCCCCCTGGGCCTCTTCACCCGCCAGGGCACCCACCGGTCCCCCTGGACGGTACGCGTCCTGCCCCCTTTCACAAGCCGCAAGCACCTGCCGTCCAAGCTGTCCCGCCTGCGCGAACTCGACGGCCGCACCAGCGTGCTCACCCGCGGAGAGGGCACGGAATTCGACAGCCTCCGCGAATACGTCCCCGGCGACGACACCCGTTCCATCGACTGGCGTGCGACAGCCCGCCAGTCCACCGTCGCCGTACGCACCTGGCGCCCAGAACGCGACCGGCACATCCTGCTCGTCCTCGACACCGGCCGAACCTCGGCCGGCCGGGTGGGCGACGCACCCCGCCTCGACGCCTCCATGGACGCCGCCCTGCTCCTGGCCGCCCTGGCCTCCCGCGCCGGCGACCGCGTCGATCTCCTCGCGTACGACCGCCGGGTACGCGCCCTCGTTCAGGGCCGCACGGCGGGCGACGTACTCCCTTCCCTGGTCAACACGATGGCGACCCTGGAACCGGAGCTGGTGGAAACCGACGCCCGCGGCCTCACCGCCACGGCCCTCCGGTCGGCCCCTCGCCGCTCTCTGATCGTGCTCCTCACGACACTCGACTCGGCCCCGATCGAAGAGGGACTACTCCCCGTCCTGCCACGACTGACACAGCGCCACACGGTCGTCCTGGCATCGGTGGCAGACCCGCACATCTCCCGGATGGCCAAGGCCCGCGGAAACACGGACGCCGTCTACGACGCCGCAGCGGCAGCACAAGCCCAGGCGGAACGCGATCGCACCGCGGACCAGCTCCGCCGGCACGGTGTCACAATCGTCGACGCGATCCCTGACGAACTCGCTCCGGCGCTGGCCGACGCCTACTTGGAACTGAAGGCGGCAGGCCGTCTATAGGGAGAAAGGGGGCGGGGCCGAAACGGCCTCGCCGCCATCTCAACTGCCCCTGAAACGCAGAAAACCCCGCACCGTTCCCGGTGCGGGGTTTCCTCGCAATGATTGTTCGGCGGCGTCCTACTCTCCCACAGGGTCCCCCCTGCAGTA
>NZ_JBHYOB010000002.1:0-429763 GCF_042744565.1 Streptomyces sp. NPDC058812
ACTCCTGAGGGCGCCCCGTTCTTTGGTTAATAACACCCCCCCCCCCCCCCCCCCCCCCCCCGGGGGCGGGGGGGGGGGGGGGCGGCCCCCCCCCCCCCCCCCCCTCCGCCGTCCTCAGCCCTGCCGCGCCGCCAGCCAGGTGTCCTCCGCCGCGTAGTCGAAGAGGTCGCCGTACGCCCGGAACATCTTCGGGTACGCCTCCCGCCAGTCCCGGCCGGCCAGCCGCTCCTCGAGGAAGGCGACCGTGGCCGGCAGCGTCTCGGCGTACCGGACCACCGGGCGGTAGCCCAACTGCCGTTCCGCCGCCGTCATGTCGCTCACGACGGGCACGGGCACCGACCACGGTGTGTCGCCCACGCCGTCCACGGGCGGCGGACCGTCCACCAGCACGTCCTCGGCCTCCACGCCCATCACCGCGTCGATCGCCGCCGCGATCTCCGCCACCGTCGGCGCGTCCGGATCGACGGCGTTCAGGACGCGCGTAGCCGGCCGCGGGGCGGCCAGCCGGATCAGCTCGGCGATGTTGTGCACGCTCGCCGGATGGAAGCGGCTCGCACCGCCGTACGCGAGGACGCGCCGACGCCTGCCGTCGAGGTTGCGCTTGACGAAGTACAGCTCGCGCGGGGTCCGGCAGTGCGGCCCGTGGATCGCGCCCGCGCGCAGCAGTGTGACGGGCAACCGGTCGCCCGCCGCGAGGAGTTCACGCTCCAGCGCGATCTTGCGGGTGGGGTACGAGGTGTCGCCCGGGCGGACCGTGCGCTGCTCCTCGGTGAGCGGCACGGGGTAGTGGGGGAAGCCGTCGGGTTCGGCCTGCGTGTCGAAGTTGCGGCCCTTGTCGTCCTCGTAGACCGACAGGCTGGAGATCACCACCGCCGAGCCGACCCGCCCGGCGAGCTGGACCAACTGCCGCGCGTGTCCCTCCCCGTAGGCCACCATGTCCACCAGGACGTCGCAGCCGTCACCCACCGCCGCCGACAGGGCCGCGTCGTCCTCCCGGTCGGCCCGCACCACCCGTACGTCCTCGGGCCAGCCCCCGTCCCGCTCGCCGCCCCGCGAGACGGCCGTCACCTCCCAGCCGTCGCGGGCCAGCGCTCCCACCGCCACCCGTCCGATCTGTCCCGTCGCTCCGACCACCACAGCACGTGTCATACGGCGACGGTAGGCGCACGTCCGGCCGCCCGGCCACGCCTTCTGCCGACGGCAGACAAGGGGAGCCCAAGCCGGGCAACGGGCCCCGACGGCGGGCAACGGCTTCTGGGGCCTGTCGTTTGGATCTTGCCGGCGTCGCGGGGTGTGTGGGCTGAAAGGCGCGGTCTCTCTTGGCCGACCTGATCCAAACGGCAGGCCCTAGCGGTGCGGCAGCCGGGGGAACCGCGGCGCCTTCGCCGCCTTCGCCGCCTCCTCCGCCTTCACGTCGGCCGCGTACCGGTCGACGTACTCCTGGCCGGACAGCGTCAGGACCGCGTACATGATCTCGTCGGTGACGGCGCGCAGCACGGCCTTCTCCCGTTCCAGGCCGGCGTAGCGGGAGAAGTCCAGGGGCTCGCCGAAGCGGATCACCACGGGGTGCAGCTTCGGGATCTTCCGGCCCGGCGGCTGCGCCTCGAAGGTGCCGATCATCGCGCAGGGTACGACCGGCACCCCGGCCCTGAGCGCCATCACGGCGACGCCGACCTTGCCCTTGTACAGCCGGCCGTCGTGCGAGCGCGTGCCCTCCGGATAGATGCCGAGCAACTCGTCCCTGCCCAGCACGCCGAGCCCTTCGCGGATCGCGGCCTGCCCCGCCTCCTTGCCGGTGCGGTCGACGGGGATCTGCCCGGCACTGCGGAAGAAGAACGCGGTCAGCCGGCCCTTGAGGCCCGGGCCGGTGAAGTACTCGGCCTTGGCGAGGAAGGTGATGCGGCGTCTGAGCACCGCGGGCATCAGGAAGTGGTCCGAGAACGAGAGGTGGTTGCCCGCGACGATGGCCGCCCCCGACGCCGGCACGTGGTCCAGGCCCTCGATGCGGGGGCGGAAGACGACTCTCAGCAGCGGGCCCAGCAGTACGTACTTGAGCACGTAGTAGAACACGGTGTGTCTCCCGCTCTCCCGGTAGGCAAGGCACGGTTCCGCGCCGGACGTCCGCGTCCGGTGATCGATCGTAGCCCGGACCGTGCCGGCCCGGCCGGGGCCGGTTCGGCCGCTCTTCGGCCGGCGCGCTCCACGCGGTGACGTCGGCCGGGCGGTGGGGTGCGGGCCGACCCCACCGCCCCACCGACGCGTGGTCAGAACTTCGGCGTGGGGGCCTGCGACTCGACCAGCTCCGCCGCCTCCTCCTGGCTCTGCACCGAGGGCGGGGAGCCCTCGAGGGGCTGTTGGGCCGTCTCCTTCATGCAGGCCACCGCCACGACACCGACCAGGGCCGCGGCCATGGCGTAGTAGGCGGGCATCATGTCGGAGCCGGTCACGCTGATCAGGGCGGTGATGACCAGCGGCGTGGTACCGCCGAACAGCGAGGCGGACAGGTTGTAGCCGACCGAGAGGGAGCCGTACCGGACGTTGGTCGGGAACATCGCCGGGAGCGCCGCCGACATCGTGCCGAGCAGGCAGACCAGGGAGAGACCGAGCATCAGCATGCCGGCCGAGACGGCGAGCAGACTGCCGTCCTGCACCAGTACGAAGGCCGGGGCGGACAGGACGAAGAAGCTGATCATGCCGGTCATCAGGAGGGGCTTGCGGCCGTAGCGGTCGGACAGGCGGCCGATCTGGTTGATGATCAGCATCAGCAGCACCATGGTGGCCACGAGGATCATCAGGCCGTGACTCTCGCTGTAGTCCAGCTCGTCCGAGAGATACGTGGGCATGTACGACAGCAGCATGTAGTCGGTGATGTTGTACGCGCCGACGAGCGCGATGCACAGCACCAGCGAGCGCCAGTGCGTGCGGAAGATCTTGGCCAGGTCGCCCCGCGCGGTGGTCTCCACCGCGGTCGCCGCCTCCGAGATGTGGACGTTGGAGTCCTCCAGCTTCAGGAACGCGGGCGTGTCGTCCAGCCTCAGCCGCAGATAGATACCGACGATGCCGAGCGGCGCCGCGACCAGGAACGGGATGCGCCAGCCCCAGGCGTCCATGGTGTCGCTGCCGAGCCAGGCCGTGAGGCCGGTGACCAGGCTCGCGGCGCCGGTGTACCCGGCCAGCGTGCCCAGCTCCAGGAAGCTGCCGAAGAAACCGCGCCGCTTGTCGGGCGCGTACTCGGCGATGAACGTGGACGCACCGCCGTACTCGCCGCCGGTCGAGAAGCCCTGGAGCAGGCGGAACAGGATCAGCAGGACGGGGGCCCAGAAGCCGATGGAGTCGTAGCTGGGGATGAGCCCGATGGCGGCGGTGCCGATCGCCATGAGGATCATCGTCAGCGCGAGCACCTTCTTGCGGCCGACCTTGTCACCCATCGGACCGAAGACCATGCCGCCGAGCGGGCGCACCAGGAACGCCACGGCGAACGTGGCGAACGAGGAGAGCAGCTGCGCGGTGTCACTCCCGGACGGGAAGAACACGCGGCCGATGGTGCCGGCCAGATAGGCGTAGATGCCGAAGTCGAACCACTCCATGGCATTGCCCAGAGAGGCGGCCTTCACCGCTCTCTTGACCGCGGCCTCGTCCGTGACGGTGATGTCCGACCGGCGCAGGCGGGGGTTCTGCCGACGCTTGATCGCCCGGAAGAGGGCCGGGTGGCGGCGGATCGCCGCAGCGTCGGATTCTTGGCCGTTCTCGGTGGGGGACGTGGCGGGCTCCCTTTCCACGGGCAGTCGCTCCCGGCGGAGTGCTGCTCGGTCGTACGTTTCTCAGGTCGTACCGTTCCCCCGATCATCCTGGGTATGGTCGTGACTTCAGTCATGTGGTTGAGCCGATGAGGTGAGCGGCGCGCGGGACAGGCGCGGTGAGTACGCTGCGCGCATGCGTATCTCCGTCTCCTCCGACATGGACGAACCCGTCGCCCGTCTCCTCGTCGAGGAACTGCGCGGACGCGGCCACGAGGTGCTGGCGCACGGCGCGCTGCGGCCCGGCGCGGACCCGCGGTGGGCGGTGTGCTCGGAGCGGGCGGCGCGCGAGGTCGCCGACGGCACGGCCGACCAGGCGGTGGTGTGCTGCTGGACCGGCACCGGCGCGTCGATCGCCGCGAACAAGGTGCCCGGAGTACGGGCCGCCCTGTGCGCCGACGCGTACACGGCGGACGGGGCCCGCCGCTGGAACGACGCCAACGTACTCGCGCTCAGTCTGCGGCTGACGTCGGCGCCGCTGCTGCGGGAGATCCTCGACGCCTGGTTCGCGGGCGGGCCCGGCGAGGACGCCGAGGACCGGGACAACGTGACACACGTGGAGCGGCTCGACCGGGGCCGAACCGCTCCGTGACGGCACACCTAGCTAGGGCCTGTCGTTCGGATCTTGCCGGGGTCGGCTGAAGGCGCGGTCTCTCTCAGCCGACCCGATCCGAACGACAGGCCCTAGGGACGGGGTCAGGACGTCAGGACCTTCTCCAGCGTCCCGAGCGCCCCTTCCAGCTCCTCACCGGTGACGGTCAGCGGCGGCGCCAGGCGGATCGTGGAGCCGTGCGTGTCCTTGACGAGGATGCCCTCGCGCATCAGACGTTCGCTGATCTCGCGGCCCGTGCCGAGCGCCGGGTCGACGTCGACGCCCGCCCACAGTCCGCGGGCACGGAAACCGACGACGCCCCTGCCGACCAGGGCGGTCAGACCCTCGCGCAGCACCGCGCCCAGCTCGGCCGCCCGGTGCTGGAACTCGCCCGTCTCCAGCAACTCCACCACCGCGGTGCCGACCGCGGCCGCCAGCGGGTTCCCGCCGAACGTCGAACCGTGCTCGCCCGGGTGCAGCACACCGAGCACCTCCCGGCTGCCGACCACCGCCGACACCGGGACGATGCCGCCGCCCAGCGCCTTGCCGAGCAGCACCACGTCCGGCACGACCGACTCGTGCTCGACGGCGAGGGTGCGCCCCGTGCGGCCGAGCCCCGACTGGATCTCGTCCGCGATGAAGAGGCATCCGGCCCGGCGGGTCAGCTCCCGCACGCCGGCCAGATAGCCGTCGTCCGGGATCAGCACGCCCGCCTCGCCCTGGATCGGCTCGATCAGCACGGCCGCCGTCGTCTCGTCGACCGCCGCCTCCATGGCCGCCAGGTCGTTGTACGGGACGACCCGGAAGCCGGGAGTGAAGGGACCGAAGCCCGAGCGGGCCGTCTCGTCCGTGGAGAAGCTCACGATCGTCGTCGTACGGCCGTGGAAGTTGTCCGCCGCGACCACGATCGTCGCCCGGTCGGCCGGGACGCCCTTCACGTCGTAGGCCCACTTGCGGGCCACCTTGATGCCGCTCTCCACCGCCTCCGCGCCGGTGTTCATCGGCAGCACCATGTCCGTGCCGGTCAGCGCGGCAAGCCGCTCGGCGAAGGACGCGAGCCGGTCGTTGTGGAAGGCGCGCGAGGTCAGCGTGAGCCGGTCCAGCTGGCGGTGGGCGGCGTCGATCAGCGCCGGGTGGCGGTGGCCGAAGTTGAGCGCCGAGTAGCCGGCCAGCATGTCCAGGTAGCGGCGGCCCTCCACGTCCTCGACCCAGGCGCCCTCCGCGCGGGCCACGACCACGGGCAGCGGGTGGTAGTTGTGCGCGAGGACGGGCTCCTCCGCGCGGATCAGTTCCTCGGAGCCGCGGTTGCGGGCGGGTGCGGTCATGAGCGGATCTCCCGGATCTCCTGGGTGCAGCACTTGATGCCGCCACCCGCCTTGTGGAACTCGGACAGGTCGACGGGGACGGGGACGTAGCCGAGGCCGGCGAGCTGATCGGCGAGTCCCCGCGCCCCGGGCGAGATGAACACGTGCCGTCCGTCGGAGACGGAGTTCAGCCCGAACGCCATGGCGTCCTCGCGGGTGGCGATCACCGCGTCCGGGTAGAGCCGCTCCAGCACCTCACGGCTGCCGGGCGAGAAGGCCCCGGGGTAGTAGGCGACGTTCCCGGCGGCCCCGTCGTCGAGCACGAACAGGGCCGTGTCCAGATGGTAGAAGTACGGATCCACGAGCGTCAGCGAGATCACCGGCACGCCGAAGAACTCCTGCGCCTCTCGATGCGCCTCACGGGTCGTACGGAATCCCGTGCCGGCCAGGATCCAGCGGCCGGCCGGGACCAGGTCGCCCTCGCCCTCGCAGACCGCCTCGGGGTGGTGGACCTCGAAGCCCTCCGCCTTGAACCACGCCTCGTAGGGCACGGACTCGGGACGGCGCTCGGGCGCGTGGAAGTGGGAGCCGAGGACCCGGCCCTCGACGACGACCGCGCAGTTCGCGGCGAAGACCATGTCGGGCAGGCCCGGGACCGCCCCGACCGTGTCGACGGTGTGGCCGTGGGCGCGGTAGGCGTCGACCAGTGCCTGCCACTGGTCCAGGGCGCGGATGACGTCGACCGGTCGGCCGGTGCTCATCCACGGGTTGATCGCGTACTGCACGGCGAAGTGTCTGGGTTCGCAGACCAGGAAGCGCCGCCGGCGCGGCACACGTGATTCGGGCACAGAGGGGTTCCTCCGCTTCCTAACGGTTTGTGACTGAGGGATGACACCACGGTAGAAAGCGAAGGAGACGGACGACAAGCGACAAGAGCTGCGTGTTGGCGCAGCATCGCTGCGTCCTGGGCCAGGTCAGCGCACGTCTGCTGCGCCCTCGGCCGGGCCGGGTGCCGCGCCTTCGGGCGCCGGGAGGCTAGCGCCGGCCTCCGGAGCGTCCTGGATCAGATGGGACAGCACCATCACACTGATCGTCTTCCGGATGAACGGCTCGGCCCGGATCCGCTCCAGCACCTCCTCGAAGTGCTCCACGTCCCGCGCCCGCACGTGCAGCAACGCGTCCGCCCCGCCGGTCACCGTCATCGCCGCCGTGATCTCCGGATAGCCGCGCGCGACCTCCGCCAGCCGCCTCGGCGGTGCCGCACCCTCGCAGTACACCTCCACGTACGCCTCGGTGCGCCAGCCCAGCGCGGACGGGCGCACCGTCGCCGTGAACCCGGTGATCACGCCGGTCTCGCGCAGCCGGTCCACCCGGCGCTTGACCGCCGTCGAGGACAGCCCGACCTCCGCGCCGATCTCGGCGAAGGACGTCCTGGCGTTCGCCATCAGGGCGGTGACGATCTTCCGGTCGAGTTCGTCGAACGGGGTGGACCTGCTGTTCATGCGGGCACTGTATCCAGCGGATACGTCCGCGACGGGCACGTGTGCAGGCGTACGGATTGCTCCTACACTCCAGCCTCATGCTGCGCGCCCTGGCTGTCGACGACGAACGCCCCACGCTCGAGGAACTCGTGTACCTGCTGAAAGCCGATCCCCGCATCGGTACGGCCGAGGGCGCGGGAGACGCGACCGAGGCGCTGCGCCGCATCAACCGCGCCCTGGAGTCGGGCCCCGACGGGCCGGACGCCATCGACGTCGTCTTCCTCGACATCCAGATGCCGGGCCTGGACGGACTCGACCTGGCCCGGCTGCTGAGCGGGTTCGCCCGGCCGCCGCTGGTCGTGTTCGTCACCGCGCACGAGGACTTCGCCGTGCAGGCCTTCGACCTCAAGGCCGTCGACTACGTCCTCAAACCCGTCCGCAGGGAACGGCTCGCCGAGGCGGTCCGCCGCGCCGTCGAACGCCGGGGCACCACGACCCCCGCTCCGCGCATACCCGTGCACGAACCCGACCCCGACCACATCACCGTGGAACTCGGCGGCGTCACCCGCTTCGTCCCCGTCGAGGACATCACCCACGTCGAGGCCCAGGGCGACTACGCCCGCCTGCACACCGACCGGGGCAGCCACCTCGTCCGCATCCCCCTGTCCACCCTGGAGGAGCGCTGGCGCGCCCGCGGTTTCGTCCGCATCCACCGCCGGCACCTCGTCGCCCTGCGCCACATCGGCGAACTCCGCCTGGACGCGGGCACCGTCAGCGTCCTGGTCGGCACCGAGGAACTCCAGGTCAGCCGGCGCCACACCCGCGAGCTGCGGGACCTGCTCATGCGGAGGCCGTGAGCCATGCCCCAGGACCCCACCGAACGCCGCGTCACCGTCACCGGCCCGCCCAGGCGGACCCGGCGGGCCTCCGGCTACTACCGCCCGCGCACCGAGATCGACGAGCAGACCACCCTCGGGCACACCTACGTCCGGTCCCTGATGCGCAGCCAGCTGCGCGCCGGCCTCACCGCCTTCGCGGTCCTCGGACTCCTCGTCGGACCGCTGCCGCTGCTGTTCGCGGCGATGCCCGACGCCCGCCGCCTGGAATGGGCCGTCCTCGGCTTCGGCCTGTACGCCCCGCTGGTCCTCCTCGCCCGCTGGTACGTGCGCCGCGCCGAACGCAACGAACGCGACTTCGTCCGCCTCGTCGAGGACCGATGACCGTGTCGAGCGAGTCCGTGAAGGCGCCATGAACTCCAGCTACGCCATACCCGCCGTCGCCCTCGTCGTGGTCGCCACCGTCCTCGTCGGCGCCTTCGGCCTGCGCATCTCCCGCACCACCTCCGACTTCTACGTCGCCTCCCGCACCGTCGGCCCCCGCCTGAACGCCGCCGCCATCAGCGGCGAGTACCTCTCCGCCGCGTCCTTCCTCGGCATCGCGGGCCTGGTCCTGGTCCAGGGCCCCGACATGCTCTGGTACCCCGTCGGCTACACCGCCGGCTATCTGGTCCTGCTGCTCTTCGTCGCCGCCCCGCTGCGCCGCTCCGGCGCCTACACGCTGCCCGACTTCGCCGAGGCCCGGCTCGCCTCCCAGGCGGTACGGCGGCTCGCGGGGGCCTTCGTCGTCGGCGTCGGCTGGCTGTACCTGCTGCCCCAGCTCCAGGGCGCCGGACTGACCCTGACCGTACTGAGCGGGGCACCCGACTGGCTGGGCGGGGTGATCGTCGCCGTCGTCGTCACCGCCATCGTCGCCGCCGGCGGCATGCGCAGCATCACCTTCGTCCAGGCCTTCCAGTACTGGCTGAAACTCACCGCCCTGCTCGTCCCCGCGCTCTTCCTGGTGCTGGCCTGGCAGGGCGACGGTGCCCCCGGTCGGCCCTTCGACGAACCCGCCACCTTCCGCGAGCAACGCTCCGTCCGGGTCGACGACAGCCTCACCCTCAAGCTCGACCGTCCGCTGACCGTCACCGTCGACGGCACCGTGGACGGCCGCGTCCACGACGGCACCCGGCTCGGCCTGCCCGCCGGCACCCACCGCATCGAGGCCGGCACCCGGCTCACCTTCGCCAAGGACACCCCGGTCCCGGCCGCCGGACGCGGCGCCGACGACGCCCTGTCCCCCTCCCGGGCCGAGAGCCGCACCGAGCGCCCGCTGTACGCCACGTACGGACTGATCCTCGCCACCTTCCTCGGCACCATGGGCCTGCCGCACGTCGTGGTCCGCTTCTACACCAGCCCGCACGGCGTCGCCGCCCGCCGCACCACCGTCGCCGTGCTCGGTCTGATCGGCGCCTTCTACCTGCTGCCGCCCGTCTACGGTGCCCTCGGCCGCCTGTACGCCCCCGAGCTGACCCTCACCGGCGACGCCGACGCCGCCGTCCTGCTGCTGCCCGACCGGGTGATCGGGGGAGTGGGCGGCGACCTGCTCGGCGCCCTGGTGGCGGGCGGCGCCTTCGCCGCGTTCCTGTCGACCGCGTCCGGGCTGACCATGGCCGTCGCGGGCGTCCTCACCCAGGACGTGCTGCCGTCCCGCGCCGTACCGCACTTCCGGCTCGGCACCCTCCTCGCCATGGCCGTGCCCCTGGCGGCGAGCGCGCTGGTCGGCGGGCTGCCGGTCGCCGACGCCGTCGGCCTCGCCTTCGCCGTGTCCGCCTCCTCCTTCTGCCCACTGCTCGTCCTCGGCATCTGGTGGCGGCGGCTGACCCCGCCCGGCGCGGCGGCCGGGATGCTGGTGGGGGGCGGCTCCGCCCTGCTCGCCGTCGCCGCCACCATGGGCGGCTTCCCGGGTGGCGGCGGCGCGCTGCACGCGCTGCTGGCCTGGCCCGCGCTCTGGTCGGTGCCGCTGGGTTTCCTCACCATGGTGCTGGTCTCCCTGGCCACCCCGGGCCGGGTTCCGGCCGGGACGGCGGCGATCCTGGCCCGCTTCCACCTGCCGGAAGAGCTGCGCGCGGAGGAACTGCGCACGGAGGACCTGCGCAGAGACGAACTGCGCGCCGCGCAGGACCTGCGCGAGGAGGCGGCCCCGTGAGCGGCTCCATGGGCGGTTTCCTCGCGGGCCTGGTCGTCGCCGTGCTCCCCCTGCTGGCCGCGGGCTTCTGGCTGGGGCGCCGCACGGCCCGCCCGCAGAACCTCGGCGGACTCGGCACCCCGGTCGAGCACGCCACCTTCCAGACCCTGCACACCGCCTCCCTGGCCACACCCCCGCTGCGCGGGGGCCTGACCGAGGAGACCGCCGGCAAGTCGGCCCGCAAGCTGCGCTCCCTGCTCGGCACGGACGCACTGTGCCTGACCGACCTCAAGGAGGTCCTGGTCTGGGACGGCGTGGGCGCCCACCACCGCTCGGAGATCATGGAACGCCTCGCGGGCCCGCTGGAGACCGGCCGCGGCGAGGCCTTCCCGCTCACCTGCGACACCCCCGACTGCGCGGTGCGCTGGGCGGTGGTCGCCCCGCTCACCGTCGACGACCGGGTGCACGGCGCCCTGGTCGCCTGCGCGCCCCGCGAGTCCGCCGTCCTGGTCCGGGCCGCCGGCGAGGTCGCCCGCTGGGTCTCCGTCCAGCTGGAGCTGGCCGACCTCGACCAGTCCCGCACCAGGCTCATCGAGGCCGAGATCAAGGCCCTGCGCGCCCAGATCTCCCCGCACTTCATCTTCAACTCGCTCGCGGTCATCGCCTCGTTCGTGCGCACCGACCCCGAGCGCGCCCGCGAGCTGCTCCTGGAGTTCGCCGACTTCACCCGCTACTCGTTCCGTCGGCACGGCGACTTCACCACCCTCGCCGACGAACTGCACGCCATCGACCACTACCTGGCACTGGTGCGGGCCCGCTTCGGCGACCGCCTCGCCGTCACCCTCCAGGTGGCCCCCGAGGTGCTGCCGGTCGCCCTGCCCTTCCTCTGCCTCCAGCCGCTCGTCGAGAACGCCGTCAAACACGGCCTGGAGGGCAAGTCCGACCGCTGCCGCATCCAGATCACCGCGCAGGACGCGGGCGCCGAGGCCCTGGTCGTCATCGAGGACGACGGCGCCGGAATGGACCCCGACCTGCTGCGCCGCATCCTGGCGCGTGAGGTCAGCCCGTCGGGCGGCATCGGGCTGTCCAACGTCGACGACCGGCTCCGCCAGGTCTACGGAGACGACCACGGCCTCGTCATCGAGACTGCCGTCGGCGCGGGCATGAAGATCACGGTCCGGCTGCCGAAGTACCAGCCGGGCGTGCACTCGGCGGGCAGACTCGGCCGCGAGTGAGATCCGGTACGCCCCGGCGCGGGGCTCAGGTGCTGCGGGTGGCGACCATCCCCACGGTGATCAGACCCAGCACGACCCAGCCGAACCACAGCCAGCCGTTGCTCCCGAGCGCCACCGTGTAGGCCGTCACCGCGACCAGGCCGCCGATGGTGAGCGCCCCCATCGTCTTCGTGGAACTGTCCGTGGAACCGGGCATCGCGACACCCTCCTCATGGTCCGTTCCCCTCCATGGTGCCCCCGTTCTGCCTCCGTACGGTGCAGACGACGAGATGTGAGCCGGATTTCCACGCGCCGACGGCCGTCCGGGACCCGGCCTCGTGCAGGGAAGGGTCGAATCCGTAGTCGCGCGGCGGCACCTTCCGCGCACACGCCCGGTCCGCCGCCCCGGGCGCCTCGGCGAGCGTGACGTCGGAGGCCAAACGGGTGAATCCGAGGACCTGGGCGTCGTACCGGCCCGCGCAGGACACCAGCCGGGCCTCCCGCGTGGAGCGCACGTCCAGGCAGTCCCGGCGCTGCATGGTCGCGGTGTCCGCGAACACCGAACCCGGCTCGCGATGCCGCCCGAGCGGCCCGTACACCGGCCCGTGCGCCCCCAGCACCAGGCAGGCGGTGCGCCTCCGGGCGGTCTCGAATCCGTCGTCGGCCGGCACCACCGCCACAGCGCGCACCCCGGCCAGCCGGTCCCGGACCTCCCGCGTCCGCTCCTCGCACCGCGCCGGCCCCAGTTCGCGGGCCTCCTCGGCGGAGGAGGCGGGCACGAACGCCATCACCTGGCCGTCGGGCGCCCCGCCCCGGCAGTCCGGGTCCACGGTGAGGCGCGGCGTCCCCGCGAACCGGGTGCCGCCCGGCCACCGGGCGCGGACGCAGTCCCCGTCCTCCAGCGGCGCCACGAGCCCCACGGCGTCGCCGTACGGTGCCCCGGTCCCGTCGGCCGCCCGGTCGGCCAGGGCGTACCAGACGGCGCCCAGGGCGAGGACCAGACCGAGCCCGCCGGCCAGAGCGGCACGCAGGGCCCGCGAACGCGGGCGCCGGTGCCCGGTGGCGGCAGCCTGCCGATCGGCGGCGGCAGCCGGGCGGGGCACGGGCGTGGGCGGCGCGGACCAGGGCGGTTGCGATCCCGGGTCGGCCCGCGGCCGGACGTACGCCTCGGTCTGCGGCGTGACGATCCACGCCAGTTCCGCCTCCGCCTCGGCCGCCGTGACACGCGGCCCCGGGGTTGCGCCGAGCAGTCTCTCCAGCAGCGGCCCGAGCGCACCGGCCCGCACGGGCGGAACGGCCACCTCGCGGCCGGAGGGCTCGCGGCCCTCGACGGCGTAGTAGAGCGTGCGGCCCAGTGCGAGGAGGCCGTCATCGTCCCCGGGCCCCGCGACGACGTGGTCCAGGAGCAGGATCCTGCCGTACGGAGCGCCGCCGCGGTCCGGCGCCAGCAGGATGTCGGCCGGCCCCACAGGCCGGTGCGGCACACCCCGCTCGTCACCGGCGGCCGACGCGTCGAGCACGGCGAGCCCGATCCGGGCGCACTCGGCCGGGGCCAGCGGGCCGCGCCGGGCCACCAGTCCCCTCAGATCGACGGCGCCCGCCACATACTCCATGACGGTCCATGGCACGCCCTCGTGCTCCACCACGTCATGAACGGTCACCAGGTGCGGATGATCGCCCGGCCGTGGCAGGCCCCGGGCCCCGGCGCGTACGGCCTTCAGCGCGACCTCGCAGCCCAGCCGCTGATCGTGCGCGAGCCACACCCGGTCCGACCCGCCGTCGCCGAGCGGGCGCAGCAGCAGATAGCGGCCGGCGACGACCCGGCCCACGTGGCGTGCCATACCGCTCCCCCCGGGCGGTTCCCCCGACGCGCCACATGCTACTGAACACAGCCGCCGTTCAGCCGCCGCGTGTGTTCAGTGAGGCCAGATAGGCGTTGTACGCCTGAAGTTCCTTGTCACCGTCGCGGTCGGCGGCGCGGTCGCTGCGCCGGGCCTGCCGCTCCTCCGAGGCGTACCACTGGAACAGCAGCGCGAGCAGCACCAGCACGGACGGGACCTCGCTGAAGGCCCAGGCGATGCCGCCGGCCGCGTTCTGGTCGGAGAGCGCGTCGATGCCGAGCGACGCGGGCGGGTTCTTGAACGTCTCGACCATGGGCGAGGACGCCATCATCAGCGCGATGCCGAAGAACGCGTGGAACGGCATGCCCGCGAACAGCTCCAGCATCCGCATCAGGTAGCCCGGCCGGTGCGGGCCCGGGTCGACGCCCATGATCGGCCAGAAGAACACCAGCCCGACGGCGAGGAAGTGCACCATCATTCCGATGTGCCCGACCTTGGACCCCATCAGGAAGTCGAAGAGGGGAGTGAAGTACAGCCCGTACAGGCTCGCGATGAACAGCGGGATGGTGAACGCGGGGTGCGTGACGATCCGCATGTAGCGGCTGTGCAGCAGCATCAGCAGCAGTTCGCGGGGCCCCTTGCGGCCGCGGCCCGCCGTGGGCAGCGCGCGCAGGGCCAGGGTGATCGGGGCGCCGAGCAGCAGCAGGATCGGCGACACCATGCTGATCATCATGTGCTGCACCATGTGCACGCTAAACATGACCATGCCGTAGTCGTTGAGCTTGGTGCACATCATCAGCCCGATGCTCAGCACACCGACGACGAAGGACACGGTCCGGCCCACCGGCCATTTGTCGCCGCGCCGGGTCAGCCTGACGACGCCCCACCCGTACAGCGCCAGTCCCAGGAGACAGGCGATCAGGAAGAAGGGGTCCGCCGACCACGCGAGACCCCGCCCCAGCGTGAACGGCGGCAGATCCATCGTCATGCCGTGCCCGCCGTGATCCATCCGCCGGCTCCTGTTTCGTGGGGGTTGAGCGCTGTCTGTCCGCACCAGACTAGAACCGCCCCCGGCAACTTCCGTCACCGGGGGCGGTACAGCGCCCCGTCAGGGGCGCGGGGAACTGCGCGAGCAGCCACATACGGCCCGCAGCCCGCGACGAACCTCATGTCTCGAGCTCTCAGCGGCCCCGCGAAATCACAGCACGCACTCCGCCTCCGCGTACCGCGCGTCCGGCACCGTCTTGAGCGACTCCACCGCCTCGGCCAGCGGCACCATCCGGATGTCCGTCCCCCGCAGCGCCGTCATCATCCCGAACTCACCCCGGTGCACGGCCTCCACCGCGTGCCACCCGAACCGGGTCGCCAGCACCCGGTCGTACGCCGTCGGCGTGCCGCCGCGCTGGACGTGCCCGAGGATCACCGGCCGGGCCTCCTTGCCGAGGCGCTCCTCCAGCTCGATCGAGAGCTGGCGGGCGATCCCGGCGAAGCGCTCGTGGCCGTAGACGTCCTTGCCGCCCTCGTCGAAGTCCATCGTGCCGGCCTTCGGCTTGGCACCCTCCGCGGCCACCACGATCGCGAACCGCTTGCCCGCCGAGAACCGCTCGCCGACCTTCGCGGTCAACTCGTCGATGTCGAAGGGCCGCTCCGGCACGACCACGGCGTGCGCGCCGGCCGCCATGCCCGAGTGCAGCGCGATCCAGCCGGTGTGCCGCCCCATGACCTCGACGATCAGCACCCGCTGGTGGGACTCGGCGGTGGTCTTCAGCCGGTCCAGGGCCTCGGTGGCGACGGTCACGGCCGTGTCGAAGCCGAAGGTGACGTCGGTGACCGCTATGTCGTTGTCGATGGTCTTCGGCACGCCCACGATCGGCAGGCCGTTGTCGGACAGCAGCCGGGCCGCCTTCAGCGTGCCCTCGCCGCCGATCGGGATGATCGCGTCCAGGCCGAGTTCCTCGACGTGGCCGCGGGCGCGTTCGACCCCGTCCCGCAGGTGCTCGGGACGGACCCGGGAGGAGCCCAGGATGGTGCCGCCGCGCGCCAGGATGCCGCCGACCGCGTCCAGGTCGAGCTTGAGGTAGTCGCACTCCAGGAGGCCCTTCCAGCCGTCCCGGAAGCCGATGACCTCGTCGCCGTGGTCGACGACGGCACGGTGCACGACGGACCGGATGACGGCGTTCAGGCCGGGGCAGTCGCCGCCGGACGTGAGGACACCAATGCGCATAGCCCGAAATACCTTCTCAAGTGGCACGGGTCCGGACCGCGCTGTCCGGCTCGATCCCCGCCACCCTAGCGGCACCGGGGGGCGGGACCGAACCGTGCGTCCGCCTACTGGACGTGCCCGCTCACCTGTGCGGACGAGTCATCAGACGGGCCCGCCCCGCGAAGGTCACGCGGGCTGCTGCGCGGCAGCGATGCGCTCGTTGCGGAGCGCCTCGTACCAGCGGTCGTCGGTCGGCGGCAGGGCGTTCACGTCGAGGGCCAGCTTCAGCAGCAGGTCCGCGATCAGCGGGTTGCGCGCCAGCACCGGGCCGTGCATGTACGTGCCGAAGACCGTGTCGTTGTACGCGCCCTCCGTGCCGTCACCCGTGCCGTTGCCGTTGCCGAAGTGGACCTGGGCGAGCGGGCGGGAACCGGGGCCGAGGTGGGTGACGCCCTGGTGGTTCTCGAAACCGGTCAGCGGTGGCAGACCCAGGCGGGGGTCGATGTCGCCGAGGACGTCGCCGACACACCGGGCGCCCTCGCCGCGGGTGGAGACCACGTCGAGCAGGCCGAGGCCCGGCTCGCGCTGGCCCAGGTCGTTGATGAACTCGTGACCCAGGATCTGGTAGCCGGCGCAGACGGAGAAGACGATCGCGCCGTTCCCCACCGCCCGCTGCAGACCCCCGTCGCGGCGCAGCCGCTCGGCCGCGAGCCGCTGCGGGCGGTCCTCGCCACCGCCGATCAGGTAGATGTCGCCGGAGGTCGGGATCGGCTGGTCGCTGCGCACGTCGAGGCGGGCCACGTCGAGGCCGCGCTGGCGGGCCCGGCGTTCCACGACGAGGGCGTTGCCCTGGTCGCCGTACGTGCTGAGCAGGTCCGGGTAGATCCAGACGATCCGCAGTTGGTTGTCGCTCACGAAAGTCCCCTGAAGTCTCGCGGTCAGTTGCCGACGCGGCGGCGCAGGTCCTGGAAGGCGGTGTAGTTCGCGATGACCTCGATGCGTCCCGGCGGGCACAGCTGCACCGCCTGGTCGAGGTCCTCGCACACCTGGAACTGCTGGTTCGCGACCTCCAGGCGCACCGCGAGGTCCAGCTTCCGGTCACCGATCACGCAGATCGGGTGGCCGGTCAGCCGGGTGTAGTCCACGTCCCACAGCCAGGAGGTGTCGGTGCCGTCGGCGCCGCGCGCGTTCACCGAGAGGATCACCGGGGCCGGCGGCGGGTCGATCAGGGAGAAGGTCTCCAGCCAGCCCGCCGGGTTCTTGGCGAGCAGCAGACGCAGGTCACGGCCCTGGAACTGCACGACGTCGTAGCGTCCTGCGACCGCCTGTACCTGGTACATGCGCTCCAGGGCGACTTGCGGCGGCACCCCGAAGACGGCGGCGACGGCGGCCGAGGAGGCGGCGTTGGCCTTGTTCGCGCGGCCCGGCAGCTGGAGGTGGATCGGCCAGGCGGAGCCGTGCGGGTCGAGGACGTGGTCGCCGGACAGGGCCCAGCTCGGCGTCGGCCGGCGGAAGCCGCACTCGCCGCAGAACCAGTCGTCGCCGGGGCGCTGCATCACCCCGCCGCAGGCCGGGCAGGACCAGGCGTCGTCCTTCCACATCTGCCCGGCGGCGACCCAGATCACGTTGGGGGAGGAGGACGCGGCCCACACCACCAGCGGGTCGTCGGCGTTGGCGACGATCACGGCCTTCGAACCGGTCAGGCCCTCGCGCCAGTTCTCGGCGAGCATGCGGGTCTCGGCGGCGCGGTCCAACTGGTCACGGGAGAGGTTGAGCAGCGCGATGCACTTCGGCTCGGTGGCCTGGGCGACGCCGACGAGGTACTTCTCGTCGACCTCGATGACGCCGTACCGGGACTCCGCGCCGGCGGCGAGCGCCGAGGTGATGCCGGCCGGCATGTTGGCGCCGAGGGCGTTGGAGACGACCGGGCCGGCCGCCTTGAGCGCCTCTGCGATGAGCCGGGTGGTGGTGGTCTTGCCGTTGGTCGCCGAGACGAGGGTCACGTCCAGATGCTGGGCGAGCCGGGCGAGGAGGTCGGGATCGAGTCGCAGCGCGACCTTGCCGCCGATCACCGAACCGCTGCCGCGCCCCGCGGCACGAGATGCCGCCGCGACCGCCTTGCCCGCGGTCACGGCGATCTTGGCCCGGGGCGTGAGCGGGTCCGAGTTGCCTGCCATCAGTTCTCGATCCTCCTTGCGTACGCGCCGCGCCTGAAGCCTGACGGCCACGTGGTGTGGACCTCAGCCTATCGAGATCCGTTCGCACTCCCGAATCGCGGCACCGGCCACGGGGTTCCGGCGGTGGGCGCGAGCCGCCGGGGGACACAGGGACCTTACTCTTGCCGCCATGCGACACGGCTCCATCCCGGGCGCCCACGGGCGCGTCCGACCCCTCGGCCTCCTCGGCGATCCCGTCCTGCACGCACCCTGCGACGAGGTGACGGACTTCGGTCCGGAACTCGCGGCGCTCGTGGAGGACTTGTTCGCGACCATGTACGCCGCCCACGGTGTGGGCCTGGCCGCGAACCAGATCGGCGAGCCGGTACGCGTCTTCGTGTACGACTGCCCGGACGACGAGGACGAGCGCCACCTCGGGCACGTGGTGAACCCGCGGCTCGTCGAGACGGACGGGGTGGTGGTGCGCGGGCCGGAGGGCTGTCTGTCGCTGCCGGGACTGGAGGCCGGGACGGAGCGTCACGACCACGCGGTCGTGGAGGGCTTCACGATGACGGGGGAGCCGGTCACCGTGCACGGGACCGGATTCTTCGCCCGGTGCCTCCAGCACGAGTGCGATCACCTGGAGGGCCGGGTGTACGCCGATCGCCTGGCCGGCCGGCGTCACCGGAAGCTGATGCGGCAGGTGGCGCGGGCGTCCTGGCACCGCTGAGCGCGTTTCCGGTCGGTGGCCCGGTGGCCGCCTCGCCGCGCGCCCGGCGAGACCGGGCCGGTGCGCGGTGGTGAGGCCGCGTCCGGGTGTGGGATGTGATGGGTCGGCGTGCGGCCCCGTGCGGCGGGCAGTGGTGCGTGGTGGTGGGGCCGCGTCCGGATGCGGCCGGGAGGCCGTGGTCGCGAGGCCCGCCGGTGCGTGACCGGCGGACGGGGCCGGTGGGCGGCGGTCGGGGCGCGGTCCGCCCGCGGCGTCAGAACCCCGGGCCGCCCGCCTTGTCCCCGGCCGCGGCGAGGCGGCCCCACAGCAGGTCGGCCAGGGTGCGGACCAACTCGGCCCGGGAGCAGGGGCGTTCGCCCAGCCACCAGTCCCCGGCGGCGTGCATCATGCCGACGATTCCGTGCCCCCATACCCGGGCCAACTGCTGGGTGCCCGGTCCGACGTCGAGGCGCTCCTCGATGACCTGGGCCAGTTCCTCGCCCATGCGGCGCAGCAGCGGAGCCGAGTGCTTGCCGACGTCGAAGCCCTGGTCGGCCTGGTCGCCCGGCGGGGTGGTGCCCTCCGCCGGATGCATCAGGAAGCGGTACACCTGCGGGCGTGCCTCGATGGCCGCCAGGTAGGTGTCCAGGGTGGCCTCGACGCGTTCCCGCCGCTCCGCGGGAGCGTCCAGGGCGGCCCGCAGCGAGGCGAGGAGGGCGTCCGTGTGCCGCATGGCCAGGGCGGCGTACAGTCCGCTCTTGTCGCCGAAGTGGCGGTAGAGGATCGGCTTGGTGATGCCGGCCTCGGCGGCGATGGCGTTCATCGAGGCCTGTGGACCGTCGCGCAGCACCACCCGGTCGGCGGCCTCCAGCAGCTCGCGCCGTCTGCGGTCGGCGGACCGCTGCTGATCGGTCCGCTGCGTGGTGTCCATGTGCTCTCCCCACCCGTGCTGGTTCGGTGACGCCTGCGCAAACTAACACCCGGTGGGCACCGGACATCGAACGGGAGGGCGACGGGGCCTCGGGAGTTGACTTTTCCTACCCACCGGTAACAGACTCGTGTTACCGCAAGTAACATGTACGTGCGTCACTGGAGGGGACATGGCCGAGTTCACCATGGAGCTCAACGACGAACAGAAGGAGGTCCGGGACTGGCTGCACGGCTTCGCGGCCGATGTCATCCGTCCCGCCGCCGCCGAATGGGACGAGCGTGAGGAGACTCCCTGGCCGGTCATCCAGGAGGCCGCCAAGGTCGGCATCTACTCCCTCGACTTCTACGCCCAGCAGTACTTCGACCCCACCGGCCTCGGCATCCCGATGGCGATGGAGGAGCTGTTCTGGGGTGATGCCGGCATCGCGCTGTCCATCGTCGGCACCGGCCTGGCCGCCGTCGGCGTCCTCGCCAACGGCACCGAGGAGCAGATCGGCACCTGGATCCCCCAGATGTACGGTGACGCGGGCGACGTCAAGGTCGCCGCCTTCTGCTCCTCCGAGCCCGACGCCGGCTCCGACGTGGCCTCCATGCGCACGCGTGCCGTGTACGACGAGGCCAAGGACGAGTGGGTGCTCAACGGCACCAAGACCTGGGCGACCAACGGCGGCATCGCCAATGTCCACGTCGTGGTCGCCGTCGTCGACGCGGAGCTGGGCTCCAAGGGCCACGCCTCCTTCATCATCCCGCCGGACACCCCGGGGCTGTCGCAGGGCCAGAAGTTCAAGAAGCACGGCATCCGCGCCTCGCACACCGCCGAGGTGATCCTGGACAACGTGCGCGTCCCCGGCTCCTGCCTGCTCGGCGGCAAGGAGAAGCTGGACGCGCGCCTGGCCCGCGCCCGGGAGAAGGCCAGGAAGGGCGGGGTGGGGGTCCCCCCGGCCGGAGGCTGGGGGAGCGTCAAGAACGCCGCGATGGCCACGTTCGAGGCGTCGCGCCCGGCGGTCGGAGCCATGGCGGTGGGCACGGCCCGTGCCGCCTACGAGGTCGCCCTGGAGTACGCCCAGACCCGTGAGCAGTTCGGGCGGCCGATCATCGACAACCAGGGCGTCGCCTTCCAGCTCGCGGACATGCGGACGTCCATCGACGCGGCGCGGCTGCTGGTGTGGCGGGCCTCCTGGATGGCGATCAACGGCAAGCCGTTCACGGCGGCCGAGGGATCGATGTCCAAGCTGTTCGCGAGTGAGACGGCGAAGAAGGTGACCGCCCAGGCCATCCAGATCCTGGGCGGCAACGGCTACACGCGTGAGTACCCGGTGGAGCGGATGCACCGCGACTCCGCCATTTACACCATCTTCGAGGGCACCAGCGAGATCCAGCGGCTGGTGATCGCGCGGACCCTGGCGGGGATGCCGATCCGCTAGGGCCGGGACAGCACACCTAGGGCGGGCCCGGTCGGTGCCTGAGCGGCGTCAGCTGCTCGATGTCGTACTTGGCCCGCAGCGCCTCGATGGCCTCGTGGTCCGGGGGGCCGTCCTCGCCGAGGATCTCCAGGAGTTCCTCGAAGTAGCGTTCGTGGTCCGGGGGCGGGCTCGCCTGGAAGAACATCTTGGCGGGCTCGCCCGTCGGGTTCGCGAAGGCGTGGGGGCAGCCGGGAGGTACGACGATGACCGTGCCCGGGGTCGCGCGCACCACCCGGTTGCCCGAAGCCGACTCCCACTTCTGCCAGTTGTCGGGAGTGCGGATCCTCGGCTCGAAGGCGAGCACGTCCAGCTCGCCTTCCAGCACGTAGAACAGCTCCTCGCTGCGGGTGTGCACATGGGCGCCGACGTCGAAACCCGGCGGCACGATCACCTCGAAGGTGGAGGCCGTGCGCGAGTGCGAACCGGTCACCTTGAAGGTCACGTGCTGGGCGGGCGCCTGCACGACCCTGCCGTGCCCCGGCGGCACCAGCAGCCCCTCCGACACCGCCGCGAGGCCGCTCACCAGGTCACCGGCAGGGCCTCGGGCCCGCGGATCAGCGCACCCTTCTTGAAGGGCACGTCCTCGGGCGGCACCGCGAGCTTCAGCCCCGGCACCCGGTCCAGGACCGTGTCGACGAGCAGCTCGGACTCCAGCCGGGCCAGCATGCCGCCGGGGCAGTAGTGCGGGCCGAAGCCGAAGGACACGTGCGGGTTGGGGTTGCGGGCGAGGTCGATCGTGTCCGGGTCGGGGAAGACCTCCGGGTCGCGGTTCGCGGCCAGGTACGACACGTAGACCGCGTCGCCCGCCCGCATCCGCACCCCTCTGACCTCCACGTCCTCCAGGACGATCCGGGACAGCCCGACCGCGTTGCGATGGGGAATCCAGCGCAGCAGCTCGTCGATGGCCCGGGGACGGATCTCCGGTTCGGAGCGCAGGCGTTCGGCGAGTTCGGGGCGGGTCAGCAGCAGGTAGAACATCTGCCCGCTGTTGTTCGTGACCGCCTCACCGCCGATCTGGAGCAGGACGGCGAGCCCGACGGCCTCCTCCAGGGTGATCTCGTCCCGACCCACCGCGGCGCCCAGCAGCGAGGCGACGTCCTCGCCGGTGCTGTCCGACCGTAGCCCGATGAGGTCGGCGAAGTAGGCGCTCATCTCGTGCTTGGCCCGTTCGCTGACCTCCGCGCCGTGCGACGAGGAAAGGATCAGCTGGGTCCAGGTGTGCATGCTGTGCCGGTCGGTGGCCGGGACGCCCATCAGCTCGCAGATCACCGCGATGGGGAAGGGGCTCAGCACGGCCTCGGTGAGGTCGGCGGGCGGGCCGGCCTTCAGCATGGCGTCGACGAGTTCGTCGAGCATGCCGCGGGACCGCTCGCGCACGCGCTCCACGCCCCGGGCCGTGAACGCGGCCGCCACCGAGCGGCGCAGCCGGGTGTGGTCGGGCGGGTCGAGGAAGCCGACCGCGCCGCGCGCCGGGATGAAGTGCGGGGCGAGCCGGGTGACCTGCCGGTCCATGACGGCCTCGCGGCCGAACCGGGGGTCGTTGGTGACCAGGCGGACGTCGTCGTGCCGGGTCACCAGCCAGGCCCAGCCCTCGCCGTTGGGCAGTGAGATACGTGTGACGGGACCTTCACGCATCAGCTCGGTCAGCACGGGGTCGAAGTCGGTGCCGGGCAGGTCGAGGGCCGGCCAGTCCCGGACGGGCGGAGCGGTGTCGGCCCGGTCGATCGTCTCTTCACTCACGCTTGCCTCACGCCTTGCGTCTCGTCCGCGGTCTGCCAGCGGCCCAGGGACATCTCCGCGGTGATGCCGGGCCCGAAACCGGCCAGCAGCCCGCGCGCCCGGTCGTGGACGCCGCCCTCGTCGAAGAGCCTGCGCAGCGCGTCCAGGACGACGGCGCTGGCGATGTTGCCGTACTCGGTGAGCGTGGCCCGGCTGAACCGGAACGCGTGCCGGTCGACCTGGAGGAACTTGCTCAGGTCGTCCAGAATCCGGGGCCCGCCGGCGTGGACGATGTAGAAGTCCAGGTCGGAGGCGTCCCAGCCGTGGGTGCCCGCCAGGTCCCGCAGGGCCGGTGCGAGCGGCTCCATGGTGGCCGGCACCCGCTTGTCCAGCAGGAAGTGGAAGCCGGTCGCCTTCACGTCGTACATGATCCAGTCTTCGGTCTTGGGGATCAGGTACGAGCCGTTGCGCTCCAGGCGGACACCGGTGCCGCCCTGTCCGCGGACCACCGCGGCGGCGATGCCGTCGCCGAACAGGCCGTTGGAGAGCAGGGAGCCCACACCGATGTCGGTCGGCTGGTAGCACAGCGAGCAGAACTCGCAGGCCACGATCAGCGCGTTGGCCTCGGGGTAGGCGGTGCAGAAGTCGTGGGCCCGGTTGATCGCCGCACCGCCGGCCGCGCACCCCAGCTGGGCGATGGGTATCTGCCGCGTGGTGCTGTCGAAACCCATCTCGTTGATCAGCCACGCCGTCAGCGAGGGCATCATGAAGCCCGTGCACGAGACGTAGATGATCACGTCGATGTCGGTGGTGAGCAGCTCCGCGTCGTCGAGGGCCCGCTGGATCACCGCGGGGACCCGGGCCTTCGCCTCCCGCTCGTAGAGCCGGTTGCGGTCCTCGAAGCCGGGGTGCTTCAGCGTCTCCTCGATGGGCTGCACGATGTGCCGGGTGCGTACCCCGGTGTTCTCTATCAGCCGGAGGGCGAGAGGCAGTTGGGGATGGTCGGTGTGGCGCTCGCGCGCCAGCTCAAGCGTCTCCTCCATCGTGATCACGTGCTCTGGAACGGACACCGAGGGTCTGCACAAAGTCGCCATGAACCGTGCCTGCTTTCGCCTCGCGGAAGGCTCTCGCCCCCCGACCGGAAAGTGGTGCGCCCGTTTCGGGGCGCTCATCCACGGTCACTCACGGCGGCGGCGATCTCTCGCCGGGTTACTCCATCTCGGGGACAGGGGGGCGGGCGGGGGCAGGCGCCAGGGGCGTCGGGTCAGGAGGACTGGCCGCTGCTGTGGGCGATGCAGGCCACGTCGATGCGGTCGGCCAGTTTGGCGAGCTCGATGGTGAGAGCGGCGACCGTGTCCTCGTCCAGACTCTCCTCGCCGGCCTCCACCAGCCGCAGCCATCGCCCGCCCACCGTGCGCAGAAGCTTGCTCACGTCGGACGCGGCGACCTGCAGGGTGCCGCGGTCGTCGACGATCAGAGGCAGGGTCACTTCGCGGTTCACAAAGGGGATCGTAGTCGCGGAAGGCTCACGCTCCGTGCCATACGGTGGTGATGTTGCAGAACTCGCGGATTCCGTGCCCGGACAGCTCACGGCCGTAGCCCGACCGCTTGACCCCGCCGAACGGGAACGCCGGATGGGACGCGGTCATCCCGTTGACGTACACACCGCCCGCCTCCAGATCCCGTACGAAGCGGTCCACGTCGGCGTCGTCGCGGGTCCAGACGTTGGAACTGAGCCCGAAGTCCGTGTCGTTGGCGATGAGCACCGCCTCGTCCAGGTCGGCCGCGCGGTACAGCGTGGCGACCGGGCCGAAGGCCTCCTCGCGGTGGACGCGCATGTCGCGGGTGACGCCGGCCAGCACGGTCGGCGGGTAGTACCAGCCGGGGCCGTCCGGGCGTTCGCCCCCGCACAGCACGTGCGCGCCGCCGCGCACCGCGTCGTCGACCAGCTCGACGAGGTCGTCCACGCCCTGCTCACTGGAGAGCGGGCCGACCTCGGTGTCCTCGTCCATCGGGTCGCCGACCGTCAGCGCCTTCATGCCCTCGGTGAAGCGTTCGACGAAGGCGTCGTACACGTCCGTGTGCACGATGAACCGCTTGGCGGCGATGCAGGACTGCCCGGCGTTCTGCGTGCGCGCGGTCACCGCCACCTGGGCGGCCCGGTCGACGTCGGCGGACGGCATCACGACGAACGGGTCGCTGCCGCCGAGCTCCAGCACCGTCTTCTTGATCATCTCCCCGGCGGTGGAGGCGACCGCGCGGCCGGCGGGCTCGCTGCCGGTGAGGGTGGCGGCCCGCACGCGCTCGTCGCGCAGGATGTCGTCGACCGCGGCGGAGCCGATGAGCAGGGTCTGGAAGCAGCCCTCGGGGAAGCCCGCCCGGTGGAACAGGTCCTCCAGGTACAGGGCCGTCTGCGGCACGTTCGAGGCGTGCTTGAGCAGTCCGACGTTGCCCGCCATCAGCGCGGGTGCCGCGAACCGGATCACCTGCCAGAGGGGGAAGTTCCACGGCATCACCGCGAGCACCGGGCCGAGCGGCCGGAAACGGACCAGGGCCCGGGAGGCGCCGGAGTCCTTCACGTCGGACTCGGCGGGTTCCTCGTCGGCGAGCAGCCCGGCCGCGTTGTCGGCGTACCAGCGCATCGCCTTGGCGCACTTGGCGGCCTCCGCGCGGGCCTGCTTGACCGGCTTGCCCATCTCGGTGGTGATGACCTTGCCGATCGCCTCCTGGTCCTCCTCCAGGAGGTCGGCGGCACGGTGCATGAGCCGGGCCCGCTCGTCGAAGGCCGTCGTACGGTACGTGCGGAAGGTGGCCTCCGCGAGCTGGAGCCGGCGCTCGATCTCCTCCTCGCCCATGGCCTCGTACGTCCTGAGCGTCTCGCCGTTCGCCGGGTTCACCGTCGCGATGGGCATGGCCGACCTCCCTGGGTGCGGACTCGTGCTTCGACCTTGGCGCGCGGCGCGGGGTGCCGCAACGCGGACGGGTCCCGCGGGTTGCCGTCCCGAGGTCCTCGTCGCTTCTCGTCAGTGCGAGTGCTCAGCCAGCCGGTCGAGAAACGCGGCCTGCGCCTTCACGATCACCTCACGGGCCCGGCCCACCGTGAACCACGCCACCCGGTCCAGCTCGGGGAACTCCTCGATCCGTCCCGACCTCGGCGGCCACTCCATGCGGAACGTGCCGGGGACGACCGTCGCCGGATCGAGGTCCGCCTCGACCGCCCACACCGTGACGACCTTCCCGCCGGCCTGCCGGACCTCGCCGAGCGGAACGGCCTCGCCGTCCGGCGGCGGCAGCCCCAGCTCCTCCTCGAACTCCCGCCGGGCCGCCTCCCAGGCGGGCTCGGCGGGGTCGTACTCGCCCTTGGGCACGGTCCACGCGCCGGCCTCGCGCCGGGCGTGGAAAGGGCCGCCCATGTGGCCGAGGAGTACCTGAAGGTCCTGGTCGGGGCCGCGCCGGTGCAGCAGGAGGCCCGCGCTGCGCTTCACGGGGCCGTCTCGGGGTGCGCGGCGAGCAGGGTTTCCACCGTGTCCGCCTCCTGGGGGCGCTTGTCCTCCCGGTAGCGGACCACGCGGGCGAAGCGGAGGGTGACGCCGGCCGGGTAGCGGGTGGAGCGCTGGAGGCCGTCGTAGGCGATCTCGACGACGAGTTCGGGGCGTACGGTCACGCCCCAGCCGTGCTCCTCGACGGCCAGCTCGCTCAGCCGCTCCGTCTGCCAGGTCAGCAGCGCGTCGGTCATGCCCTTGAAGGTCTTGCCCAGCATGGCGAACGAGCCGTCGGCGGTGCGGGCGCCGAGGTGGAGGTTGGAGAGCTTGCCGGTACGGCGGCCGTGGCCCCACTCGGCGGCCAGTACGACCAGGTCGAGTGTGTGGACGGGCTTGACCTTCAGCCATGCCGCGCCGCGCCGGCCCGCGCTGTAGGCGGCGTCGAGCCCTTTGACCACGACGCCCTCGTGGCCGCGTCGCAGCGTCTCGGCGAGGAACTCCTCGGCGGCCTCCGTCTCCTCGGGTCCGGGCACCAGCGTGCGCCGCACCCGGGTCGGCTCGGGAACCAGCCGGGCCAGCCGCGCGTGCCGCTCGGACAGCGGCAGGTCGAGCAGGTCGTGGCCGTCGACCGACAGCGCGTCGAAGAACACGACGGAGACGGGCACCGCCCGCGCGGCCGTGGCCACGTCCGCGCGGGAGCCGACCCGCCCGGCGGTCTCCTGGAAGGAGCGGGGGCGTCCGCCCTCGTCGAGGGAGATCACCTCGCCGTCCAGGATGAACCGCTCGCCGGGCAGTGCGAGGGCGGCGGCGGTGACCTCCGGGAGCCGGTCGGTGATGTCGTCCAGGGTGCGGGTGTAGAGCCGGACGGTGTCGCCGTCCCGGTGTACCTGGACGCGGATGCCGTCCAGCTTCTCCTCGACGGCCGCCGCGCCGAGCTTGCCGACCGCCTCGGCGACCGAGGAGGCGCTGTGGGCGAGCATCGGCAGGACCGGTCGGCCGACGGTGAGCCGGAACCGTTCCAGGGCGCCGGGCCCGTCGGCGAGCAGGGCCTCGGCCACCGTCTGCAGGGAGCCCGCGAGCATCACCGCCCGCCGTACGTCCGCGGGCGGGGCGTCGGTCGCCGCCGCCAGACCCTCGACGGCGGCCGCGTCCAGGGCGCCCTGCCGGACCTCTCCGGTGAGCAGCCCGATCAGGAAGCGCTGCTCGTCCTCGGTGGCCGCGCCCATCAGCTCGCCGACCAGACGCGTCCGCTCGGCCTGCGAACCGGCGCCGGACACCGCACCGAGCCGTGTGAGCCGGGCGTCCACCTCACGCACGGTCAGGGTCGGCTCGGCGGCCGGCGTGACCGGGCGGCTGAGCACCTTCCAGCCGACGCCGATCCGGCCCTGGGGGAGCCGTCCCGCCAGATACGGGATGACGACCGGCACGTCCGCCGCCTCCGCCTCCCGGAACAGCTCCGCGAGCAGGGCGGTCTTCCGGGACCGCGCCGAGGTGGCGGCGACCTCCCGGGACACGTGGGCCAACCGGGCAAGCAGCATGCAGCCATGGTGCACCGGAGAGAGCGGGGACACACCCCGCAGGTGGCCCGGCTCGGCGGTCCGTCTCGGCGGCCCGCTTCGTCGGCCCGTCCGTCTGGTCGGCCCGTCTCGCCCGTCCGTCTCGTCGGCCCGTCTCGTCGGCCCGCGCGGGGGCCGTCGGGGCGCCCGCGCCTTCGGCTGTCCGGGGCCTTCGGTCGTCCGGCGCCCCCCCGCCCCACCGCCGAGCACCCGCGTCGTCCGGGCGGAGGACCGCCGGGCCGTCCCTCGCATCCGCCCGGCGGGCCGGTGGTGCGCCGGGCGGATGCCATCTGGCGGACCGTGCCGTGGCCGCCGCGGCTGCCGTGCCGGGTGTGCCGCGGCTGGGGGCGCCCTGGGACGTGTGTGGGGTCCGTCTGTGGTGTCGGTGTCGTTCGGCGGGGGGCATTGGGGGCGGGCCGGTGGTTAGGCGTTGGGGATGGGCTGGCGGGTGGCCGTTTGGGGCGGGCCGGTGGGTGGCCGTTGGCGTTCTTCGCGCGGTCCGTGCCGTGGCCGCGCGGTGTCCGGCGTGCCTGCTCCTACGGCGGAAGGGCGTGGGAGTGAACCCGCCCCCTCTCCTACGGCGGAAGGGCGTGGGAGCGCGAGCCCGCCCCTCTTCCCACGCCGATCCGGCACCGCGGCGCCCCCGCGGCCCTCTCGGTCGGCGGCCCCTAGCCCGAGATGGCCGCGTCCAGGTCCGACATGATCAGGTCGCCGACGATCGCCGTCGCCGCGCGGTAGCCGCCGCTCGCCGCGTGGACGACCTGCTCGGCGAACCCCATCGCGTTGCCCGCGGTCCACACGCCGGGCACGGTGGTCCGGCCCGTCGGGTCCACCACGGGGTACGCGCCGAACGGGGTCTCCTGCAGCTCGGCGCCCAGCCGCTCCATCAGGCCCGTCTGCGGTACGGCCTTGGGGCCGACGAACACGACCGAGCGGTCGTGGGCCGTGCCGTCCGCCAGCCGGACCCCGGTGAGCCGGTCGTCCTCGACCCGCAGGCCCGCGACCTCGCCGGGCACGACCTTGACTCCGGCCGCGGCGAGCCGGCGCAGGTCGTCGTCGGTCAGTTCCTCCTCGGCGACCGTGTGCAGGAAGAGGGTCACGTCGTCCGACCACTGGGACACCATCAGCGCCTGGTGCACGCTGAGCGGGCCGGTGGCGAGGACGCCGAAGCGCTCGTCGCGGACCTCCCAGCCGTGGCAGAACGGGCAGTGCAGCACGTCCCGGCCGAACCTCTCGGCGACACCGGGCACCGCCGGCAGTTCGTCCTTGAGCCCGGTCGTGACGATCAGCCGGCGGGCGTGCACGGTCCGCCCGCCGACCAGCTCCACGGCGAAGTCCGCGCCCCGCGTCACGTCCACCGCCCGGTCGCGGACGAGTTCCACGCCGTACCGCGCGATCTCCTCCCGGCCGAGCGCCAGGAACTCGGCCGGCGACATGCCGTCCCGGGTCAGGTAGCCCTGCATGTGGTCCGAGGGCGCGTTGCGCGGCTCACCGGCGTCGACGACCAGGGTGCGCAGCCGCGCGCGGCCCAGGACGAGCGCGGCGGACAGTCCGGCCGCACCGCCGCCGACCACCACGACGTCGTACTTCTCGGTCAGGTCCTTGTTCTGGGTCACGGTGACCACCTCCACGTAGAAGGTCGCTCGGACACTACGGGATTGACAAATACATTTGCCGGTTCTGCAATAAGGGCATGACTGCAGACGATGTTCTCGCCGGTGTCGGGCCGAGGCTCCGCCAGGTGCGCAAGGAGCGCGAGGTGACCCTGGCGGCGCTGTCCGAGACGACCGGCATCTCGGTGAGCACCCTGTCGCGGCTGGAGTCGGGCCTGCGCAGGCCGAGCCTCGAACTGCTGCTCCCGATCGCCCAGGCCCACCAGGTGCCGCTGGACGAACTGGTCGGCGCCCCGCCGGTCGGCGACCCCCGGGTGCGCGCCAAGCCGATCGTGCGCCACGGCCGCACCCACTGGCCGCTCACCCGTCAGCCGGGCGGGCTCCAGGCGTTCAAGGTGCTGGTGCCCCAGCGCGAGGAGGACCACCCGGATCCGCGGACCCACGAGGGGTACGAGTGGCTCTACGTCCTCTCCGGCCGGCTGCGGCTCGTGCTCGGCGACCACGACGTGGTGCTGTCGGCGGGGGAGGCCGCCGAGTTCGACACCCGGGTGCCGCACTGGTTCGGGTCGACGGGGGAGGGGCCGGTGGAGTTCCTCAGCCTGTTCGGCCCGCAGGGGGAGCGCATGCATGTGAGGGCGCGGCCCGCAGCGCAGGCGTGACGGCCCGCCCGGCCGCGTCGCGCGCCCGTCGTGACGGCTCACCGGTCGTGACTCGACGACTGCCGTCAAGCTGTTCCCTGATTGGCAAGCGACCGCTTAGTATGCGAGTGACCCGGTCGGACGACGCAGTCGGTGGAGGCCCCGCATGCAGGCATGGCAGGTGCACGAGAACGGCGAGCCGGGCGAGGTGATGCGCCTCGCGGACGTGGCGCCGCCGACGCCCGGCGAGGGCCAGGTCCTGCTGAGGGTCCGCGCCGCGAACATCAACTTCCCGGACGCACTGATGTGCCGGGGCCAGTACCAGGTCAAGCCGCCGCTGCCGTTCACGCCGGGCGTGGAGATCTGCGGCGAGACCGAGGACGGGCGCCGCGTCATCGCCAACCCCGCGCTGCCGCACGGCGGCTTCGCCGAGTACGCCGTCGCGGACGCCCGCGCCCTGCTGCCCGCGCCGGACGCCCTGGACGACGCCGAGGCCGCCGCCCTGCACATCGGCTACCAGACCGGCTGGTTCGGCCTGCACCGCCGGGCCCGGCTGGAGGCCGGCGAGACGCTGCTCGTCCACGCTGCCGCCGGAGGGGTCGGCAGCGCGGCCGTGCAGCTCGGCAAGGCCGCCGGCGCCACCGTCATCGGTGTCGTCGGCGGCCCCGAGAAGGCGGCCGTCGCCCGCGAGCTGGGCTGCGACGTGGTCGTCGACCGGCACGGCGAGGACGTCGTCGCCGCCGTCAAGGAAGCCACCGGCGGCCGGGGCGCCGACGTGATCTACGACCCGGTGGGCGGCCAGGCCTACGCCCAGTCCGCCAAGGCCGTCGCCTTCGAGGGCCGGATCGTCGTCGTCGGCTTCGCGAGCGGCACGATCCCCAGCCCCGCGCTGAACCACGCCCTGGTGAAGAACTACGCGATCCTCGGCCTGCACTGGGGCCTGTACAACACCAAGAACCCGGGGCTGGTCCAGCACTGCCACGAGCAGCTCACCGGGCTGGCCGCACGGGGCGCCATCAAGCCGCTGGTGAGCGAGCGGGTACCGCTCGGCGGGGCCGCCGACGCCGTGCAGCGCGTCGCCGACGGCAGGACGACCGGCCGGGTGGCCGTCGTACCGGAACAGCTGGAGAAGGGAGCCGCCGCATGACCGACGCAGCGGAACTGCGCCGTCGTACGAAGGAGCTGCTGGCCGCGCACCCACCGGCCGGCACCGAACGCCTGGACTTCCTCCGGGCCCGGTTCGACGCCGGACTGGCCTGGGTGCACTACCCGGAGGGCCTCGGCGGACTCGCCGCACCCCGCTCCCTCCAGGCCGTCGTGGACGCCGAACTGACGGCCGCGGGCGCCCCCGACAACGACCCCCGGCGTATCGGCATCGGCCTCGGCATGGCCGCCCCGACCATCCTCCAGTACGGCACCGAGGAGCAGAAGCGCCGCCTCCTGCGCCCGCTGTGGACCGGCGAGGAGGTCTGGTGCCAGCTCTTCAGTGAGCCGGGTGCCGGCTCCGACCTGGCCGCGCTCGGTACACGGGCCGTCCGGGAGGGCGACGACTGGGTCGTCAACGGACAGAAGGTGTGGACGTCCAGCGCGCACCTCGCCCGCTGGGCCATCCTCATCGCCCGCACCGACCCGGACGTGCCCAAGCACCGGGGCATCACCTACTTCGTGTGCGACATGACCGACCCCGGGGTCGAGGTCCGGCCGCTGCGCCAGATCACCGGTGAGGCCGAGTTCAACGAGGTGTTCCTCAGCGACGTCCGCATCCCCGACTCCCGCCGCCTGGGCGAGACCGGCGACGGCTGGCGGGTCGCCCAGACCACGCTGAACAACGAACGCGTCGCCATCGGCGGCACCCCGATCCCCCGCGAGGGCGGCATGATCGGCAAGATCGCCGCGACCTGGCGGGAACGCCCCGAACTGCGCACCCACGACCTGCACCAGCGGCTGCTGGGCCTGTGGGTCGAGGCCGAGGTCGCCCGCCTCACCGGCGTACGCCTGCGCCAGCAGCTGGTGGCCGGCCAGCCGGGCCCCGAGGGCGCCGGCATGAAGCTCAACTTCGCCCGCCTCAACCAGGAGATCAGCGGCCTGGAGGTCGAACTCCTCGCCGAGGAGGGCCTGCTGTACGACGACTGGACCATGCGCCGCCCCGAGCATGTGGACTTCACCGGCCGCGACGCCGGGTACCGCTACCTGCGCTCCAAGGGCAACAGCATCGAGGGCGGGACCAGCGAGGTCCTGCTGAACATCGTCGCCGAGCGCGTCCTGGGCCTGCCCGCCGAACCGCGCACCGACAAGGACGTCGCATGGAAGGATCTCGCCCGATGAGCGCACAGTCGGAACCCGGTCTTCTCTACTCGGAGGAGGAGGAGGCGCTGCGCGCCGCCGTCCGGGACCTGCTCACCGACCACTGCGACCCGGCGGGCGTCATCACCCGCACCGAGTCGGCCACCCCGCACGACGTGTCGCTGTGGAAGGCCCTCGCCGACTCGATGGGCCTCGCGGGCCTCCTGATCCCCGAGGAACTGGGCGGTCAGGGCGCCACGCACCGGGAAGCCGCGGTCGTCCTGGAGGAGCTGGGCCGCGCGGTCGCGCCGGTGCCGTACCTGACGAGCGCCGTCGTCGCCACCGAGGCGCTGCTGGCCTGCGGAGCCGACGACCTGCTCACCGAGCTGGCGTCCGCGACCAGTGTCGCCGCCCTCGCCGTCGGCCTGCACGTCGCGCCGGGCGGCGCCGTCCCGCACGTACGGCTCGAAGGTGGGCGTCTGCACGGCGAGTTGACCGGGATCGCCGACGCGGCCGTCGCCGACGTGCTGCTGGTGCCGGCGGACGGCGGGGGACTGTACGCGGTACGTGCCGCCGACGTGACCGTCACTCCGCAGGTGTCCCTGGACCTGACCCGGCCGGTCGCGCGCGTGACCCTCGACGGCGTCTCCGGGCACCGGCTGGGTGACGCCGAAGCCGCCGTACGACGCGCCTTGCGGGCCGGCGCCGGGCTGCTCGCCTCCGAGCAACTCGGCCTCGCCGACTGGCTGCTGACCGAGACGGTCCGCTATCTCAAGGAGCGCAAGCAGTTCAACCGCCAGGTCGGCGGATTCCAGGCGCTCAAGCACCGGCTCGCCGGGCTGTGGCTGGAGGTCGCGGGTCTGCGCGCCGCCGCCCGCAACGCGGCCGACGCGCTGGCGACCGGCGAGGACACCGAGGTGGCCGTCGCCGTGGCACAGGCGTACGCCGGCCAGGTCGCCGTCCACGCCGCCGAGGAGGCGCTGCAACTGCACGGTGGCATCGGCATGACGTGGGAGCACCCGGTCCACCTGTACCTGAAGCGGGCCAAGGCCGACTCGATCGCCTACGGCGCGGCGGGCACCCACCGGGAGACGCTGGCCGAACTGGTCGACCTCCGCGCACCCTGACGTCCGTCCGTCCATCCTGTCCGGGCGATGCCCGTCCCACCGGGGGCGGGCATTTTCCGTGCCCGTCACCGAGGCGAAATGAACGACCGGCGGCGCGCCGGCCAACTCCGCGCACGGCTCTGCTTCCTGGCGGCCTCGGGACCGCATACTCACAGGCGTCCCGTACGGCACTTCCAGGGAGGCAGAGCATGGCCCTCACCACCCGACGCAGAGCCCTCACCACACTCGGCGCCGCCCTCGCGGGCGCGGTAGCCCTGCCCGCCGGCACCGCGCTGGCCGGCGAAGGCAGGCACGGGCCGCGCCCGTTGTGGCGCGCCCACGCCCACAACGACTACGAGCACCCCCGCCCCCTCCTCGACGCCCTCGACCACCGCTTCGGCAGCGTCGAGGCCGACATCCACCTGGTCGGCGGCCAACTCCTCGTCGCCCACGACCCCGAGGACCTCGACCCGTCCCGCACCCTGGAATCCCTCTACCTCGACCCCCTCGCCGCCCGCGTCCGCGCCCACCACGGCCGGGTGTACCGGCGGGACCGCCGCGCCCTGCAGCTCCTGATCGACATCAAGACCGAGGGATCGTCGACGTACCTCGAACTCGACCGCCATCTGCGGCGCTACCAGCACCTGTTCACCACCTACGCCCACGGACGGGTGTTCCCCGGTGCGGTCACCGCGGTGATCTCCGGCGACCGGGCGGCCCGCGCGCCCATGGAGGCCCAGCGCACCCGCCGCGCCTTCTACGACGGCCGGCTCACCGACCTCGGCAGCTCCGCACCGGCCTCCTTCGTCCCGCTGATCAGCGACAACTGGACACTCAACTTCACCTGGCGGGGCGTGGGCGCCTTCCCGGCGGCCGAGCGGCGCAGGCTGAGGGACATCGTCGACGCGGCGCACTCCCGCGGACAGCGGGTGCGGTTCTGGGCCACGCCCGACGTGGCGGGCCCCGCACGGGACGCCGTATGGGCCGAACTGCTCGCCGCCGGCGTCGACCACCTCAACACCGACGACCTCGCCGGTCTCGAGGCGTTCCTCGACGCGCACCGGGACGCGTAGGACACCGGCGGGAACACCACTCGTTCGGAGGACAGGTCAGCCGCCCGGACGAACCCTCCGCTACGCCACACTTGCGGCCGAACGCCGCGAAGTGGACGTGGCGGAGGAGGTTGACGATGGCCGTTTCCATCTCTGTGGTGCTGTTGCTGTCCGTCCTGGCGGTGATCTTCCTGCGCAACGGCGGGCTGAAGGTCTCGCACGCAGTGGTGTGCCTGCTGCTCGGCTTCTACCTGGCGAGCACGAGCATCGCCCCGACCATCAGCAGCGGACTGACCGCGACGGCGGACATCGTGGGCAGCCTCAGACCGTAGACGTAGACGTAGACCGTGCCGCTGGGCGTACCGCTAGGCGCCCACGATCCGTGAGCGGATGAGGAAGCGCACTCCCTCGGGCGCCTCCAGCGAGAAGCCGCTGCCCCGGCCGGCGACGACGTCCACGATCAACCGGGTGTGACTCCACGCCGCGTACTGGCTGCGCGACATCCAGAACTCCACCGGCTCCTCGACGCCCTCGACGACCAGTTCGCCGAGCAGGACGTCCGCGTCGCCGGTGCGGAACTCGCCGGCCGGGTAGCACATGGGCGCGCTGCCGTCGCAGCAGCCGCCGGACTGGTGGAACATCAGCGGCCCGTGCGCCTCGCGGAGCCGCCGCAGCAGTACGGCGGCCTCGGGGGTCAGCTCGACGCGGGGGGTCTCCTCGTATGTGTCGCCCATGGCGCGCATCCCAGCACGGGGAAGGTTGCGAGTGCGTTGCGCGGGGTGGGCGGCCTGCCGGTGTCCGTGTCGGCGGCGTTTGCTCCTTTGACATACCTATCTTCTTATACCTATTATCCTCGGGTGACCGACTCCAGCACCCCTCGCCGGGACATCGACCGTCTGGCCTCCGGCCTCGCGGCGTGCCTTCCCGCGCTGCACCGGGCGCTGGACCGACAGGTCACCGCCCAGTACCCGCACCCCAAGCCCCCGGAGGGCCAGCTCGCGCTGCTGCGGTTCGTCGCCCGGCGCGAGGGTGCCACGGTGCGCGAGGCCGCCGAGGCCCTGCTGATGAAGCCGAACAACGTCAGCGCCCTGGTCTCCCAGCTCACCGAGCAGGGCGACCTGGAGCGCAGGTGGGACAGCGCCGACAAGCGGGTCGCCCACCTCCACCTCACGGCCACGGCCCGTGAGCGGCTGTCCGAGGTGCGGGAACTGGAGACCGCGTTCATCCGCCACGCCCTGACCTCCCTCACCGAGGGCCAGCAGGGCGCGCTCGGCTCCGCCCTGGACGCCCTCGACGCGCTGACGCGGCACCTCCACCCCGCCGCCCGCTGACCGGGCGGGGACCAGGCCTTCCCGCCGGCCGCGGGCACACCGTCGTGCCCGCGGCCGGCCCGCCGTGCGCCCGTGGGCCGCCCCGCCCCCGCACCACCCCCAGAACCTGGAAAAGAAGGCTCATCCATGCCGTCCACGTCCGTGGATCACTCCACCACGCCCGCGGCCGAGACCGCCCCACCGTCGGCCGGCCGCCGGCGGCCCAAGCGGTCCAACCCGTGGCTGACCCTCCTCGCCGTCGCGTTCGGACTGTTCATGGTCCAGCTCGACGGCTCCGTCGTCGCCATCGCCAATCCCGCGATCGGCAGCGACCTGCACGCGTCGACCGCCGAGCTGCAGTGGGTGACCAACTCCTACCTGCTCGCGCTCGCCGCCACCCTCATCCTGGGCGGCAAGCTCGGTGACCGGTTCGGCCGGCGCACCTACTACCTCGTGGGCGTCGCCGGCTTCACCCTCGCGTCGGTCGCCATCGGCCTGTCCTCCTCGATCGAGGGCGTGGTCGCCTTCCGCGCCCTCCAGGGCGTCTTCGGCGGACTGCTGATGCCCAATACCCTCGGCCTGCTCCGCTCCGTGTTCCCGCCGAAGAAGTTCGGCATGGCCGTGGGCATCTGGGCCATGGTCTCCGCGGTCGCGACGGCCCTCGGGCCCATCGTCGGCGGCCTCCTCGTGGAGCACGTCAACTGGGAGTCCGTCTTCTACATCAACGCCCCCATCGGCGTCCTCGCCATCGCCTTCGGCGTCCTCGTCCTCCCGGAGAGCCGCAACGCCGGCGGGCGGGAACGCTTCGACATCCCCGGCCTCGTCCTGCTCGCCCTCGGCCTGCTGGCCGTGGTCTTCGGCGTCGTCAAGGGCGAGACCTGGGGCTGGACCTCCGCCGGCACCCTGGGCGCCGTGGCCGCCGGACTGGTGCTCCTGCTCGTGTTCGGCTGGTACGAGACCCGCGTCGAGCACCCGCTGCTGCCGATGCGCCTGTTCCGCAGCCGAGCGCTGACCATCGGCGCGATCATCACCGCGCTGAACTTCTTCGTCATGCTCGGCGTGATCTTCTTCGTCATGCTCTACCTGCAGAACGTGCGCGGCTTCACGCCGGTCGAGGCCGGCGTGCGGACGCTTCCGCTCAGCCTCGCCTCGCTGGTCGCCTCCCCGCTGGGCGCGGCACTGACCCAGCGCTACGGGCCCCGGCTGACGATGCCGCTGGGCATGCTGCTCCAGGCGGCCTCCTGCTTCGGAATGCTCACCTGGCAGACCGACTCCTCCTACACCACGATGTGGCCGCCGTTCATCGCACTCGGCCTCGGCGTCGGCATGGTGATGTCCGCCTCCTCCGACGCGATCGTCGGCAACGCCCCCGTCCGGGACGGCGGTGTGGCCGGCGGTCTGCAGGCGACGACCCTGCAGATCGGCGGCGCGCTCGGTACGTCCGTGCTGGTCTCCCTGATCAGCGGCAAGGTCGGTGCCACACTCACCGGGGAGCTGACCGGCGCGGGCGTGCCCTCGGCCGTGGCCCACGGTCTGCAGGAGGCCAAGGACGCCGTGGCGATGGGCGTGGCGCCCGTCTCCGGCGACATGCCGGCCGGCCTGCGGGCCGCCGTGGTGGAGGGCAGCGGACAGGCCTTCATGAACGGCGTCCACGTGGCCGTGATCGTCACCGGCACCCTCTGCGTGCTCGGCGCGGTCCTCGCCGCGACCGGTATCCGGCGCGGCGCGGAGCAGCCGGCGGACCGCTGAGGCGGTGAGCGGCGGTGCCCCCCTTCAGGTGCGGGGCACCGCCGTCGGTGCGGCTCAGAGGTCGCCGACCGTGGAGCGGGGGAGCACCGTGACACGGTGGAAGTTGCACTCCGAGGGCAGGTCCGCCGGGGGACGCGTCTGATGCGCCTTCAGCGCGATGCTCACCAGGCTCAGCAGCAGGTCGACGTCCGCGTCGCAGTCCAGGTGCACGGTCACCCACCGGGAGCCCGGGACCATGCGGATGGCACTGGAGCCGCCGAGGTCGTACTGGAAACGCTGGATGGCCCGGTGGGTGAGGTGGAGGTCCACGTCCCGGTCCGAGTGGAAGTGGACGATCTCGTCGCGGACGGAGCGCAGCGCCCGTCCGGTTCCGCAACTGGCCGGACCCGAGATGAGGTCGGGCCAGGCTTGCAGCCGCTCAAAGGCGCGCTGGGCCAGAGTCATGGCCCCATCGTCGCCCGATCACCGCGCCGCAACCAGAGGTTGAGCGATTTGTAACCGGCACGTGAGGTCGGAACACCCACCGGAGACCCGGGGGAGGCGCCGCGCCCGGTCGCGCGGCGCCTCCCTCCGGTCGCGCTACGGCGCCACGCAGCCGATCGTCCCCACGGGGAAGTCGTTGCCCGTGGACGTGGCGGTGAAGCCGAAGGACACGCTGCCGTCCGGTGGAATGACGCGGTTGTGGTCCACGTTCCGGACCGTGACCGTGCCATCCGTGCCGCTGGACAGCGAGCCGTTCCACACACTGCTGAGCGTTGTCCCGTTGCCCGGCTGCCACCCTACGGCCCAGCCGTTCAGCGGCTCCGTCCCGTGGTTCATCACCTCGACGGAGCCCTGGAAGCCGCCGCTCCAGGAGTTCTCCACGTTGTAGACGGCCATGCAGGAACCGGAGTGCGTGGGCGGCGGGGTCGTCGGAGGCGGGGTCGGCGTCGGCGTGCCGCCCGAGCCGCCGATGCCGGTCACCTCGCCGTTGCCGCCGTCGAAGACGACGTCCGAGCAGGAGAAGAAGTTCTCCTGGCTGTCCGAACGCACCCACTGCATGAAGATCAGCGCGTCACCCGAGCGGCCCGACGGCAGCGCCAGATCCCAGTAGTAGTGGCCTCCGTCGGCGCCCGCCGAGCCCTGCTGGGGCGGGTTGGTCACCGTCTGGATCAGCTCCAGGTCGTCCCAGCCCAGTTCGGACGTGGGCGACCAGCCCGGCTTGGTCAGATAGACCCGGAAGTCACCCGGGTGGGCCGCCCAGTTGCTGTAGTTCACCTGGATCGTCGAGCCGGAGGTCAGGTGCGTCCGGGGCCAGTCGGCGCGGGCGGCATTGTAGGCGGAGAAGTCGTACGGTGACCGGTCACCGGCGCTGCACAGGGTGCCGTCCGGCACGTAACCGGCGCCGCGCCCGCCCGCGTTGGAGTCGAGTACGGCGAACCAGTTGTACAGCGCCGTCGCGCCGCTCTGGTCGAGGGCGTTCTGACAGGCCGGGTTCGTCGGGTCCAGGGCGCCGGTGCCGGTCCTGGCGTCCAACTGGCAGAGATAGGTGCGTGAGCCCGGCATCATCGCCACGCCGTGCGCGTCGGCCCGCCCCTGCCCGAGCAGGAAGGTCACGCCGAGCGCGCCGAGCAGGGTGGCCAGTACCGCCGCGAGAGAGATGTATCTGCTGCGTCGAGCCATAGGGGTCTCCTGTTTCCGGGTGCTGGGTCTTCGGGTCCTTTGGGTCTTCAGGTCCTTTGGGTCTTCGGGTCCGCTTGGTCTTCGGGTCCTTCTGGACCCTCCGGCTGTTCATGATCAGTTCATGACAATCATGGAACCCTCGCCCGTCCGGGGAGTGCGGGTCGACCGGACGGGCGAGGGGGGCGTGGGGGCCGTGGTCCGTGCGCGGCCGCTAAGCCGTGGTGCAGGGCGCGTCGTTCATGCGGAAGCCGTCCGGCTCGGCGAACGCGCCGCTGTAGGCGCCCTGGAAGCCGAACGTCTGGCTGTCGCCGGGAGCGATCCGGGCGTTGTGCCCCATGCCGATCGCCGTGACCGTGCCGGTGGACGGGGTGACGGAGGCGTTCCAGGCGTTGGTGATCCGCTGGCCGGAGGGCAGGGTGAAGGCGAGCTGCCAGCCGTCGACGGGGGCCGCGCCGGTGTTGGTGACGGTGACGTCCGCGGTGAAGCCGTTCTGCCAGACGTTCGTGCCGTACGCCACCTCGCACGCCGCCGGGTCGCCGGGGTCGCCGGGGTCGGGGTCGCCCGGGGTGCCGCCGGTCTCGACGGTGGACGAGAAGGAGTTGACGGCCAGCCCGGCGCCGTTCTGCCACGGCTCGAAGCCGGCCTGAACACTCGACAGGTACCAGTCGTCTCCGGCGAGTCCGCGTGCCACGGTCGCCCGGACGAAGTCCATGACGTCGAAGCTCCAGTCGGTGACGGCCGAGGGGGCGACGAAGGACAGCACGTCATTGGAACCGTTGCTGCCGGTCCACACCTCCCAGGTCCGTCCGCCCACCGCGGCCGTGCCGACCTGGGAACCGATGGGCTGGATCGGGCCCATCCTGTTGAACCAGATCATGATCTCGGTCTGGTTCACCCCGTCCGTCCGGGGAGTCGGGTCCAGCCATATGTCGTACGAGGCGTTGTAGACGGCGTCGCCGACAAAGCCGTACGAGATGCTGGAGGGTGCCTCGGAGATGGTGTCGAGCCGGGCGGGGAGATTGGTGCCCGGCGAACAGGTCGTGTAGTGGCAGCCGTTGAAGACCGACGGATACGACTTCGGGGCCCCGTTCGTGGGTGCCGAGCCGTCGGCCTGGGTGACCCGGAAGCCGGTGTCGGTGGCGGTGACGCACTGGGTGGCGCTGGAGCCCCAGCGGTTGTTCTGGACGATGTACCGACCCTGGATCGTCGTCGTCCCGAACGGTTCGCAGATCGTGGTGTCCGCCTGGGCCGGCGCCGCCGCGGTCATGAGTGACGCGACGACCGCGAGGGTCGCGAGCAGCGCGCCTAAGAGGCCGCGCGGGGTACGGACTTGGGGCCGTAACGGTCTCATGGGGGCCTCTTCGGGGGGTGCGGGGGAAGGCTGGGGCCGGGGCGGGAGCGCTCCCAACTCCCCACTGATGGGAGCGCTCCCACTTACCGGTTGCGGGTGACTGTAGAAGCGGTTCATGTTCCTGACAAGGCTGTGCGCGCGGGAGTTGTCGAAAGAATCTCGAAGCCCCAGGTGGGAGACGTCTGGCCGGGAGCGCTCCCGGCGGTCATCTCGGCCGGGTCGATCAGGCGGAGTCCCGGAGTACCAGTTCCGTGTGGAGGATGACGTGCCGCCAGGCGACGGGGGAGTCCTCCAGCGAGTTCTCCATCTCCTCCAGCAGCAGCCGCACCATCGTGCGGCCGATCTCCTCCAACGGCTGCCTGACCGTCGTCAGCGGCGGATCCGTGGGCCGGGCCGGCTGGAAGTCGTCGAAACCGATCACCGCGACGTCCTGCGGCACCCGCCGTCCCGCAGCGCGCAGCGCGTGCAGCGCCCCGGCGGCCATGGTGTCCGAGGCGGCGAAGACCGCGTCGAGCTCCGGGTGGCGGGCGATCAGATCGGTCGCCGCCCGCAGCCCGCTCTCCTCCGTGAAGTCGCCGCACTCGACGACCAGCGAGGACCTGACCTCGACGCCCGCCAGTTCCAGGGCCTCGCGGTACCCGCGCAACCGGCACTGGGCGACGTACATGTCGAGCGGACCGCTGATGGCCCCGATCGTGCTCCGGCCGCCGTTCAGCAGGTGCGTGACCGCGCCGCGCGCGCCGCCGGCGTTGTCGGCGTCGACGTAGGTGATGCCCTCGTCGCCGGAACGCCGCCCCAGCATGACGGTGGGCAGCCCCGCCTTGGCGAGCATGTCCGGCAGCGGGTCCTCGGCGTGCACGGACATCAGCAGCACGCCGTCGACCCGGCCGCCGCGCGCGTACTCCACGAAGCGCTGCCGCTCGGTGTCGGTGCGGACAAGGGTGAGCAGCAACTGCACCGGGGTGTCGGTGAGGGCGTCGCCGACCGCATGGACGATCTCGGTGAAGAACGGCTCCCCGAACAGCCGCCAGTCCGGCTCCGTCATGACCAGCGCGATGGCGTCCGCGCGGTGCCCGGCCAGGGTACGTGCCGCGAGGTTCGGGACGTACCCCAGTTCGGCGATGGCCTGCTGCACGGCACGGCGCGTCGACTCCCGTACGCCGACCGCGTTGTTGATGACCCTCGAGACGGTGCCCCGCCCTACACCGGCGCGGGCGGCCACCTCCTCCAGCGTCGGCGTACCGGGACGCTGCCTGCCCATGTCCACCTCCCGCCACGAGATCATCCGATACTACGGTGGTCTGCTCGGCTCGGCGGGCAGATCGCGAGGGAGAGGAGAGGAGAGGAGAGGAGGGGAGAGGAAGGAGGAGGACGAGGAGCCGGACACGGGTCAGCCCCCCAGGACCGTGCGCAGGTCCCACAGGGTCCGCCAGGTGGCCGAACCCTGCTCCGCGCGCCGCCGGACCGGGCCATCCCAGTAACCGCGCAGCCGCGCCGCGTCGGCGGGGTCGTCCTTGCGTACCACGCCGAGGAGATGCCCCGGGAGCAGCCCCAGCACGTCGCGGTCGCCCGGGAAGTACGCCGCGGCCAACCCGAGCGCGCCCGCGACGGACACGGCCTCCGCGGTGCTCATCACGGTGGACGGCCGCTCGACCTCCCAGCCCTCCGTCGAACGGCCCTCGCGCAGGTCGCGAAACGCGGTGACCAGGGCGTCAAGGACAGCCTCGTCGACCCGGAACTGCGCGCCGGCCCGTTCGACGGAGGCCCGCGCCTGGCTGCGGACCAGCGCCGTCTCGGCGTCGAGGTCCGGGATGGGACCGACCGTTTCGAAGTTGAAGCGCCGCTTGAGGGCGGCGGACATCTCGGAGACGCCCTTGTCGCGCAGGTTCGCGGTGGCGATGAGATTGAAACCGGGTGCGGCGTGGGCCAGGGCGTCACCGGAGCCCGAGAGTTCGGGGATCGCGATGCGTCGCTCGGAGAGCAGGGAGACCAGCGCGTCCTGCACCTCCGGCAGACAGCGGGTCACCTCCTCGACGCGGGCGATGCCGCCCCGGGCCATCGCCGTCAGGACCGGGGAGGGCACGAGTGCCTTCCGGCTGGGCCCCTGGGCCAGCAGCAGGGCGTAGTTCCAGCCGTACTTGAGCTGGTCCTCGGTCGTGCCCGCCGTGCCCTGCACGACCAGGCCGCTGGTGCCGCACACGGCGGCCGACAGCAGCTCGGACAGCATGGACTTGGCCGTGCCGGGCTCGCCGACGAGCAGCAGGCCGCGCTCGCCCGCGAGGGTGACGACGCATCGCTCGACCAGCGCGCGGTCGCCGACGAACTTGCCCCGCACCACCAGACGGCGCGGCACGCCCTCGGGTGCCTCGGCGTCCTCGGGCAGCCGCAAACCCCGGTCGTCGCTGCCCATGACGAACGTGACGACGGCCCGGGGCGTGAGCCGCCAGGCGGGCGGGCGCGGTCCGTCGTCGTAGGCGGCGAGGAAGGCCAGTTCGGTGGCGTACCGATCCTCGGGCGGCACGATCTGGCGGGCGGGCTCGGGGGAGAGGGTGGTGGTCATCGACGGATCTTCCGGTGGGCTCGGACAGCGGTCATGGCCGGCTCGTGCGGTGGGCGACCGCGAGTTCGGCCGGCACCCACTTGGGGCCGGAACCGACTTGGGGCCGGTACCGACTTCGACCGGCACCGACTTCGACCGGTACCGACTCGGGCCGCCGCCCGGCGGCCTTGCGGCACACCACCTTCCCGTCCTCCGGGGCGACTTCGTAGTCCCCGGCCGTCGCCCACCTCATGAGAGCCCCCCCGCACCGCAGTGATCAAGTGCTGGAAACTCTAGGCCCGCCCACTGACAACGCCGCGCGTGCCAAGGGCCGCCTGTGGAAACGACGGCCGGTGGCAAGCGGCCGCCGTCAGTCGTCCAGGCGGACCGGCATCAGCAGTGAGAACGTCGTCTCGTCGTCCGTCCGGCGGATCGCGAGGGGAGCCGTGGGGGCGCCGAACTCCAGGACCAGCCGGTCCCGGCCCCCGGCGGCGAGCGCGTCCAGCAGGAACCCGCGGTTGACGGCGACGTTGGTCGGGTCGTCGTCACCGTCCTCGCAGACGGTCACCGTGCCGTCGTCGGCCACCCGGAGCACACTGAGGTCGTGCGACGTGCCACCCTGTCCGCGCCCCTCGCCCTCCTGCGCCGCCTCGCTCGCGCGGACGGGACCGGTCTCCAACGCCTTCCGGAAGGCGGGCACGTCGATGAGGGCACGTCGTCCGGAGGGCAGGTGGACGAGGCGGCGGTAGTCGGGGAAGTCGTGGGCGAGGCACTGTCCGGCCGCCTGACGGTCCCCGGCCTCCAGCGTCACCCGGTCACCGTCCACGGTGAAGCCGACGGGCTCGTCGTCGCTCAGCAGCGCGCGCATCGCGTCGGCGAGCGGGGCGGGCACGAGGACCCGTGCCCCCGGCCCGCCGGGTCCGGCGACACCCGCGCGCGCGACGGCCATCCGGTACCGGTCGGTGGCCACGAGGTGGAGCGCGTCGCCCTCCACGTCGAACAGGACCCCGCCGAGCATCGGCAGTTCGGGGTCGGCACCGACCGCGAAACGGACCGCGTCCAGCGCGGCGGCCAACTCCGACGCGGGGACGGACAGGCGGAAGGTGGCAGTGGACGGCGAAGCGGCCATGGGGTTCTCCCTGTGATCGAGTGTTGCTCGGAGCGTGGAGAACTCGCTGCGGGCATCGGCCAGCCCCAGTTCGAGACGGCGCAGGTGCGCCTGGAGAAGCCCGCGCACCAGATCCGTGTCCGCACTGGACCAGCCGGCCAGCACCAGCCGGATGTCCGCCAGCGGCATGCCGGACCGCCGCAGCCGGGCCAGCAGCCGGGCGTCGTCCAGTTGTTCGGGTGCGTACCAGCGGTAGCCGCTCACCGGATCCACCCAGGCGGGGACCAGCACACCGGCACGGTCGTAGAACCGCAGGGCGCTCACGCCCAGGCCGCTGTCGCGGGCCATCTCCCCAATGCTGCGCATCTCGCTCTCCACGTCCGCAACCCTGAGCCCTTGACCAGGTCGAGGGTCAATTCCGGCCTCGGCCGCGGCGGCCCCCTGTGTCGGCGTCAGCACGCCGCAGCCCGCCACCGCACGCCACCGCCGTGTCCCGGTCCGCCCCGGCCGCCCGCCCCCGCCCGTGCCCTCTCTGCCGCTCGGCCCTTGACCTCAAGCATGCTCGAGGTCCCAGAGTGGCCCGTATGAACACCGACACCGCAGACATCAAGGCCATCGAGCAGGTCGTGGCCACCGTCGAGCGCACCCAGCGTGCCAAGGACGCCGAGGGATTCCTCGCCCTCTTCCACTCCGACGCCCTCTGGACGACCGGCCACGGCAAGGTCCTGCTGGGCTTCGACGCGATCGCCGAGTTCACCCGTGCCGTGCTGCCCGGCTCCGTCTGGGACGGTGACGTCACCTACAAGGTGGTGCACATCCAGTTTCTGCGGCCCGACGTGGCGGCCGTCAAGGTCAGGCAGGTCTACCACTCGGCCGAGGGGGACACGGAGGGCGCGCCGCTGTACGTCATGACCAAACAGGACGACGGGAGCTGGCTGTTGCATGCCTGCCAGAACACCGAAGTCCGGGCCGACTAGCTAGGGGAAGTCGCCGGTCGACCATGGGCCGCCGGGACCGGCGCGCCGTCATCCCCGGCGAGGCGGAGGCGCGGTGCTCTTCCGCACGACGAGCTGGGTGGGGACGAGCCGTGTGCCGTGTTCCGGATCGTTCTGCCGCACCTGGTGCAGGACACCTTCCACGCAGCGGCGGCCGACCTCGGCGAAGTCCTGGTGCACCGTGGTCAGTGGGGGCAGGAACGAACCGGCCTCGGGAATGTCGTCGAACCCCACGACGGACACGTCCTCGGGGACCCTGCGGCCGCGCTCGTGGAGTGCGCGCAGGAGGCCGAGAGCCATCTGGTCGTTGGCGGCGAACACCGCGGTGCAGTCCTGCTGCTCTGCCAGGTGGAGCCCCGCGCGGTAGCCCGACTCCGCCGACCAGTCACCGCGTACGAGGGGCGGCGGCTTGCGGCCGGCGGACTCGAGCTCGGTGCGCCAGGCGTCCGTTCGGCGCTGGGCGGCGAACGATTCCTCGGGACCGGCGAGGTGCCAGACCGTGCGGTGCCCCAGTTCGAGCAGGTGGCGCACCGCGTCCCGCGTCCCGCCTGCCTGGTCGGTGTCGACCACCGTGAAGCGGTCCCCGGCGTCCGAGTCCGCGACCACGACTTTCACGTGCGGCGGCAGGGACAGCTGGGCGGCGTCAAGGAGGTGGACCTCCATGATGACGATGACAGCATCGACCGCCAGCTCGCCCAGCCGGGAAAAGGCACCGCGCACCTCGTCCTGGGTGGGTACCGCGACCGGCAGGAGCGTGACCGCGTACCCCTCCTGTGCGGCCGATGTGGCGATGGCCTCCAGTGTGCGCACGTTGCCCGTCGTCGCGAGCGTGAACGTGATCACGCCGATCGTGCGGAACTCTCCGCGCTTGAGAGCGCGCGCCGCACTGTTGGGGCGGTAACCGAGCTCCTTCATGGCCGTGAGGACTTGTCGACGCGTCTGTTCGTTCACGCCGGGGAAACCGTTGGAGACGCGGGAGACCGTCTGCGAGGAGACGCCCGCGAGCTGGGCGACGTCCGCCATCGACACGGTCCGCCGACGGCGTGGGGACCGGGTCTCGGGCAGCGGTGTGCCTGGCGCCGGGGAGTTCCTGCCTGTTCCGTCCACCGGTTCCTCTCCTGCTTTCGCGAGCGACCCTTGACCGCCCCTACGGACGCAGTGTAGACATGCCGCCATCAGATGTTTACGTAAACATAATACCTGGTCGGAAGGTCGGCTGATCTCCCTTCGAGACCCGGCGTTTGCGTAAACCTCGAGTTCGGCAAGGACGAACGAGGGACGCGAGATGACGACGCTGCAATCGCCGGCGGCCGCAGGGGCCCGCCCGGCCAGGCCACCGGCGCGGCGGACGCGCCGCTCCTGGACGGGATGGGGCTTCATCGGCCCGTTCGCGCTCGTGTTCGCGCTGGTCTTCCTGGCGCCACTCGCGTATTCGATCTATCTGAGCCTCTTTCGAACGCAGCTCATCGGCGGAACCTCCTTCGTAGGCCTCGACAACTACGAGCAGGCTCTGCAGGACGGCCGGTTCTGGGACGGCGTGCTGCGCGTCGGCCTGTTCCTACTGGTTCAGGTGCCGATCATGCTGGGCCTCGCCCTGCTCGTGGCGCTGGCGATCGACAGCGGTCGTCTGTTCGGCAAAGACTTCTTCCGCATCTCCGTCTTCCTGCCGTACGCGGTGCCGGCCGTCGTCGCGACGCTGATGTGGGGCTTCATGTACGGCCCGCGCTTCGGCCTGGTCGGCGACATCAATGACGCCTTCGGCGTGCAGCTGCCCGACCCGCTCTCCTCCGATCTGATCCTGGCCTCGATCGGCAACATCGTGACCTGGGAATTCGTCGGCTACAACATGCTGATCTTCTACTCCGCGCTGCGCGTCGTCCCGCACTCGCTCTACGAGGCCGCCGAGATCGACGGCGCCGGACAGTGGCGCGTCATCACCGCGATCAAGCTCCCCGCGATCCGTGGCGCCCTCGTCATCGCCACGATCTTCTCGATCATCGGCAGCTTCCAGCTCTTCAACGAGCCCGCCATCCTCCAGAAGCTCGCGCCGAACGCGATCACCACCGACTACACCCCGAACTACTACACCTACTCGCTGTCCTTCTCGGGCCAGCAGCACAACTACTCCGCGACGGTCGCCATCGTCATGGGCGTGGTCACCATGATCGTCGCCTATGTCGTCCAGCTGCGCGGCATGCGCAAGGGAGCGTGAGCGCGATGACGATGAGCGGGACCACCGACGCACCGCGGCCCACGGCCGCACCAGAGCCGGCCGCGGTCCCCCGACTGCGCACGGCACGCCGCCCACACAGCCCGGGCCGTCCCCGCCGCAGCATCCTGCTGACCGTGCTCACCGGCATCATCCTGCTCTACAGCCTCGTACCGCTGCTGTGGCTGGTGATCAGCGCCACCAAGACGCAACAGGGCCTCGCCCGGTCGTTCGGTCTCTGGTTCGACGGGGACTTCGCCCTCTGGGACAACATCACCGAGACCTTCACCTATCAGGACGGCGTCTTCGGCCGCTGGGTGCTCAACACCCTCCTGTACGTGGTCGTCGGGGCGGGCGGAGCCACCCTCCTGGCCGTCCTCGGCGGCTACGCGCTCGCCAAATTCGACTTCCCCGGCAAACGCGCCGTGTTCGCCGTCGTCATCGGAGCAGTCGCCGTACCCACCACGGCGCTCGCCGTCCCGACCTTCCTGATGTTCAGCAAGATCGGTCTGACCGACACCCCCTGGGCCATCATCCTCCCGTCCCTGATCTCGCCATTCGGCCTCTACCTGATGTGGGTATTCGCCGCCGAGGCGGTCCCCACCGAGCTGATGGAGGCCGCCCGGATCGACGGCGCGAGCGAGCTGCGCGCCTTCTTCCAGGTCGCGCTGCCGCTCCTCGCGCCGGGAACCGTCACGGTGCTGCTCTTCACCACGGTCGCGACGTGGAACAACTACTTCCTGCCCCTGATCATGCTGAAGGACCCCGACTGGTATCCCCTGACTCTCGGTCTCGACGCCTGGAACAAGCAGGCTGCCACAGCCGGCGGTGAGGCCGTCTTCAATCTCGTCGTCACCGGTTCGCTGCTCACCATCGCGCCGCTCATCGCGGCCTTCCTCCTGCTCCAGAAGTACTGGCAGTCCGGTCTCGCCGCGGGAAGCGTCAAGGAGTAGCCGCCGCAAGCGTCAAGGAGTGCCGCCGCAAGCGTCAAGGAGAGTCACCGCAGGGCCGCTTCCGGGCCCGCACGCCCCTGCCGAACCAAAGGAACTGGAAGAAACCACTATGCCCAAGCACTCCCGCCGCCTGCTGCGCGGCCTCGGTCTCCTCTGCGTCCTGGCGCTCGGAGCGACCGCCTGCGGCTCCGACGACGACAACTCCGACCAGAAGGCGGTGGGCGCCGCTGACATCCAGGCCGCCCTCAAGAAGGGCGGCAGCGTCACCGTATGGGCGTGGGAGCCCACCCTGGAGCAGGTCGCCGCCGACTTCGAGAAGAAGTACCCGAACGTCGACATCGACCTCGTCAACGCCGGCACCAACAACGACCAGTACAAGGCCCTGCAGAACGCCATCTCCGCCAAGAAGGGCGTCCCCGATGTCGCGCAGATCGAGTACTACGCGCTCGGCCAGTACGCCCTGACCAAGGACGTCACGGACCTCAAGACGTATGGCGCGGACAAACTGGCCGGCACCTACTCGCCGGGACCGTGGAACTCCGTGAAGTCCGGCGACGGCGTCTACGGCCTGCCGATGGACTCGGGGCCGATGGCGCTCTTCTACAACAAGAAGGTCTTCGACAAGCACAAGATCGCGGTGCCGACCACCTGGGACGAGTACGTCGAGGCGGCCCGCAAGCTGCACAAGGCGGACCCCAAGGCGTACATCACGAGCGACGTCGGTGACGCCGGCCTGGCCACCAGCCTTCTGTGGCAGGCGGGATCACACCCCTACAAGGTCGACGGCACCAAGGTCGACATCGACTTCACCGACGCAGGCGCCAAGAAGTACACCGACACCTGGCAGAAGCTCATCGACGAGAAGCTCCTCATGCCCGTCGTGGGCTGGAGCGACGACTGGTACAAGGGCCTGGGCGACGGAACCATCGCCACGCTGCCCATCGGCGCGTGGATGCCCGCGAACTTCGTGTCCGGGGTCAAGGACGGATCAGGCGACTGGCGCGTGGCCCCGCTGCCCCAGTGGACCAAGGGCGCCGACACCAGCTCCGAGAACGGCGGCAGCTCGCTCGCGCTGCCCGAACTCGGCAAGAACAAGGAACTCGCCTACGCCTTCGTCGAATACGCCAACTCCGGTGAGGGCGTACAGACCCGCATCAAGAACGGCGCCTTCCCGGCGACCACCAAGGACCTGAACTCCGAGGCGTTCCAGAACACCGAATTCCCCTACTTCGGTGGCCAGAAGGCCAACAAGGTCTTCGCCGAGTCCGCCAAGAGCGTACCCACGGACTGGAAGTACCTGCCCTACCAGGTGTACGCCAACTCGATCTTCAACGACACCGTCGGCAAGGCCTACGTCTCCGGCACGAAGCTGTCCCAGGGGCTGGCGGACTGGCAGGAAGCCTCCCTCGAGTACGGCAGCGATCAGGGCTTCACCATCGACAAGTAGTGCGGGAGCCCTGGCAGCTCCCACTGACAACAGGCCCGTGAAAGGACATCCATGACCGCCCCCCTCACCTCCCGTTTTCCCCATCCCAAGGGCAGCGACGGCACCCGACGGCTCGGCTACGGCGCCGACTACAACCCCGAGCAGTGGCCGCGGGAGGTGTGGGCGGAGGACATCCGGCTGATGCAAGAGGCCGGCGTGAACATCGTCTCTCTGGCGATCTTCTCCTGGGCCAGGATCCAGCCCACCGCCGACACCTGGGACTTCACCTGGCTCGACGAGGCGATGGACCTGCTGCACACGGCAGGTATCGGCGTCGACCTGGCCACCGCCACCGCCTCCCCGCCGCCGTGGCTCACCACCGCGCACCCCGAGATCCTGCCGGTCACCGCCACCGGTGAGACCCTGTGGCCCGGCGCACGCCAGCACTGGCGCCCCACCTCACCGGTGTTCCGCACGCACGCACTCCGGCTCGTACGGAAACTGGCGTCGCGCTATGCCGGTCACCCCGCCCTCGTCGCCTGGCATGTCAACAACGAACTCGGGTGCCACAACGCCTACGACTACTCCGACGACGCGGCCCGCGCCTTCCGGGACTGGCTGCGCGACCGGTACACCACGCTCGAATCGCTCAACCACGCGTGGGGCACCGCCTTCTGGTCCCAGCGTTACAGCGACTGGGACCAGATCCTGCCGCCGCGCCTCGCGGCCTCGCACCCCAATCCCACGCAGCAACTCGACTTCAAGCGCTTCTCCTCCGACGCGCTCAAGGATCATTTGCTGGCCGAGCGCGACGTGCTGCGGGAGCTGACCCCCGATGTACCCGTCACCACGAACTACATGGTGATGCGCGGCATCAAGGGGATGGACTACGCGGACTGGACAGACGCAGGCGCGGTCGACTTCGTTTCGAACGACCATTACGTCATCCCCGGGTCCCAGGACCGCGACGAGTTGTCCTTCTCCGCCAACCTGACCAGCGGCATCGCGAGCCACCAGCCGTGGTTCCTGATGGAGCACTCCACGAGCGCCGTGAACTGGCAGCCGGTCAACACGCCCAAGCTGCCGGGGGAACTGGCGAGGGACTCGCTGCTGCACGTCGCGCACGGCGCCGACGCCGTCTGCTTCTTCCAGTGGCGTCAGTCCGCTGCCGGCGCCGAGAAGTACCACTCGGCCATGGTGCCGCACGCCGGTGCCGACAGCGATCTCTTCCGTTCCGTCGTGGACCTGGGCCGGACACTGCGGACGCTGTCGCCGCTCGCCGGGACGGAGCGCGAACCGGCACGTGTCGCCGTACTGTTCGACTGGGACTCGCGGTGGGCGAGCGAGCAGGACTCACACCCCACTTCACACCTCGACTACCACCAGGAGGCCCTCGACTGGTACTCCGCGCTGCTGCGTCTCGGAGTCCGCGCCGACGTCGTACCCGTGAACCACAGTGACCTCCCCTCCTACGACGTCGTGATCGCCCCCGTCCTGCACGTGGTGCCCCAGGAACTCGCCAAGGAGCTCACTCGATACGTCGAGGGCGGCGGCCACCTCATCACCACCTACTTCTCCGGCATCGTCGACCCGAACGACCACATCTGGCTCGGTGGCTATCCCGGCGCCCTGCGCGAACTCCTCGGCCTCCGGATCGAGGAGTTCGGGCCACTGCCCGACGGCGCCACGGTGGACCTCGACAATGCCGCGACCGGCAGCCTGTGGACCGATCGGATCACCGTCACCGGACACGACGTCGAGGTTCTCGCCCGCTACCGCACCGGTCCGTACGCGGAACGTCCCGCGGTGACCCGCCGGACGACGAGCCAGGGCTCCGCCACGTATGTCTCGACACGCCTCGGTGTTCCGGGCCTCCTAGGGCTGCTTCCGGACCTGCTCGCCCCGACCGGGATCACCAGTGAACTTCCCGAGGAGGCCCGGGGCCAGGTGGAACAGGTCGTCCGGCGTGACGCGGACAACCGCTACGTCTTCCTGGTCAACCGGAGCGACACACCGGTGACGCTGCCCGGCTTCACCGGCGACGTACTCGTCGGCGCGAAGGCCGACGAGTCCGTCGTCCTGCCGCCCCGTGGAGTCGTGGTCGTCCGCCAAGCGGCACACTGACAGACGTGGTCGCGCGTGTGGACCGTGCCGAGGCGCGTACAAAGCGTCGCAGTCCGGCGCGGCCCACGCGCGGGCAGCCGTGTACGGTGATCGTCTCCGACCTGGCCCGCCCCGACAACGCGTCTACAGTCGGTGGTTGGCGCGCCCCGGATCGCAATCGCCGTCCTGGGACGGACGGTGATCCGTACACATTCAGAACCGGGCCACATACTCCTCCTGCCGTACGGCGACCAGTGTCAGCCAGTCCACCAGTGCTTCACGGGGCGGATGGCCGGGCGCGAGCATGGCGCGCAGAAGCCGGGCGCTGTGCGTCGGTGTGGGGCGCAGGATCCAGGCAGCCGAGGCAACCGAGGCACCGGGGCAGCCAGTACAGCGGGAGTCAGCCTCAGCCTGGTCAGTCCGCCGGGGGAAGCCAGGAGGAGCCGGTCGATCCGGGATGAGTCACAGGACAGGGCAACGGCGGCGCCGAGGGAGTGGCCCATCACCGTTAGGCCATCACCTTCCTGCTGCCGAAGAAGGGCCGGCCCGAGGAGGAGCAGCACGGCATCACCCCCGCTGCCTCCGACAGCAGTTCTGCCGGCTCCGGTGCGAAGCAGGGCGTCACTGTGTGATCCCCGGGCCGGCGCGCGTGGAGGGCACGTCAGGAAGGACGAGAGGGTGCGTTAGGACCCATCGGAGTGTCCTGGTCGAGGGAGCGGTCATCGCCGGCCCGAACCTGGCCCACTGGCCGCACCGCAACGGCCTCGCGGCCACGGTGGTTGAGCGTGGCCCCGCCGTGTGGGAGGGCGGCAGACTACAGCCTGTAAATCTCACGCATCATTGGTCGCCGACGCCTTCAGCGATCCAGGAGCAGCTTCCACGCCATGACTGCCAATCAGCCCACCGGTCCCGTGCCCGCGGCCCCGGCGGAGGACCCCATCCGCGACCAGCTGCGGAACCTGACCCGCCGCCAGCAGCGGTTCGAGCGGTACCTGGGCCGGCAGATGCACGTCGATCCCGCCGGGCTTGCGGTGATGGACCATCTCGTCAGCGCCGGGCCGGCGACGCCGAGCGAACTGGCACGCGAACTCAGTACGTCGACGGCGGCGATGACGCTGGTCATCGACCGCCTGGCGGACGGCGGACACGTGAGCCGGCGGCCGCATCCGAGCGACCGGCGCAAGGTGCTCGTGACACCGGCGGAGCACTGGGAGGAGGCTGCGTTCGAACACGTCGAGCCCCTTGTCGCGGGCATCGGCGAGATCGTCGAGTCCATGACAGCGCAGGAGCGGGCCACGGTGGCGGCGTTCCTCGGGCGGGCGGTGGCCGCCTACGACCGGGCGACCAAGGCGTAGGCCGCCGGCCCCCACCCGGAACGCGATGGGCCAGGTGCACACGGCGATGGTGACGTCTCCGGTCCCGGAGGCGGGAGCGGAGACATCGACGCGGTGGCGGGCGTAGGCACCGGACCTGCAGGCGGGGGTCCACCCGTCGTCCTCGTACAGGTTGAACGCCGATGTGCCGAGCGGGGCCGCGTATCCGTTGAGCCGGCCCGGGCCGTTGCAGACCTTGCCGAAGCAAGGCGCCTGACGGGCAAAAGCCCAGCTCAGGCGCCTTCTTTGCGCCCCTAGAAGAACCCGAGCTTCTTCGCCGAGTACGAGACGAGGAGGTTCTTCGTCTGCTGGTAGTGCTCCAGCATCATCTTGTGGTTCTCCCGGCCGATCCCCGACTGCTTGTAGCCGCCGAAGGCGGCGTGCGCCGGGTACGCGTGATAGCAGTTCGTCCAGACACGCCCCGCCTGGATCGCGCGGCCCGCGCGGTAGGCGGTGTTCATGTCGCGGGTCCACACCCCGGCGCCGAGACCGTACAGGGTGTCGTTGGCGGTCTTGATCGCGTCGTCGAAGTCGTTGAAGGGCGTGACCGACACGACCGGGCCGAAGATCTCCTCCTGGAAGATCCGCATACGGTTGTGGCCCTCGAAGATGGTCGGCTGGACGTAGTACCCTCCCTTCAACTCGCCGTCGTGCTCGATGCGTTCGCCACCGGTGAGCACCTTGGCGCCCTCCTGCCGGCCGATGTCCAGGTAGGAGAGGATCTTCTCCAGCTGGTCGTTGGACGCCTGCGCGCCGATCATCGTGTCGGTGTCCAGGGGGTGGCCCGGCTTGATCAGCTCGGTGCGGGCGACGGCGGCCTCCATGAACTCGGCGTAGGCGCCGCGCTGGACCAGCGCCCGGGACGGGCAGGTGCAGACCTCACCCTGGTTGAGCGCGAACATCGTGAAGCCCTCGAGCGCCTTGTCGCGGAAGTCGTCGTCCTGGGCCCAGACGTCGTCGAAGAAGATGTTCGGTGACTTGCCGCCCAGCTCCAGCGTGACCGGCTTGATGTTCTCCGAGGCGTACTGCATGATCAGCCGCCCCGTGGTGGTCTCCCCGGTGAACGCCACCTTCGCCACCCGCGGGCTGGACGCGAGCGGCTTGCCCGCCTCCGCGCCGAATCCGTTGACGACGTTCAGGACACCGGGCGGCAGCAGGTCCGCGACCAGGCTCAGCCAGTAGTGGATCGACGCCGGGGTCTGCTCGGCGGGTTTCAGGACCACGGCGTTGCCGGCGGCCAGTGCCGGGGCGAGCTTCCAGGTCGCCATCAGGATCGGGAAGTTCCACGGGATGATCTGTGCCACGACACCCAGCGGCTCGTGGAAGTGGTACGCCACGGTGTCGTCGTCGACCTCGCCCAGCGAACCCTCCTGGGCGCGGATCGCGCCCGCGAAGTAGCGGAAGTGGTCGATGGCGAGCGGGATGTCGGCCGCCAGCGTCTCGCGCACCGGCTTTCCGTTCTCCCAGCTCTCGGCGATCGCCAGCCGCTCCAGATTCGCCTCCATGCGATCGGCGATCTTCAGCAGGATGTCGGAACGCTCGGTCACCGAGGTGCGGCCCCAGCCCGGGGCGGCCTCGTGCGCGGCGTCGAGCGCCCGCTCCACATCCTCCGCCGTACCGCGCGCGACCTCCGTGAAGGGCTGACCGTTCACCGGTGACGGATTCTCGAAGTACTGCCCGCGCATCGGCGGCACGTACTCGCCGCCGATGAAGTGGTCGTAGCGCGACTGATAGGAGACGATCGCGCCCTCGGTGCCGGGCGCCGCGTAACGGGTCATCCTGTCTGCCTCCTCATCGAGCGCTGCCCGCCGTTGGACAGCTCTGCGCGCGAGGCTAGGGAGCGGGACGTTGCAGGGACGTTGCGCCTGCGGGAGGCCGAAGCCCGGTCCTGTGCCGCCACTCAGGGGCGGGCGGTCACCACGCGTTCGGCGCCGCCAGTTCGGACTCCAGCGCGGCGAGCCGGGACCGGGCCGCCGCCGTGGGCCGGACCGCGACCAGTGCGCGCCACACGTCCACATCGTCCTCGCCCCACGGCGCGTGCGCCCAGTCGGCCAGCAGGTCGGGATCGCGACAGGAGATCAGTGCGGCGCGCACGCCGTCGGCGATCCGGCGCCTGAGCCGTACCACCGCCGGAGCCCGGGAGCCGGGCAGCAGCGGACCGGCGTACGCCGCCGCGGCCGCCGTGACCGCACCGGCCCGCAGACGACGCTCGACAACGGTGGCGTCGGACTCGACGGGCATCGCGAGCCGGTACGGTCGGGACGCGAGCCGGCCCGGCCCCAGGAGCCCGCGCAGCCGGGCCAGTTCGGCACGCAGGGTCACCGGCGGCACCGTCTCGTCCTCGTACAGCGCGCACAGCAGCTCGTCGCCGGTCAGGCCTTCAGGGTGGTGGGCCAGCAGCACGACGATCTCGCTGTGCCGCCGGCTCAGCCGGACTCTGCGGCCGTCCGCGCTCAGCAGCGCCTCGTCACGGCCCAACGCGGTCAGCTCGGCCGAATCGGCCGGCGGCCGCTCCGGGGCGAGCAGCGCCAGCTGCGACTCGGCGGCACGCGCGACCGCTTGGACGAAGCCCAGACTGTGGGGATGCGCCAGTCCGTCCCCACCGGTGATGTCCACGGCGCCGAGTACGCGCCCGGTGCGTGGGTCGTGCACCGGAGCCGCCGCACAGGTCCACGGCTGGACCCGCCGGATGAAGTGCTCGGCGGCGAAGACCTGGACCGGCCGTCCGACGGCCACCGCCGTGCCCGGCGCGTTCGTCCCGACCGCGGACTCCGCCCACCTGGCACCGGGCACGAAGTTCATCCGTCCCGCCCGGCGACGGGTGGCGGGATGTCCCTCGACCCACAGCAGTCTGCCGTGTGCGTCGCACACCGCGAGCAGATGCTCGCCGTCGGCGGCGAAGGTGCCCAGGAGTTCCCGGACCAGCGGCATCACCCGCGCCAGCGGATGCTCGGCCCGGTAGGCGCCGAGGTCACCGTCCATGAGCTCCACACTCGCCGTGCCGTCGGGGCCGACACCCGCCCGGACCGACCGCCGCCACGACTCCGCCACCACGCCACGCACGGGCCGCGGCACCGTCCCGTCCTTGGTGAACGTCTCGTGCGCGCGCCGCAGCGTCCGGGCACGCTCGACGGGGTCGGCCCCCGGTTCCAGAGCCAGCCATGCATCAGTCAACTCGGTCTCCCCGGACGGTGCTGCTGACGGCGATGCGCTTGGGGACATCGTCACTCCGCCAATACGCGTGGACAACCACTTCGACCAGCCGGATCACCGGGACGCGGTGGTCTGCGAGAGTCAGGCGAAGTTGACCAGTCTGATGTAGCGGGTCCAGTCCCACAGGGGCCCCGGGTCCGTGTGGTCGCTGCCCGGTACCTCGTGGTGCGCGATGATGTGCGCGCGGTCCTTGGGGATGCCGTAGGTGGTGCAGATCGCCGCGGTGAGCCGAGCGGACTGTTCGTACATGGCGTTGGTGAAGTACTCGGGCCGGTCCACCCAGCCCTCGTGTTCGATGCCGATGCTGCGGGTGTTGTAGTCCCAGTTCCCCGCGTGCCAGGCGATGTCCGCCTCGCGGACGCACTGCGCCACGTGGCCGTCGGAGGACCGGACGACGTAGTGCGCGGACACCTGCTTGTCGGGGTTGCGGAAGATGGAGAGGGTGTCGGCGTACGTCTCCTGTGTGACGTGGATGACCACGTAGTCGACGGGATAGGCCGTGGGGCGGCTCGACCGGGTGTAGTTGGACGTGCTCGCCGGCTGCCATTCGGTGGAGGGGCGGTCGACTGCCCGGGGCTGTGCGGCGGCCCGTGTGCCGGACAGCAGCGCATACGGGACGGTGGCGAGTGCGGCGCCCTTCAGGAGCCGCCGCCTGGTCGGAACCGGCGCTGTCCTTTCCCTTTCCATGGGACTGCCCTTTCGTCGGTGGGGCCCTCGGGCCCCTGTGTGTGGGGGGCTCAGCTGTGCGAAGCGGCTGAGAAGGGAACGCTGACGAACGCTGACGCGGACGTCTGGCGCCGTCTGTGCGAGGTGCGTCCGCGTGCAATCACCGTACGGTCAGCGGGGGTTGCGCAGAAGGGCGCCGCGCCGTTCCGTGGACAGCCCCCGCCTTGTGGACACCGCGCTCACTCGAACGAGTGAGGAGAGTGGAGCAGCAAGGGCAACGGAAGTCTCCTGGCTCGGGTCGGTGCTGCCGCAGCCACGGCTACGGCCATGGTCGCTGCCCCTGTCCCTGCGGCAGCGGCTGCCGCTGCGGCTGCGGTTGCCAGTGCCACCGCTGTCCGCGCCGTGTCCGTCACCGAATCGGGTTCAGGCCCGCTCCGCCACCATCGTCGGGTCGTCCAGGACGGCACGCATCACCGAGTGTGCGGCGCCGAGAAGGGGACCCTGCGGTCCCAGGTCCGACACGGAGACCGGGCAGACCGGACCTGCCGTGCGCCGGGCCAGTTCGTCCCGCAGCGACGGCAGCAGCCAGGGTGCGAGACCGGCCAGCGCGCCACCCAGCACCACACTCTCGGGGTCGAGCAGGTTGACCGCCCCGGTCAGCGCGATGCCGAGCGCCGTACCCGCCTCGCGCAGGGCACGCCGTACAGCCTCGTCGCCCTCAGCGGCACGCCCCGCGAGCAGTCCGACGCGATCCTCGCCCGGCTCCACGCCGGCCGCGCGCAGTACCGCCTTCTCGCCGGCGTACTGCTCCAGGCAGCCTCGCCCGCCGCAGGCGCACTCCGGACCGTCGGGACGGACCGGCACATGACCCAGCTCGCCGGCGAATCCGCGGGTACCGCGCAGCAGCCGCCCGTCGACGACCACGGCCGCGCCGATGCCGATCTCGGCCGAGACGTGCAGGAAGTCCCGCGGGGTGCCGTCACCCAGCCAGAGCTCGGCGAGTGCGCCGAAGTTCGCCTCGTTGGCCACGGTCAGCGGCAGGTCCCCGGGCAGCAGCGCGCCGAGGTCCGCGTCGTGCCAGTCCAGGTTCGGAGCGCGTACGACGGTCCTGGCGTCTCGCGCCACGAGGCCCGGAACGGCCACCGCGAGCCCGGCCGGCCACAGCCCCTCGGCCTCCACCTCCGCAACGACCTGCCGCACCAGACCGGTGAGCTGCTCGAGTACCGGCTCCGGCGATCGGCCCCTGTTGCTCCCGTACCGCACGACACGCGACCGCACCCGGCCGCGCAGGTCGACCGCGCAGACCGCGAGGTGGTCGACGCCGATCTCCGCTCCGATGCCGGCCGGGCCGTGCGCGCTGACGGCGAGCGCCGACCCGGGCCGCCCCACCCGACCGGGGCGCTCGGGGCCCAGCTCCTCCAGCAGGCCCGAGCGGATGAGTTCGTCCACGAGGGTCGACACCGCCGCCCGCGTCAGCCCGATCCGTGAGGCGACGGCGGCCCGGGACAGCGGGCCCTCGGCGCTGACGGTGTGCATCACCCGGGCGAGGTTGCGGCGGCGCATCCCCTGCTGGGTGTCCGGCAGCGCGCGCCCGGGGCGGGCCGGATGTGTTTCGTGCGGCGGTGCGGTCATGCCTCCGTCAGCCCTTGGTCGGTCTTGGGTCGATCCGGTCTTCTCTCACGTGCCCAGAGACGCGATCCCGGCGGACGGCGTCCAGGGGCATCTCAGGGGCGGAGCCGGAGATGCCCCTGGGGGACGGCCCTCGGATGCCGGTTGTCTCTGGAGCGCCCTCCGGCAGGGGGTCGAGTCGCGTCCCACGGACCCGCCTCGCCGTGCGCCGGCGAGTGTCGGTCGCTGTCCACGGGGACGCCCGTCCTCCTCCGGTGAGCGTCCGCGGTCCACGGGTACTCCTCCTTCGGCGAGCGTCGTCGCGGTCCATGAACAGTCCCTCCGACGGTGCGATTCGGTCGAGGTTCGCGCCGACGCGCCTCCGGCGACGCCTTCGTGCCGGTGGCGTACCGCAGGAACGGTCCGTGATGGTGCCCGTCGGTGGCGTCGCCGCGTGAACGTGTCCTCAGCGCGAGTCCGCGTTCCGTTCCAGCAGCGGTGCCGCGTCGGAGAGTACCCCGGTGATCCGGGTCAGCGTCGCCTCGTCCCGTTCCACGGCGTCGAGCACCGGTCCTGCGGCCGTGTTCCAGCGCCGGGCGACCGCTGCGGCGTCCTCGCCGGTCAGCAGGCCGGCGGCCTGCGCCGCCGCGCCGAGTGCGACCAGTTCCTTGGCGTCGGGGATCTGGACAGGACGCCCGGACAACCGTCGTACCGTCTGCTGCCAGGCAGTCCCGCGCGCGCCGCCGCCGATGAGCAGCAGCGGCGCGGACGGGTCCGCGTCGGTTTCGAGGACCAGGTCGAGCGCGCCGAGCAGCGAGTGCACGGCGCCGTCGTACGCGGCCTGGAGCAGCTGACCGGCGGTCGTGTCGTGGCGCAGCCCGTGCAGCAGGCCGGAGGAGTGCGGCAGGTTCGGTGTGCGCTCGCCGTCCAGGTAGGGCAGGAGCGTGACGTCGGTGCCGGGTTCGACGGCTTCCCGGTCCAGGCCCAGCAGGGCCGCGACCCGGTCGACGGCGAGCGTGCAGTTGAGGGTGCAGGCCAGCGGCAGCCAGTCGCCGCGTGCGTCGGCGAAGCCCGCCACCGTGCCGGTCGGGTCGGCGGGCCGTCGGCGCGACACGGCGTACGCGGTGCCGGACGTGCCGAGGCTCATCACCGGCACGCCGGGACGCAGCCCGAGGCCCAGCGCGGCGGCCGCGTTGTCGCCGGTGCCGGCGGCGACCAGGGTGCCCTTGGAGAACGGGAGGCCGTGGCCGTCCCGCACGGTGCCGGCCACCTCGCCGGGCCGGACCACCCGGGGCAGCAGCGCCGGATCGAGCCCCACGCGCGCGAGGATCTCGTCGTCGTACGCCTCCGTGCCGGACGCCCACCAGCCGGTGCCGGACGCGTCGCCGCGGTCGGTGGTGCCCTCGCCGGTGAGCCGCTCGGTGAGGTAGTCGTGCGGAAGGCGTACGGACTTCGCCGCGCGGGCCGCCTCCGGCTCCTGCTCTGTCAGCCAGGCCCACTTGGTGACCGTGAACGAGGCGCTGGGCACGCTGCCCGTGCGTTCCGCCCAGGCCTTGGGGCCGCCCAGCTCCTCGATCAGACGGCGGGCCTGCGGGGCCGAGCGCACGTCGTTCCACAGCAGGGCCGGGCGCACCGGCTCGCCCTGGGCGTCCAGTGTGACGAGTCCGTGCTGCTGCCCGCCGATGGACACCGCGGCGGCCTCCCGCGCGGCGTCACCGCACTGGTGCAGGGCGTCGTGGAGCGCGTCCCACCACTGGCGCGGATCGCTCTCGCGGCCGGCCCCGGAGGACACGGTGTGGGGCGCCTGACCGCTCGCGACGACCTGGCCGGTGGCCGCGTCGACGACCAGCGCCTTGGTGGACTGGGTGGACGTGTCCACGCCGACGACGAGCGGACCCTCGGCTGCTGACATCGGGCTTCTCCCTCTTCCGCGGCTCTGCGGGATCTGACTGGACTGCCTGGACTGCCTGGACGGACCTGCACTGAACAGGGACTTCGTGGTTCCTCGGGTCCCCGTGACCCGGACGTCACTCCTTCGGGGACACCTTGTCCCTTCCCAGGACCGTGTGTGCATACTAATTTGTAAAGCGCCATGACGAAATAGTCGGCAGCGATTGATCGGCAGCGAGTGAGGAGCCGCGGAATGAACTACCAGCCCACTCCCGAGGACAGGTTCACGTTCGGTTTGTGGACGGTCGGCTGGCAGGGCCGGGATCCCTTCGGTGATGCCACCCGGCGCGCGTTGGACCCGACGGAGTCGGTGCGTCGTCTGGCCGAGCTGGGCGCGTACGGGGTCACGTTCCACGACGACGACCTGATCCCGTTCGGGTCGAGCGACACCGAGCGCGAGGCACATGTCAAGCGGTTCCGGCAGGCGTTGGACGCGACGGGCATGAAGGTGCCGATGGCGACGACCAACCTGTTCACGCATCCGGTGTTCAAGGACGGCGCGTTCACCGCGAACGACCGGGACGTGCGCCGGTACGCGCTGCGCAAGACGATCCGCAACATCGATCTCGCGGTGGAGCTGGGCGCGAGTGTGTATGTCGCCTGGGGCGGCCGGGAGGGCGCGGAGTCCGGTGCGGCCAAGGACGTACGGGACGCGCTGGACCGGATGAAGGAGGCCTTCGACCTGCTGGGCGAGTACGTCACCGAGCAGGGCTACGACCTCCAGTTCGCGATCGAGCCCAAGCCGAACGAGCCGCGCGGTGACATCCTGCTGCCGACGGTGGGGCACGCGCTGGCGTTCATCGAGCGGCTGGAGCGGCCGGAGCTGTACGGCGTGAACCCGGAGGTCGGCCACGAGCAGATGGCGGGGCTGAACTTCCCGCACGGGATCGCGCAGGCGCTGTGGGCCGGCAAGCTGTTCCACATCGACCTCAACGGCCAGTCGGGTATCAAGTACGACCAGGACCTGCGCTTCGGGGCGGGCGACCTGCGGGCCGCGTTCTGGCTCGTCGACCTGCTGGAGAGGGCCGGGTACGCCGGTCCGCGGCACTTCGACTTCAAGCCGCCGCGGACCGAGGACCTCGACGGCGTGTGGGCGTCGGCGGCCGGCTGCATGCGCAACTACCTGATCCTCAAGGACCGTGCTGCCGCCTTCCGTGCGGACCCGCAGGTGCAGGAGGCCCTGGCCGCGGCCCGGCTGGACGAACTGGCCCTGCCGACCGCCGAGGACGGTCTCGCGGCCCTGCTGGCCGACCCGGCCGCCTACGACACCTTCGACGTGGACGCGGCCGCCGCTCGCGGCATGGCCTTCGAGCACCTCGACCAGCTCGCCATGGACCACCTCCTCGGTGCCCGCTGAGCGGTCCACCACTGTGCGAGGTCTCCGGCTCCTTCCGGTTCACGGACGGGGCCGGAGCCCGTCGGGCTGTCGGATCCCGCGCGGCAGCCGCACGAATGCCACCGTGGGTCTCGCTGCTGGGCGGACGGGCCGGTGCGTCGAAGCGTCCGCGTTGTCCGTCGGCCCGAAGCCGCGCTCGTCCGGGCGGCAGCCACCTCGGGTCGTTCACCGCAAGCCCGCCCGGTCGGCGCTGGGGCTCGCCGTGCCCTCGCCCCACCATGCAAGTCACTGATGCCGGACCGTCCCGGCTTGGCATCCGCGCGGGCCGCAGGCACTCCTCCTCGCCGCGTCGCGGCACCTGTTGCCGAGGCCGAGGCGGGCCCCGGTCCCGGTTCCGGTGTCAGTGCGAGCGACGCGACGCGCGCGATGAGATGTGATGCCGAAGTCGGGACGGCCCGGCACCGGCGCTCGTCCCAGGCATTGGGCCGCTCCTCGCCCGGCCCCGGCATCCGCGTCGTCAGTGCCCCGCCGACGTCGGGGCAGGCGTCAGCACTCGTCCCCGGCCGCAAGTACCGCCGTGGCCAGCGCCGTCGCCGGGTCCTGGGCAGCGCCGCCCACGGGGACCCAGCGGCCGCCCTCCTCGCGGTACGGCCACCAACGGCCGTCGCGGTCCAGGCGGAGCTGGTGGGGCGCGTCGACGACGGTCCACCGGTTGGCCCGCGCCCGCAGTGACGGCCGTTCGTCCTCGCCCCAGGCCGATTCCAGCGCCGCACGCGCGCGTGCGAGCGTGTCGCCCTCCACCGTCCACTCCTCCTCGAGCACCGCCAGTGCGGCTCGGCCGCCGAGCCGCCACGCGCGTACGGTGACGGCCAGCGCCTCCCGGGTGCGCCCCGAGCCGTCGCCGAGGCGCTCCAGCACGTCCGCTCCGGGATCGCCCGCTGCCAGGCGCACCGCATCCTGAGAGGCGGTCGGTTCCGTGCCCACCGGCTGCCGGCCGTGTCCACTCCGCAGCGCCTCGGCGAGCAGGCGGTGGGCCTCCGCCGCGGCCCGGGAGGCGAGGAAAGCCAGGGCGGCCGGGTCGACGCCCGGAGGTGGCGCGGTCTCGGTGTCCAGCGACGGCGGTACGCCCGGCCCCTCCCTGACGAGGTCGGGCAGGGCGGGCAGCGGAGGCAGCACGTGCCCCGCCGCGTACGCCTCGGCGGCGTCCACACCGTCCGGACGGGAGGCGGCGTCCTCCGTGGCTGTGTCGCCGCGCGTCTGAAGGGCGTCGAGTACGGCGCCCTCCGGCCGTCCGCGCATCAGCAGCAGGACGAAAGGGTCCTGGTCCAGCAGCCTGGCGACCTGGTAACAGAGCGCCGCGGTGTGCCCGCAGTGGTCCCAGGCGCCGCAGTCGCACTCCGGTTCCAAGTCGCCCAGGCCCGGCAGCAGATCGATGCCGGCGCTCGCGGCGTCCTCCACGAGGTGCGGCGGCATGTCGCGGTCCAGCAGCGCCGCGACATGCCCGGACCGTTCGATGGCCATGTCGGCAAAACGGTCCCACTGCGCGTCGGACAGCTGCTCCAGCAGGACATCGGCTCGATGTGCCGTGCGGTCCCGGTCGTGCACGACCGCGGTGATGCGCCCCGGACGTACGGACACCGCACCGACCGCTCCCGCGCGCGCGAGCCGACGGCCCGTCTTCACCTGCGCCGCGTCCATGGCCGCGTCCTCCAGTGCCTTCAGCCAGGCTTGGCCCCACCAGGTCTGCGCGAAGCCCCGTCCGTGCGCGGGCGGCAGCGCGGCGAACGTCCGTTCCGTGTCTTCGTCGTACCGGGTCATCGCGTACCCCCTCGCAGCTCGACCAGATCGGCCAGCTCCGCGTCCGTCAGCTCCGTGAGCGCCGCCTCGCCCGTTCCCAGCACCGCGTCGGCCAGATCCTGCTTGCGGTTCAGCAGGGCCGCGATGCGGTCCTCGATGGTCCCCTCGGCGATCAGCCGGTGCACCTGCACCGGGCGGGTCTGCCCGATGCGGTAGGCGCGGTCGGTGGCCTGCGCCTCGACGGCCGGGTTCCACCAGCGGTCGTAGTGCACGACGTGCTCCGCGCGCGTGAGGTTCAGTCCGGTGCCCGCCGCCTTCAACGACAGCAGGAAGACCGGGACCCCACCGTCCTGGAACCGCCGCACCATGGACTCCCGCGCCGTGACGGACGTGCCGCCGTGCAGGAACAGCGAAGCGACGCCGCGGGCGGCCAGGTGTTGTTCGAGGAGGCGTGCCATCTGCACGTACTGCGTGAAGACCAGCACACTCGCCTCCTCGGCGAGGATGGTGTCGAGCAGCTCGTCCAGCAGCTCCAGCTTCCCCGAGCGGCCCGTGATCCTCGGCCGGTCCTCCTTGAGGAACTGCGCCGGATGGTTGCAGATCTGCTTGAGGTTCGTCAGCAGTTTCACGATCATGCCGCGTCGCGCCATGCTGCCGGCCCCGGTGATCTCCGTGAGCGCCTCGCGCACCACCGCTTCGTACAGCCCCGTCTGCTCCGCGGTCAGGGACACCGGATGGTCGGTCTCGGTCTTCGGAGGCAGCTCCGGCGCGATCCCTGGGTCCGACTTGCGGCGTCGCAGCAGGAACGGCCGTACGAGCCGCGCCAGCCGCTCCGCCGCCGCCGGGTCCTGACCGCCCTCGACGGCCTGTGCGTAGTGCCTGCGGAAGGTGCCGAGCCGGCCCAGCAGCCCCGGCGTGGCCCAGTCGAGAATCGCCCACAGTTCGGAGAGGTTGTTCTCCACCGGGGTACCGGTGAGTGCCACACGCGCGCGTGCGCCGATGGAACGCAGTCGCCGCGCGGTGTCCGAGTACGGGTTCTTCACGTGCTGAGCCTCGTCCGCCACGACCATGCCCCACGGCACGGCGGAGAGCCGGTCGGTGTCCAGGCGCATGGTGCCGTAGGTGGTGAGCACGAACTCGCCGTCGGCGAGACCCTCCAGGTCGCGCCGGGTGCCGTGGAAGCGGCGTACGGGGGTGCCGGGGGCGAATCGCTCGATCTCGCGCTGCCAGTTGCCCATGAGGGAGGTCGGGCAGACCACCAGGGTGGGTCCGGCGGCGGACTCGTCGCTCTGCCGGTGCAGATGCAGGGCGATCAGCGTGATCGTCTTGCCGAGCCCCATATCGTCGGCGAGACAGCAGCCCAGGCCCAACGACGTCATGCGGGCCAACCAGTTGAGCCCCCGACGCTGGTAGTCGCGCAGCGTGGCGTCGAGGGCGGCGGGCTGCGCGACGGCATCCTGCGCCTCGGGGTCGGCGAGCCGTTCCCGCAGGGCCGCAAGCCATCCCGTGGGGCGCACCTCGACGCGGTGCCCGTCGACCTCCGTCGAGCCCGTCAGGGCCGCGGCGAGCGCGTCGACGGGTGTGACCTTGCGGTCCTGGCGGGCGCGGACGCGGTGGGCCTCCTCGGGGTCCACGAGGACCCACTGGTCGCGCAGGCGCACCACGGGTCGGTTGGCCTCGGCGAGCAGATCCAGCTCCTCGCGCGTGAGCCGCTGCTCGCCCAGGGCGAACGACCAGTTGAAGGCGAGCAGCGCGTCGGCGGACAGGAACGACGGGCCGGTGTCCGACGAGGTCGTGCGCGGCGACGGCTCGTCGTCGGGCGGTCCGACCTCCGCGCGGGAGGTCAGATCACGGGCCAGCTCTCGAGGCCAGTGCACGTCGACTCCCGCGCTGGCGAGCGCTCGGGAGCCCGCTCCGAGGAGCTCGGTGACCTCTTCGTCGGCGAGCTCGACGGCGTCCGGCACGGCGGCCGACAGCAGCGGCGTGAGCGCGGGCCAGGCCCGTGCCGCACGGCGGAGCGCGAGCAGGGCGTCCATCCGTGCGCGTGTGCCGAACGCGTCGCCCACGGTGCCGGCCCACACCTCGGCGGTGTCCGCTACGAGCGCGGGATCGTTCACGCCGTGCACTTGGAGCACGGCCCGGAACGCGGGTCGAGCCTCCTGGGAAGCCGCGGCCGTCAGGCCCCGCACCTCGACCCGCAGCGACAGCCGTACTCCCGCGTCGTGCCCCGCGGCGACATCGGCCGCCCACTCGCGCAGTTCGGGCATCCGCTGCGGCTTCCGCGAGGCGTAGGCGGGCCCGGCCGTCACGAGTTCGGCGGCGGGGGAGCGGGGCAGCGTGTCGGCGACCGCGTCCAGGAAGGCACGCACCAGCCGCTCCGGGTCGGGCAGCCGCAGGGCCCCGGCATCGTCGACCGGGACCGCGTGCGCCTCGGGCGGCATGACGGCGGCGAGGTGGCGGATCCGTTCAGTCTCCACCGGTCCCAGCGGGCCGGTGCGCCAGGCGTCGTGGTCGGCCGCGGACAGGCCGGGCAGCAGCAGGCCGCGTGCCACGAGGTGCAGTGCCTCGACGGCGACCGCGCCCCAGAACACGGTCGCCCGGTGGCCGTCCGCGCAGTCGCGCGCGCGCGTGAGAAGCGGCAGGGCCGTCCGCACCGGCAGCAGCACCGCGGGCACGCCGACCGGCCCCACGCCGTCACCGTCGGGGAGTGCGACCGTCAGATTTTCCGTGGCCCCCGACGAGATGGCCGCAGGGGCCTCGCCGTCGGGCCGCCAGAACGCCACTCTGCCGGTCCGGGCGGGTTCCCCGGGCACGAAAACAGCACAGCAGTGGGCGAGTTCGGCAATCTCGGAGGGTGTGGCCGGGAGAGTGGTCTGCGCAACGATGACGTATTCCTCAAACTTGACTAGTCGGGGCGCGGTCGCCGACTGTACACGATTCCCGAGGCTGGGGGGTGCGGCCGGGCTGTGGCGTGAGTCACTATTCAGATGAGGAGGTGCTTCTTCGAAGGGAGTCGCCGGCGGGGTCTCAGGGGTGCGTAAGGGTCCGGTCTCAGGGACGACTCAGGGTCGCGGTACGGAACCGCCGGGAGCGTGGGCCCGTTTTCAGGAGAGAGCGGCAGTGGCCGCGAAGGAGGCGACACCATGTCGAAGAACGCCAAAGTCGCAGCGGGGGGCGTGGCGGTCGGGCTCATCCTGCTGATCTGGCTGCCCTGGTGGGCCGCCCTGCTCATAGTGCTGGGAGTCCCGACCGCCGCGTACCTCACCCTGGACCGCGCGCAGCGGCGCAGGCTGCGCCGCGTCACGCGCAAGGAGATCGGCCGCTGACGCGCTAACGTCGGGTCTCGGCCGTTTCAGCAGCCTCGCCTGTCGCGGCAACCTCGCCTGTCTCGGCGGTCTCGCCCGTCTCGGCCGTTTCGGTAAGGGCGCAGGAGTTGACCACGTCGCCGTTCGCGGGCTTGCCGATCGTGTGGTCCGCGGGTGGCGTGGCGCCCTGCTCCACCCAGGCGGTCAGTGCGTCGAAGGCAGATCGGAAGCAGGGCAGGATCGGCCGCAGCCTGTCGGGATACGTGTCGTACAGCCCGTCGACGTGCGTGCCGCCCGCGACCGTGTAATAGCGGTGCAGCGCACCTCGCCCCCGCCTGTCGATCATGCGCGCGTACACGTCGGAGTCGGCGGCCTTGGGCAGCAGCGCGTCCAGATCGCCGTGCAGGGTGATCAGCGGCTTGCCGATGCGTCCCGTCAGGGCGACCCGGGTCACCGCGCGGTGGACTGACACGGGGCGCTCCGCGTAGTCGTACGTCGCGTCGGAGGGGCACGGCGCCAGGATCTCCTCCAGGGTGGATCCGGCGGTCGGCCCCGGGCAGGCGGGATCGTAGACCGGGTCGAACTCGGCCCGGTAGATCTTCTGCGTCAAGCCCCAGTAGGCCTTCTCGTGATACGGCCACAGAAACTCGGAGCCGCGCGCGAAGCCCGCCGCGTACAGTTCCTCGTCCCGTGCCGCGCCGGACATCCGAGCCACCGTCACCGGCAGGGACGTGAGGAGGCTGGGGCCGTTCGCGGTCCACAGCGCCCCCTCCCAGTCCACGCCGCCGTCGTACAGCTCCGGGTGGTTCTCCAGCTGCCAGCGGGTGAGATAGCCGCCGTTGGAGATGCCGGCGATGTAGGTGCGACGCGGCGCGTGCCCGTAGCGCTGGGCGGCTACCCGGCGGGCGGCCCGGGTGAGCTGGGTGGTGCGTGCGTTCCACTCGGCGACCGCGTCTCCGGGCCGGAGGCCGTCCCGGTAGAAGTCCGTTCCGCTGTTGCCCTTGTCGGTCGCGGCGTACGCGTACCCCTGCGCGAGGGCCCGGTCGGAGATCGCCTTGTCCGTGGCGTACTGCTTGCGGGTGCCCGGCGCCCCCGTCACGACGAGGCCGCCGTTCCAGTGGTCCGGCAACCGGATCACGAACTGCCCGTCGTGCCGCCAGCCGTGCGTGTTGTTGAAGCGGGAGGAGTCCGGAAAGTACCCGTCGACCTGGATGCCGGGCACTCCGGACGGTGTCCTGGTGCCGCCGGCCGTCAGCCCGGCCTGGTCTGCCATGTCGGTGTAGGTGGTGCCCGCCAACCCGGTGGTGGTCAGATCGTCCAGGCAGGCGCTGCGCTGCAGGGCCGCGCCCGGCACTCGTACTCGCTCCTGGCGGGCGCAGTGGCCGCCTCCGTCGCCCGTTGCCGCGGCGACGGGCGACGGCCCGATGAGCGAGACCGCCGTCACAACGGCGGCGAGGAACGGGACACCACAGGGCAGACGCATGGGGGACTCCGGGCGCGATGGAGGAGTGGATCTGAGGGCTGCCCCATCGTGCGGGTCCGCTACGACCTCTTCCATGGGCGGGAGCCACATGGGAAAAGAGCCGGTCATGGAGGCTGAAGACAGTCGGGGACGCGAGGGCGCCCGACTCCAGCGGGAACGGGCCTCGGTGTCCTCGGGTCAGCTCGGCCTTACGGCCATCTTGTCGAGGGCCTCCAGGAGCCCGGGTAGCGACGGCCCCCGCCCCACGGGCAGGACCTCACCGGGTTCCTCGTCGAGCAGGATGAAGGCGATGTCGTCGGTTCTGGCGACGAGCGACCAACCGGGGCCGTCGGCACGCAGCGTCCGAGCGTCCCCCGGCGCGAAAGAGGACCGGACCCGGCCGAGCGGCGGGGGCGTGTCGACGTAGGCGCGGGCCTCTGCGAGCACCCGCCGGACACCGCCGTGCCCGGAGGACCCGGCACCGGCGTCCGTGGTACCGGCGTCCGTGGTACCGGAACCGGTACCGGCGTCCGTGGTATCGGCCTCTTCCGTGGCGCCGGTCTCCGCGCCCTCGCCGGCGCCCGAGTCCTCTTCCACTTCGTCGCCCGGCGCGTCGCCCACCGATCCGGCGTCGCCGCCCGTCACCGGGAAGTCCGCGTCATCGATCTGCTCTCGCCACTGCGCCCACTGCGCGGCGATCTCGTCGGCTCCCAGACGCCGCTGCGCGGGCCCCCACACCGTGGTGTCCGGCGGCGACAGCGCCGGCTGGTCGGCGGACTCGAGGTCGGGATCGTGCGGCGCGGGCACGCCGGGGGCCGCCACGGCGACCGCGAGGGGCCAGCCGGGCAGCGCGGCGACGACCGTACGCTCGTCCGGCGACAGGTCGTACTCCATGCCGCAGTCCCAGGAGGCCACGGCGACGGCCACCAGCGAGACGTCGTCGATGACGACGGTCCACCGGGCGCCGTCACCGTCCTGGCCGAGTACCAGGCCGTAGCCGTCCGCCAGCGGTGGCAGACCGAGCGCCGCGCACGCCTCCGGGTAGTCGTCGCCCAGCACACTCGGGAACTTCGCCGGCGTCAGCAGCACCGCCGTGAGCACATAGAGCGCATCGTCCTCGGCGGCGACGGCGTCCTCGTCCGTCCCGGCCATCCCAGCCTCCCCATCGGTTCGTCCAATGGCGCGCACCCTAGTGCGCCAGGGAAGCCCTTGTCACGACTCCCAGACGCACCCGAGCTGCAGTTTTCCGGCTGGACGGGGCGAATCGCCCGCTCGTGACGTACGGGCGGGGTCAGGCCGCGGGCAGCCCAAGGAGGGCTCGGGCCACGTCCCGCGGCGACTCGTCGCGTTCCCGCGCGAGCGCGATCACGGCCCGGCACGCCAGCTCGTTCACCCCGAACGAAGGGCCTCCGGCGACACCCAGCCCGCCGCCTCGTCGATCCGCTTCTGGTCATCGTCCGCGCACGCCGAGATGTACGCGGCGGCGGCCTCGAACAGATTGCGCGAGCGCTGCTCCCCTCCCGTTCTCCCCTCCGTGCGCCGAGCGGAGCGAGATCTGTCCCAGGCCTCGCGGATCCTGCCGAACAAGCGGATCACCCCTCCCCTGCCGACAGCCATGCCTGATCGTGCATCTCCTGCCACTCAACGTAGAGTTGAAGCTTCGACGGCAGAAGGGGACGGCCACGGTGAAGCGCTTCGAACGGTTGACACAGATCCGGCAGATGGACCCCTACAAGGACGCGTCGGAGATTTATCGGCTGGCCTCGGCCTATGAGTTTCCGTGGGACTTCAGCCGTGCTCTCGAGCTGGCGCTCTACCGCACCTACGCCGTTCCGAGCATCGGCCGGCTGCTGGCCGAGACGGCGGAGTTCACGGACCGGGCGCAGAAGCGGTACGACGACACGGCGCTGCTTCTGGACGCCGTCGTCGAGCACGGCTTCGGCAGCGAGCAGGGCCGCACGGCCATCCGGCGCATCAACCAGATGCACCGCGGCTACGACATCACCAACGACGACATGCGGTACGTGCTGTGCACGTTCGTCGTGACCCCCAAACGCTGGATCGACGCCTACGGATGGCGCAGGATGTCGCGCCACGAGACCATCGCGTCCGCAGTCCACTACGGCATGCTGGGACGGCACATGGGTATCAAGGGCATCCCCGAGTCCTACGAGGAGTTCGAAGCCTGCCTCGACGCCTATGAGGCGGCCCACTTCGCCTGGGACGAAAGTGCGCGCAGGGTCTCGGACGCGACACTCGACCTCATGGCCTCCTGGTATCCGAGTCCCCTCGCTCCGGTCCTGCGCACCGGGATCCTCGCCCTGCTCGACGAGCCCCTCCTGCGGGCTTTCCGGTACGCGCCGCCGAGCCCCGCCACCCGCACGCTGGTACGCCGCGCGGTGCGGCTGCGCGGCCGCGCGGTCCGCTTGATGCCGCCGAGGCGCGCTCCGCACCACGCCCGGCAGAACTGGGAGATCAAGGGCTACCCGAACGGCTACCGGCTGGCCGAGCTGGGCACCCGCCCCGTCCCCGGCCTACGGGGGTGTCCGGTCCGCCACATCGACACGTCAGCCGTCGAGTGAACCGATCGTCTCGCGCAGCCAGTTGAGCTCAGCCCTGGAGGTGGCTCGCGCGATGGTCAGAACGCCGCGCCGGAAGGGGTCGTCCAACTCCTCGGCCCGCAGCGGCCGGTCACCGTCATAGAAGAAGCTCGCGGGCTCTTCCAGGAAGGCCAGCCGGCGGCGCAGCACGGCGGCCTGGGCGGCGGCGTCGTCCAGGTGGCGGAGGAAAGCGAGCACCGTGAACCAGCGGTTCTCGTCGGTGATGTCGCGCTGCGCGGGCTCGGCGAGCAGGCGGCGCAGCTCCCACCGGCCCTCCTCCGTGAGGGTCAGGACGTGACGCGGCGCGGCCACGGAGCCGGGTTGCGTGGCGCGCGCGAGGAGGCCCGCCTTCTCCAGGCGCTTGATCGCCGGGTAGAGCGTGCTCTCGGCGACGGGCCGTACGTGCCCGGTCAGCGCGGTGATGCGCTTACGCAGCTCGTAGCCGTGCAGTGGGGCGTCGTAAAGGAAACCGAGGACGGCGAGCTCCAGCATGCCCACATTCTCGCCCATGTCCGGTGACTGCTGTACATCGAGTTCTTGATACCACGGTAACTCAATACCTCTGTCGCGATGTATTGTCCCGTCGGGCCGGGGGAGCGTCGAAACCCACTGACGGAGCCGAGGAGCTGAGGGAGCTTGAAGGTGGACGGCATGAAGGAGGCACGGTTCGACGGCGACGGAAGCCGCATCCGCTGGACGGAGACACCGGGAGCGGAACCCGCGCGCGTGTATGTGCACGGGCTGGGGTCGATCTCGTCCGTGTACCACGCCCACATCGCGGCGCGTCCTGAACTCGCCGGCCGGCGCAGCCTCTTCGTCGACCTGCCCGGCCACGGCATCAGCGACCGACCCGAGCACTTCGGCTACGCCCTCGACGACCATGCTGCCGCGCTGGCCGCCGCGCTGGACGAGGCGGGTCTGACCGGTACCGAACTGGTCGCGCACAGTATGGGCGGCGCCGTCGCCGTCGTCCTCGCCCACCGGCGGCCCGAGCTGGTCTCCCGCCTGGTCCTCACGGAGGCCAACCTCGACGCCTTCCCGCCGCCGACCGCGGGCAGCAGCGGCATCGCCGCCTACGAGGAGGACGATTTCGTCGAACGCGGCCACGCGCGCGTGCTGGAGAACGTAGGCCCTCTGTGGGCGGCGACGATGCGGCTGGCCGACCCGCGCGCCCTGCACCGCTCCGCGGTCGGGCTCCGCCGAGGGTCGGAGCCCGTAATGCGCACCCTCCTCGAAGGGCTCCCGATCGAGCGTGTGTACCTGCAGGGCGAACTCAGCGGTGAACTGGAGGGACGGGAGGCACTGGAGGCCGCCGGCGTGCGCGTGGTGACCGTGCCGGGGGCTGGGCACAACGTCATGCTCGACCGGCCCGACGTGTTCGCGGCCACGGTCGCGGGCCGGGGCTGAGCCGTCATCGCTTGCGGCGCATGCGGCCGGCACCCGCGCGCGTGGTGAGTCCTCACGCGAGGGTGAGTCCTCGCGCGAGCGGTCAGTCCTCGCGCACGGCCAGGGCCAGGAAGCGGGCGTCCTCGTCGACGTACGACGTCATGCGCCACCCGGAACCGGCGAGCAACGGCCGGAGGTTGGGCTCGGCACGCAGGTCGTCCGGAGTGATCCGCCGCCCTTGCCGCGCAGCGAGTGCCGCTCTGCCGATCGGATGGAACAGCGCCAGCACACCGCCGGGACGCACGACGCGCGCCAACTCCCGCAGGTCACCGGTGGGATCGGGCAGGTGAGCCACGAGGCCCGCCGCGAACACGGCGTCGAGCGTCCCCGACCGCAGCGGCAGCGCGGCGACGTCGGTCAGCAGCAAGCGTCCGTCACGGTCCCTCCCGGCCCGTGCGGCGGCCTGAAGCATGGCGGGCGTCAGATCGGCCCCGACAACCAGGCCCGACGGTCCCACGGCCGCGCGCAAGGCAGGCAGGGCCCGTCCCGTGCCGCAGCCCGCGTCGAGCACGTGATCCCCTTCCCGCAGGCCCAGCTCGGCGACCGCGGCCCCGTACGCGGGGCCGTCGTCGGGGAACCGGCTGTCCCAGTCGGCGGCGCGGGCGCCGAAGAACTCCTGGACGTGCGTGTGGTCGTAGCTCATGCTCCGCATGATCCCTCAATGACACAGAGGATGCCGCAGCGCACACGTTCGAGCATGACGCGATCGTTCCAGCGCTTTCCTGCGTCAGATAGCAACACCTTTCGAAATGCGCCCCTGTTGTGCGCCCCTGCCGGGACTAGCGTCCCGGGGCCATGGGACACCTGGACCACGCCGCCCTGGGCTGGCTGACCCCCGCGCTGTCGTACGCGATGGCCTGTACCGGCGCAGCCCTCGGACTGCGCTGCACCGTGCGTGCCCTCGCCGCCACCGGGCACGCGCGCCGCAACTGGCTTCTCACCGCGGCCTCGGCGATCGGCACGGGGATCTGGACGATGCACTTCGTCGCCATGCTCGGCTTCCGGGTCAGCGGCACCGACATCCGCTACGACGTGCCGCTCACCCTCACGAGCCTGCTCGTCGCCATGATCGTCGTCTGCGCCGGCGTCTTCGCGGTCGGCTACGGCCGCGAGCGCGGCCGAGCACTCCTGCTCGGCGGACTCACCACAGGGCTCGGTGTCGCGAGCATGCACTACCTCGGCATGGCGGCCGTGCGCCTGCACGGTGACGTGAGCTACGACCCGATGCGCGTCGCACTCTCCGTCCTCATCGCCGTCGCCGCGGCCACGGCGGCCCTCTGGGCGGCGCTCAACATCAAGTCGCCCCTCGCGGTGACGCTCGCCTCGCTGATCATGGGAGCCGCGGTGAGCAGCATGCACTACACCGGAATGTTCGCGGTGAGCGTGCGTGTCACGCCCTCCGGCGAGGCGCTGCCCGGGGCCACGGCGATGCAGTTCGTCTTCCCCCTCGCCGTCGGCCTCGGGTCCTACCTCTTCCTGACCTCGGCCTTCGTCGCGCTGTCGCCGACGGCGGGGGAGCGCGAGGCGTCCGTCTCGGTCCAGCAGCCCATAGGGAGCACCGCCCGGTAACGGCGGGTCCGGCCGTCACCGGCCCGGCGACAACGCACCGATCCCGTACCGAGCGAGGAGGCCATGCGCACACCCCGTACGACCCCCGCGGCCGGCGCCGAGACGCCGCCCCAGCCACCCGTGCGCGGCCGCCGCGCGCACGCCGGACCACCGGCCGACGAGGACCAGGCGGAACCCACGGGCGAGGCACCGGACGCGTCCGCCACGCGCGCGTGGCGCAGGCGAATACGGCCCCGCACCGTGCGCGCCAGGATCGTCAGCCTGCTGATGGTGCCCGTCGTCTCCCTGCTGGGCCTGTGGGCGTACGCGACCGTCACGACCGCCCAGGACATCTCCCGGCTGCGGCAGGTGCAGCGCGTGGACGCGCAGGTGCGCGCTCCGGTGAGCGCCGCCGTCGCCGCCCTGCAGGCCGAGCGGCTCGCGGCCGTCCGCCATGCCACCGACCCGTCTGCGGTGCCGAGCGGCGACTACAGGAAACTTTCCGCACACACCGACCGCGCCGTCGGGAGACTGCGGTTGGGCGACCGCCATACCGTCGCCGACAGCGAGGAACTGCCCGCTGGAGTGGCCCGCCGCCTCGAAGCCTTCGTCACCGGCGCGGAACGGCTGGGATCGCTGCGCTCCGCCGTCATCGACCGCCGCGCGGACTGGGAGAAGGCCTACCGCCAGTACACGACGACCATCTCGGCGGCCTTCCGGGTGGGCGGCGCGCTGAGCGGTATCCAGGACGCCGATCTGGGTTCCGACGCGCGCGTGCTGGTCGAGTTCGCCCGCGCGGGCGAGGCACTGGCCCAGGAGGACGCCCTGCTCGCCGGGGCCCGCCTCGCCGATGGACTCGGCGGCGAGCGGCTGCGGCTGTTCACCGGCGCCGTCGACAGACGCAGGACCCTCACCGAGTCCGCCGTCGCCGACCTGCGCGGGTCCGAGCGCGCCGCCTGGCAGGACCTCGCCGGCAGCGGCGCCTACGCGACCGTGGCGGCGGCCGAGGAGAAGCTGCTGGCCCAAGGTCCCGAGGACCGGACGGTCGAGGCAGCGGCACCGCGGCCCACGTGGGACAAGGCCCACGCGCGCGTGCGGGACGGCATGCGGACGATCGAACAGGACGCCGGGCGCCAAGTCGCCGGCCGGGCCGACCCGTTCACGCGCGGCGTGCTCACTCCGGCCGGGGCCGCGGTCCTCTTCGGCCTCCTCGCCGTCGCCGCGTCGCTCGTCATCTCCGTCCGCATCGGCCGCGGCCTCGTGGTCGAGCTGGTGAGCCTGCGCAACAGTGCCCTGGATATCGCCCGCCGCAAACTCCCCGAGGCCATGCGCAGACTGCGCACGGGGGAGGAGATCGACGTCCGGTCCGAGGCGCCACCGGGCCCGCCCGCCGAGGACGAGGCCGGCCAGGTCGCCGAGGCGCTGGACATCGTGCACCGGGCCGCCCTGCGGGCCGCAGTGGAACGCGCCGAACTCGCCAGCGGAATCTCCGGGGTCTTCGTGAACCTCGCCCGCCGCAGCCAGATCCTCGTCCACCGTCAGCTCAATCTGCTGGACAGCATGGAACGCCGCTCCGACGACCCGAACGAACTGAGCGACCTCTTCCGCCTCGACCACCTCACCACCCGTATGCGGCGCCACGCCGAAAGCCTGATCATCCTCTCCGGCGCGGCACCCGGGCGGGCCTGGCGCATGCCGGTCTCCCTCACGAACGTGATTCGGGCGGCCGTCTCCGAAGTCGAGGACTACGCACGCGTGGAGGTACGGCAGCTTCCCGAGGCGTCCGTGATCGGCGCCGCCGTCGCCGACCTCACCCACCTCGTGGCCGAGATCATCGAGAACGCGGCCCAGTTCTCGCCACCCCACACGCGCGTGCGCGTCACCGGAGAACCCGTCGGCAACGGCTACGCGATCGAGGTCGAGGACCGCGGGCTCGGCATGGGCAAGGACACCCTCGCCGAGGCCAACCACCGCATCGCCCGGTCCGAGGCACTCGACCTCTTCGACAGCGACCGGCTCGGCCTGTTCGTGGTCAGCCGGCTCGCCGCCCGGCACGACATCAAGGTGCACCTCAAGACCTCGCCCTACGGCGGCACCACCGCCGTCGTCCTCCTGCCCACCGCACTCCTGCACAACGGGACGGCGGCACATTCCCCCGGGACAGCAGGCGAGGCACCACAGCCCGAGGAGCGCCTGTACGCGCGCGTGCCCGGCGCCGCCCCGCACCAAGAGCCCGTCCCCGCGTCGGCCGACCGGCCGGCGCTGACGGCCTCCGTGCCGGCGACGGCACAGACCACGGCACCCGGTCGGCCACCAGGAGCCCCCGCCTTGCGACTGCACCGATCCCCTGACGACCCCGCGAAGGCCGACGGTCCCGACCTGCCGCACGTGGCCGGGGAGTCCGACGGTCCCGGTCTGCCGCACGCCGCCGGGGAGTCCGACGACCTCCCTCGCCGCGTGCGGCAGGCCAGTCTCGCTCCCCAACTGCGCGACGGGCGCCCCGCCGACCCCGCGCGGTCGCCCCCGCCGCCCGGAGACGACGAGCGCACTCCCGAAGTCGTACGGGACCGCATGGCCGCATACCGCGCCGGCTGGTCGCGCGGTGGTGGCCGGAGACCCGGCCGCGGAGCACCGCCGGACGCGCCGGCCAGCGGCAACAGCAATGAAGGAGACCCAGCATGATCCACACCCCCGGCACCGGGAGCGCCCGGCGGACCCGCGCACTCGACTGGCTGCTGGACGACCTCGTCGTATGCGTGAGCGAAGTACGGCACGCCGTGGTGCTGTCGAACGACGGACTCGCCGTGGGCGCGTCGACCGGCCTCGGCCGCGAGGACGCCGAACACCTGGCAGCGGTCGCCTCCGGCTTCCACAGCCTGGCCAAGGGCGCGGGCCGGCACTTCGGTGCCGGGGGCGTGCGCCAGACCATGGTGGAGATGGACGACGGCTTCCTGTTCGTGGCCGCCGCGGGCGACGGCTCCTGCCTCGCCGTCCTCACCGCCGTGACCGCCGACATCGGCCTGGTGGCCTACGAGATGGCACGGCTGGTCAGACGCGTCGGCGAGCACCTCCACACCGCGCCACGCGCCGCCGCACGGCCGCCCGCCGGCGGATGACCCGGGAAGGCCGCGCGGATGAACGATGACACCACGGGCGGCGGCCGGGAGCGGCCGGGCAGCCAGTGGTACGACAACGAGGCCGGACCCCTCGTCCGGCCCTACGCGATGACAGGCGGACGTACCCGGCCCGGCCCCACGGGGGTGCGGTTCGACCTGATCGCCCTCGTCACGCGAGCCCCCGACGCGCCGGGCACCGACGACACCGTGCTCGGACCGGAGCACCGGACCCTGATCGATCTGTGCCGCACGGAGACCCAGTCGGTCGCCGAACTCGCCGCGGACGCGGATCTGCCCGTGGGCGTGGTGAGGGTGCTCCTCGGCGACCTGGTGGAACTCGGCTCAGTGACCGTCAGCCGTCCCGTACCGCCCGCGCAGTTGCCCGACGAACGGATTCTGCGCGAAGTGATCGACGGACTCCGCGCACTGTGAAGGAGGCCGAAAGGCCATGATCGACAGTTACGTTCACGACCACCCGGACCGAGAGAAGTGATCGATGGTCTCCGAGCACTCCGACGCCACGGACGGTGACACGACCGCGCTGGCGTTGAAGATCCTGGTCGCCGGAGGATTCGGCGTGGGCAAAACCACCTTGGTGGGCGCGGTCAGCGAGATCAGGCCGCTGCGCACGGAGGAAATGCTCAGCGAGGCCGGGCGGCTGGTGGACGACATCGACGGCATCGACCGCAAGGTCACCACGACAGTCGCCATGGACTTCGGGCGCATCACCATCCGGTCCGGCCTCTCTCTGTACCTCTTCGGCACACCGGGCCAGGACCGCTTCTGGTTCCTGTGGGACGAACTCTCACAGGGCGCACTCGGTGCTGTCGTCCTCGCGGACACCCGGCGCCTGGCGGACTGTTTCCCGGCGGTCGACTACTTCGAGCACCGGCGCATCCCGTTCGTGGTGGCCGTCAACTGCTTCAAGGGGGCGCGCCGCTACGACGCCCAGGACGTTCTGCGGGCCCTCGACCTCGACCGGGGAACGCCCGTAGTGCTGTGCGACGCCCGGGACCGCGACTCGGGGAAGGAGGTGCTGATCCGGCTCGTCGAGTACGCCGGACGGATGCACACCGCCCGGCTGCTCGACTCCGTGCGCTGACCGAACCGAACCGAACCGAGCCGGACCGGACCGAACCGAACCGAACCGAGCCGGACCGGACCGGACCGAGCCGAACCGAACTGAACAGGCCCGGCTCGGCCCGGACCGGCCTCCTCCGGCCGGGCAGGCCGCGGGCCCCCTCCGGCCGGAGGGACAGACCTCAGTCCGCCACGGACTTCTGAGCCAGGACCTTGTCCACGGTGACGCGGACGAGGAGCTCGCCCGGAACGCCGTTGCGGGCCCCGAACTCCTCGGCGCGCTCCTCGCCCATGTACCGGGCCCCGATCCTGGCGGCCCAGTGCCGGAGTTCGTCGAGGTCCTCCGAGATCCGTGCGCGCCCCTGCAGCACGACGAAGTCGAAGGGTGGCCGGTCGTCGTCCACGCACAGGGCGACCCGGCCGTCACGGGCCAGATTGCGTCCCTTCACGGTGTCCTTGCCGGTGTTGAACACCATGTCGTCCCCGTCCAGCAGGAACCAGATCGGTGCCACATGCGGGCTGCCGTCCGCCCGAACGGTCGAGAGCTTCCCGGTGCGGGTGCCGTCCGAGACGAACGCCCGCCATTCCTCATCGGTCATCTTCTGTGCCATGCCCCCATCCTCCTTGCCCGGAGCACAAGCGTGGTGAAGGCTGGCGGGCAGATCCTCCGGCCAGGAGGAGAGCACGCATACGGGGACAACACGGGGAGACCGGACCATGGTGCAGAACCAGGGACTTGGCTGGCTGCTGGACGACCTGACCGAGCGCGTCGAACACGTCCGGCACGCATTGGTCCTGTCCAACGACGGGCTGGTGACCGGGGCGAGTACGGGCCTGCGACGCGAGGACGCCGAGCACCTCGCCGCCGTCTCGTCCGGACTGCACAGCCTGGCCAAGGGCTCGGGCCGCCACTTCGGCGCGGGTCAGGTACGACAGACGATGGTCGAGTTCGACGACGCCGTACTGTTCGTCACCGCGGCGGGCTCGGGCAGTTGCCTGTGCGTGCTCAGCGGAGCGGAGACCGACATCGGGCAGATCGCCTACGAAATGACCCTGCTCGTGAACCGGGTCGGTGAGCACCTCGACGTCGACGCGCGACAGCCGGGCCGGATATCACCCACAGATCTCTGACCTGGGTTTTCCATACTTTCGTGGAGACGGCTGCGGAGTTTTCCACAGGCCTGCCACGGATGTCGCGGCAGCGGCTACGGTCTTGTGTCAGGCGGGCGCGGACAGCACCGACCACACACTCCACGGGGGAGAAGACCATGTCCGGGAACACCAGCACGCACAAGATCACGGCCACTGCCGAGCCGATCGGCACCCTTCGCGGCACCACCCTCGACCCCTCGCTCGCGCCGAACCGCGCGGCACGAGAACTGGGTCTCAGGCGCAGTGAGTTCGACCTCGCCGTACACCTCGGGCGCATCCGCACCGTACCCGACGAGGGAGGAGGAGGCGGCCGACGCGTCACGCGCGACGAGATCGAACGGATCCGGGCGGGGGAGGGCTTCCCCGAGGCGCTGAGGGACAGCGTCCGGGCCGTCGGGACCATGGAAGGCGCTGCCCTCATGGAGGTGCCCAGGGCCCGGTTCACCCGCCTCGCACGACTGGGGCTCCTGGTGCCCGTGAAATTTTACGTCAACCGCTACCGCGCCGTCGTCTGGCTGTATCTGGCCGACGAGCTACGGCAGTTCGCGACCGACGAGAGGAACGCGGCACTGCTGAAGGGCCGTACGCCCGAGGGCCTGCGGGACCAGCTGACGGAGGGCCTGGACCTGCGTCCCCGGAACTGGAGGGGACGGCACCTGGGGTTCCTGCTCCGCCAGGCCGACGACCCCTGGGCCCGGGCGGCGGCCGTCGCGTCAGTGCTCGACCCGGTCGAGGTCTCCGGGGTCGTCAGGGACCCCTACGAGCGCTCCTACCTGCACCGGTTCCGCCCGGTACCGCCTGCCCACGGCTCGCCCGGCTCCCCGGCCGCGCAGCTCGCCGAGGAGATCATGACGGCGGCAGACCCGGACGAGATCGACTGGCTCCGCACGGACCTGGCGGGCGCGGTGGAAGCCGCACGCGAGCAGCGTCCGGCGCCACGCCCGGCCCTTCGCCCCCTGCCGACCCCACCGGGCCGGGAACCCACGCCGCACGAGGCCGAGGAACCCGGACGGTTCCGCGGCCTGCTGGGCCGGCTGTGGCGCGGAGACTCCTGACCTACAGGGCCCGGAACAGCCCTTCCTGGACGACGGACACCAGCATGCGCCCCTCCGCGTCATAGATCCGTCCCCGCGCCAGGCCCCGTCCACCGGTCGCGATCGGCGACTCCTGGTCGTACAGGAACCACTCGTCCGCGCGGAACGGCCGGTGGAACCACATGGCGTGGTCCAGCGACGCCATGTCGAAGCCCCGTGGACCCCACAGAGGTTCCACCGGGATGCGTACGGCGTCCAGGAGGGTCATGTCACTGGCGTAGGTCAGGGCGCAGGTGTGCACCAGAGGGTCGTCGCCGAGCGGACCGACGGCGCGCATCCACACCGCGCTGCGGGGCTCGGCGCCCTCGACCTCCTCGGCGCTCCAGCGCAGCCGGTCCACGTAGCGGATGTCGAAGGGCTGGCGGCGGGCCATCCGCTCGAACTGCTCCGGCAGCGCGCCCAGGTGCTCCCGCACCTCGTCGGTGACCGTCGGCAGGGACTCGGGATCCGGGACCTTGCGGGCCGGAGGCAACTGGTGCTCGAAACTCCCCTGCTCAGGCTTGTGAAAGGAGGCGGTGAGCGTGAAGATCGTGCGGCCCTGCTGCACGGCGGTGACCCGGCGGGTCGTGAACGACCGCCCGTCCCGGTCCCGTTCGACCTGGTACACGATCGGTACGCCCGGGCGTCCCGGGCGCAGGAAGTACGCGTGCAGCGAGTGCACCGGGCGGTCGCCCTCAGTGGTGCGGCCCGCGGCGACCAGCGCCTGGCCGGCCACCTGGCCGCCGAAGACCCGCTGCAGCGACTCCTCGGGGCTGCGGCCCCGGAAGATGTTGACCTCGATCTGCTCCAGGTCGAGCAGGGCGACGAGGCTCTCGGCCGGATTCGTCATGGGTGGGATTCTCCTGTGCTCACAGCTGGCCGACATCGGTGACGCGGACGACCGCGCGGCCCTCCGCGTCGGAGGCCGTGAGGTCGACCTCCGCGCTGATGCCCCAGTCGTGGTCGTCGTTCGGGTCGTCGAAGATCTGGCGTACGCGCCACAGGCCGTTCTGCGGCTCCTCCTCGATCACCAGCAGCTTGGGGCCGCGGGCATCGGGGCCGGTGCCGAGGTCCTCGTACTCGTCCCAGTACTGGTCCATGGCCTCGCCCCACGCGTCGGCGTCCCAGCCGGCGTCGGCGTCCATCTCGCCCAGCGCGTCGACCTGGTCGAGGGCGGCGAGCTCGACACGGCGGAACATAGCGTTGCGGACCAGGACACGGAAGGCGCGTGCGTTGGCGGTGACCGGCCGCACCTGGTCGGCCTTCTCCTGCGCCTCCTCGGCGGTCATCTCCGCCGGGTTGGCGAGCTGCTCCCACTCGTCCAGCAGGCTGGAGTCGACCTGGCGCACCATCTCACCGAGCCACTCGATCAGATCCTGCAGGTCGTCGGACTTCAGGTCGTCCGGGACGGTGTGGTCGAGGGCCTTGTAGGCGCTCGCCAGGTAGCGCAGCACGATGCCCTCGGTGCGGGCCAGTTCGTAGTGGGAGACCAGCTCCGTGAATGTCAGCGCCCGCTCGTACATGTCCCGGATGACCGACTTCGGGGACAGCGGATGGTCACCGACCCACGGGTGGCTCCTGCGGTACGTGTCGTAGGCGTGGAAGAGCAGCTCCTCCAGGGGCTTCGGGTACGTGATGTCCTGGAGGCGCTCCATGCGCTCCTCGTACTCGACGCCGTCCGCCTTCATCGCGGCCACGGCCTCACCGCGCGCCTTGTTCTGCTGGGCGGCGAGGATCTGCCGCGGGTCGTCCAGGGTGGACTCCACGACCGACACCATGTCCAGCGCGTACGACGGCGACTCCGGGTCCAGCAGCTCGAAGGCGGCCAGGGCGAACGTGGACAGCGGCTGGTTCAGTGCGAAGTCCTGCTGCAGGTCCACCGTGAGACGCACGACGCGGCCCTCGGCGTCGGGCTGGTCGAGCTTCTCGACGATGCCGCCGCCCAGCAGCGAGCGGTAGATGGCGATCGCCCGCCGGATGTGCCGGAGCTGCTGCTTGCGCGGCTCGTGGTTGTCCTCCAGCAGGTGCCGCATCGCCTTGAAGGCGTCGCCGGGCCGGGCGATCACCGACAGCAGCATGGTGTGCGTGACTCGGAAGCGGGACGACAGCGGCTCCGGCTCGGAGGTGATGAGCTTGTCGAACGTGCTTTCCGACCAGGCCACGAAGCCCTCGGGTGCCTTCTTGCGGACGACCTTGCGCCGCTTCTTCGGGTCGTCACCGGCCTTGGCGAGCGCCTTCTCGTTCTCGACGACGTGCTCGGGTGCCTGGGCGACGACGAAACCCTCCGTGTCGAACCCCGCGCGCCCGGCCCGGCCGGCGATCTGGTGGAACTCCCGGGCCCTCAGCGTGCGCACCCGCGTGCCGTCGTACTTGGTCAGCGCCGTGAACAGCACGGTCCGGATGGGGACGTTGACGCCCACGCCGAGCGTGTCCGTTCCGCAGATCACCTTCAGCAGGCCGGCCTGCGCGAGCTTCTCCACCAGCCGCCGGTACTTGGGCAGCATGCCGGCGTGGTGGACACCGATGCCGTGCCGGACGTAGCGGGAGAGATTGCGGCCGAACTTCGTGGTGAAGCGGAAGTTGCCGATCAGCTCGGCGATCCGCTCCTTCTCCTCCCGCGTGCACATGTTGATGCTCATCAGCGCCTGCGCCCGCTCCACGGCCTGAGCCTGCGTGAAGTGCACGATGTAGACGGGGGCCTGCCGGGCCGCGAGCAGGTCGGTGAGCGTCTCGGTGAGCGGCGTGTAGCGGAACTCGTAGGAGAGCGGCACGGGCCGGGTCGCCGAGCGGACCACCGCTGTGGGGCGGCCGGTGCGGCGCGCGAGGTCCTTCTCGAAGAAGGAGACGTCACCGAGCGTGGCCGACATCAGGACGAACTGGGCCTGTGGCAGCTCCAGCAGGGGAATCTGCCACGCCCAGCCGCGGTCCGGTTCCGCGTAGAAGTGGAACTCGTCCATGACGACCTGGCCGATGTCCGCGTGCTTGCCGTCACGCAGCGCGATCGACGCCAGGACCTCGGCGGTGCAGCAGATGACGGGGGCGTCGGAGTTCACGGAGGCGTCGCCGGTCAGCATGCCGACGTTCTCGGTGCCGAAGATCTTGCACAGCTCGAAGAACTTCTCCGACACCAGCGCCTTGATCGGAGCCGTGTAGAAGGTGACCTCGTCCCGGGCAAGTGCGGCGAAGTGGGCGCCCGCCGCGATCATGCTCTTGCCGGAGCCGGTGGGCGTCGACACGATCACGTTCGCGCCGGAGACCGCCTCGATCAGCGCCTCCTCCTGATGGGGGTAGAGCGTGAGACCGCGCTCCTGGGCCCACGCCTCGAAGGCTTCGTACAGGGCATCGGGGTCGGCGGTCCGCGGCAGCTGATCGATGAGGGTCACGCACCCATCTTGCCTGGCCTCGGCCGTCATGGGGGAATCGGCTGTCCGCGTGAAGATCACGAACGCTACGCTGGGTCGCCGACGAGGCATCAGCGGACGCGGACAACTGCACAGCGGAACACGAGGAATGGGGCGGGCAACGGCGATGATGGGACCAGCACACTCACTGTCGGGCGCCGCGGCGTGGCTCGGCGTCGGGGCGGCGACCGCCGCCGCAGGGCACTCGATGCCCTGGCCGGTGCTGCTCGCCGGAGCCCTGATCTGTGCCGGAGCGGCGCTGGCCCCGGATCTCGACCACAAGGCGGCCACCATCTCCCGGGCCTTCGGACCGGTCTCGCGGGGGCTGTGCGAAATCGTCGACAAGTTGTCGTACGCCGTCTACAAGGCCACGAAGAAACAGGGCGACCCGCGCCGCTCCGGCGGGCACCGCACGCTGACGCACACCTGGCTGTGGGCGGTCCTGATCGGCGGGGGCACTTCGGTCCTGGCCATCACGGGTGGCCGCTGGGCGGTCCTGGCGATCCTCTTCGTGCACATGGTGCTCGCGATCGAGGGTCTGCTCTGGCGGGCGACCCGCGGCTCCAGCAGCGACGTACTGGTGTGGCTGCTGGCCGGGACCAGCGCGTGGATCCTCGCCGGGATACTGGACAAGCCGGACGGGGGCGCGGACTGGCTGTTCACCGCGCCGGGCCAGGAGTACCTGTGGCTGGGACTGCCGATCGTGCTCGGCGCGCTGGTGCACGACATCGGGGACGCGCTGACCGTCTCGGGCTGCCCCATACTCTGGCCGATACCCGTGGGCCGCAAGCGCTGGTACCCCATCGGCCCGCCGAAGGCCATGCGGTTCCGGGCGGGCAGCTGGGTGGAGCTGAAGGTGCTGATGCCGGCGTTCATGCTGCTCGGGGGAGTGGGCGGCGCGGCGGCACTCAACTTCATCTGAGGGATGAGCGGGGTCCGGCCCGCTCAGCCGGTCCCGTCGGCACCCTGCCCCTCGCCTTGGCCGTAGCGCCTCTCGAAGCGGGCGACACGCCCTTCCGAGTCCACCGTCCGCGCCTTGCCCGTGTAGAAGGGGTGGCTCTCCGAGGAGATCTCCACGTCCACCACCGGGTAGGTCTCGCCGTCGTCCCACGCGATGGTCTGGTCGCTGGTCGCGGTGGACCGGGTGAGGAAGGCGTACCCGGCGCCGCGGTCGCGGAAGACGACGGGCCGGTAGTCGGGATGCTTGTCCTGCTGCATGGCTGCTCCTCATACGGCGCGGATCATCTGGGCGACGGCACGCGAACGCCGTCGTCGGTGGCGTCAGCCGGGCAGGGAGTCCTCGTCGACGACGTGCATCGCGGCCTCCTCGGCGGAGGCGGCCGCGCCGTCGATGCCCACGTCCATGGCGACCAGCGCCGGCTCCTCGTCCTCGTGCGTCCCCTCGTCGGGTGCCACGAGCCGGCCGGAGCGGTCCGCGCCGACCTCGTTGTCCAGCAGTTCCCCGTCGGTGCCCTCGGAGTCGCCCAGCCCGTCGCCGTCGGGTGCGAGCACGTCCGGCCGTTCCTCGGCGAGCCGCTGCTCCAGCGTCTCGCCCCGGTGCCGTTCGGCGGCCGTCACACCGGTGTGCTCCACTGCCCAGGGGCGCTCGGGCGGGGACCAGCCCCGGTCAAGAGGATCGGTGACACCGTCGTACTCGAGGGTGTCCTCGCCGTCGAGCAGACCGGTGTCCTCCCGCTGCTCGGATCCGTCGGGCTGGTAGACGTCATCTCCCCATCCGTCGGCGCTGTTCACGGGTACCTCCAGGGGGTGGGGACGGGCCCCTTCTCGCCGTGGACCGCGGCGGGCCGCCGCTGCACGGGGCACAGGCGTCACCCGTCTCGGAACCGCACGGTTCCCGGGCCTACCCCGAGCCGGTGCCTCCTCCCAGACTTCCACTCCCGTTCGGGACCGCGCAACGGCACGGCAGCCGACCGGCGCCCCGGCACCCTTGACCCACCGGGCCGGCCAGAGGCCGCTCGGGCCCCGGAGCACCAGTGGGCCCCGGCCGAGCATCCGCGGGCCCCGGACGAACACGGCAGCTCCCTGGACGAGTACCGGCAGTTCCCGGCCGAGCACCGACAGTTCCTCGGACAAGCACCGACGACGCCCCGGCGCCCCGATCAGAGGCCAACCGCGTCCAACCGCAGCCAGCCGCCACCAACCACGACCGGCGACGCCGGCCACGGCCCGGGCGGCGCGTGTCGCCCCTCCCGGGCCGTCGACGAGTGGAGTGTGATCACCCGTGCCACGACCGCCACAGCGCCGCGTAGGCGCCGTCCGCCGCGACGAGCTCGTCGTGGCTTCCCAGCTCGCTGATCCGGCCCTTCTCGACGACGGCGATGACGTCAGCGTCGTGGGCGGTGTGCAGACGGTGGGCGATCGCGACCACCGTGCGGCCGTCCAGGACCCTGGCCAGGGACCGTTCGAGGTGGCGCGCGGCTCGCGGGTCGAGCAGGGACGTCGCCTCGTCCAGCACCAGGGTGTGCGGGTCGGCCAGCACCAGACGGGCCAGCGCGATCTGCTGGGCCTGGGCGGGGGTGAGCGCGAAGCCGCCCGAGCCGACCTCGGTGTCCAGGCCCTCGTCGAGAGCGCGGGACCAGTCGTCCGCGTCGACCGCGCCCAGCGCCGCCCACAGCTCGGCGTCGGTGGCGCCGGTTCTGGCGAGGCGGAGGTTGTCGCGCAGGGAGCCCACGAAGACGTGGTGCTCCTGGTTGACGAGGGCGACGTGCGAGCGGACCCGTTCGGCCGACATCCGGGACAGCTCCGCGCCGCCCAGGGTGATCCGGCCGTCGCGGGGACCGTAGATGCCGGCCAGCAGCCTGCCCAGCGTGGACTTGCCGGCGCCCGAGGGGCCGACCAGGGCGAGCCTCGTGCCGGGGGCGACCTCCAGCGACACCTTGCGCAGGACGTCGACGCCCTCGACGTAACCGAAGTGCACGCGGTCGGCGTGCACCTGTCGTCCGTCGGGAGTCAGGGAAAGGTCACCGGCGTCCGGCTCGATGTCCCGCACGCCCACCAGCCGGGCCAGGGACACCTGCGCCACCTGGAGCTCGTCGTACCAGCGCAGGATGATGCCGACCGGGTCGACGAGCATCTGCGCGATCAGTGCCGCGGTGGTCAGCTGACCGACCCCGATCCAGCCCTGCAGCACGAACACACCGCCGATCAGCAGAACGGAGGCGAGCACGGTCACATGGGTGACGTTGATGACCGGGAAGAGCACCGACCGCAGCCAGAGCGTGTATCGCTCCCAGGCCGTCCACTCCTTGATACGGCGCTCCGACAGTTCGATGCGACGGGCGTCCAGGCGGTGCGACTCGACGGTGCGCCCGGCGTCCACGGTCTCGGCGAGCGCCGCGGCCACGGCGGCGTACCCGGCGGCCTCCGAGCGGTAGGCGGAGGGCGCCCGCCGGAAGTACCAGCGGCAGCCGATCACCAGCAGCGGCACCGCGATGAGCACCGCGGGTGCCAGCGGCGGAGCCGTGACCACGAGCCCGCCGAGCAGCAGCACCACCCACACCACGCCGATCGCCAGTTGGGGCACGGCCTCGCGCATGGCGTTGGCGAGCCGGTCGATGTCGGTCGTGATCCGGGAGAGCAGGTCGCCCGTGCCGGCCCGTTCCAGCACGCCGGGCGGCAGCCCGACCGACCGCACGAGGAAGTCCTCGCGCAGATCGGCCAGCATCCGCTCGCCGAGCATGGCCCCGCGCAGCCGCACCTCCCGCACGAACACGGCCTGGACGGCGAGCGCGAGCACGAACACCGTGGCCGTGAGGCCGAGGTGCAACTCACGTGCGTCGTCCGACACTCGTTCCACGAGCCCGCCCAGCAGGTAGGGACCCGCCATCGAGGCGATCACGGCGACGGTGTTGACGCTGACGAGGAAGAGGAACGCACGGCGGTGCCGGCGCAGCAGTTCTCCCGCGTACGCGCGTACGGTCGCGGGCGCGCCGACGGGCAGGGTGCTCGCCGTCGTCGGGGCCGCCGGGTCGTACGACGGTGGCGCGACGCCGATCATGCCGTCTCCTCGATCTCTTCCAGTCGGTGCAGTACGTGGTCGTCGCCGAGGACGTCGTCGTCCAGGGCCTTGCCCAGGGCCCTGGCCGGCTGGTCCCCGGCCGGCGTCCCGTCTCCGTGCGTCCCGTCCCCGTGCGTCCCGTCCCCGCGCGTCGCGGTCTCCTCGTCGGTCTCGCGGGTCACCACCGCCCGGTACCGGGGCTCGGTGTGCAGCAGTTCGCGGTGCGCGCCGACCGCCGCCACCCCGCCGTCGTGCAGGAACACGATCCGGTCCGCGCGGTCCAGCAGCAGCGGAGACGAGGTGAACACCACCGTGGTGCGTCCCGCGCGCAAGGTACGCACCCCCTGTGCGATCCGTGCCTCGGTGTGCGAGTCCACGGCGGAGGTCGGTTCGTCGAGGACGAGTGCCTCCGGGTCCGTGATCAGCGACCGGGCCAGCGCCAGCCGTTGGCGCTGGCCGCCCGACAGCGAGCGGCCCCGCTCGGTGATGCGGGCGTCCATCGGGTCGTCGGCGCCGAGTGATCCCTGTGCGAGTGCCGCCAGTACGTCGTCGCACTGGGCGGCGGCCAGCGCGTCCTCGGCGCCGACCGCACCGGAAGCGGGTACGTCGAGCAGCTCACGCAGTGTGCCGGAGAGGAGTACCGGGTCCTTGTCCTGGACCAGGACGGCGGTGCGCGCGGATTTCAGCGGCAGTTCGTCGAGCGGCACCCCGCCCAGCAGGGCCGACGTGCCCTCCTCCGACGGGTGCCCACCGAGTCGTTCCGCCAGGCGCCCGGCCTCGTCGGGGTCGCCGCACACCACGGCGGTGAACCGGCCCGCGGGGGCGAGGAGACCGGTGGTGGGGTCGTACAGGTCCCCGGTCGGGACCTCGGCGGCGCGCGACCCCGCGGTGTCGGTGGCCCGTTCCAGCGCGAGCACCCGTGCGGCCCGCTTGGCCGAGGGCCGGGAGAAGGAGTACGCCATGGCGATCTCCTCGAAGTGCCTGAGCGGGTAGGTGAGGATCATGACGGAGCTGTAGACCGTGACGAGTTCACCGACACCGATGCGGCCCTCGCGGGCCAGGTGGACGCCGTGCCACACCACCGCGATCAGCAGCAGTCCCGGCAGCATTACCTGGATCGCGGAGATCAGGGACCACATGCGGGCGCTGCGCACGGCAGCGTGGCGCACCTCCTGGGAGGCGCTGCGGTAGCGGTCGAGGAAGAGTTCCTCACCGCCGATACCGCGGAGCACGCGCAGTCCCGCGACGGTGTCCGAGGCCAGTTCGGTGGCGCGGCCCGCCTTCTCGCGCTGGACGTCGGCCCGCCGGGTGGCCCGGGGCAGCAGGGGCAGTACCGCGAGGGCGAGCACCGGCAGGCCCAGGATCACGACGACGCCGAGCGCCGGCTCGTAGACGACCAGGGCCACACAGACCAGCACGATGGTCAGCGCCGCCGCGGTGAAGCGGGAGACGGCCTCCACGAACCAGCCGATCTTCTCGACGTCGCCGGTGGAGACGGCCACGACCTCGCCGGCCGCGACGCGCCGGGTCAGCGCCGATCCCAGCAGCGCGGTCTTGCGGGCCAGCAACTGCTGGACGCGGGCCGCGGCGGTGATCCAGTTGGTGACGGCGGCGCGGTGCAGGAAGGTGTCGCCGATCGCGTTGCCGGCGCAGCACAGCACCATGACGCCGCCCGCGAGGGCGAGCCGGGTGCCGGAACGGTCGACGACGGCCTGGATGGCGAGACCGACGCAGAACGGCAGGGCGGAGACGGAGGCGAAGTGCAGCAGGCCCCAGGCCAGCGACTTGAGTTGTCCACCCAGCTGGTTGCGGAACAGCCACCACAGGAATCGGGGCCCCGAGCGTGCGTCCGGCACACCCGGGTCGGGAAACGGAAGGTCTTGGATCTGCATGACGTCCCAGTGGCTCGTGTCAGGGGGTGCCGTTGCAACACGGCATCGAGAGGCTGCAAACCGTGAAAGGTTCGCGTCGCGGAGTGCCCAAAATCAAGCGGTTTTCCGCGGTGGGGTACGAATCCGGCTGCCGCCCGTCGCACCGCTCCGGCGCTGGACCGGTGCGAGTGCGACCATTGACCGATGCGGAGCGGTGGTGCACGGCGTACGGCGGTCGCGATGGTGGCCCTTGGATCCCTGATGACGGCGCTGTCCGCATGCGGTGGCCCGTCCGGGCGCGGCGCGGACGGCTCGGCGAGCGATCCCGCCGACGACGGCGCGGGCCGAAGCAGTGCCCTCACGGCCGACCCGACACGGATCCCCGGCGTCGGCGACCGGCTCCAGCGCCGCATCCCGGCGGACTCCGGGCAGGTCGTCGCGGTGTACGGCGACGGCAGCGACTCCGCCGATTCGACGGTGGTGCTGTACACGAAGCGGGGTTCCGCCTGGCACCGCGCCCGCAGTTGGGCGGCGCACAACGGAACGAAGGGGTGGACGACCGACCACCACGAGAACGACAAGCGCAGCCCCGTAGGCGTGTTCACACTGAGCGACGCGGGCGGCGTCCTTCCGGACCCGGACCCGTCCCCCGGCACCGGCCTGCCGTACACCCGGTCCGCCGCCTTCGCCGCACCGAGGTGGTGGGACACGTCGTACTGGCACGACTTCGACTACGTCATCGCCATCGACTACAACCGGGTCAAGGGCACCCCGCCGAACGATCCGACGCGCCCCGAGGGCGCGTCCAAGGGCGGTGGGATCTGGCTGCATATGGACCACGGCAGCGGGACTTCGGCCTGCGTCAGCCTGCCCAAGCCGGCGATGGAGTACCTGTTGCGCACGCTGGACCCGGACCGGCACCCGGTGGCGGTCATGGGGGACAGGGCGCACCTGAAGGCCTGAGAGGCGCGACTCCCGGTCACTCCGTCCGACGGCCCGGCCCGGGACAGGGGCCGTCGATCAGCGCGTCCAACAGCCCGCCGAGCACCGCGCGCTGCTCGTCCGTCAGCGGGGCGAGGATCTCCTCCGCCGCGGACCGGCGCGCGCCGTGCAGTTCCCGCAGGGCCGTACGCCCGTCGGCGGTCAGCTCGATCCGGATCACCCGGCGATTGGCCGGGTCCGGGGCCCGGCGCACCTTCCCGGCCGCCTCCAGTCCGTCGACCAGCGTCGTCACCGCCCGGGGCACGACCTCCAGGCGCTCGGCCAGATCGGCCATGCGGGGCGGCGAGCCGTAGTGCGCCAGGGTGCGCAGCAGCCGGGACTGGGCCGGCGTGATGCCGAGGTCGCGGTGTTCGAGATGGCGCTTCTGGATGCGGTGCACCCGGCGGGTGAGCCGCAGCAACTGCTCGGCGAGCGGGCCGTCGGAATCGGGGGCGGTCATACGGGAACAATAACAGGACGACGTTCATTGTGAGTATAGGTAACAATGAGCTACGATCCGAAAGGTCGCCGGCACTCTGCGAAGGTTGCCATCCGCAGTCGTCGCCGGCCTCCCCCCCCAGCCGACCCCCCGTAGGAGCCCATGCACCCCGACCACGAAACCGCCTGGACCGCACCCGCCGACGCGGAGGAACAACCGCGGCAGGTGCGTCGCATACTGAGACTCTTCCGGCCCTACCGCGGCCGCCTCGCGGTCGTCGGACTGCTCGTCGGTGCCGCGTCGCTCGTCTCGGTCGCCACCCCCTTCCTGCTGAAGGAGATCCTCGACGTCGCGATCCCCGAGGGGCGCACGGGCCTGCTGAGCCTGCTCGCCCTCGGCATGATCCTCGGCGCCGTCCTGACCAGCGTCTTCGGCGTGCTGCAGACGCTGATCTCCACGACCGTCGGCCAGCGCGTCATGCACGACCTGCGCACCGCCGTCTACGGCCGGCTGCAGCGGATGTCCCTCGCCTTCTTCACCCGCACCCGCACCGGCGAGGTCCAGTCCCGCATCGCCAACGACATCGGCGGCATGCAGGCCACCGTCACCTCCACGGCGACCTCCCTGGTCTCCAACCTCACCAGCGTGGTCGCCACGATCGCCGCCATGGTCGTCCTCGACTGGCGCCTGACCGTCGTCTCGCTGCTCCTGCTCCCCGTCTTCGTGTGGATCAGCCGCCGCGTCGGCAGGGAACGCAGGAAGATCACCACGCGGCGGCAGAAGCAGATGGCCGCGATGGCCGCCACGGTCACCGAGTCGCTCTCCGTCAGCGGCATCCTGCTCGGCCGCACCATGGGCCGCTCCGACTCGCTCACCCGCGCCTTCTCCGACGAGTCCGAGAGCCTGGTCGACCTGGAAGTGAAGTCGAACATGGCGGGCCGCTGGCGGATGGCCGTCATCACGATCGTCATGGCGGCCATGCCGGCCGTCATCTACTGGACCGCGGGCCTCGCGCTGCAACTCGGTGGCCCGGACGTCTCCCTCGGCACGATCGTCGCCTTCGTCTCGCTCCAGCAGGGGCTGTTCCGCCCGGCCGTGAGCCTGCTGTCGACCGGCGTCCAGATCCAGGCATCGCTCGCGCTCTTCCAGCGCATCTTCGAGTACCTCGACCTGCCGATCGACATCACCGAGCGGGACGGCGCCGTCCACCTCGACCACGTCAAGGGCGAGGTCCGCTTCGAGAACGTCGAGTTCCGCTACGACGGCAAGAGCGGCCCGATCCTCGACGGCATCGACATCACCGTCCCCGCCGGCAGCAGTCTCGCCGTCGTCGGCCCGACCGGCGCCGGCAAGTCCACGCTCGGTCACCTGGTGCCGCGCCTGTACGACGTGACGGACGGCCGGGTCACCCTCGACGGGGTCGACGTGCGCGACCTCGACTTCGACACCCTCGCCCGTGCCGTCGGAGTCGTCTCCCAGGAGACGTACCTCTTCCACGCCTCGGTCGCCGAGAACCTGCGCTTCGCCAAACCGGACGCCACCGACGCGGAACTGGAGGCGGCGGCGCGGGCCGCCCAGATCCACGAGCACATCAACGCCCTGCCCGACGGCTACGAAACGGTGGTCGGCGAGCGCGGACACCGTTTCTCCGGCGGTGAGAAACAGCGCCTGGCCATCGCCCGCACCATCCTCCGCGACCCGCCCGTCCTCGTCCTGGACGAGGCGACCAGCGCGCTGGACACCCGCACCGAGGCCGCCGTGCAGGACGCCATCGACGCCCTGTCCGCCAACCGCACCACGATCACCATCGCGCACCGCCTGTCCACCGTCCGGGACGCCGACCGGATCGTGGTCCTCGACTCCGGTCGCCTGGCCGAACAGGGCAGGCACGAGGAACTGCTGGAGCGGGACGGGCGGTACGCGGCCCTGGTCCGCCGGGACGCCCGTCTGGAGCCGACAAGATGACGATATGCCGGGTTTGTGTGCGAATGGGGGTTACCGTGCCCGCATGCAGACGAACACTCCGCGACGGAGCACGAGAGGCACCAGGAGAACGATCCGACTGACGCGCCGGGGCCGCATCGCCCTGATCGTGACCGGCGCCGTCGTGGCCGGTACCGCCGTGGCGGTGCCGCTGCTGACGACGGACGACGAGGGCGAGTCCCGTCCCACGTCCCTGGTGATCCCGGAGGGCTGGCGCGCGACCCAGGTCTACGAGGCCGTCGACAAGACCCTCGCCCTGCCCCCCGGCACCACCAAGAAGTCCCTCGCCAAGGCCAACCTCAAGCTGCCGAACGACGCCGAGGGCAACCCCGAGGGCTATCTCTTCCCGGCGACCTATCCGCTCGGCGAGAACCCGACGCCGGAGAAACTGCTGACGGCCATGGTCGACACGGCGAACAAGAAGTTCACCGGCGCGCCGATCGCCGCGGGCGCCCAGCGCAACGCGCTGAACGTCTACCAGGCGGTCACCATCGCCAGCATCGTGCAGGCGGAGGCCGCCGCCAAGGAGGACATGGGCAAGGTGGCCCGGGTGGTCTTCAACCGGCTGGAACGCGGTATGCCGCTGCAGATGGACTCCACCATCAACTACGCCCTGGGCCGTTCCACCCTGGAGACCACCACCAAGGACACCAGGATCGACAGTCCCTACAACTCGTACCAGCGCATGGGGCTGCCGCCCACCCCCATCGACAACCCCGGCGACGAGGCGATGAGTGCCGCGATCAATCCGACACCCGGCGACTGGCTGTACTTCGTCACGGTCAAGCCGGGCGACACCCGCTTCACCGCCGACTACGCCGAGCACCAGCGCAACGTCGCCGAGTTCAACCGCATCCAGGAGAGCGCCTCGAAGGAGGCCGAGGCCACGTGACCGGGCGGGGCGTCACGCGGCGACCGGCGCCCGCTCGGCCAACAGCCGCCTGATGTCCCGTACGGCCGCGCGTCCGGCCCGGCTTGCGCCGATGGTGCTGGCCGACGGACCGTAGCCGACGAGGTGGATCCGCGGGTCGGCGACCGCGCGCGTCCCCTCGACACGGATACCGCCGCCGGCCTCCCGCAGCCGCAGCGGCCTCAGATGCTCGATGGCGGCCCGGAAACCGGTCGCCCACAGGATGACGTCCGCGGCCACCCGCCGCCCGTCGCTCCACTCGACCCCCTCGGGTGTGATCCGGTCGAACATGGGCTGCCGGTCCAGCGCACCCGACTCCAGCCCCGCCCGGATCGCGTCGTTCAGCGGCAGCCCGGTCACCGACACCACGCTCTTCGGCGGCAGCCCCCGCCGCACCCGCTCCTCCACCAGCGCCACCGCGGCCCGGCCCGCCTCCTCGTCGAAGGGCCCCTCGCGGAAGACGGGGGGCCGCCTGGTCACCCACGTGGTGGCCGCGGCGTGCGGGGCGATCTCCAGCAGGTGCTGCGTCCCCGAGGCTCCCCCGCCCACCACGACCACGCGCTGCCCGGCGAACTCCTCGGGACCGGCGTAGCGCGCCGTGTGCAGCTGCCGCCCCCGGAAGGTCTCCTGGCCCGGATAGCGCGGCCAGAAGGGCCGGTCCCAGGTGCCGGTGGCGTTGATGAGAGCCCGCGTCGACCAGGTTCCCGCCGACGTCTCGACGAGCAGCCGCCCATCCGTCCCCTCGCGCACCGCACGGACGTCGACGGGCCGCCGTACCCGCAGGTCGAAGGCCCGCTCGTACGCCTCGAAGTACTCACCGACCACCTCGGCGGACGGCCGCGCCGGGTCCGCGCCGGTCAGCTCCATCCCCGGCAGCGAGTGCATGCCGTGCACCTTGCCGTACGTCAGCGACGGCCAGCGGAACTGCCAGGCGCCGCCCGGCGCGGGGGAGTGGTCGACCACCACGAAGTCGCGTTCCGGCTCGAACCCGGTGCGCCGCAGGTGATGCGCCGCGGCGAGCCCCGCCTGTCCGGCACCGATGACGACGACCTCGACCTCGCGTGTGTTGTTCACGCTTCTACCAACGGAGCGGCGGGCCTCGATCTTCCCCCCCCGTCCCGTCCAGCCCGCCCAGTCCGCCCAGTCCGCCCAGGGCGATCCCGGTACCCGACGTTCCCGCGCCCGGCCCGCCGCGTACGTCAGGATGGGAGACATGCCAGATGCCTTCACCACCCGAGTCCTGAACCTCGCCACCGGCTCAGCGGAGCGTGTCGCCGACATCACCGGTGACTGCGAGTCCTTCCTGCGCGAGGCGGCGGCCGGCCGCGACGGCCTCCTCAACGTCTTCGTCCCGCACGCCACGGCCGGGATCGCGGTCATCGAGACGGGCGCGGGCAGCGACGACGACCTGCTCGCCGCCCTGCACACCCTGCTCCCCGCCGACGACCGCTGGCAGCACCGCCACGGCAGCCCCGGCCACGGCCGCGACCACGTCCTGCCCGCCTTCGTACCCCCGCACGCGACCCTGCCGGTGATCGGCGGACGCCTGGAACTCGGAACCTGGCAGTCGGTGTGCCTGGTGGACACCAATAAAGACAATGTCAACCGTCAGGTTCGACTGAGCTTCCTGGGGTGAGCTTGCTGGCTTGAGCAAGATCGTCCTGGGTGTGGCCGCCAAATCTCCGTACCTTGCGTGTTCGAAACGGAGATGTCTTGCGCGGTACGGACCTGAACATGATCGAACGCCCCTACGACGGATGCGGGAAGTGCCTGCTAGGCGTGCGACGTCTGTCGCGGATGAAGCTCGCGACATCGTCGCCGGAGCGGCAACGGGAGGACGTGCTGACCGCTGCCGCGTCTGTCGGGGGCCACATCATCGGCTGGGCCGATGACTGGGAGGTGTCGGGCGCCACCGACCCGATGACCCGGCCGAAACTGGGCCCGTGGCTTCGCGATGAGGGGGGTCCTTACGACGGGCTGGTGGCTGCAGCCGTGGATCGGCTCGGCCGCAACGTCGTGGACTGCCTGAACACTGGCTACAAGATGCGTGACGAGGGGAAGCTGCTCGTCACCTACGGGCATGACGGTCCGTGGGATCTGGATGACCAGGTCGACGAGAACCGCTTCACCATGGAGGCATGGGGTGCGCAGATGGAACTGCGGGCCATCCAGCGTCGAAACCGCAGCGCTACGGAGAAGACGCGGGCAGCGGGACGCCCGAAGGGGAAGCCTTCTTACGGGTTCCAGTACGTGCGGACCGTCATGGGCGGCAAGATCGATCACGTCGTCCTGCATCCGCATGCCTCGACTGTCATCCGTAGCGTCGCCCGTCGCATCCTGGCTGATCCCGAGAACGTCACACCCAGCAGTGAGGCGGCCCGCCTGAGCCGTGCCGGAGAGCTGTCACCCGCTGACCACTTGGCTGTCATGTACGGAAAGCCGGCAGGCGGTCGCTCCTGGCAGCCGACAAGTCTGAAGAACATCCTTCTGTCTGAGGCGGCCCTGGGCTACTTGATGCACCAGGGCAAACCAGTGATCGACCGAGACGGAAACCCCGTGCGGCTCTGTGAGGGCTTGTGGGACCGTCCGGCTCACGAGGCATTGAAGAAGGCGCTGGCTCCCCGGCGGACACCCTGGATCGGCCGTCGCACAAACCGGGATTACATGCTCACGGAGCTGGCGCTGTGCGGCCAGTGTCACAACCGGCTGTACACGCAGACGTCCCGCGATCAGCCGCCTCGATACGTGTGCACTGTCCGGAACAAGGGATGGCTGAGCGCGAAGGACTGTCGGCCTGCGCCGCTGATACGGATGCAGCTGCTGGACGCGTATGTCGAGGAGTGGTTCCTGCAGAGGTTCGGCGACGGAATGATCTTCGAGACGGTCTACGACGAGGGGAACGGTGTGGCGGAACGCATCGCCGAACTCCGGGCCAGTCGGGAGCGCCTGCGCGCTGACCGCGAGGCTGGGCTCTATGACGCGCTAGATGACGCCGCCTGGTTCCGGGAGAAGTATGCGGCGATGGGACAAGAACTGGCGGAACTTGAACTGGAGCCGGAACGCCTGCCGGGTATGGTCCGGCGGCCGACGGGAGAGACCGTGCAGGACCGCTGGGACAAAGCGCTGGATGTTCAGGCACGTAAGGAGATCCTCATGGACTTCGGTGTGCGGGTCGCTCTCTATCCGAAGACAGCACCGGTGCGATGGGTGGCGGGCGTAGTGCATGGACCTGCACGGGATCCAGCGGGCGTCGCATGAAGTCTGGCGGTCCGCTACATCGCATGTGATGCGAGGGCTTGCATGGGGCCTCGCACTACATGAGAAGACCGGCGCAGCCAAACTCCAGAACCTGTGGACCATGGGATCCTCGAAATTCCGAGGGTGGGAGTTCTGGCATGGCCCAGATGCACGGGCGTGAAAAACTCGTCGGTCAGATCACGGCGGAAGAGTGGAAGACCGGGCGAGCGGCAGCACGTCGCTCCTGGCTTTTGACCACCAAGAGCAAGGAAGTCGCGGAGCGCGTTTCCGAGCTGTATCAGGGAGAAGTAGTGTGTGCAGCTTCCGGAGGCGACCGCTATACCCGGAAGCTCCACGCAGAAGGCATCGCGGTGATTGTCGCCGGTGTGGCCGACGTCAGGCCTTGGCTTGCTCTGGAAAACGAAGGGGGCCTCGTCCACGCCTGCGACGGTTCGAGGTACCTTCCGCCGATGCTGGACGAGGGGGCGCCTTGCGGGTGCCCCGATAACCCCTTTGAACGCAGGGCGGCCGCGCGGTCTGGGGCGGGACCAAAGCCTGATGTTTGTCTGGTCTTCAGCCTAGCGGCAGCTCCGGGGCTGGGTGAGTTCTCGTTTCGGTCGTCGGCATGGCAGTTGTATGAATCGTTGGAATCGGTGTCTCACAAGGTGGGGCGAACTGCCGGACCAGTGCAGATGGAGTTGGTTCTTCGAGAGCAGAGCTTGGCGACCAGGTCGGGGGTCGATGTCTCGTTCACGTACCCGGAGGTGCACTCTGTGCGACGCCTTTCGGTGACGAAAGCCGGTCTGCATCTCGCTGCCTGAGGGGGAGAGGAGCAAGGTAGCCCGGGCTTCGCCATCAGTTCGCCGAGGCGACCGGCCGGAGGAACGTGCCCGTCCGGATGCTGTGGCGAAACTTGCACCGTGCCCACCGTCGAGCTCGTCACCTGTCCTGCCATCATGCAGAACAAAACCCGGCGTATAGCTCGGCTCGTCTGCCGCTACCTGCGGCTTTGCCGCGGAAAGGGCCTCTGACCTGCGTCGGAGGCCCTTTCCGGTCTTTCAGGGGCTTGCCGCGTTAGGCCGCGAAAAGTCCCTCGGAAGTCCCTCGGACAGCGCTGAAAGTCCCTGAAAAGTCCCTGGGATGGAGAGACAGGTGGATGACCCGCGGGGAACTGCCACGCATCGCCGTTCGCAGCCGGGCGAGCATTCTCGTGCTGAGCCAACGGCGTGGCGGACCTCCGTCCGCGCCTCGGGAGGTGTATAGGAAGAGGCCAGTGCGGACAGCGCAGTCCGCAGGGTGAGGCCGAGGTGGTCGATGGCGGGCGGGGCGCATGAGGAGCTGGCGCAGTACGGCCAGCTTGGTGATCTGGGTCTTGAGTTGCTCCGACGTGTGGGTCGTCAGGTGGCAAGATCCCAGGGATTCCCACCGCCCGAAGGTCATGCTGCGTGGACGGACGAGGCCGTCGACGGGCTCCTGTTCGAGATGATCAGCAGGAAGGGCGAGAACTTCCTCCTAGCCTGCTTCCTGAAGACGGTCGACGACGCTTCCCTGGAGAAGATGTTCTTCACGTCGATCAGGAATTTCCTGATCGACGAAGCCAAACGTACCGAGCGAGGGAAGCTGCGGCGGCGCTTCGCCGCGCGCCTTGGCGCGGACAGCCGGTTTCGCGCGGTGGCTGGTACGTCGCCCCGATGGGCCCTGGCCTCTCACCCACCCGGCGCCGTCTGGCAAGGCGATCTTGATGAACTGGTCAAAGCCGCCTGGGAAGTGCGTGGAGTATGGATCACTGCCTGGAACCACTCCGGGCCGACGCCCAGGGAAACCGTGCGCGCCCTGATGGCCGTACTCACCGGAGTGCTGGAGGCAGCAGGTGGAGCGGTCCGGGAAGAAGAACTGGCCAAGGTTCTTGAAGCCCGCTTCGAGCTGCTCGCTCCTGCCGAGTACACGACGCTGTACGCGGATGATGGCGCGCTCATCGACTCTGCCACCGGTCAGAAGCACGGGACCGTTCCCGTGGAGGCCGAGACCATAGCCGGGGAAATCTGGGCGGACATGTCCCCGCAGGAGCGGAAACTGCTGTCGTTCCTGGAGGACGATCCGGCGGAAGTCTCCGCCCTGCTTGGACTCGGGCGCCGACAGACGTCCGCGATCATGGATGCGCTGAGTGAGAAGCTCATGCTGGCTCTGACCGCTGCGGGTAGTGATCCCCGAGAGGTAGCCGCAGCGTTGCTGCGCCGCAGCAGTGAACCCCCCTGACGTTCGGCGAGTGACGTCGTTTGTCCATAGTGGGAACAGACCGCCGAGAGGAATGGGGGCCGCCCGATGATCCAGGCATCGAGCAGCGCATATGAGCGGCTTCGCGCTGCAGCCGCCCAGCTGCATGTTCCCGATGCGGTCCGAACCGCGGCGGCGGCAGCGCCGGGTGATCCCCGACCGGGCCAGATCTGGCGCGCTGTGTGGGACGGCGTTGTCGAGGTTGTGGCTATCGCGGCGGTCGATGACACCACGGTGCACGCCTTGCCCGTCTCCCTGGAGACGCGCTTCAACGACCCCGACACGGTGCTGCTGCCCGCCGAGGCTTCCACCTTGGAGCAGCCGCTTGCCCTGTGGTGCGGTCTGGGCAGGCGTCTTCCGTGGTATGTCCTGGACCGGCAGGTCAGTGAGCTGTCCGTTCCCTTGGAAGCCGACGGCTCACCCGCCCCGGATGCCTCTGGGTACCGCTATGGCAGCCCCCTTCCCAGCCCCGCATCACAGGCGGCCGAGTTCCGCTCCACCCTCGCCGACACCATGGACGTGCTGGCGACGGCGCGCTGGGCGCCTTCGGGCAGCGGCGGTCTGCCTGCCCTGCTGAAGCAGTGCGGCCTGGGCCCCACCGAACTGATCCATCGCTTGAGCATCAGGCCACCGCGCGCCCTCGCGCTGCTGCGCGCGCAGACACCTCTCACCCCGCCCGAAGCTCACCTCCTCGCACCGACTCTGGGCATGTCTGCGGACGCGATCCTGGCTGCCAATCCGCCTTTGCCCGACCGTTTGGTGCACGAGCTGAGTCGCCCCGCCCGCCGCCAACAGATCCGTCGGCTCGCCCACCTCACCGGAACCGCTGAACAGGAAGCCCGCCGACAGGCACTCTTTGCCACGCTCACACTGGCAGCGCGTCAGGAGCGCCCTGCGGAAGTGGACTGGCCTGCTCGGGTAGACCGCTATTTCCACGTGCACCTGGGCCCGGAGAGCGAGTGATGGACTACCTGCGCCGCGCCGCGGCCCGTACCCAGGCCAAGGCCATGCTCACCGTCCTGCAGCGCGACCACCCCGGCGCTGCCCAGCGGCTGGGCGACGGCGCCCTTGACGAGTTGCGGCAGTGGCCCGGCCTTCAGGTCAGGGACGTACCCGACGATCGCTCTGGCGGCGGCTGCAGTGTCTCCGGTGCCTATTTCGCCGGTACTCCCGCCGTCCTCGCCGTCGCCACCTCTGCCAGCCTGGCCCGCCGCGAGTTCACCGGTCTCCATGAGCTGGGCCACCACCTGCAGCAGACCGTGGTGGAGCTGATGGACGTCCTGCTTGCCGAGCCCGACGGTGGCGCCGTCCTGGAGGATGCTGCCTGCGATGCCTTCGCCGCCGACATCCTCCTGCCCGACACACTCACCGATCGCCATATCACTGCCGCCGGCCCCACGGCGGACGCCGCAGTCGCACTGTGGCGGGTGAGCAATGCCTCCCGTATGGCGGCGTGCGTGAAAGCCAGCGAACGCCTCCCAGCTCCCGGTCACATCCTGCTCCTCGATCGCGACGGCATCCTCGCCTTCGGTGCCTCCCACGGCCTGCCCCCACTGCGGCGCGGCAGCGACCAGAGCCAGGTCCCGGTCCTGCGCACGGCCCTGTCGGGCCAGGGACACGCCGAGGGACGTGGCCGGCTTGCCTACCGTGACGGCGCCGTCGCCGGTGAGGAGCTGTACCTGCAGACCGCGGCCATGGACGGCTACGTCCTCGCCGTCGCCGTCACCGAACTCGCGCCCTGGAGGACCTTCGCGCCCTCCGTTCGATACAACGGCCCCGAGGCCGCCAGCTATACCTGCGCACACTGCGGGGAGGACTTCACCTCCTTCGCCCGCGCCTGCGCCCGCTGCGAGTCCGCCCCGTGCCCCGACTGCGATCGCTGCGGCTGCGACCGCAAGGTGTTCGAGCGCCAGTGCACGGCCTGCTTCGTCGTCCATCCGGCGGCCATGTTCGACGGCGCCAGCAGCCGCTGCCGCGACTGCGACTGAACTCTTGTCACACCCGTCGCGCTACCGCCGAGTTACGTCGTCTGTCCCCAGTGAAGGCACCCACCCCGGGCGCCCCACCACGTACGGGACCCCGGAGCCGGCACCGGGCACCACGATCTACCCGGTCGGCAGGAACGAGCGCGACAGCACGATGAACGACAGCACCAAGGGCGCCTTCGATGCCTTCGACGAGGAGCTCAACCTCGATGGCCGCGAGCGCAAAAGCGCCCAAAAGCGGCACAACGAGATCACCGAACACCTGGTGAACGCCGGCCTGGCCATCGCCACCTTCCTGCAGGGCAGCTTCGCCCGCAAGACGATGCTCAAGCCGCTCAAGGACGTCGACATGGTCATCCGGATGCACCCGCGCCTGGAGAAGACCCTGCGTCAGCCCGGCGGCCCCGCCCAGGCGATGAGCCTCATCCGCGAGGTCATCGCCGAGAAGTACCCCGACGCCCTCTTCGACGTGGATGACGCCCCTGCCCACGCCCTCCAGGTCACCTTCGCCGAGCTGGACTTCACCTTCGACCTGGTCCCCGCGCTCGACGTTGAAGACAGCGAGATCGTCTACATCGCTGACAGGGAGAACGACACCTGGGAGTGGTCCAACACCCGGACGCTCAACCGGATCATCAGCACCCGCAACCAGGCCACCGGCGGACGGTTCGTCCACCAGGTCCGCATGCTGAAGTCGTTCAAGAAGGGCAACCCCGTCCTCGACGACACCTGCGGGCTGCTGTGGGAGGCCTTCGCCTACGCGGCCGTCACCGGCCCGCTTGAGCACTCCCAGGCCCTCGCCACCACCCTGGCTCACGCCGCCCAGGCGGTCACCCACCCGGTGCTCGACCCGACCGGTGTTGACGATCTCACCGCCGGGTGGACGATCGACGAGCGCGATACGTACGCCACCACGCTGGCCGCCACCGCCCGACGGGCGGCCGAGGCGCGACGTCTGGAAGAGGACGGACAGCACGCTGCGGCCATCGAGATCTGGCACACCTTGATCGGAGACCCGTTCCCACAGGCCAAGTCCCAGAACGCTACCGACGCGCTGCGCGCACTGGCTGCCGGCAGCATCACCTCCACCGGACGCGCCGTCGTCTCCCCGCACGGGCAGCAGCCCGCGCGACCGGCCCGGTCATGGCGTACCCGCTGAAGGCGGTGCTCGCCGACCCAGGCGCAGCCGCCGACCACCTGCTCCACGCCGATACCGTATACGGCGTGGAGCAGGCGGCTGGCCGCGTCGGTCCGGGCGGAGCCGCGCTCCTCGAACTCACCTTGCGCCCGCTGCCCGCCCTGGAACGCGAGAACTACCCCACCGAACGTGTCCGCCTCGTCATCCGACCCGACTACACCGTGCACGCCTTCCCGCTCGACTCGGCCGACCGTGCCTTCAAGCATCGCAACCCGCCGCCGCTGAGGGACTTGTGCCTGCAGTACCCCAGCGATGACGCGGCCCTGCGCTGGATCCCCGAGGACGGCCTGGAAGCGCTGATCACTCTCGTTCACCGACATCTGCTTTACGAAGAGGCTTGGCGCCGCTCCGGCACCTGGCCGGCAGAAGACGCACCACATGGCCAACCCGCCCACGGCACCCACCCGCTGCGTACCGCCGAGACACAACAGGAGGCTCGCCGATGGGCCCGGCACCCTTCACCGCACCAGAAACGGCATCCACATCTGTGATCACGATCCTCGCGCTCGTCCTAGGCTCCTCCGTCGTCGCGGGAGCCCTCGGACACATCCTCACCGGCCTGCGCGCTGGAGCGACCGTCCGCCGAGACCGCTACGCCGCCGCGGTGAAGGTTCTGGTCGCACGTATCGAGTACCCCTACCGGATACGCCGCCGCACCAGCGACGATCCCGAGGTCCTGAGCTCGCTCGCAATCACCGGACACGACCTCCAGGAGACCCTCGCAGAGAGCCGCGCCTGGATCGCGACGGAGAGCACGGTACTCAGTGAGGTATTCGACAACTGCCTCACCAACCTCGACGCTGCCTTCAAGCAGGCCTGTAGCGATGCCTGGAACGCCACACCTGTCACCGCCGCCGCCGAGATGAACCTGGGTGGCTTCGGGGTGGGGAACCAGCAGCACATCGTGACCACGATGGAGCGCGCCCTTGGCTACCGCTTCGGGCTCCGACGCCTGATCCCTGCGTTCGTACTTCGGCGCCTTTTCAGGCGACTTCAGCTACTCCGGGCCTGATGCGCGATCCGGTTCCCTACGGCTCGCTGGTTTCGCACGAGCGCTGATGAAGGATGACTGGCTTGCGTTCCCGTAAGCGATCGATCCCGACACATTGAACAACTGATCGTCCGAGCGGTCTGCCGGGCAACGAATCGCCAAGCCCTGCCGGTAACTACCTCCCGCCCGCCTTCATCGGACTAGTGGATAGGGTCGCGGTACCCGAGCTGGAGAGGTAGCCGCATGGACCCCGAGATCGTGATCGCGCAGACGACCAGTGACGACGAGGAGCAGGCGAAGTCCCTCGCCAGAGGCGCTGTTGAGAGCAAACTGGCGGCGGGCGTCCACATCGATGCGCCCATCACCGCCTTCTACTGGTGGCAGGGGAAGGTCGAGGCGGCTCAGGAGTGGCGGATCTCCTACATGACGTCGTCGGATCGTCTCCCCGCGCTGGAGGCATGGCTGCACGAGAGGCACCCGTACGACGTCCCCCAGTGGGTCACGCTGCCTGTGACCGGAGGGTCGGAGGCGTACCTGTCCTGGGTCGTCGACGAGACGCGCCCGGGGTAAAGGTCTCCACTACAACGCCTTGCTCTCGCCGAGCCCGTGCGCTTCGACGCTTCACAGCGTCGCGAACGTCAGCAGGTGGCTGGCCAGGTCATGCTCAGTGTCGGGGAGCCCGGCGGCGATGGCCTGAGCCCGCTGCCGGCCCATGGTGTTGGGCTTCGACTCCGCCGCTGCGGCGAACTGGTGCGCTACGTAGGCCCCACGGTCTATGTCGCCGCCGCGTAGAAGGGCGGACGCCAGGTCACCCAGGACGACCACGCCGGACTCGGGTAGTTCGCCGCCGAGGCGCTCGACTGCGGAGTCGGCCGTGGCGGTCAGCTCCTGACGCTTGAGTTCGCCGTAGACCGAGAGGGTTAACGAGTCCATGCGGTATGGCGTCACGAAGCGGACCCACGCCTGCTCGCTCATATGGTCGGCGAAGTCATAAGCAAACTTGGCCTGGTCGAGAGCACGAAGGGCGCCAGCGTCATCGCCTGACTGGGCGGCTTCCTCCGCGTACCGGCCCAGAGCCCACGCTGCGGCGGTTGCGTTGCCACGTCCGCGTACGTCCTGAGCTGCCTGCGAAAGCATCTCCAGCGCCTTCGCTGGGCTGGGGGCACCGTAGCTCGCGTAGCCCAGAGCGAGAGCGCGCAGCGGAGGGTGTCCAGCCCTTTTCGCGCACTCCGAGGTCACTCCGTAATAGGAAGTGGCCTTGTCCTGCTCGCCGAGGTCCCAGGCGACCCACCCAGCAAGAGCGGCAGTCTCCCCGGCCGCGATGATCAGGGCTCGCTCATGGGCTCCGGCGCGGGGAAGGGCTGCGGTGATCGCGTCCAAGTGCGCCTCGACGCGGGACTGCAGGCTGAGCGCACTCTCGTTCAGCTCGTCCACGTGCAACGTGGCCGCATGATCAATAAGCACCCCCGCGGACTCAGGGTCGATCTTGGAACCTTTGCTGAGTGCGTAGGCCAGCCGGCCCCACGGCTCGGCAGCCGCAGCCGCACCGACGACTGCGCCTCCCAGCAGCGTTCGGCGTTTCACGTCGTCCAGGTCCTCCGCCTCGGCCTTGTTCTTCTCTCGCCGCCTGGCGCGGGCGGCTTTCGCCTCGCGCAGCAGCGGCTCCAGCGGGACGCCACAGGCCAAAGCGATGTTCCCCAGGGTGTGGCCCGTCGGAACGTTCGCACCGTTCTCGTACCGGTTCACCTCCCGGCGGGTCACCGTTGCCCGGCCGGAGGCGGCGTTGATCGCACCGGCCTGCTCGTCCTGCGTCCGATTCGCGTTACGCCGCAGGTGACGGAGCAACTCGGCAAATGGGTCCACCGCCATGAGTCTGACCCCTATCCGTGGGAGAAAGCCAATACTCCCCTCAACTCCCCCCTGGTTTTCCCCCCTTGACAAAGATTTCCCCCCTCCGGTTTCCCCTGTCCCGGATCGCGCAGCCACGGTGCGATGTGCTCATGACCACGCACCGGACAGCAACGCCGCCCCGACCTCGGGGCGACGACGGTGGCGCCCACGCCGTCGGCGCCTCGACCGCTCGGTGTCCGTTGGCCTCTCACGTCTTCGAGATGGCCATGGAGCCGGTAGATGTGCACGTCGCTCAAGCGCGACGAACGACGGCCACCGTGTTGAAGCACTGGTCGTTGCCGGAGACGCCGGCAGAGGACGCCCGGCTCGTCGTCTCGGAGTTGGTGTCCAACGCGATCATTCACGGTTCCGGGGAGGTCCGACTGCGACTGCGACACGACGAGCACGAGCTTCGAATCCGAGTCACCGACGACAGCACGGCACCGGCGAGGCGGCGACGTGCGAGTGCCGCCGGCCTCGGCGGTCGAGGGCTGCACCTCGTCGCCTGCTTGTCGCTTCGGTGGGGCGTCGCGGACGGCGGCCGGACGACGTACGCGGTCATCCCCACTCTCACGGAGGCACCCCCATGTCGCCGCACAACGCAGTCAAGCACGGAGCCGACGTGTTGAGCCTCGTCGCCTTTGATCGGGGGCGAGAGAAGCACACGGGCGGTGGGGCGCCGACCGCTGGCCGTGACCACCCCAGCTGGCCTCGCACCTCTGCCCAGGTGAAGCGCCGGTCCCGAGCTGGCCAACTCCGATGCTTGCGCCAGCACTTCTACCGTCAGACCGTCGGCGCGCAGGCCGATCAGCCGCTGCGCGTGCTGGCGTACAGCCTGGTACCGAGTCCGAGGGCCCGACCTGACGAGGACTGGGGGACGCTACAGGCTGAGGCCGACCAGCTCGGTTACGCGATCACCGCCCGGCTCCACGATGTGGCGGTCCCGGTGACCACGACGTACCTCCCGGCATCCAGTGCGAGCCAGGGCGTCTACACGCCGCCTTGGGATCGACCTGGTTGGCGGGAAGCCGAGCGACAGCTCCGAGAGGGCTTGGCCGACGGCGTGCTCGTCCTCGACCGGCACAACATCAGCTCCGATGACGACGAGTACCACGCCGTGATCAAACACCTGGGCGAGCACTGCCGGGCGTTTCTCCACCTCGTGATCTCCGAGGAGCCCGTCGCGCCGACTTGAAGGCGTCCGCTGCGCTGGATGGACAGGAAGGGCTGGGGCTGGCGGCAGATCAGCGCCCAGATCGCCCTGATCGTCACCGTGAGCGTCGTGCTCGTCTTCACCTTCAAATACACCTGACCGAGGGCTGACCATGACTTTCGAGGGACACATCGATCGTGCGCCGCGCCTCCTGCCGTACCGCGAGCAGGGCGAAGCGCTCCTCGCCATCAGGGAGGCCGCCCCTTCGGCACCCAGCGAAGAGGGGATCGACCTCTTCGCCGTGCCCGCTGGTGAGGTTCAGGGGCGTGGGGTGGCGGGGACATCGTCAGGGGGCGTCGAGGCGGAGCAGGTCGCGTAGGGCCTTCGGGCCCTTGGTGTGGTCTGCGAGATGCTGCCGACAGTGGAGCCACTAGGTCAGCCGGTAGCGAGGTGGGAGGGGAACCGCGCCTTCCTCCGAGACGACCAGGCCGTCGGCGTGCAGACGCTGCAGTGAGCTGGCTACCCGTTCCTGGTTCAGCACCGTGGCGGCGCTGATCTTGGAGAGGGGCGCGTCGGGGTTGCCGGACAGGTAGGCGACGACACGGGTGTCGCGGCGGCGGAGGTGGTCCTGGAAGATCCCGGCGGTGTACAGCAGCAGCACCCCGCAGCAGACCTGGGGGATGCCGCGCGAGGCCATGCCGGAACCCGTGATGGCGTCGTAGGCCGCGAACACGGCGGTGCCGGAGCCGACGACGTGGTTCGCGATTCTCACGAGGTCATCGGAGTAGATGGTCATTTCAATGCCTCTCGGTCAGGAAGAACAGGAGCGGTCGGTCCGCCGGGACGGGCGCGGTGAACGGGACGGGCCGTCGTCGGCCCGCCCCCGTAGTTCGGCGGTCAGCGCGAGGAGTGAGTGACGAGGGCGGCGAGGAATCCGGCGACGGCCTCGGAGGGGGTGTGGATGCCGAACTCCTGCACCCACACCTCGCCGTCGGCGGGCAGCACCTGGACGCGCCAGACGATCTCGCGCGCCCAGGCGGAGGGGTCTTCGGGGAGCCAGCCGACGTAGACGCCGCCGTCCGGGCTGGTCGCGTGGACGTTGGCCTCCGGGGTCTCGGCGATCGTCCAGCCGAGAGCGTCCAGGAGGTCGAGCACCGGAGCGGCGCAGTGGTCGGAGGAGAGCCAGTGGCGGTCTTCCACGGCGGGGCGGACGACGGCGGGCAGGAGGGTGGCAGAGGCGTTCACGGTTGGACGATCCATTCGTTGACCTGCGGGTTTCCCGACACCCGTACGTTGGCATGCAGCATGCCGAAGTGCGTAGTCGTTTCCCCGGGGATGCCGTCTGCCGTGGGCGAACTGGAGACCACAGCCGAGCGGTCGGCGGGACGGGAATGGATCGGCGACCGCGGTTGTCATACCTGGGTTGCGGTGAGGGACCGCACGTCGGTGAAGGGGAGCAGGGGATGGCCGAGGCGAGTAGACACTGGGACGGCGCCGGACTGGAACGCAAGATCCGCGCCGCCGGACGGGCCTGGACCGTGGGCGACATCGCGATGGTCGCCGACGGCCAGTGGGGAGTCGGCGCACAGCCCGACCGGTGGCCGGACGAGGAGACGGTGGAGCGCCGGGTCGCCGAAGGCCGGCGCGTGGAGCTGACGGTGGAGGAGCTAGCCCGCGCGGTGGGCCCCCGGGCCGAAGAGGGCCCCCGCGACGAGAATCGGAGCTAAGCCTTCAACGTCGGGGCCCCGTTGTGGGCGCTGACGGACCTACGACCGCCGCCGGAGAGGACGGTTCGGGCACGGCCCCCGGGGCGTGCCGCGTCTGCCCGGAGCGGGCGACAGCGGCCTGAGCCAGCCGAACCGCCGATGCCGCAACCTCGGGTCCGGCGGCCTCCCGAGCCTCCACCACGCGCCGGATCGCCTGGAGGTACGCACGGCTCTCCGCGTGGGCGACGCGGAGCTTGACCGCCGTTTCGGTGATCCGGTCGAGTTCGTAGAAGTCAGGCACGTACCCATGCCGCGACAGGGCGTGAAGGCGGTCCTGGTGAAAGGTTACCGCGCTGTCCGTGATGGCCAGGGCCGCGCGGGTGTGCATGGCGCAGCGCAGGAGCGGGTCCTCGCTGGGGCGGCGGACCCCTAGGACCTCAAGAGCTTCGATGGGCTGGCCCCAGGTGTTCTCGATCATGGCCGTGGCCTGGTCGAGCATGGTGGTGGTGGGCATGGTGGAACTCCTGTTGGGCGGGGACGGTCGCGAGTGGAGTGCGGCCTGGGGTGGGAGTCAGCGTCCGCGCCGGGGCGTCGGCGAGCTGGCCGGCAGCCGGGCAGAGGTCGCGGGCGCGGGGTGTCCCGTCCGTTTCTGCGCCGCCCCCGTGGAGCGGCTCTGCGCGGCCATCACCCGGAGGTCGGCTGCTGTGCGTGGTGCCCGCGCGGCACGGTGTACGGCCTGGGTCACCGCGGTGCGGCGTACGTCCAGCGGAGTCGGAGCGCGCGAAACCTGAGCCTCGGCGATCGGCGTGGCCGAAGCGACAGGGGTCATCGACCCGGCCGCGGTCGTGGACCGGGGTGAACCCGCGGCGGGTCACCGCCCGGGACAACCCGGCGGTCAGCCCGGTGTTGTCCGCGATCAGGCGCAGCACCGCCGACCCGGTGTGCGACCCCGTGCCCATCGACGTCGACCGTCAGATCTTTCGACCACGCGCTGTCGTGCACCTGAAAAGTGCTCCTCGTCCTGGGTGTCCTGCAGTCGCAGCAGACCGCATTACCCCAGCGCAGGGGCACTTTTCCTTGTTCCGGCACGCCACCTTCAAGATCACGGCGAATGGCGGAGGCAGGCACGGTCGTCCGGATGGGGGATCCGTCGAGTTCCGCTGCCGGCGGCCGAGGCGAGCCGGTGGGCTCGGGTCGCCCGGCGCCGCCGGCCCAGGACCCGTCGAGGCACCGTCGGGCGACGTCCGCGATCCGCGGATCGGCACCGGTGGCCGCGGCAGCGCTGAGCTCGTGGGCCCGAGGACCTCCGCGGCATGGCGACGGACCAGGCGCGAAGGGGAGATCAGCGCGGCGAACTCCATGTCGGCCAGCGCTCACCGACCGTCGTCGTCAGGCCGACCGCGGACCCGACGGCGGCCGACCGCGACGTCCCCGCCGCGCAGCTCCTCTCCGCGTGATCGCGCGCCGCGACCAGCACGATGGTCGCCGCCCCGCCGGCGCAGGTCGAGCACCGAGCACCCTAGGCGGGAGAGGTCTCCCGGATCTCCAGGAGGTAGTGCGGGTGACTTCCTTCATCGTCGGTGGCCAGGAGTTCCAGGCTCAGGCCGAGGCCCGCTGCCTTCTCCTTGATGAACTCGAGATCCCCGTTACCGCAGAACCCGATCAGGAGCCGACCTCCGGGTCGGAGATGGTTCCGGCCCAGTTCGAGGTACCGCAGGTGACTGGCGTAGCCGGGATCGAAGATGGCTCTCTCGTGGTGCGAGATGGCCGCATCCTCGTCGAGGATCTCCCCGGAATCCGGAAGGGCGCCGTTCGAGTTCCAGAAGATGAGATCGAACTGCGAGTCCGAGACCGCGTCGAACACATCGCTGTAGACGAACGTCGTCGCGTCCTCGACGCCGTGCCGACGAGCGTTCATCTGCGACGCGGCCAGTGCGTTGGGATTGATGTCGACGCCCGTGGCCTCCTGGCAGAGACCGTTCTTGACGGCGAGCACCGACAGCGCACCGGCGCCGCAGCCGACCTCCAGGAAGGAGTGGACCGGCGGAAGAGCGCTCAGCTGCCGCCGGAAGAACTCGCTCGATCGGACCAGGTGCATGGGATACACGCTGGGGAGCACGGTCCAGCCGAGGCCACCGAACTCGACCTCGGTCTCCTGGGTCACCTCCCACGAGCTGACGCCGAGCGCATCGTCGGGTACCGACTCGGCCGATGTGTTCATTGGAATCTCCTAGCGAGGTCGGAGCTACGGGTTGCAGCGAGCCGGGGACCTGGGAGCGGCCGCGATGCCTGGGGATCCGGTTCAGACCGCGAGCTCGGTGGCACGGTCCCGGTAGTAGCGGCGGTCGATCTTGCCGTTGGCGTTGAGCCGCGGCTCGTCGACGACGACCAGGTGCTTCGGACACATGTAGGGCGGCAGCACCTCCTCGATCAGGAGGAGCGGATCCCTGGCCGCCGGCGCCGGCGACACGAACGCGACGATCGTGTTCCTCCGCTGGACCGCGACCGCGGTGGCCACTCCGAGCAGGGCACGGATCGCCTGTTCCAGCTCGGCCGGCTCCACCCTGAAGCCGCCGACCTGTAGCTGATCGTCGCGTCGGCCGATGTAGGTGAGACCGTCGACGCCCGACCGGACCACGTCGCCGGTCCGGTACCAGCGACCGCCCGGCGCGTCCGTCTCCGTGAACGCTCCGTCGTCCTGGCCGGGGTCCACGTAGCCGCCGAACATCTGAGGTCCTCGCAGCAGGAGCTCACCGGCCTCAGCCGGACGGCCGTCGGCGTCGACGACAGCGATCTCGACGCCCTCGAAGGGGTGTCCGATGGGAACGGTGGGGCCGTCCAGCGGTGGGTCGGAGCGGAACTCGAACGCGGTGCAGAACATCGTCACCTCGGTCGGACCGTAGTTGTTGACGACGGCGGAGCCGGGTGCGGCCAGCGACCAGGCGGTGGCCGCGTCGACCGTCAGGGCCTCACCGCAGAACATGCTGATCCGCAGGCCGGGCAGGCAACCCGGGACCAGCGACCCGGCATCCCTCGCCAGGCCGATGGCCGACGGCACCGACGTCCACACGGTGATCCCGTAGCGGGCCGCGAACCGCGCCGGATCCCCCATGGCGAACACGGAGGCCGGCACGATCGCGCATCCCTGCGACCAGGCCAGGAACAGCGACGCCAGAGCGAGGTCGAAGGTCAGGTCGCAGGTCAGAGCCGACCGGTCCGGGGGACCCATCGGATAGCGGGCGACAGCGGCGTCGAGGAACGCGTCGACGTTGGCGTGGGAGATCGGCACGCCCTTCGGGCTCCCCGACGAACCGGACGTGAAGAGCACGTACGCGATCTCGGAAAATCGCCGGCCGAGTCCGGCGTCGCTGACCGGCACCGGTGCGTTGGGATCCGCCCACAGCACCGGAACCGGATGGGCGGCGAGGATCGCAGCGACCAGCTCCTGGTCGGCGGTCACATCGGCGATGAGCACGCCCACCCCGGTCGCGGCCATCGCGCCCGCACTGCGCACGGCCGGGAACGCCGGATTGACCGGCACGAACGCGGCATCGGCGTACAACGCCGCGAGCACGCCGATGCAGCCGGTCGCGCTGCGTCCTGCGAGCACGGCGACCGCAGCGGGACGGCTGCCGTCTCGGGAGCGCAGCCCTGCGGCCCAGTGCCGGGCGAGCGCGTCGACCTCGGCGAACGTCCACGAACGATGCGGTTCCACGATGGCGGGTTCGTCCCGGTGGTCGGCCAGCACAGCCAGGAACCGGTCCTCCAACCGCATCAGAACGACTTCCCCACGAGCATGAGCTGCCCGTTGTTGCCGTTGATCCGATCGTTGTTGACCATGAGAGCAGCGCCGTACGCATCGCGCAGGATCCGGGCCACGCTGTAGGGGCCGTCGCAGCGGTAGCCGGCGATGCCGCAGATCGACATGGCCGCTGCCGCGATCTCCACCACCAGCGTCGAGGCGGAGACCTTGAGGCTGTTGAACTCGACCACCGTCGACATGCGCGAGAGCTCGTGGGGGACGGCGGCGAGTTCCTTGAAGCGGCCGACCCCGGCGCCCACGAGTGCCCGCATCTGGTGCAGCCGAGCTGTCGCCTCGGCGAGCCGCACCGTGCCGAGCGGCACCACCTCCGGCTTCTTCCGGGCGGACGCCTGGACGAACAGCCGGGCCCTCTCGACGGCTTCCTCGGCCAGCCCCAGCCACGCCGCCGCCCAGAGGACGTGGGACACCGGCAACATCGTCTGGGCGCTGATGACGGCGTACGGGGTGGTCATGACGGCGTCCCCGTCGCCTTCGGCCAGCAGCGCGTAGCCGTGGCTGCACGTGCCGCGCATGCCGAGCACGTCCCAGACGACGTTCTGCTCCAGGGTGACGCCGTCCCGGTCGCAGAGGACCAGGACCTGGTCCTGCGGATCGCTGGCCGCGTCCCGCCGGGCGGTCACCAGGATGATGTCGGCGTGTCCACCGTACGAGATCACGGACGCCTGCTTCGCCAGCCGGAAGCGGGTGCCGACCCGCTCGACGAAGCAGGAACTCGTGCGCACGTCACCCCCGACGCTCGCCTCCGTCGTGGCCGACGCGACCAGCAGTTCCTCGGCGGCGATGCGCCGCAGAGCACGCTGGACCGCCTCGTCCTCAGAGTGCCGGACCAAGGACGCGATCTGGCTCTGGTGCATCGCGAAGATCAGGCCGGTGGATCCGCACTTCCGGGCGAGCGCAGTGGTCGTCCGCGCCACCGTGCCGATGCCCTGGTCGCCGCCGCCGAACCCGGCCGGGACACCCATGGACAGCAGGCGACCGCTCCGCAGCGCCTCCACCGCCTCGACCGGGAACCGCGACTCACGGTCGACCTGCTCCGCGTGCGCCGCGGCGACGTCCGCGACCGCGGTGACGGCCTCGGAGGTCGCCTGCGCCGCGACGGTGTTCATGACGCGACGTCCAGATCCGGGCGCAGGGCCGCGACGGCAGCGGCGATGGAGGCGGGGGTCTCGAAGGTCTCGGGAACCAGGAACCCGTCCGGGAGGTCCACCTGGAACTCTCGCTCCATCCGCATCGCCAGCCGGACCATGCCTAAGGAGTCCAGACCCAACCTCGAAAGAGGTTCGTGCTGACCGATGACCATGTCGTCCCCGATATGCGGCAGGTGCGCGCGGAGCAGTCGATCCAGGATTGATGCGATAGATTCGTTGGACAAGGACTACATCCCTCCCGTGGCCGCAGGACGCCGTCACCGATACTCGTCGAGGTGGCTGGCCGAAGAGCCACCAGCGGCTAATCGCGCAGATTCCCTGCCTTCCGGACCGCAGGCTACAGCATTACGGGTCTTCGGGAAATGGGGTGCACGCAGGCCCGGGCCAGCCCGGCGCGAGGGAACCGGGTCGGCGTGATGAGGCGCGCCACCAGTGACCGATGATGCAGGTTCGCACGCCGCGATCGACGCCGGCGGGAAGCCTCGTCGACGGGTCCACCCTCGATCTGTCGCACCGAGTCCGCTGTGATCCTGCCGTGCATCTATTGGCCTTCGCGGCCGTTCCGCTGATTGTGGGTGTTCGGAACCGCCCAGCTCGGCGCGGTCCTGGTCGACGCAGGCGGTGACGTGCCGTCGGTGGGCCCACCAGGACACGTCGACCCGCGGTGGGACGCAGCATCGGCGCGTCCGCGGCGCCCGGTCAAGTCCTGCCGGTCGCGCCGGCGGCCCGGACCGAGCTCCTGACCGGCGAGGGCGACGACGTGGAGGGCTCCGTCACCCCGGCCGTCCGTGCCGCCCGATCCGGCGCCCAGCACCAGCTCACCGGTGGTCGCGACCGCGATCCGGCGGAGCCTTCGGCCTCCTCGGCGCGCCGGCGAACACGCACCGGGATCCGCCGTCGATCTCCGCTCCCGCCGCGCCGCACCGCGTCCCGGTCCCCGGAACACGGCTCGACGGACGTCCGGGCGGCGGCGCCTGGCGACGCCCCGCTCTCGTCCGGCCCGTGCATCCTCGCCCCTACCGGGAAACCGCTCTCCACGCATCGTTCCCCGGCCCACTGTCGAGCATCGACGCGGTGATCGACGGCTCTTCGCGCAGCCCGAGAACGGGTGGGCGACGGAATGGGACGGCCTGTCACGAACGCACCCGAGCGACATTGCGCGACGCCCGAGACCTTGACATCACGATAATGCTTTTGATTTCGTGAACTGCCCCAGATATGCGGCGCGTCGCGTTCCCCAACATCCCGCACTCGATTATTTGGCACACCCGGACCCCCGTGGTTCGTGCGAGCTCCCAGTCCGGTCGCCGCCGTGCTCGTCGTTCGTCCCACACGAATAAGAGGTACGCCTGTGACAGCAACGCTGATAGACCTGTTCGCGGTCGCAGCGAGGAAGTACGCGGACCTCGATGCAATTCATGTCAACGATGCTTCCGTCACCTACGCGGAGTTCGACGCCCGTGCCAACGCGGTGGCGGAAGCACTGCTCGACCGCGGTGTCGAGCACGGTGACTCGGTGGCCGTCTGCCTCGACCGCTCGGTCGAGTACGCCGCGGCCGTGGTCGGTATCCTCAAGGCGGGAGCCGTCTGCCTCCCGCTGAGCCCGGACGAGCCGTCCGAGCGCAACCAGGAGATCCTGCGGAACGGGGCCGCTGCAGCGCTCATCGCGCCCCGCGCCGCGGCCGAGCGGCTCGACTTCGCGCACCCGCACTTCGAGGTGTCCGATCGCGTGTCGACGACCGCGCCGGCCGTCGTCACGGTGCCGGGCGACGCAGCCTTCATTTTCAGCACCTCGGGCTCGACCGGCCGGCCGAAGCAGGTGACTCTGTCCCACGAGAACTGCGCGGTCCAGATCCCGTGGATCGTCGACGCGTTCGGCGTCGGCCCCGGCGATCGCCACCTGCTCAAGATGTCGGTGAACTTCGTGGCCCTCGTGCACGGCCTGCTCTGGCCGCTGCTGACCGGCGGCAGCACGGTGGTCGTCCCTCCGGGCCGACAGACCGACCTCGGCTACCTGGCGAGGTTGACGGCCAGGAAGCAGATCACCATCTCCACCTTCATCCCGTCGGTCATGCGCTTGTTCCTCGAACAGCCCGAGGCCGCGAGCTGCACCGCGGTGCGCCATGTCCTGTGTGCGGGCGAACCCCTGCCCCCGGCCCTGCAGCAGCGGTTCTTCGCGATCTTCCCGGAGACTGCGCTGCACAACGTGTTCAGCAGCAGCGAGGTGCCGGTGGTCTCGCACTGGCGGTGCAAGCCGGGCGAGGAGCGCCCCGCACCGATGGGCTACCCGGTCACGGACATCGTCGACGTGCGCGTGCTGAACCCCGACCACACTCCGACAGCTCCGGGCGAGATCGGCGAACTGCACGTCAGCGGACCCGGTGTCACCCTGGGCTACTTCGGCCAGGCCGAGCTCAATGCCGGCCAGTTCTCCGAGGTGGGTTTCCGCACGGGGGATCTGGTCCGTCAGGACGCGGATGGTCTCCTGACCTCAGCAGGACGAGCCGATCACCTCGCCAAGGTCAGGGGGTTCCGCATCGAACTCGGCGAGGTGGAGGCCAGCCTCGGGACGCACCCGGACGTTCGTCAAGCCGTCGCGGTGGTGCGCGAATCCGAGGGCCAGAGCCAGCTGGTGGCCTACGTCGTGGGCCGGGCCGGGCGCCGAGAACTGCGCGAGCACCTCGCGAGCCGACTCCCCGAGTACATGGTTCCCGCCCGGTTCATCAACCTTCCCGAGATTCCGCTCTCGACGAACGGCAAGGTCGACCGGGGAGCACTTCCCGAGCCCCGCGAATCACCGGTGGAGCGGACCCGCCCGATCGTCGCGCCGCGTGACGACATGGAGGCGGAGATACTCCGGATTTGGCAGCAGGTGCTCGACCTCGACGACATCAGCGTCCAGGACTCCTTCACCAAGGACCTCGGTGGTGACTCGTTGCAGGCGGTCGACGTCGCCAGCAGGTTGGACAGCCTGCTGGCGACCGAGCTGCCGTTCGAGGTGTTCCAGGGAGCGGAGACGATCGAAGAACTCGCCTCCGCCTGCCGCCGCCACCTCGCTCGACGATGACCACGGGGGCGGGTGAAGCCTGGCCCGACATCTTCCTGACCCGGATCGGCGTCGCGGTCGGAGAGTCGAACGACATCGCGGTGCTGCCCGAAATCTTGTCGTCGGAGGCGCTGGAGCAGCTGACGCGAGGCGGGCTGGCGCACTTCCGGCAGTCCGACCGGCAGGCCTGGCAGCTGGCAGCAGACAGCGCGACGTCGACGCTCGATCCGTCCTCCTCGACCGCAGCCGTCGATCTGGTCGTCTACGCGACCAACACGTTCTGGGACAGCGCCGACCCCGAGCTGGACGCGGCGCGGTTCCTTCAGGCCATAGGACTGAACCGCACCCCGCTGATCGGCGTCGGCCTGGCCAACTGCGCGAACCTGGCCGTCGCCGTGCGCACCGCGGTGGCCTGCTTGCGCGGCGGCGACGCCACCACCGCGCTGGTCGCCACCACCGATGTCTGCCGACCGGGGCAACGCCTGCTCGGTGGCGGCATCGGGGTGCTCAGCGATGGCGCTGCCACCTGCGTCGTCAGTACCCGTCGCCCCGAGCACGGTCTGCAGCTGCTCGGCACGACCATGACCGTCGAGGCAGGACTGCATGCTCTGACGTCGGAGTCCGAGCCGATGGCGATGGCCATGGCGACGGCCCGCGGAGTGCGCCGGGCAGCCGCGGCGCTCTACGAGAGGACCGGGCTCGGTCCGGCAGACTTCTCCTACCTCGTCACCAACAACTACCTCGAGCCCACGCTGAGGACCTTCGCGAACGCGGCGGAGGTGCCGTTCGACCGGACCTACCGGGGCACCGTGGCGGGCTACTCCCACTGCTTCGCGGCAGACGCTCTCATCAACGTGTCCGCGATGGCGTCGGAGAGCATCATCGAGCCGGGCGATCGGATCCTGGCCATCGTTTCGGGCTACAACTCGTGGGGATGCATGGCTTTCTCGGTCGTCTGAGGCGGGGGTGCAGCCGCCTGATCGTCCTGGGACCCGGCGCACAGCGGACGATGCCGCCTAGTACTCCAGCAGGTTTTCGCTGTCTTACCTGGTCTTTCGCCGGGTGGCGGGAGTGTAGCGGGACTTCGGTCGTGCGGGGGCGGTCTCACGGAGACCGCCCCTCGATCGTGCGACAACGCCGCAGGTAGTGACAGCGGCGGGCGACTGCTTGGCGTCGGCGGCGCCAGTTCGACCAGCTCAGCGCGTGGTGTCGTCCGCGGTGTCCGCTCAGGTGCGGGGGCCGGGCACGACAAGCTGCCAGGAGTCGCCGAACCTCCGCCACTGTGAACTCGACGGCCCCGGCTGTCCCACCGGTTGCGCCCCCTTTTCCCAGGGCTGGTGTGCCGTGGCGGCCAGGAAGGCGTGCGCGAGCATGGCCAAAGTGATGTGCCGATACCAGCCCACGTAGCGGCGGACTTCGTACTGGTCCAGGCCGCACTCGTTCTTCGCGGCCTGGAAGCACTCCTCGATCGCCCAGCGCGACCCGGCGACCCGCACCAGCTCCTGGACCGTGGTCTGAAGGGGTGCGTAGGCGAGGTAGTAGGCGATCTCGTCGGGCTTGCTGATGCTGCGCCGGGCCAGTGCCCACCGCATCCGGTGGGGGACCTCGCCCTGGTAGTCGAACTCGGCGACGGCCGGCAGCCGCACTGCCGCCCAGTGGTAGACGCGGGGCCCCTTCGCGCCGTCGCCGCACAGGTAATGGGCAGCGGCGAGGCGAGGGCCCGCAGCACCATGTGCCGGGCCAGTTCGCCCTTGGTGGCGAACTCCCGCTCGTCGGGGACCCTTGCGGTGCGGCAGCGTTCCCGGTCCTCGGTCCAGGACTTCGGGAGGTAGAGCTCGCGGTCGACCAGAGCCCGGCCGCGGGCGGAGGCGTAGGCGGCGAAGACACCGATCTGGCAGTTCTCGGTCCGGCCGGCGGTTCCGGAGTACTGGCGCTGGACCCCGGCGGAGGTGGTGCCCTTCTTGATGAACCCGGTGTCGTCGATGATCAGTACGCCGTCGTTCTCGCCGAGCTTGTCGGCGACGTATTGCTGCAGGTCGTCGCGGATGTCGTCGGGCTCCCACTTCGATCCGGCGAGGAGGTGCTGCAGGCCGTCGGGCGTGCGGTGGCCGGCCTGTTCGGCCAGCTGCACTTGCCGTTCGACGCGGCCCTTGCCGGTGGGCCGGTAGGCGGCCAGCACGTCGATGTCGAAGTCGTAGTGTCCGGCGAAACCGACTGCTTCCGGGTGCAGCGGGACGGCCTCGCCGGGGGCGACGTGGCGGCGGACGACGGTCTTGGTGCGGTCGTAGACGATCGTCATTGGCACCCCGCTGAAGTGGGCAAACGCCCGGCGGTGGCAGTCGAAGAAGGTCTGCAGATCCTGACTGGTGGTGAAGCAGCAGAACGGGTCGCGCGAGTACGACAGCGTCATGTGGAACGAGTAGACCTTCGCGATGCCCACGTGGGCGAGGACCTTGCCCTCGTCGCCCCAGTCCACCTGGGCCTGGGCCCCGGGGATCACCTCAAAGCGGCGGTGCATGCCCGCCAGCTCCTTTGGTGTGATGCCAAGCTCCTCGGCGATCCTGGGGCGGGCTTCCTGGACGTAGAGCTTGGTCCGCTGGTAGTTGCCGGTGAACCCGTACTCCGTGGCCAGACGCTCGTGGATGACGGCGGCCTTCATCAGGATTTCCGCCCGCAGCATCGAGTCGACCAGCGGCGCGAACTCGTCGAGCACTCTCGCCCGGGACCGTCCGCTCGGTGACCGGCGCGGCGGCGACACGGGCCCGTCGGCAGACAGGTACTTGCTGACCGTCCTCCAGTTGAGCCCGGTCTCCTTGGCGACCTCCGACAGGCTCATGGCACCGGACTCGACCAGACCGCGAAAGCGCCGCAACTCCAGCCAGCGTTGCGGATCCAGGACCACGGCCCACCCCTCTCTGCAACCCCAACAACAGGCAGCAGAGTGCCGGGCATCGTCCCTCAACACATCAAGAACTCTGCACGTTCATCCGTACGCAGCTATGCACGTTCACGTGTACGCCGACACCGTGTGATCCGGCGCCGGCGGACAGCCGTTGCCATGCCCATTGCGGCAGGTCGGCGGTCAGGGCATCTGCACGGACCGGCCCAGTTCCGGCTGGGACGCGGCGATCGCAGCCGATGGCCAGGACGTAGCCGAGCTGGTGGCGTTCCAACTCGACGCGCAGGCTGGGGTCGGCGCCGTAGACCTCATCGGCGGCCACCCAGCGGGCCGGGACACCCGCGGCCAGCGCGGATCAGCATCCCGGTCGCCAGCGCGGGCTTGGTCGCGAACTCGATCTCGGCGGGCACCCCGGCTCGCTGGAGACGTTCGGGGTCCTGGATCCAGGAGCGGGGCAGGTAGAGCTCGCGGTCGATCATCGCGTGCCCGCGTGCCCGCGTGCCCGCGTGCCCGCGTGCCCGCGTGCCCGCGTGCCCGCGGGCGCCGGCGTAGGTGAGGTAGACCGCGACCTGGGCGTTCTTGATCCGATCTGCGGTGCCGGTGTACTGGCGCTGCCCCCCGACGGTCGCGGTGCCCTTTTTTCAGATCGCCGGTCTCGTCGACCACCAGCACCGCGTCGGTGTCGCCGAGCGCGCCGATGACGTGCTCGCGCAGGTCGTCGGGGGACGCCGTCTGTGTCCCACACCGCCCGGTTGAGCAGGTGCTGCATGCCGCGCGGATCGGCGTCACCCGCGTGTTCAGCGATGCTCCAGCAGCTCTTCCGCGGCAGGTCCGCGAGCAGCGCGAACACGAACTTCCCGGCACGGCGGCGGGCCTCCACACGGGCGAACCGGCCTGCCATCCGATCGAGCAGCCTGTCGGTCCGTAGCGTTCGGGCAGGTCACGCCAGGAGATCCCGGTGCGGATCTTGTAGACCATCCCGTTGATGACCTGCCGGTCCGACACCCGGGGCCGGCCCGTCGCGGCCTGCGGTATCAGCGGAGCGAGCAACTCCCACTCCTGGTCAGTGAGTTCATGACGGCGTACCACCCCACCATGATCCACGACCTGATGACCTTTGAAGACGGGCCCTAGAGCAGCGTCCGGACCGTCCACAACTCCGGGAACTCCCGGCGCTGGACCCGCCGCTGCAGCCAACTCACGCCTGACGTGCCTCCGGTGCCGACCTTGGCGCCGATCAGCCGCTCCGCGACGAGCGCATGAACCGCCCGCCACCGGCAGAATCCGTAGGACAGCTCGATGAGCGCTTCCGCCAGGTCGAAGAGGGACTGGTGCTCGCGGCGGTTCTGGTAGACCTCCCGCCAGGCGTCGACCACGTCCGGGTGCTCCTCGTAGGGCTCACTCCAGTCGCGGTCGAGGCACCGGTCCGGCAGGGGAACGCCTCCCTTGTGCAGCTGCTCGAGGACGGCGTCGTAGAGGCTGGGCCGGGACAGCAGCTCACGCAGACGTCGGGCCTCCGCGGCCGGCACGCCGCCGCGGAGGAGGAACGTGTGATCCCGTTCCCCGAGGCGCGTCATCAGCTCCCGATAGGTGACGGACTGGGCACCCGAGGCCGAACCGAGCGCACCGCGGAACGCCCCGAACTCCGCCGGGCTCAGGGTGCCGAGGACTTCCCACGTCTCCCTCAGCACTCCGTGGACGCGTTGCGCGCGCCCCACCTGGGTGATGGCGTCGAGCAGGTCTCCCTGCTCGACGTGGCGCTGCAGGCGGTCGATCTCCCCCACCAGGAGCTTCAACGTCAGCTCGGCGACCTGGTGCATGATGAGGAACAGGGGTTCGCCGGCGCCGTTCGTGATGCACGCCTGCAAGGACAGGAGCTTGTCCAACTGGAGGTACTGCGCGTACGAACCGTGATCCCGAGCAGGGGCACCAGTTCCGTGCGGAGAAGTCATGCCGTCCACCTGACGTGAGAGGGGCTCGTCCTGGTCGGGCTTCACGCCTCGTCGTCGAGTGCTGCTCGGGCCACGTCGGCGAGGGCGTGCTCCAAGAGGCCCCCCAATACCTTCAGGTCGCCCGACGACAGCACACGTCGCGGAGCCGTGAGAGAGACACCGAACGTCGACTGCCCCGGGGTGTCGAACACCCATGCGTCGATGTTCAGCTCCGTCAACGCCGAACGGCCGGGCGGCTCCGGCACATCGAGTGCCCCCAGCTCCGGGACCTCCGAGCAGAAGTCCCAGCCCGAGCTCGAACCCGATCTCGATCCGAACCTCCCGAGGTAGTTCACGCCGATCTGCCCGATGGGATGCTTCTCGAGAACGGCCCTCGTCTCGGGGTTGAGGTGTCGCAGGAGCCCGTAACCGATGCCCTTGTCGGGAAGACCCGACAGCGCGTCGACCGCACTGGCGTGAGCTGCGCGGGCCGAGACGGAGGGGGACCCCGGCACGGCGACACGCACGGGATAGGCGGTGGTGAAGCACCCAAACGTCCTCGTCAGGTCCACGCCCGGGAAGACGGACTCCTCCCTCCCGTGCCCCTCCAGCCACAGGAGCACGGACGAGCCCACGGTCGCATCGGTCCGACGGAACTCGGCCACCGCCACCGCGACGCTCGCCACCAGCAGACCGTCCATGCCGCCCGCACCCCGTTCCGCGGCCGCCAGCAACGATGCGGTGTGGTCGGGAGGGAGTACGAGACGTGCGTGGACGAGCGTGTCCGTCAGGTCGACCGTGGGGTCCAGGCGGTTGCGCCCCACGGGCTCGTCGGGCCCGTCGACGACCGACCGCCAGTACTCGAGTTCCTGGACGCGCGTGCGCGCAGTAGCTTCCCTGGTGAGGATGTCGACCCACTCCCCCATCCCGGTCGCCGGCAACGGCGGGACCTCTCGGCTGCCGGCCACCGCTGCGGGCGCCGAGAGAGCGGCCAGATCATCCAGCAGGACACGCCACGACACCCCGTCCACCACCGCGTGGTGGACCACCGCCAGGAGCCGACGTGCCTGCGTCGTCGCAGACTCGAACCAGACGAACTGGCCGATCACGCCCCCTGCGGGATCCAACCTCTGCACTGCCGAGTCGCGTTCCGCGACCACGAGCGACTGCCATGCCGCGCCCTCGACACCGTCAGGCACGTCGACCACTGTGATCGATGTCGCCACGGGGACGTTCGCGCGTGGGTCGACGACCAGGCAGCCGTCGCGATCCAGACGGCATCGGAGCAGCTCGTGCCGCTCAACCACCTTCTCCAGCAAAGGGACCAGGTCGGTCCGGAGGAAGCCGTCCGGAGCCTCGAAGAGGGCCGCCTGCGCGGACCGCTCGAACCCGGGTCCGGCGTCCCGGTTCCACTGCGTGACCGGGAGGAGCGGAATGCGCTTCTCCTGCGCCGGCCCGGTCGCCCGGTCGGACGACGGCACCTTCACGGCGGTCGTCCGGGCGACAGCGGCCAGTTTGGCCACGGTCCGGAGCTCGATCATCTGTCGAACACTGAACCGCAGGCCACGGGCGCGAGCCAACGAGACGACGCGCATCGCGCGGACGCTGTCCCCGCCCACCGTGTAGAAATCATCGTCGACACCGATGGTCTCGCGTCCGAGGACCTCGCAGAAGATGTCGGCCACGCTGCGTTCCGCCGGACTGGACGGCGACGCGGAGGCCTCGGACGTGAACTCCGGCACCGGCAGCGCGGCCGCGTCGAGCTTGCCGTTGGGCATCAGGGGCAAGCGCTCGAGGACCACGAGGACGGCGGGAATCATGCTCGCGGGCAGCCTGTCGACGAGCCACGTCCGGCACCGCGCTGCCAGCTCGTCCCGCCACGCACCCGGGTCGCTCCCGCTGGCCCCCGACCACGTCCCGGCGCTGCCCGCCGGCACCGCGTACGCGATCAACCGGCGCCCGTCGTCCTCGAACCGACCACCCGCGGCGCGGACGACCGCCTGGTCGACATCAGGGTGCTGGACGAGGACCTCCTCGATCTCGCCGGGCTCGATGCGGACGCCGTTGATCTTCACCTGCCCGTCCACCCGGCCGCGGAACACCAGTTCGCCAGCCTCGTTCCAGGAGACCAGGTCGCCGGTCCGGTACATGCGGTCCCCGGGCTCGGCGAAGGGGCATGCCACGAACCGGGACGCGGTCAGGCCCGGCTGCCCCAGGTACCCCCGCGCGAGGTGCGGGCCGTGCAGGTAGAGCTCGCCCGGCTCGCCCGTTGGGACCGGCTCCAGCCGGCCGTCGAGGACGTACGCGTCGGTGCCCGCCATCGCCGGCCCGATCGGGATCTCGACCTCGTCCGCCGACAGTGCACGGCTCACGGTGGCGCAGACCGTCGTCTCGGTCGGCCCGTACCCGTTCACCATCCGGCGCCGCGCGGACCACGTCCGGACGAGGCCGAGCGAGACCTTGTCCCCGGTGGTGAGGAGCGACTCGACGGTCGACAGGGTTCCGTCGCCGGCCGCCGCGAGCACCTGCGGTGTCAGCATCACCGCGGTGACCCCGTGACGGGCGATGGTGTCGGAGAGCGACTTCCCAGGAGACAGGTCAGCTCGGTCGGCGAGGACCAGGGTGCTCCCGGAGGCGAGAGCGACGCACACCTCGGACAGCGACGCGTCGAAGGTCGGGAAGGCGAACTGGAGGACCCTGCTCCGCGACGTGATGTCCATCGATGTCGCCAGCGTGGAGACGAGGCCGGGAATCCCCGCGTGCGAGACCAAAACACCCTTCGGGTTGCCGGTCGACCCCGAGGTGTACATGACGTACGCCAGATCGTCGCGCGTCGCGGGCGCACGACGCTGCTCCGCCTCGCGCTCCGGGTCGGGAGGACGACGCTCGGCGTCGAGGGCCTCGACCGTCACGATGCCGCTCCGCTGCGGCAGAGCCGACCGGACGCTCTCGTCGGCGACGATCAGGAACGGCGAGGCATCGCCGATCATGAACTCGATCCGCTTCCCCGGGCTGTCGGGATCGATCGGCAGGTACGCACCTCCCGCGCGGAGCACGGACAGCACGGTGGTCCAGAAGCTCAGGGGGTTCCGCACCGCCAGAGCGACGACGGACTCCCGCCCGACCCCACGGTCGACGAGCGCACGTGACCGTCGGACGATGACGGCGTCGAGTTCGGCGTAGGTGAGCCTCGTGTCGTCGCCGTAGACGATCGCGACAGCATCCGGGGTTCGTTCGGCCTGGTCCCTGAGGAGATCGTTGATCGTGGTCGACGGCGGGTTCGCGTGCGCGTTCATCGTGCCCTCATTTCCCAGGATCGGTCGAGGAGACCTTCTCGAGGACGATCATCCCGAATCTGAGGAAGGATGGCTCCGCCCGATCGCCCACCCAGATCGGAACCGCCGCGCTCTGGAACCCCCTGTTCACCGACGACAGCACGAGCGCCCCACCTCCTGCGAACGCCGACTGACCCTGGTGCAGCAGGTACCAGTTCTCGGAACCGCCGCCCAGGAACAGCTTGAACTCCATGCCGTCGCTCGCCGCCCGGATCTCCAGCTTGTGGCCGTCCGCCTCGTACGTTCCCACGCAGTGGGATTCCTGCAACGTGTTGGCGGCAGCTCCGTCGGCCGGCCACTGCCGATCGGTCGCGGCCAGCAGGATCTCGGAGTACAGGGGGAAAGACGGGAACGAATTGGTCATGACCAGGAATCCACGGTCCTCTTCCTTGAACATCCTCAGGAAGATGTGCTGCCCCTCGGTCGCAGCTTCGAAGCCGAAGGACTCGTCGTCGAAGAGCAGCCACCCGAGTCCCCATGAGTCGTACATCGGATGGCCGGGGATACCGATCTGCGGCGAGCGCATCTCGCGAGCGAGGGTCTCCGACAGCACCCGGACGCCGTTCCCGCCGACACCGTCGGACATCGCGCACCGCGCCAAGAGGCTGATCTCGTGCGGCGTCATGTAGATGGTGGTCGATCCGAAGCAGTCGGCCACCCGTTCGAGATCAGCCGGCGCCACGGGTTGGTATCCCTGGCCTCCCGCACGCGCCGAGTACCCCGTAACCACGGTCTCGTCGAGTCCGGAGAGCCCGCCTCCGTCCTCCGGCTCCGCGATCGCCGATATCCCGAGCGGCGTGAGCAGCATCGTGTTGACGGCGCGCTGCCAACTCTCCTGCAGGATGTTCTCGATCAGCACGGCAGCCACGGCCGTACCGATGTTGTTGTAGGCGAAGACCTGGCCGGGTTCAGCGATCTGCCGATAACCCTGGAGACCCTCCACGTACTCTGCAGGAGTTCGAGGATTCACCTGGTTCCAGACCTCGAACGCCTGGTCCACCCCCGTTGAATGACTGAGCGCGGATCGCAGCGTGATCGGTGCGCTCACGCCGTCCCGTCGTAAGCACGCCCCGGGAACGCGGTCGCACAACGGTTCGTCCAGCGAGACGACGCCCCGGTCGACGAGCATCATGGCCACGTACGCGATGAGGACCTTGGAGAGGCAACCGATGGGCTGCCGGGACTCGTCGGACCAGTCCCGCGCGGTGTCGAGGTCGCCGTGGCCCGAGAACGTGTAGTACGTGCTGTCGCCGTCGAGGAGTGCAACAGCCCCACCCGGCAGGCCCTCCGCGTCGACGACATCGTCGAGCGCAGCCCGGACGCGGCGCAACCTCTCTTCGGTTTCCACGGCAACCTCGTTCGACGTGTTGCTGGTCATCGCCGCCGGCTCCTTTCGCAGTGACGGTGGAGGTGGAGTGGAGGCGCCTAGGGGACGAGCGTCGTCCTGAGGGACCTGTAGCCGTACAGGAAGTTCGAGTACACGCGCTGCGGATGTTCCTCGGTCTCGATCGACGCAACGGACTCGGCGAGCGCCTGCAGCAGGTACTTGAGACTCGCCCGGCCCAGGGCGGCACCCAGGCAGAAGTGGGGACCCCAGCCGAAGCCGAGGTGCTTGTTGGGACGCCGGGACAGGTTCAACGAGCCGGGATCGTCGAACGCCTCCTCGTCGCGGTTCGCCGAGACGTTCCACAGGCTCACGACGTCGCCGCGAGCGATCCGGGTCCCACCGACGGTGACATCCTTCTCCGCGGTGCGGGCGAAGTGCATCGCCGGCGTGGCCCAACGGATGAGCTCTTCGACGGCGGTGTCGTAGTCGACCGACCCGCTCTTCAACGACCGCCACTGGTCAGGGTGGCCGTGCAGCGCTCTCACGGCCGAGGTCGCGGACATGCGAGACGATTCGTCACCACCCAGTATGAGGCTGTAGCAGTTGAGTGCGACGTCTTCTGTGCTGAGCTGTTCACCCTGTACGCGCCCGTGCGCCAGAGCGCTGATCGGGTCATCTCCGGGTGCCGCCCGTCTCTCCTCCACCAGATCGATGAAGTAGAGGATGATCTCGTTCCGGGCGTTCAGGGCGTCGAGCAGGGTATCATCCAGGCTCGTGGACGACAGCGTCTGCTTGTTCCACTCCATCAGCATCGTACGATCACTGCCCGGCACCTGCAGCACATCACAGATGGTCTCGATCGGCATACGGTCCGCTATCGACTCGACGAAGTCGAACTCACCGCTCCCGGTCCATCGCCGCACCAGTTGACGACTGCGTCTGAGTAACGTCGGCTCCATGCGGCGGACGTACTCCGGCGACAAGGCACGGGCCATGAGGATGCGCAGCTCGCGGTGCCGCGGCGGATCGGTCACCGCGAGCATCTTCCCGCCCGCAGAATCAGGGCCCCGGAGGAGCACGTCCAACACGGTCCCCCGGGACGAGGACAGACCGTCGACATTCACGTACGCATCACGAACGTCCCGGTAGCGCGATACGACCCAGAATCCGGGACGATCGCTCCTCGGCTCGTGCCAGGTGACGCCCCGACGGCGGGACTCCGCCCAGAAATCGTCGCCAGCTCCGGTGCCGCCCATGAAAGAGGGGTCCGCCAGATCCTGCTCGATGGGCCACACGCCGTCCGCTGACACCATCAGTATCTCCTCGTACCGTGCCGGCGTTCGAGTGCGTGGCTGTTCACACGCAATGGTCTACTTGATGAACATCGGGATCGTCAACGTGCGCATCTGCCCCGGGCCCACGAGCAGGCTCGTGCTCCGACGGTCGATCGAGGACGGACAGCTCGGTCCGATGGCGGGCGGATCGCCCGCGTCGAGGGTCACCGTTGCTGCTGCGGATTCCATTCGGGTCGTTGTCTGACCTGCTGCGGAACAACTGCCGGACCAACTCCGAACGTGCTGGTGACGCCGATGTGCACGGCGGGCAACACCTGCCGCGGCACGTTGTTTTGGCAGATTCCCGGGACGCCGACGCCCGAGCACGTAGGGTCGGTAGGGTCGGTCGCGCAGATCGTGATCGACCCCGACCCGGTACCGCCACGGGCCGCCCACCGGGCCGCCGAGGCGACACCCACCAGGCGAAGGAGACAGCACCATGACGACCGCCGACGGCGCCGCGCCACTGGTCGACGACACGACCGAGCCCGCGCCCGAGGAGCTGGCCCTCGGGCGCTACGAGCTCTATGACCCGGGGAAGCTGTTCGCCCACGACAGCACCTACATCAACTTCGGGTACTGGGCGGAGGCCACCACGTTCACCGGGGCCAGCGAAGCGCTCACCGACGCGCTCGCCCGCACGGCAGGGCTCGCACCCGGGGACCGTGTCCTCGACGTGGGCTTCGGTTTCGGCGCGCAGGACTTCCGATGGCTCACGACGTACCCGCACAGCACCATCGACGCCGTGACGATCACCGCGAGCCACCTCGCGCACGCCAGATCGCGCGCGGAACGCGAGGGCCTCACCGAGCGGATCACCTTCCACCGGTGCTCGGCGACCGCGATCGAACAGGCCTTCATCGCCGGATCCTTCGACCGGGTGCTGGCGCTGGAGGCGGCTTTCCACTTCGACACGCGCGCGGAGTTCTTCCGCCAGGCCCACACCCTGCTGCGCCCGGGTGGGGTGCTCGCCGTGACCGACATCGTGCCCCGGCATCCGCAGGCGACCGGCACCGACGACCCGCTGCGCACGTCGATGTTCGCGGGTATGGCACCGGAGGCGAACTGGTACGGCGTCGACACCTACCGTGACCGGTTGGCCACGGCCGGGTTCGACGACGTCGAGATCAGGTCGATCCACGGCGACGTGTTCGCACCCTACCTGCGCGCTGCGCTCCGGACCGTCGACGACCCGGAGTACGTCGAGCGCGTCGGTACCGAGCTCGCCGACCTCGTCCGGGAGAACCTCAGCGACCAGGCGGCGCTGCACGCGCAGATCGACGGCCTCGACTACGTCCTGGTGCGGGCAGCCAAGAGCTGAACGCGCGCCCGCCACGGCTCGGGGGAGAACACGGGCACGGGCGGTGGGGTCGCCGTGCAGATCGCGCCGGCGAGGGCCTGACCGGCGGGAAGGCCGCAAGAACCACGACCACGGCCCGTCCGCTCGGAGCCGTGGAGCAGCGGACATCCCGCGCCCCGGCAACCCGCGTCCAACATATCGTCGGCTCACGCCACCTTCCCCCCATCTGTCCTTGCTGATACGTTGTCAAGATGGGGTCGTGGCGAGACGCGGATGATATGTCCGAACGAATCAAGAGGAAGTGGTTCCGGCAATTTGTCACCCGGTCGTCCCAAGAAGAGCACCAGACCCATTACGAAGAGATCTACGACCGTTTTGCGAACTACACGCTTATACCCGAAGACTCCTTCTGCGACAACCTCGCCCTGATCCATGAGCGATCGCGCGCACTCCGAGGCGCGTTCGTCGAATGCGGTACCTGGAAGGGCGGGATGGCCGCGGCGATGATGCAGATCGGCGGTCCCGGGCGCAAGTACCACTTCTACGACTCGTTCGAAGGACTTCCTCCGGCGGCCACCATCGATGGACCCGACGCTGTCGCCTGGCAGTCCGACTCCGACGATCCGTTCTACCTCGACAACCTCCACGCGGATTACGACGAGTTCCTCTCCCTCATCCGTTCCTCGGGCGATCACGCTGACCACGTCTCTGTCGAGAAGGGGTGGTTCGACGACACCGTCCCGAACTACTGCGGTGATCCGATCGCGGTCCTGCGCATCGACGGGGACTGGTACCGATCCACCAAGCTGTGCCTCGACGTCATGTTCCAGCACGTCGAGGTCGACGGTGTGGTCATCCTCGACGACTACGACTTCTGGGACGGGTGCAGCAGGGCTGTTCACGACTTCCTGGCGGAAACCGGTTCGACCGCCCGGATCCGACGTACGGGGGACAGTTCCATAGCCTTCCTCCACAAGATCGATCCGTAATCCGTAGCAGGCGATCACCGCGCTGAGCGGGCTGCCACCTCGGCGCATCCAGCGTCATGATCGAACGCTACCGCTACCGCTACCGCGGAGCTCGGATCCCGACTCCGTGGACCATCGAACCGGCAGCCAACAACGGCTGACCACTGGCCAAGCCACGTGGAGAGCCGGATGCGTGGCCAACACGCACGTCCGGTTCGGGTCGGCGGCCCAGAGAAACGGAACGGCAGCAATGCCGTTCACCGCGCTCTGGGCCGACCGCACATGGTCACGGGTGATCTGGAGTTCGCGCGGGTCTGAGACGGTGCCCGCCTCGCGGAGATCGGCCAGCCGACGCTGAAACTCCTCGGCCAGGTGCTGATAGGGCCCTGGCCGCTGGTTGCCCTGTGGGTCGGTGCGTGCGTAGAAGCCCGTTCTGGCGACGCCGGCTTCTCGTGCAAGAGTCTTGAGGTTGCAACCGCCGCGGGCTGGAAGCTGCCCCAGCAGTAGGCGGTCCATCGCAGCACGGATGCTGGCCTCGTTGCGACGGCGCTGTTCGGTGGTCAGCGGCATGATGTGCACTCCTGCATTGCGGTCTGCGGAAACGTGGCGGAGGTCTGGGCCAGTTGGCGGGCCAATGATCGGTCCCTCTGCGTCGGCCGTTCACGAGGTCGTGATCATGGAATATCGTGCCGGTCATGACCACGGATGACTGGTTGGCTGACACCCGCACCTCTTATGACACGGTCGCGGTCAGCTATGCCGACCAAGTGCGAGGTGCCCTCGCCGGACACCAGTACCTTTGCGCGGCGCTGGCGTTGTTCGCCGACAGCGTGCGGGTCGCTGGCGGCGGGCCGGTCGCGGACGTCGGCTGCGGCCCCGGTGAAGTCACCGCCCACCTGCATGAGCTCGGTGTCGACGCCTTCGGTGTCGACCTCTCCCCGGGGATGATTGACGTGGCCCGGCGCGACCACCCCGGCCTGCGGTTCGAGGTGGGCTCGATGGCGGAACTGGACCTCCCCGTTGCTTCGGTGGCCGGCCTGCTCGCCTGGCAGTCGTTGATCCACATCCCCGACGACGAGGTGCCGACTGTGTTCGGGCACTTCCACCGAGCAATGCGTCCGGGCGGACCGCTGCAGCTCCTGTTTCAGGTGGGTGACGAGTCGCAGTTGAAGACGGAGGGCTATGGCGGTCACCCGATGAAGGTCCATGTGTACCGCCGTCAGCCGGATCAGGTGGCATCCTGGCTGCGCGATGCCGGATTCGTGGTCGAGGCCGAGATGCTGCTCGACCCGGATGCGAAAGCTCAGCAAGCGATTCTTTTCGCACGCAGTAAGCCCTAACTTCTGCATATGTCGGGCTCGCCACTCGGAACCGAAGGACATGCGGGTGTACTCATAGCGGTGCTGGTGGCCTGGTCGATGCTGTCGAGCACTCGTTGGACGCGGTCGTGCTCGCGTCGTAGCCGGGTCTTCTCCCCTGTGGGGACTCTGGGGTTGCCCAGGAACGCTTGAAAGGTGGCCGCCTGCTCGGCCCAGATCGGGCGGTGACAGGCATGATGGGTGGCCTGCGGACAGCGGGCCGAGTCGCAGAGTCCGATCAGCGGCCGAGTCGCCTCGGTGGTCCCGGCCAGCCGCAGGCAGAGCGCTTTCGTTGGGTCGCGGAACCAGCAGTAGTTGGCCGGGCCGACATGCAGGGTTCCTGCGTGGGTGCGGAGCAGGTTCTCCACTCGACGGTCGGTGTCCAGCACCGACGGCTCCAACGAGGCGCCCTCCTGGAGCGCTCCGTCGACGTGGGTGAATGTCGCGATGAGATCCCGAGCGCCGGGTCCGGCGGGGAGCTGTCCGGCTTGGAACTGGCGGAACGCGTCGATGGGCAGGTGCAGGTGGTGTTCCTCTTCCAGTTCCTGGACCTGGGCGTGGAACAGTGCTTGTGATCCGCCGGGGCGGTTGGCGTAGCCCTCGGTGGTGGCAGTCGACACGTGCTTGAGGTGGATCTTCGCCGCGAGCAGTCCGCCGGGACGTTGGGCTAGTTCCTGGGCAAGGGTGCGGCGCAGCATCCGGAGGTTGAGCGGGCCGGCGGGGATCGGTGTCAGACCGAGTTGATGCCCGGCGGGGCCGTTGATCCAGTTCCGCAGCCGTGGGTAGCTGGTGTGGAAGACCATCGCGCCGAACACGGGTTCGCCGATGTCGCCGCCGTGGAGGCGTTTGGCGAGCGCGATCGCTTGGTCGACCTCGGCGACGACGACCCACTCGTCGTTCTCGCCGCCGAACTGGCGGCCCTTGATGACCTTGCTGGCCAGGCGGAACCGCTGGCCGCCGCCGGTGACCATGCGGGGAGACAGCCGGGAGCCGACCCGCAGTTCCAGCAGTTCGCTCGTCCGCATGCCGCTGGCCGCCGCGGTGAGGATCAGGCAGGCGGTGCGGACCGCGGTGACCAGGCCCCGGATCTCGTGGTAGGACACCGGCAGCGTCCAGGGGCGGGGCTGCCCGCCGTCCGCGCCAGAAACCGGTGCTGCGTTGCGGCCCCAGGCATGCTGGACACCCAGCACCCGGACGGCGTGTTCGAGGTGCGGCCGGATCTGCTCGACGTGGCGCAGCGGCAGCTTTGACCATGTGCGGTCGGCCCAGAGCGCGGTGAACGGCATTGCTGCCGTTCCGTTTCTCTGGGCCGCCGACCCGAACCGGACGTGCGTGTTGGCCACGCATCCGGCTCTCCACGTGGCTTGGCCAGTGGTCAGCCGTTGTTGGCTGCCGGTTCGATGGTCCACGGAGTCGGGATCCGAGCTCCGCGGTAGCGGTAGCGTTCGATCATGACGCTGGATGCGCCGAGGAACACGGTGCCGCTGTCGGCGAACCTCCATCCCTGGTCACAGAATCCCTTCAACTGGCTGCTGGGGATGCCGTGTTTGCGGCGGAGCCAGATCGCGACGCGGTGCCACGCGTGGTGGTCGACCGCGTTGAATGTCCGCTTCGCCGCGCCGTGTCGGAAGTAGGTCGCCCACCCGGTCATCGTCCGGTTCAGGCCCTCCAAGAGGGTGGCCAGACTCTGATTCTGGGTGTATCTGTAGGTCCGTTCCGAGACTCGGTCCTTGACGGCCTTGATGGCCTTCTTCGAGGGCCGGGTATAGACGACGAGCTTGTTCGTGTCGCGTTTCCGCTGGCGGCGGATGTGGTGGCCGAGAAAGTCGAAGCCGTCTTCAATGTGGACCACACGGGTCTTCTCCGGTGAAAGCCGCGGTCCGAGCGGGGCCAGGACCTCGGCGACCTGCTCGCACAGGGCCGACACCTCGGCCCGGTGGGCCGGGCCGCTGACGAGGACGACGAAGTCGTCCGCGTAGCGGACCAATCTCCAGTTTCCCGTTCCGATCTTGCGTCGCTTCTCGCGCTGCCAACTGGTGCCCATCCGGGTGGGCCACCGGACGTGGAAGTGCTCGTCCAGTGCCGTCAGAGCGATGTTGGCCAGCAGCGGGGAGAGGATCCCGCCCTGGGGAGTGCCGGTGGGGGTGTCCTTGGCGATGCCGTGGTGCATGACCCCGGCCTTCAAGTACGCCTTCACCAGCGCCAGGACGCGCTTGTCGGAGATCCTGGCCCGTAGCCGGTCCATCAGGGCGACGTGATCGATGTTGTCGAAACACGCCTCGATGTCGGCTTCCAGGACTACGGAGTAGCCCCGGCGGGCCAGATACACAATCTCCGCGATGGCGTCATGGGCTCGGCGGCCCGGCCGGAACCCGTAGGAGACCGGCAGGAAGTCGGCCTCGAAGATGGACTCCAGGACCGCCTTCAGTGCGGCTTGCACGCCCCGGTCCTTCACGGTTGGAATGCCAAGATCACGCATCTTCCCGTTGGACTTGGGGATCTGGGTGCGCCGCACCGGTGCGGGCCGGTAGATCCGCGCCTTGAGCTCGTCCCTGATGTCCATCAGGAACGGCTGTACTCCCGGCCCGGATTCGATCGCGGCCACGGTCAGCCCGTCGATCCCAGCCGTCTTCGCCCCGGTGTTGCCCGCGACCCTGTGCCAGGCATCGATCAGGAACCCCGGGTCGTAGACCAGTGTTGTACAGATCGTCGAATCGGCGCGAGGCATCCGCCTGCGCCCACTGGTGCAACTTGAGCTGCATCTTCCGTACCGGGACACCCAGCCGCCAAGCGGCGGCCATCCCGACCCCGGTGTTCACCAGGGCATCTTCGGACGTTGCAGTCCTCTCCTTGTCTGTCACGCTGCCGCCCTTCCCCGTGCGGCCGGCTCTCCCGGCCCCGGAGTACTACGGCGGCTCCGCCCCGCCCACGCCCTTCGGCGGGCAACGCGCCTATCCCGTCCCGTGCCGCTGGAGGCGACTTGGGTCGGGAGCAGATCGCGGACGGTTCCCACGTTCACCGCTGATCGATCGACGGGTGAGGCGCCCGGCTATGCCCCTGCGGCATCGCCACGGTTACGCCGTAGACCTTCACGGGTCTTCTCCTCAGGCGGTAGAACACCCGTAGGCAACGGGCTCTGCCAAGAACTCTGAAGCGCGACACGCGCGACACAGAACCAGCAAGCGCCCGGAAGTTCAAGTCTGGTTAGAGGGGGACATGGTTGTTAGCATCGGCGTCCGTTTCACGTGCCCTCGCGTACATCTCGCCGTCGAATTCCGGCCAACATCACAGCCACTCACTAGTGGGGGCTTCTGATGTGGCACCATCTCCACGACGGCAGCAGGATAGCTGGCGCCGGTTATCAAAATCAGTGCCGACTGCCCGACCAAGCGGGCGAATCGTCGAACATCTCGTGGGGTTCCGACTGCACGAACTCGAATTCGGAAGATGGGAGTGCAGGCTTCGGTCCGAGGACGCAGACGACGATGCACCGATGCGCACGAGCCGACGTCCACGGGTCGGCCGGTATCCACACCCGCAGCGCCGGTCCGACAGGTGATCGGCGCGCAGGAACCTGGCAATGAGTCAACAACGAATTCGGAGGAGCATCCGTGATCGGTCCCGAGATGCCGTGCAAGCGGAGCGCGATCCACAACCTGACCATTGATGCGGCCTGTCGATCCACGAACGAGAGCGCGCGGTCGGACTCCGCCATCGGTGAGGGCATCGCGCTGCCGCCGGAGCTGTGCGCCGTGAGCGATCTCGTGCTCGGGGAGGCGGTGATCGTCGCTCGCATCGGCGCCAGCAACATCGAGAACCGGGTGCACACGTTCGTCGTGCATTCCGACACCGGCATGGTGGAAGCCCGCGGCAGCGTCGCCCACTTCCTGAGCGCAGGCGACCTGGTGTGCATCATATCGGAGACCAGGCTCGGGGATCGCGGCCAGGAACTCCACGCGGACGGAACGCTGCCCATCGTCGACTACGGCATCATCCCGGGCAACAAGCTGGACACCGGGACGTTGAAGTACGAGCGCCTGACCGGTGACGAGGAACTGGGGTCGGTGCCGGACGAACACCCGCTCAGGGAGGAGCTGATGCCCAGGCTGATGGTCAACAGCTTGATCACGGGGCTCGTCGTCAACGACACGAAGGACGACTGCCTGCTCGGGAGCGCGGAGATCCCGGGCAGCGTGATGCGCGAAGCCAACATGTCCCGGCACACAATGGTGACGGTCTACAACTCGTCGGCCGGCGGCGGGACGAACACCTACGCCGTGCCCATGCCCGACGGCGTGATCATGACCACCGGGGCCATGGCCGGATTCGCTCCGCTCGGAGCAACGGTCAGCGTCGCGTCGTTCCGGTTCGCCGACAAGAACCATCGCATGTCGCTGGTGCTGACCGACGGAACTGCGGCGATCCGGCAGTAGCTGCACACGTCGTTCGACGCGATGAGCGGCCGGCGCGAGGGCCCGGCGCATCGCGACGCCGACCACGCGGTGTTCCGAGATCCCCATCAGCACGACGATCGACAGGAGCAGCACACGATGTCCGAGACCTCCAGCTCCCACGAACTCCCGCAGGGCCTCGTCCTGCCCGTGCCGGATGGGTTCGTACCCCGCGAGGAGATGCGCCCCCTCACCCCCTTCCTGGGCAACTGGCGATGCGAATCCACGGTGTACCCTCCGGGACGCGAGGATTCCCCGGTGAAGGGATTGTTCCGGGGCAAGCTCTCGCCGATCCTCCGGGGCACGTGGTACGAGTGGGACTACACCCAGGAACCGAACGAGCTGCACCCGACGGGTCAGCACTGCCGATACATCTTCGGCTGGAGCCCCGAGCTCGAGCAGTTCGTGTCGATCTACTTCGACGATCGGGGCAACCACATCGATGCGGTCACGTCCGGTGCTGGTTGGGTCGACGGTCACCTGATCTTCTCGGGCGCGATCCTGTTGCGCGACCACGGCGGCGACGTCATCATGACCGACGATTTCACCTCCGACGGACCAGGGCATCTGCACAACGTGGTGACCATCACGTCCGACGGGATCCCGAAACTGCACGCGGAGCTCGACTTCCGCCACGAGAATCCCTGACGCGTCCGGCCGGCATGACGTATCCACAGAGAGCGGAGATCGCGGGTGCCAAAGATCATCCTTCCGAACTTCCGGGCCGACTACTCGGAGCAGGTTCGCGACTGGTTGGGAATCTCGGATGCGACGGCGTCGTCGACCGACACGACGGCGAGGTTCCTGTGGCACGCGGAGGACGGGGACGTGCTGGTCATACCCGACACCGTGGACCCCGACTTCCCTGGCTACGTTGCGGACACCCTCGGCATCGACGGCACGAGCGTCCACGTGGAGCGGACGCAGACTCCGCTGAGCGAAGCGGTCCTGCAGGATCCGGAGTTCATCGACCGGCTCGCCGCGCACACGGGAACCGGCTCGGGATGGAGCTTGTTCCCCTGCGTGTCGACGCGCGCCGCCGCGCAGCTGACCCGGAAGCTGAACGTCGCAGCGCTCGACGGCTACGAGTTCGCCATGCAGAACGGCATCGATCTGCTGAACATGAAGTCGACGTTCCGCAGGCTGGCGGCCGGTCTCGGTACCCCGCTGACGGACGGCGTCGTCGCTCGCGGTCCGGCTGAGGTGCGGAGCGCGATCCAGGAACTGATCGCTGAGACCGGAATGGTCATCGCCAAGCAGGACAGGAGTGGTGGCGGCCACGGCAACATCGGAATATCGACGTCGCCGGAGTCGTCCTTCCCGGGAACGCGCGAGGTCCTGGCGTACGCCAACGACCAGCTCGATACCCTCGCAGACACCCTGTGGTCGCAGCTGACGGACACCCAGAACCAGTTCATCACGGTGGAGACGTACCACCGCGCAGACCAACGATTCTTCTTCGAGTACCACCTCGACGGCGACCGTGCACGTTTCCTGCACAGCTCGATCCTGAAGTACGAGCAGTTGCCGGAGGGTTCTGGCGGCAGCGCCAAGTGGATCGGACTGGACTCCCCGTCACGTTCTGAGTTCGAGGCGACCTTGAAGCCCGCGGAAGAGTTCATCGAACTGGTCCGGACCATCGGCTACCGCGGGTACGTGAACATCGACGGCATCGTGCTGGACGATGGCCGGGTCTTCTTCCACGAGATCAACGCTCGCTGGAGCGGCGGTCTCATCTACCACACCGTCGCCGAACGACTCCTCGGGCACGACTACGCCCGCAACAACTTCTTCTCTTCCATCCTCAATGTTGTGCCCGCGGGGCTCGCGGACCTTCTCCGGTCGATCGAGAGGGCGGGCGTGAGGTACGACAAGGACTCAGGTGAAGGGGCTGTGGTTCTCGGCTGCAACTCGGATCTCGGTCCGGGAGCCGAACTGCTCGTGTTCTCCAAGGACTGGGATCGGCTCACAGCGATGAAGGACGAGATCGCCACGACGGCCGGAACGTTGCCTTAAGGATGTGAGAGGGAATGTGGGGATGGAAAATTCGCGTCACGGCTTCTCCGACGTCAAGAAGCTCCGGCACCTGAGTGACGGCTACTGGGACTCGGCGGCACGGCTCGGAGTTCATGGCGCAGTGCTGCAGGCCGTCCCGGGAGGAAGACTCAGCGCGCCGGACGGTCGAGTAGCGGTCAACATGTCGTCCTACTCCTATTTGGGGCTGGACGAGAGCCCGAGGATCATCGACGCCGCGATCGCCGCGCTGCGGAGCAACATGGTCCTGAACAGTTCGTTGTCGCGAGTCCGGATGACCCTTCCGCTTCTCGAAGAAGCCGAGTGCGCACTCGGCGATCTGTTCGGGGCGGATGTGGCGACCCTCAATTCGTGCTCGGCAGCGGCGTGGGCCACGTTGCCGGTCCTGGCTTCCGGTCTCCTCACCGATGGTGTCGCCCCGGTGATGGTGTTCGACAAGCGCGCCCATTTCTGCATGGCGTCGCTCAAGTCCCTGTGTGCCGACGAGACCAGGGTCGAGACGATCAGGCACAACGACGTCGAGGCTCTTGCCGACATCTGCAGGAAGAACAAACGCGTAGCTTATGTCTGCGATTCCGTCTACAGCACGGGAGGGACTCTAGCGCCACTTGAGGAACTCTTCGAGCTCCAGGAGGAGTTCGGGCTCTTCCTCTACTTCGACGAAGCACACAGCACGTCGGTGATCGGTGACATGGGCCGGGGTTATGTTCTGGACCGGATGGGCGCGATCAACGATTCGACCATGCTCATCACGTCGCTGAACAAGGGTTTCGGTGCATCAGGCGGTGCCATCGTGTTCGGCCCCAGGGACGACGACCGCAAACGAAAGATCATCCAGCGCAGCAGCGGCCCGTTGATGTGGTCCCAGCGTTTGAACACTCCGGCACTGGGCGCGATCATCGAGTCCGCCAAGCTCCACCGCAGTGAGGCTCTGCCTGAGTTGCAAGCCAAACTGTCGAGCAACATTGCGCTTTTCGATGGCCTCGTTCGTGCCGCTGGCCAGGGAAACAGCGTCCCGATCCGATACCTGGAGCTGGGTTCCGAGGCCGATACGCTGGAAACGTCGGCTTACCTGTTCGACAACGGATTCTACGTGGAGCCGGACTTCTTCCCAATCGTCAGCAGGGGTGCGGCGGGCCTGCGCGCCCGAATCCGGTCCTCCATGTCGACCGCGGACATCGAGCAGTTCGCACACGTGTGGCACAAGCTCGGGGTCGATCAGCAGTAGGAGGTCGAGTCCGAGCTGGGTCGCGGTGACCGGACGGATCGTCAGCCCCGCCCACGCCCTTCGGCGGGCAACGCACCTATCCCGTCCCGTGCCGCTGGAGGCGACTTGGGTCGGGAGCAGATCGCGGACGGTTCCCACGTTCACCGCTGATCGATCGACGGGTGAGGCGCCCGGCTATGCCCCTGCGGCATCGCCACGGTTACGCCGTAGACCTTCACGGCGCACCCCCTCGTAGCGTGGAGCCCGTGATTGCAGGGGAAGTTGGGATTCATGGGGTCCAAGAAGAAGCCGCCGTACGACGCTGAGTTCCGTGAAAGTGCGGTGCGCATCGTGGTCGAGACCGGGCGGCCGGCCCGGGAGGTCGCCGAGGAGCTAGGCAGTCTCGTTTGGATCAGTCGGTCGTTGGTCCGGGTGTGCCGTTGACTGACGCGCAGTGGGCGCGGATCGAGCCGTTACTCCCGGACCGGACACCGAAGCGGGGTGGCCGCTGGCGCGACCATCGTGAGGTGATCGATGCGATCGCCTACAAGTTCCAGACCGGCACGCAGTGGGTCCACCTGCCGGAGAAATACGGCAACTGGCGAGGCGTTTACAACCGGCTGCGGATGTGGGCCGTCGACGGCACCTGGGAGCGGGTCTTCACCGCCCTGGTGGCCCAGGCCGACGCGGACGAGGACCTCAACTGGGCTGTATCGGTGGACTCCACGATCGTGCGGGCTCACCAGCACGCTGCCGGGGCCCGCAAAAAGGGGCCCCGGCCGGCGAACCGGACGACCATGCCATCGGCCGGTCCCGGGGCGGGCTGACCACGGAGATCCACCTCGCTGCCGATGCCCGCTGCCGGCCTCTGGCGTTCGTTCTCACCGCGGGCCAGGCCGGCGACGCACCCGCTTTCACCGATGTCATGGCCCGCCTGCGCGTTCCCCGTCGGCGCGGACGGCCGCGCACCAGGCCGGACGTGGTCCTGGCCGACAAGGCGTACTCCTCGCGCGCGATCCGCGAGCACCTGCGCAAGCGCGGCATCCGGGCAGTGATCCCCGTCCCCGCTGACCAGCCCGGACACCGGCTACGTCGGGGCAGCCGGGGCGGCAGGCCACCGGCCTTCGACCGCGAGACCTACAAGCAGCGCAACACCGTCGAGCGGTGCATCAACCGCCTGAAACAGTGGCGAGGCATCGCCACCCGCTACGAGAAGACCGCCACCATCTACCTGGCCGGACTCCACATCGCGGGCATCTTCCTCTGGTCCGCCCGGTGATCCAAACGAGACTGCCTAGGCGTCAACCCGGGCACGCTGCACAGCTGGGTGTCGCGGTGGCGGCGCAACGGGACGACGTTCTCGGACCGGCCCGTGCTACGGACCATCACCGCAGCACGCAAGAAGAGCGACCAGAAGTGCCAGGCCGCATAGGAGAGGTCTCTACGAAACCAGGGGATTGACAATGCCCAGGTCCTTCGCCACGTGCGCGATCGGGCGGCCGGTGGTGTGGACCTCGCGAATCGCGTGCTCGCGCAGTTCGTCCGGATATTTACGGGGTGCTGCCATGCTACTGGTGGTTCTCCATCGCCAGGACCGTAACCCTGGCATCAGGGACTCCACAACCCTCAGTACAGCTCATACCGGCGTGGGCGCCGGACCCTGGTCCGCACGGACTCCGCGGGCGGTACCCACGACTTCGTCGCCTGGCTCGCCCAGCGAGGACGGTGGCTGTCCTACTCGGTCGGCATGGTGATCACCGACGTCATCCACAGCCACGTCCTGAAGGTTCCCGCGTCGGCCTGGACGCCGGCCGTCGGGGCGGACGGCGAGGTCCGTGACGGGGCCTGGGTCGCCGAGCTCACCGGCGACGTCCTGGACGGCCGGCCCGAGGGCGTGCGGCTGATCGTGAGGAAAGAGCGTCCGCATCCTGGCGCCCAGTTGAGGCTCACGGACGCGGACGGCATGAGGCTCACCTGCTTCGCCACCAACACGCCCGGCCGGCCGATCGCCGAGCTCGAGCTTCGTCACCGGCTGCGGGCCAGGGCCGAGGACCACATCCGGGCCGCCCGGGCCACCGGTCTGCGCAACCTGTCCCTCAAGCGCATGGCACAAAACCGGGTCTGGCTGGAGATCGTGCAGATCGCTCTCGACCTGCTGGCCTGGATGCCCATGCTCGCGCTGACCGGCGAAGCCATACTCTGGGAGCCCCGCCGCCTGCGGCTTCGTCCGCTCAGCACGGCTGGACAGCTCGTGACCACCGACCGCCGCCGGATCCTCCGCCTGGCCCGGCACTGGCCCTGGACCAGCCACATCACCGCAGCTCTCGACCGACTCGCACTCCTCCCGAACCTCGGCTGATCAGCAGATTCACCCGTCCCTGCGAAAGAACCCTCCACCCCGGAGCAGTGGAACCCGGCGTCCGCCCGAGACGACACTCGGGACCTCAGCCTGCACAGCCTCAGTCCACAGCACGAAAACGATCCACCGACTCCGTCGGCGGACCGTCACGAAACTTCGAGGCTAGGCATGCGCGATACTCATATACACAAAAGTCGCGTACTTCACGGGCGTTCAGGGCGTGGCTCCTCGCCCGGATCAGTCTGAACGAATACGTCTCGTGACGAAATGGTCATGGTCTTCTCGCTCGGAAGTCCGGTGTGAGCGTCAACTACGCTGACGAAGTATCCGCTTGGGGGGCCTGCGCTAACTGTCTGTGTATCCGAGTCGAGGCTCCACAGAGGTGATTCCACGATTCCGGCAAGTGATTCAGTGCCCGACCGGAACCGTATGGCGGCACCTAGGGCGTAACCACCGCCAGCAGCCGTCAGCGCCAGATCGATGGCGGCAGTCATGGGTTGCAGGCTTGCGAAGCGCCGGGTCTCAATCGTGCCTGTGGCTGGTCCATCCGGGCGCTCCTTCACGTGTGCGTCGACGAACTCCACAGCGTGCCAGGCGCGAAGTACCGGGTCTTCGTCTGCGGTCGCATCCTTGGTGGCGCTCCGGATCAGTAGTTTCCTGAGAAGTTCGGCGGACTCGTCGTTCTCCTCGATGGAGATCGGTGATCCGCGGCGCACTCCGTGTCCCAAGCGCTGCAAGCAAGCACACAGCCAGCCTTCAAGGGCATCCGGGCTTGCCGACTGGGATATTCGGAAACGCACATGTCGAAGTCCGATGTCCCCGGGATCGAGCGCGGTGCTTCCGGCGATCGCGTACACCAGCAGAGACCACCGGTCTTCGACTGTTGAGGGTGTCGACTTGGGAGCCGGCCCAGGCTGAGTTCCGTAGGGAGCAGCAGCGCAAAGGGCCATCAATTGGCGAGAGCGACTCTCCGAGGCCTTCCATTTTTCGTTCAACATGGACGGCAGGCTACAACTCGGGGCAATGAGCTGTTCCCAGTAACCGTCGGCCACCGTCCGTGAGCGAGCGGCGTGTCGTGCGGTCCATGGTATCCCCAAGTCCGGGCAGGCGTGAGGCCCCTGGCAGGAACGATCTTGCGACAGAAAGATCCGACCGAGGGGCCTCACATGCCGACCAGTGTCACATACACCGCCGTGCGCGATGTGAAGCGGTCCACCGCCGAGTACCTGGCCGGCCTCCTGCGCGACCACCGGATCGTGACCAGGACCCGCAAGGGGCGACGCGCGCTGGGCTGCTTCAAGCAGGCCGTGCTCGTGCTGCGCTGGTTCCTCGACGGCACCCGCCTGGCCCAACTCGCCCGTGACAATGGCCTGTCGACCTCAACTGCATACCACTACCTCTACGAGGTACTGGCCGTCCTGGCCGCCGGCGCACCGGATCTGTCCACCGCGCTGGAGCGCGCGAAGGCAGCCGGGCTGACGCATCTGAACCTCGACGGTACGGTCATCCGTACCGACCGCGTCGCCGCCCCGGGTCCCAACGGCGCAGACCTCTGGTGGTCCGGAAAACACAAGCACCATGGCGGGAACGTGCAGGTCATCGCTACTCCGGACGGCTGGCCGATCTGGGTCTCGCCCGTACGGCCGGGCCGGGAACACGACATCACCTGCGCCCGCCACCACGGGCTGGTCGAAGCACTCAACCGCATCGCGGCCGAGCTGGACATGCCGACCCTGGTCGACCTCGGCTACGAGAACGTCGGCGACGGCTTCCGGCACCCGCACAAGAAGCCCGCCGGAGGCGAGCTGACCGAGGCCCAGCAGACGTACAACAAGGTCATCCGCGGCATCCACGGCGTCTGCGAGCGCCCCAACTCCCTGCTCAAGACCACCTTCAAGGCACTGCGCAGGGTCAGCTTCGACCCCAGCCGCATCACGAAGATCGCCGCCGCGGCCCTCGTCCTGCTCCAGCTCGAGTACGACCGCACCATCTGAACAATCACACACCGTCGTGATCCATTACTGGCAAAGGCTCAAGGGCTCCCCCCGAGGCTCCGAATCCCTTGTTCAGCGAGGTAATGATCATCGTGCGCTCGTTGGTCGAACCCATCACGTCCAGGGCGTGGCCGCGCCCGTTTGCCCCCACTACCGACGTGCTGTGGGCTTCGTCGAAATACAGGAACAATCCGTACTCCGCCTGAAGACGCATGAGTTCGCGGATGGGCGCGACGGTCCCACCGGTGCTGTAAACAGAATCACATATGTATGCAACGGCCTCATGCTCGCGGCATATCTCCTCGAGGGCTTCCATGTCGTTGTGCGGCACGGTCATAACCTGCGTCTCGTCAGCACAGGCCGCCTTCAGCGCCGGCATGCAAAAGTGCGCCCTCTTGTCGAAGACGACAACAGGAGGATTCTCCCCTGTCAGCAGGCCCGAAGCCAGAACGGGCAAGGTCGCTCAGGCCGCCGCCGCACACGAGTTGATGGTCCCGGTATCCGCATCGAACAGGTCGCTCAGCTCTGCTTCGGCCTCCTCGAGGAGCGGCATGGTCATCCTTACGCGCGACAGCGAGCTGTTGAGGACCCGGTGCGCTGAACGGCAGCAGCGGCCGCCGCAATGATTTTGGGGTGTTCGTCAAGTCCCAGATATGAGTAGGACGACATATTGACGATGCTTCTGTCCTCGGGCGTGCGCAGCAGCCCTCCGCTGCTCGGCTCCAGCACGCATCCGTGGACGCCTTCCTCCAGGGCGTAGTCCCAGTTGTGATTGCTGAGCGCCTGCATCTTCTTCACGTTTCCGTACTGGTGAAACGTCTACATCCTGCCCCCGCGCCTTTCGTTGGTAGCTGCATCGATCGTAGTAGCGACCGCATGGTGCACCGCGCCGAGGCCTGCGGCAATGACGCCTTCAGGCCGGCCTTCCAAGACCAAGGGCGACAAAAGCCTCAAACGCCGTGCTCATGTGTGGCGTTTGACGCAAAATCGACCAAGAGCCCGACGTGTTGGCCTCCCTGTTGCACCGCCAGCACCAGCACCTGGCCCCGGACGTGACCCGGACGCCACCTCCAACAGCAATGCGCCCGCCCACCGGTTGCAGCTAGCCTATCGGGACTCCCCTCAACAGTCCCCCTCGCGCCTGGAGGCCAAAGCCGTGGCAAAGCCGCCATTCACACATCTGCACGTCCACACCCAGTACTCGATGCTGGACGGCGCCGCGCGGCTGAACGACATGTTCAAGGTCAGCAACGAGATGGGCATGACGCACATCGCGATGACCGACCACGGCAACCTCCACGGGGCGTACGACTTCTTCCACTCCGCTCAGAAGGCGGGCGTCACGCCGATCATCGGGATGGAGGCGTATGTGGCGCCGGAGTCCCGCCGCAACAAGCGGAAGATCAAGTGGGGCCAGCCGCACCAGAAGCGGGACGACGTGTCCGGTGGTGGCTCCTACACCCACCTGACCATGTGGGCGACGAACAAGACCGGCCTGCACAACCTGTTCAAGCTCTCCTCGGACGCGTACGCGGAGGGCTGGCTGCAGAAATGGCCGCGGATGGACAAGGAGGTCCTCGCCCAGTGGTCGGAGGGCATCGTGGCCTCCACCGGGTGCCCCTCCGGCGAGGTCCAGACCCGGCTGCGCCTGGGGCAGTTCGACGAGGCGCTCCAGGCAGCCGCTGACTACCAGGACATCTTCGGCAAGGACCGCTTCTTTCTGGAGCTGATGGAGCACGACCTCGACCTCGAACACCGAGTCCGCGACGACCTGCTCCGGGTCGGCAAGAAGCTCGGCCTCCCGCCGCTGGTGACGAACGACTCGCACTACACCTACGCGCACGAGGCGACCGCCCACGACGCGCTGCTGTGCATCCAGACCGGCAAGAACCTCTCGGACCCCGACCGCTTCAGACTGGCGGGAGGGGGCTATTACCTGAAGTCGACCGACGAGATGTACGCCCTGGTCAACTCAGACGTCTGGCGTGAAGGCTGCGACAACACCCGGCTGGTGGCCGAGATGGTCGACACCACGGGCATGTTCGAAAAGCGCGACCTGATGCCGAAGTTCGACATCCCCGAGGGGTTCACGGAGGTCACCTGGTTCCAGGAGGAGGTCCGCCGCGGCATGGAGCGCCGCTTCCCCGGCGGTGTCCCCGAGGACCGCCGCAAGCAGGCCGAGTACGAGATGGACGTCATCATCCAGATGGGGTTCCCGGGCTACTTCCTCGTGGTCGCCGACTTCATCATGTGGGCGAAGAACCAGGGCATCGCGGTAGGCCCCGGCCGTGGCTCCGCGGCCGGTTCGATCGTGGCGTACGCGATGGGCATCACCGACCTCGACCCGATCCCGCACGGCCTGATCTTCGAGCGGTTCCTCAACCCCGAGCGCGTCTCCATGCCCGACGTCGATATCGACTTCGACGAGCGCAGGCGCGTCGAGGTGATCCGGTACGTGACGGAGAAGTACGGCGCCGACAAGGTCGCCATGATCGGCACGTACGGCAAGATCAAGGCGAAGAACGCGATCAAGGACTCCGCGCGCGTGCTGGGCTACCCGTACGCCATGGGCGACCGCCTCACCAAGGCCATGCCCGCCGACGTCCTCGGCAAGGGCATCGACCTCGACGGCATCACCAACCCCTCGCACCCGCGCTACAACGAGGCCGGCGAGATCCGGTCGATGTACGAGAACGAGCCGGACGTGAAGAAGGTCATCGACACCGCCAAGGGCGTCGAGGGCCTCGTGCGGCAGATGGGCGTGCACGCGGCCGGCGTGATCATGTCCAGCGAGCCGATCGTCGACCACGCCCCGCTCTGGACGCGGCACACCGACGGCGTGACCATCACCCAGTGGGACTACCCCCAGTGCGAGTCGCTGGGCCTGCTGAAGATGGACTTCCTGGGCCTGCGCAACCTCACGATCATGGACGACGCCATCAAGATGGTGAAGGCCAACAAGGGCATCGACCTGGAGATGCTCTCCCTCCCGCTGGACGACCCCAAGACCTTCGAACTGCTCTGCCGCGGCGACACCCTCGGCGTCTTCCAGTTCGACGGCGGCCCGATGCGCTCGCTGCTCCGCCAGATGCAGCCCGACAACTTCGAGGACATCTCCGCCGTCTCGGCCCTCTACCGGCCGGGCCCGATGGGCATGAACTCGCACATCAACTACGCGGAGCGCAAGAACGGCCGCCAGGAGATCACCCCGATCCACGAGGAACTGGAGGAGCCGCTCCAGGAGGTGCTGTCGGTCACCTACGGCCTGATCGTCTACCAGGAGCAGGTGCAGAAGGCCGCGCAGATCATCGCGGGCTACTCGCTCGGCGAGGCCGACATCCTCCGCCGCGTGATGGGCAAGAAGAAGCCCGACGAACTGGCGAAGAACTTCGTCCTCTTCCAGGAGGGCGCCCGCAAGAACGGCTACAGCGACGAGGCGATCCAGGCCCTGTGGGACGTGCTGGTCCCCTTCGCCGGCTACGCCTTCAACAAGGCCCACTCCGCCGCGTACGGACTGGTGTCGTACTGGACCGGGTACCTCAAGGCGAACTACCCCGCCGAGTACATGGCGGCCCTGCTCACCTCGGTGAAGGACGACAAGGACAAGTCGGCCGTCTACCTCAACGAGTGCCGCCGCATGGGCATCAAGGTCCTCCCGCCGAACGTCAACGAGTCGGAGTCCAACTTCGCCGCCCGGGGCGACGACGTGATCCTCTTCGGCCTCACCGCCGTCCGCAACGTCGGCCAGAACGTCGTGGACTCGATCATCCGGATGCGCAAGGCGAAGGGGAAGTACACCTCCTTCCCCGACTTCCTCGACAAGGTCGAGGCCGTCGTCTGCAACAAGCGCACGGTCGAGTCGCTGATCAAGGCCGGCGCCTTCGACGAGATGGGCCACACCCGCAAGGGCCTGGTCGCCCACCACGAGCCGATGATCGACAACGTGGTGCAGGTGAAGAGGAAGGAGGCCGAGGGCCAGTTCGACCTCTTCGGCGGCATGGGTGACGACGACGGCGGCGACGAGCCCGGCTTCGGCCTCGACGTGGAGTTCTCCGACGTCGAATGGGAGAAGTCCTACCTGCTCGCCCAGGAGCGCGAGATGCTCGGCCTCTACGTCTCGGACCACCCGCTCTTCGGCCTGGAGCACGTGCTCTCCGACAAGACCGACGCCGGTATCTCCCAGCTCACCGGCGGCGAGCACTCCGACGGCGCCGTCGTCACCATCGGCGGCATCATCTCCGGCCTCCAGCGCAAGATGACCAAGCAGGGCAACGCCTGGGCCATCGCCACCGTCGAGGACCTGGCCGGCTCCATCGACTGCATGTTCTTCCCCGCGACCTACCAGCTCGTCTCCACCCAGCTGGTCGAGGACACCGTCGTCTTCGTCAAGGGCCGCCTCGACAAGCGCGAGGACGTCCCCCGCCTGGTCGCCATGGAGATGATGGTCCCCGACCTGTCGAACGCAGGCATCGATGCCCCAGTGATCCTCAGCATTCTCGAGAACCGGGTGACCCCGCCCTTGGTCACCCGACTCGGGGAGATCCTCAGCCACCATCGCGGCAACAGCGAAGTACGCATCAAGGTCCAAGGCCGACGGAAGACAACGGTGCTGCGTCTCGACCGACACCGCGTCACACCGAGCCCGGCGCTTTTCGCCGACCTCAAAGCACTGCTGGGATCCTCCTGCTTGGTTTGAAACCCGGTACGCATGTCCCTGCGCGGTGTCCCGCAGAGGCGCTGTCTTCACGAACTCCTGTACGGCGGCCCGCGGATGAGGCCGCTGGCTTGGGGAGGCGCCAGTGATGGCAGCGGCCCCCTGCGGGAGCAGGCTGCCGCGTCCCGTCTCGTCAGCTGCCAGGCTCCGCAATGAGCTGCTCGAGGGCTCGGCTACACGAAGGCCGTCGGCCTCGGGCACGCGCCGAGCAGGGGGTGACCATTGACTCTCGTCCCGCGGGTGGAGGACCATGACACAGCCGCATGGGCGCAGACCAACGCCTATGAGGCTCTCTGTGCCAATAGTGCCGAGTAACGGTCGAATTCATGGGGGAAGCGTGCCGAATCCGTTTGATGACCCATCGGATGTGTTTCTGGTCCTGGTCAACGGCGAGGGCCAGTACTCCTTGTGGCCGACACGCGTAGCAATTCCGTCTGGCTGGACCCAGGCCAAGGGCAAGAGCAGCCGGGATGCCTGCCTGGCTCATATTGACGAGCATTGGACCGATATGCGTCCCAGGAGCCTCGCGAAGACGCATCGGCTGTAGGGTGCACCTGGCCTCGCCGTAAACGTTCGGTAAACCTCTGATGGCCAGCTGCAGAGCTGATTTAAATTCTCCTCAATTCTCACTGAGTCCGTGGTCCTCGGGCGCGACGCCGCTGAGGTCCGTGACCTCAAGGGCCGGCTGAGCGCATGTATCGCTGGCCGTGCCCGGACCGAGGGAGCCTGAGCTCATGCCGGTCGAGTTCGACGCGGATTCGTTCAAGCCTGCGGAACTCAAGTGGACTGAACAGGGCCCCGCGAACATTGGCCTCGGGGGCGCCGAGATGGACTTCGGCACCGCGCCTGTCGTCGTCGACGCTGTCCACGACGCGCTGCGGTCCGGTGTGCACGGTTATCTGTCGCCGGCCCGGTCACTGGCTACACGTGTCGCGAGCGCCCAGTGGCAGAAGTCCCGCTACGGGTGGTCTGTGGACCCCGAAATGGTCCGGCTGGTGCCAGACGTCGTCACCGCGTTGTTCCGGATCAGGCCGGAGTACATCAACCCCGAGTGGCCGGTAATGGTCATGACGCCGGCGTATCCGAAGTTCTTCAAAATCGCCGATGGCCTGGGCCGCCGGAGCATTGGCGTGGAGCTGCTCCGGGAACCCTCCGCCTTCACACTCGACCTGGAGCGTGTAGAGGGCCATCTGAAGACCGAGGGCCCGTGTCTCGTCGTCCTGTGCAACCCGCACAATCCGACAGGGTCCGTTCTGAAGGAGGGTGAGCTGGTACAGCTGGCGGAGCTGGTGCGCAGGCACGGCGGCATGGTGATCAGTGACGAGGTCCATGCCCCGTTGGCCTACCCCTCCGCCACGCACCTCCCCTTCGCCTCGCTGCCTGGTGAATCAGCGTCGAGCATCACTTTCACGATCACCTCGGCGTCCAAGGCATGGAACATCTCCGGCATCAAGTGTGCAGAAGTGATCCTGCCGCACCGGAACGCCGTGGCAGCATGGGATGCCTCCGAGATGCTGCGCTCGACGTCGAACTCAACCTCCACCCTGGGGGCTGTCGCGGCGATGGCCGCGTATCTCGACGGCGCAGAGTGGCTGGATTCGGTGATCGACTATCTAGCCGGAAACCGCGACGTCGTCAGCCTCTTCGCCCGCACCGAGCTGCCCGTCATCGGCTACGTCGAGCCAGAGGCTTCGTACCTGTCGTGGCTGGAACTGCCTGAGTGGCTCGGCCAGGGCAACGCAGGCCCTGCGGAGTTCATCTCGCGGGCAGCCAGAGTGTCGGCCATGGAGGGTGCCGACTTCGGGCCGGTCAGCAAGGACTTCGTCCGGCTGGGCTTCGCAACCTCATGGCCCGTTCTCCTCCAGGCGCTCGACCGGATAGCCGACGCGATAAAGGGAGGCCCGGTGAAGTAACCCGACGCCGCGAGCTTCGGGCGCAGCGGCACCCCCGCTACGCACAGGGAACGACCGCCCCTCTCCCGCGTCCACGCCTGCCGCGCCGCGGGCCCGGCGAGGACGCAGCCGGGCGCTCGTGACGGGGGCGGGTCAAGAGACCGCTGGGCATCCCGCTACAGGCCGGCGAAGAGTGTATTCGCGCGGCGGCGGCCGCCCGGATCGGCTGTCGGGGGCCCCGCAGCCGCGCTCCGAGCGCCACACGGAACCTGGCCATGCCTGGAGAACGAAGGGATAGAACAATCAGCGAAGACAGGGCTAGCGAGACAGACGTGACCGCGCAGACCACCAGCAAAAGAGCCTGGGCGACGGTCGCGGTTCTCTGCGTGTGATGTCGAGCTGCTGCAGCGGGCCGGCCGACTCCCTCACATGCAGCACTTATGTAGTGACCAAACCTTGCAAGTCGCAAATGAGGAGAAGAATGGACCACCATCTGTCCCCCGAGCACGAGGAACTCCGCAGCACGATCGAGGCGTTCGCGCACGACGTCGTTGCCCCCAAGATCGGCGACTACTACGAGCGCCACGAGTTCCCGTACGAGATCGTCCGCGAGATGGGCCGCATGGGCCTGTTCGGCCTGCCCTTCCCCGAGGAGTACGGCGGCATGGGCGGTGACTATCTCGCGCTCGGCATCGCGCTCGAAGAGCTGGCGCGGGTCGACTCCTCCGTGGCGATCACACTGGAAGCGGGTGTCTCACTGGGCGCCATGCCGATACACCTCTTCGGCACGGACGAGCAGAAGCAGGAGTGGCTGCCCCGGCTCTGTTCCGGTGAACTGCTCGGTGCCTTCGGTCTGACCGAGCCGGACGGCGGCTCGGACGCGGGCGGCACCCGCACGACCGCGGTGCGGGACGGCGACGAGTGGGTGATCAACGGCTCCAAGTGCTTCATCACCAACTCCGGTACGGACATCACGGGCCTGGTCACGGTCACCGCCGTCACCGGCCGCAAGCCGGACGGCCGTCCGCTGATCTCCTCGATCATCGTGCCGTCGGGGACGCGCGGGTTCACGGTCGCGGCGCCGTACTCGAAGGTCGGCTGGAACGCCTCGGACACGCGCGAGCTCTCCTTCTCGGACGTGCGGGTCCCGGCGGCGAACCTCCTCGGTGAAGAGGGTCGAGGATATGCCCAGTTCCTCCGGATTCTCGACGAGGGCCGGGTCGCCATCTCCGCGCTAGCGACGGGTCTCGCGCAGGGTTGCGTGGACGAGTCCGTGAAGTACGCCAAGGAGCGGCACGCCTTCGGGCAGCCGATCGGGGCGAACCAAGCGATTCAGTTCAAGATCGCCGACATGGAGATGCGGGCGCACATGGCGCGGGTCGGCTGGCGGGACGCGGCGTCGCGCCTCATCGGCGGGGAGCCCTTCAAGAAGGAGGCGGCGATCGCGAAGCTCTACTCCTCCACGGTCGCCGTCGACAACGCCCGCGAGGCCACGCAGATCCACGGCGGCTACGGCTTCATGAACGAGTATCCGGTGGCCCGGATGTGGCGGGACTCCAAGATCCTGGAGATCGGCGAGGGCACCAGCGAGGTGCAGCGCATGCTGATCGCCAGGGAGCTGGGCTTCGTCGGGTGACGCCGACCCCCGGGGTTCCATTCACGTCGCCTTCGCCAACGGGAGCGGCAACGATCAGTAGTTAGATGGGGGCTTCGGTCCGGGGTTGAACAGGAGTACTGGAAAGTGCTCCTGTTTCGCCCCTTCCTCGGCGGGCGGACGCCGTCTGCGGACAGTGGCAGCGGGGCCAAGGGGCGCTGGTGGCGGTCCCTAGTGCTCTGACCGCATGGGTTCGCCGGGTTGGCGGTCGTGGCGGTTGGATGTGCGGTGACGCAGGTCGGCTTCCCCCTGCGCAGTGAGCGAGAGGAGCTGGCCGGGCCGGTACACGTTCTCGGTGATGTCCTGATGCAGTAGCCCGTCGGCGACCAGCCGCTGCACGGTCTGCGGGAAGACCGCCGGGTCCTGCCACTGGGCCCTCTCCCGCGAGATGTACGGGTCCTCGCCGATCGCGTTGCGGCGAAAGCGAACACCTCCGGCCGCAACCACTCCGAGGGCTACCAGCCCGCGCTCCCCGGCAACGGCCCAGTCGTCGTCCCGGTGGGGCCTCGTCTCCTGGCCCGGCCCATGGCTCTTGTTGCTCGCGTGTTGAGCAGGCTCCGGCGAGGAAAGAAGCCGGCGGTAGGCGGACAGGGACTCGACGAGCTGGCTGTATGCCCGGTCCTGCTGGGCCAGGCCGTCTCCGAGGTCCGGTAGAGCTGTTTGCAGCAGCGCGTACGACACCTGGGCTCGGCCGACTTCACCGCGACCAGTGCCTTCGAGCAGCCGCTGAGCGCGCTGGACCGCGTCGAGCACGCTCTCGTGTCGCTCGTCCAGCGCCGCTGCGGCTTCGATGACGCGTGTAGCGGCCTGGTGCAGCGGCTCCTCCGGACCATGTGCGAGGGCGTGCACGCTGACATCCCCGACACCGAGCACTTCGACGACGAGATAAGGCCCAGGGTGTGTGTCTGCGTCGTACGGGTTCACTCCGTCGTCTCCATCCGGGCGAGCAGGGAGCGGACCAGAGCGGGCAGGCTCCCGGGATCGTTGTCGAGCCGAGGGCGGTCGCTCACTTCGCTGAGGAGATCGGCGTCATCGAGCAGGCCGCTGGAGATCTCCATGCAGGCGTCGGTGATCCGGGCGGCGGCGAGCAGCGACTGGGAGAGAACCTCGACGTAGTCGTCCGGCGCGAGGCCGGCGGCCTCGGCTGCGTTGCGGACCGCCTCCAACTCAAGTGCGTTGAAGGCGAAGTCGAACTCGTCGTCCCGCTCAGTACCACCGGGCGCGGCGGCGATCGGGGCGCGTGGCTCCGTGGGTATGCCCACGCGGGTACAGATCTCGTCGACCGAGGAGGTCAGCTCGGCGAACGACTCGGTGAGCCACCCCAGCGCGGAGGCGTAGGAGGCCAGAGCGAACAGGCCCGCCGAACCAGCAGGGCGTGGCTCTATGGCCACGAAGCCCTCGAACCGGTCGTTCAGCTCGGTGATCACGCGGGGCCCAGCGGCCAGCGGACCCAAGACGGGATGCAGGTAGGAGCGGGCGGCGGCCGTCGGGTACTCGGCGGCAGGGATGCCGCCGACGTTCTGAGCGGCCTCGGTGAGGAGATCCGCCAGTTCTGAACGGGTCCGCGCAGTACGGTCGTTGGTCATCGCTGGGTGGCCTTTCGAGAAGCAGTGGCCGAGGGCGGCGCTGGTGACGGGGCAGCCGCGCGGCCCGTTGTCGGCCGTTCGGTGGTGAGCGTCGAGCGAGACCGGGCGGCCTGCACGCGGGCCTCCGTGGCGGAGTCCGGGCCGACCCCTTGCTGGGGCTCGGTCCGTAGGTGGGCCGCGCGGTAGACCGCGTAGTCCTTCCGGCTGCCAGCCGCCACGAGGTAGATCTCGCGCTTGTGGGTCGAGGTCGGTGGCGCTTGGCGGAACTGGATGACCAGCCGGTAAGAGACCTCCGGGTCGACGTACACCTTGTGGAAGCCGGCGAGGCGGCCCTTCAACGGCAAGCAGTCGTCGCTTCCGTGGACCAGGTTCTGCAGCTCCAGCAAGGCCAAATCGCGCATCTCAGACGGGAGTTCCCGCAGGTCGGCAATGGCGTCAGGATGCGCGGCGAAGGCGAAGCGGGCGCGGCTCACAGCAGCCTCCCCTGGACCGGTACCGCCGCCGACGCGCGGGGCGCGTCGAGCCCGATCTGCGGTGTCGGAGAGGTTCCGGCGGACCGGGAAAGGGCGATGCGGGCGATGCGAGCCCGGACGACAGCACCGTTGTGGTCGCTGTACTCCGGAGGCTCGGGCAGCGGTTCACTGCGCTCGTCCAGCCAGGTCTGGGCGACGCCGACGTCGGGGAAGGCGCCTTCGCGCATCGTGTACGTGCCGGCGCCGTGGTTCCACTCCTCGTAGAAGAGGCGAACCGGTGCCTGGGTGGCCTGGGAGTCGTTGACGAGTGTCCACGCCTCGCTGGGGTTGTCGTCAGAGGTGTAGGTGTCGAGGACCTCGTAGCGGGTGCCCGACTTCTGGATCTGCTGTTCCACCTGGAGGGTGAGGTCGTCGGCGGGCTCGATGTAGTCGCCACCGTGCAGTGCGATCCGTTCGAGCGGGCAGCCGCGTTCTGCCAGCCAGTTCTGTGCGAAGGACGCCGTGGCGTGGTGACTCGTCTCGAACGTGAACGTGGACTGCCGCAGATCCCGAGCGACCGCGATCGCAACGAGCTGTGGCTCGCCGGGTATCCCCCAGGTGACCGATCGGTCGTGGGCGAGGACGAAGCTGTGCGAACCGTTGGGTGTGGTGTGGTGCTGGGACAGCACCGTCAGGTCGCCAGCCCAGAGAGCCTCCATCGCCTCCTCGGAGTCGTCGTCGACCGGCGAGAGATCGTCGAGGCCGAAGTCGAGAACGTCGTTCACGCCGCCACCCCCGCCTGCTCGGGCGCCGGGGTGGCCAGCACCCGGTGATTGGGGCGAGTTGCGCTGGTCGTGCAGGCCGCGAACGGTCCGTCGGGCGCACGCAGGTGCGCCAGGGTCTGGTCCAGGTGGTCGCGGTGCCAGGTCGAGGGGCCGGACAGGCCGGCCTCCGTGTCGGTGAACTGCTGCCAGGCGAGCCAGAGTGCGTGGAGCCGGGCGACGGCCTCGGGGTGTTCGTGCCAGTGCGCGCACCAGGGACGGCTCGTGCTGATCTCCCGGCCGTACACCGGCAGGAAGAGGTAGTTCACCCAGTCGCTGAGGGCAGCGAGTTCGACGGCGTACTCCTTGCCGCCCAGGGCGAGGATGAACACCGAGGCGGGGCCGTCGGGCTTCTTCCCGTCAGCCGCCTCGGCTTCCGGAGCGCCGTCCGGCGGCTGGATGGCGCCGGGGTCGGGCTCGGAGCCGAGGCGGTCGAGGATGACGCCGTGCTGCCTGACCTCGGCCATGGTCTTGGCGAGGGCGCTGGCGAGGTCGTCGAGGTCTGCGTCGGGGACGCGGTACGGCTCGGGGCCGGGGGAGGTCGGGCTGGTGTCGGCCATGGGGGTGTGCTCCATCTGTGAGACGGCGACATGCCCGAGAGGATCCGGAGAATCAGCGGTTTGGTCCGGCCGGAAAATCGCGGTAGTGGAGCGCTATCGGTCGGCGCAGCGGGGACAGCGGGGGAAGGGTGGTGCCAGCAACTGCAAGGCGTGCGAAGCCTGTTGTGGGACGACGCCGTTGCCGAGCGCGGTGAGCTGCGCCGGACGGCCGAGCCCCGGAGTCGCGGTGACCCAGCCGGCGTCGAGGCCCTGCATCCACTCCACGAAGTCCGCGCGGAGCCGACCGGCCGCGTCTGTGGGGACCGGGGCCGGGCGGGTGAGGCTCTCCCATCGGGTGATGGCGGATCCGTACGCTCCCCATCGCCGGTCCGCGCCCCCGCCTCCGGCGTCTCCTCCGCCCAGAGGGGCAGGACCACCGCCGACAAGGGAGGCCGCCATCCCTTCCCGGGGCGGCGGCCCGGGGTGCCCGTGTCGCTGGCCCTCGGCGTCGGCAACAGAGACGCAGCCGCGCTGGGCAGGGTCATGTCGCCATTGCCGTGCCGCTGGTTCGGCGAGCCCTTGATTCCGTCCGACGCCTTCGGGGTCGGCAGCAGCAGCCACTCGACCTCGTCGGCCAGGTTCGGACCGTGCCCCCCGCTCTTCCGCTTCGATGGATGCTGGCTGCCGCCGTTCTTCCCGATGTTGCTGGTCGGCGTCTTCAGCAGGGTGCCCGGCGGGCCATGCGGCGAGGAAGGTCCGCTCGCGGCGGTGCGGGGCCCCGACGTCGGAGGCACGAAGCACGAGCCACTTCGCGTCGTACCCGAGGTCGGCCAGGGATCCGAGTACGGCACCGAGTGCCCGCAGAGCAGGCTGACCTGCGGTGTCTCCCAGACACCACGGGCAGGGTTCCACGTCGCCAGGGGAACCGGCGGGGGAGGTGAGGAGGCCGCGCACATTCTCGATCACAACCAGGCAGGGTCGGAGGGCTGCGACCGCACGGGCGACGTGCAGCCAGAGCCCGGAGCGGGTCTGGGCGTTGAGTCCGGCCCGGCGGCCGGCGACCGAGACGTCTTTGACAGGGGAAGCCGGCCGTCAGGACGCACACCCGGGGGACGGTGGACCAGTCGACGGCGGTGATATCGCCCAGGTTCGGGACGCCGGGCCAGTGGCGGGCCAGGATGCGTGAGGCGTTCGGTTCGACCTCGGCATGCCAGGCGAGCGTGCCGCCGAGCGCGGACTGCACGCCCAGGTCGAGGCCGCCGTACCCCGAGCAGAGAGACCCGATCAACGGGGTGGCGAGGCTCGGGGCCGTGACGCGTAGGTCCGGCGCGGCTGCGGAGATGGGGTAGATCAAGGCGAGTTCCAGGGGCAGAAGAGGCTGGTGGGGAGGGGGCCTCACGGGTGGCCGCGCGAGGGTGGTCGGGCTGCTGACAGCGTGGGGAGACGGCTGACCGGGGCTGGGGGTGACGCGCCTGGGCGGGGTGTGCTGCGGGCGCGGGCGGCCTTCACTCGGTCGGGCGGCGGCTCGGCCGCCGACGGAGCGGATGCCGTGGTCTTCGGAGCCGGACTGCTGTTCGCGGTGGCCCAGCGGGCACATACCTCGTCGAGCGGACCGAGTTCGTGCAGGGCGTGGTTGATCAGCCGGCCGGGCCCCAGAACCTCGTCCTGGGCCAGGGTCCGGATGGCTCGCGCGGAGGCGGCGGCGGTGCGGGTGACGGAGGAGCGCATCACCCGCTGTCCGAACCAGTCGGCGCTGCCGGGGACCATGCCTTCGCATACGGCGGTCAGCTGCTCGCTCGACACTGTGCCGTCGGCCAGCAGACCGCGTCGCTGGGCCTCCCAGAGCAGGGTGATCCGGTCGATGGGTTCGCCTCGGTGGTGCAGCGCGCCCAGGCACCGGTAGAGCTGCCCGTGGGCCGGGTCAGCGAAGTCTCCCGGCCGCAGCCAGGCCACCACCTCGCCCATGGCCCCCGGCTGTTCGGCGAGGACGGCCAGGAGGAACCGCTCGTCCTCGGCGACTTGGCCGCTGGCTTGGCCGCTCTGCGCCGGAGGCGGGATATCTGTGGCGGCAGAGCGCCCAGCGGTGGGTGGGACCGGTCGAGGGTCGGTTCCCCAGCGTTGTGCAAGGTCGGTGAGTACGCCGGTCAGGACGTCCGCGGTGTGCAAGGCTCCCTCGACCTCGCCCTGGACGGCGTCGGCCCGAGCCGCCTGGTGGAGACGGATCGCGTGCTGGGTGACGGTACGGTGAATCGCCCCCTCCAGCACCATGCGGCCGTACACCGGGGCGTGCTCGGTTCGGGGACACGCCTGGATCAGGCTGTGGGCGTACGCTGCGGTCAGCCCGCGCACGTGCTGTCCGGCCTCCTCGACCGCGTCGGTCACCCACGACAGCGGCAACGGACCAGCGGCCGAGAGCGCGGGATGCCCGTCGTTGCGCAGCTTGCGGAGCGCGGCGAACAGCGCCTGGTGGACGGGCCGATAGAAGTGGTCCGCAGCGAGCCACTCCAGGTGCGTGAGCTGCTCGGGGTCGAGGAGTGCGGCACCGAGGACCGCCTGCTCGGCACTCATCAGCGGGTTCACCGCCGACCTCCCGGATCAACGGAGGACGCCTCGTCCTGCCGGATGAGGAGGTTGGCGACTGCCTGGTCGGCAGCGGCCATCGACAGCGCGAAGTCGTCCAGGACGGCGGTGAAGGCGGGATCGGAGGCGGGAACCGAGCCTGCCCTGCCGTCAAGCCACCACCGGCCACCGCGCAGGACGACCGGAGCGTGGGCCAACCGCCCCTGCGGTGGTGTGGACGCGCTCATGCCGACAGTCCAAGATCGTCCTGGCCGATGCTCTTCGCGAGAGCACGCTCGGTGATGGCCTTCGTTGCGCGAGCGGAAGCCGGGCCGACCACCTTGGCGAAGGGCTCCTTGTACCAGGGCTTGAGGTTGAGCATGGCGACCCGGATGCCGGTGGCCAGCAGTAGAACCTTGCCCTTGGGCAGTGCGCGGATGGCGTCCGGCGGAAGGATCCGCTCCGTGCGCATGCTCACCGAGGTGGACTTGCCGCCCTCGCTGGTCGACACCGAGGTGGTCTGGACGTCATGGTCGCCGACCTGACGGCTGAGCCGGTCGGCGAAGTCCGCGTCATCGATGCCAGATCCGATGATCTTGATGGTGGCGGCCGAGTACAGGGCGTCCATACCGGCCTCGCCCCAGCACCGCTGGCCCTGACGGTAGGACTGCAGGATCGTCATCGGGATGACGCCTCGGCTGCCCAAGTGGCTGTAGAGATCAGGGAGATCCGAGATGCGGCAGACGTTCGCCGCCTCGTCGAGAACGCACAGGGCGGGCGGGTCGAGCCGCCCGCCGGAGCGCTCGGCCACGATCACGGCCGCGCGCATCACGGCGTCGGCCGCCGCCGCGATGATCGCCGACGCGCTGCCGCCGCCGTCCTTGCTCAGCAGGTACAAGGTGTCACGAGACGTGGCGAAGGCGAACGGCTGGAACTCGGGAAGGCCGTCGTTCGGGGTGACCCAGGCGGCGACGTCCGGGTCGAGCAGGCAGCTCGCGTACTGCCTCGCGGTCTCATAGATGCCGTCGCGCGTTTCGGTCGCGCCGGAGACGGTGCCCTGGAGCTGGGCGGCGACCGCATGGTGGCCGGCGTCGGTGAGCAGGTCCACCGGCGTGCGGTCGGCCGGCATCGCGAGCCAGGCCAGGACGTCGGTGATCGGCCGCCGGTGGGACGCGGCGGCGAGGAAGAGGGCACCGAGGGTGTTGCTCGCAGCGGTGGACCAGAAGTCGGAGCCGCTCGACTCATCCACGCTCGCCGTCACGAAGTGCCCCGCCAACCTCTTAGCCCCGGCGAGATCGCGGGCGTCAGCGAGGATGTCCCACCACATCTCGCGCGGGTGATGGGCGATCTGCTGCGGATCGAGGGTCCAGATCGTGCCGACCTCGGCACGGGCGTCCACCGTGGTGGTGAAGGCGTCGTTCGCGGCTTTGTTACTGGTGAGCAGGACCGGGCCCGGTGCCGAGAGGATCGCGGGGATCGCCAGCCCGGACGTCTTGCCGGAACGCGGGGCCATGATCGCGACGATCACGTCCTCCCAGGACGCGCGGACCTCCGCACGACCGGGATCGAGGGTGCCGAGCAGGATGCCGCGGTCAGCGGGCAGGACCTCTTTTACTCTCCCGGTCGCCCAGGCTCGGGCGCAGGCTCTTCGCCTTGGCGACGATCTCCTTGTCCAGCAGCGGCGCCAGGTCCGCCTTCCGGGCGAGGCCGGACTTGGACCCGGCACGCCAGCGCATCCACAGCACGGCAGCGGTGACGACCAGGGCAACGGTGAACAGGGCGGGGACTACGCGGGCGCCGACCATCAGCATGCTGGTGCTCAAGGCCGGCCACAGCACCTCCGGGTGCAGCAGCGCTTCCGTTACGCGGAAAGGGGCCCATGTCCCGCTCCCGACGAAGGTGTTGGTGAGATTTCCGGTCAGCCAGGCCAGGGAGCCGAAGGCCATGGCGGAGCCGAGGATGCCGAACAGGAGGTAGAGGAGCGCGTCCGACCCGGTGGTGGTCGAGGGCGCGCTGGTGCGCGGGGAAGGCACGGCGGTTCCTTGGGTGTGCGAGCGGGCAGGGGCGGGGCGCGCTCGGCTCTCGTGCAGCTCATGGGGGTACTCCTGGACGTCTGAGGCGGAACGTTTCAGCGGGGTCGGCCGGCAGAACGAGACGCGGGCGGAGGTGCTGCGGTGGCCGGCGGACTGCCGGTCGACGGCGATGTTCCGGCGCGCGGCGAGGAGGCGCGGGCCGCCCGCTGCCGGTCTGCATCGACGTTCCGGGCAGCGGACGGCACAGGAGCAGCCTCGGCACCGAGGACATCGTCGAGCAACTCCCGGCTGCGCAAGACGTTGACCATCTGGTGGTGCCGGGGGTCCGTGCGCTCTGCGGGACAGGCAGCGAGACCGTCCTCGGCGACTTCCAACTGCTCGCGGACGTCCTGGAGCATCCCGTACGCGGCTGCCAGTCGGGTCCACGTCTCGAAAGTCGGATTGTGATGCGGGTCGTCGAAGTCGAGACGGGCGCGAGTCCAGTCGGCGGCAGAGGCGACGAGTTCGGTCAGCTCGGGCAGAGCCCCGACCAGTGCGCCGTTGACCTCCTCGATGATGCCCGCCACCTCATCGGGCGAGGCGTCCTCGTGGAGGCGAGAGATCATTCCGCGGACCGAGTACGGATCGGCGGAAGCGCTGGGCAGGTCCCTGACCTGCAGCGGCTTGTCGGAGCCCGGTGCCACGCTGCGGTGGGCGAGCCGGATGTTGTGCTGCATGGCCGCACCGACGGCCTCGCCGATGCTGGAGTAGTACTCGGGCACGTTTGCCTCTTCGGGTGAGTGGTCCTTGACGGGTGAGTCGAGCGGAGGCGCGCGACGTACTGGAGGCCGACGGCGGAGAGGGCGGCCGGGGTCACCGTCGGGGGGGTTGAGGCGCGCGGTGGGTGACCCGTCGCAGAGCAGGGCGCCGTCTGGGAACTGGACGCCGAGGAGACCTTGGCCTGGTTCGCCGCAGGAGAAGTGGCGAGAGCGGCACCACGGTGATCACGGACGGTCCGTGCTGGGGAGTAGCTCGTCGAAGCGTCGCCGACGCGGCGTAGCTCGGCCTCGGAGTCGACGAGTTCGGACTGGGCCGAGCTGACGAACTCCGAGGCGAAGCCGAACCGGTCGGCGAGCGCATACGCGTCGTCGTCCAGGTCGTTGACCTGTTCTCCCGCTGCTTCCAGCGCCTCCCGGACACGCTCCAGCGCACCGTGCTCGGGGTGAAGGAGGTGGTCGACTGCCCGCTGAAGGCTGGCTCCGTCTTCGGCCGCACGGATCTGGTCCGTGATGCTGAGGAGTTCAGCTCCGGCGGCGTAGGGCCCCAGCGCATGCACCGGAGGGCTCATCCGGGCCGTGTCGAGGGACGGCGGAAGGGTGACGTCATAGCGAGCGGCTCGAAGCATCTCGGCCGCATGGCTGGCGATGGCGACCTGGTCGGCGAGCGGAGTGGTGGTGGGCAGGCGATGGCGTCGGCCGTGCCAGTCGTCGATCTGCTTGAAACCGGCGTGACGGAGGAGCTGCGCGGAGAGGTCATCAGTAGCGCCCTTGGCAACGACGCTGCCGCTGAACTCGGACGTGATGGTGATCGAGGTAGGCACGGAAGTCTCCGGGGCAGAGGGAGCGAAGGACCCGTCGGAAGTGGGCCAGTGGGCAGAGCGTCCGGCAAATCCGAGGTTTGGTCCGGCCGAGAAGCGCTGGTAGAGGCCGCACGGCGGCGGTCAGCCGGGCGCCCCGCCGAAGCAGGGCACCCGGTCGTTCAGAAGAAGGGATTCTCTGTCGGCCGGTCGGCCCCAGTTGCGGCCATGAGCAGTTCGGCGAGGTCCTCCGGCTCGGACGACCTCTGGTCTATCCACCACCCGGCACGGGTCACCGTACGAGCGTTCTCCTCGATCTCCGCCCACTCCGCTTCGCTGGTCGTGCCTTCGGCGACCAGCGCGGTGTAGGCGTTGGTCAGGATCTGGTGACGACAGCGCACGCCCCAGGGAACGGCCCGCTCGGTCCCCTCCAGGGGAGGCATCCGGTACTGCTCGGACCAGGCTTCGGAAGCCGTCTGCTCCTCGGCGCGCTTCGCCTTGAGCCAGGCGGCCTTTTCCTGCTCGTCGCCCTCGTTCGAGGCGCGCCAGCAGTCCGTGCACTCCTGCCTGGCGAGCCACTCGGCGAAGCCGGCGCGGCGGTCAGCCGGTCGGTCGGACAAGTCGCGGTCGGCATGGTGACCGCAGGTGTGGTCGATAGGCCAGATCGTCTTCACGGCCATGGAAGGACCTCCTTGAGGAGTTGGATCAGCGGTCGCGGGAGTACGCGACGCGGGGGTCAACCGGCCGGACCGCCGGTGTGGAGACGGCGGCGGCGGGGACCGGCGCCCTGCCCGGGATACCGGCACGGGCCGGGCTGGCGGCGAGCGCGGCGGCGCTCAACGGAGACGCGCGGGCGGGACCACGACCGCGCTCACGGCCGGCGGTCGGCGTGGCAGCAGGGCGGGGCCGAGCCGTCACCTCTTGAGCGAGGCGGGGCTGCACTGCGACCTGGAGCCCCGAACGGTGCAGGGCCACCGTGGCGGCGGCGACTTTCCCCAGCGCCTCGACGCGATCGGTGGCCGCGGGGAGCGTGTAGATGTCCAGGCTCGAGTTGTGCCGCCAGCCGTCCTCCACCAGCGCCAGCCCGCTGAGGCCGGAGACACGGTCGTCGAAGGCTGCGACGATGCCGAGCTGCGGGTGATCGGCGAAGGCGACGTCTGGTTCACCGAGCGGGCCGCGGTCGCGTACCTGTGCCGTGTCGGGCGCCGGTGCAGGGTCAAGTGCGACGTCCACATCGACCTGGTAGCCGGCCTTGCGCAGCAGCTCGATGGCCCGGCTCGTACGGCCGTGTCCGTCACGGTTCTGGTCGGCCAGCGCGTACAACGTCGGCTGGTCGGGGACGGGATGGAAGTCGAATCCCCTGAGCATCCAGGTGCTGGCCGCGAGGTTCTTCGGGTTCGCGGCGACGATGCCGTGGACGGGGTGGTGGCCGAAGGCCAGGTCCGGCAGCACGTCGTAGTGGCTGGGCATGGCAGATCCATCCGAGGCGGGTGCGGTTGCAGGTGCGGGCGACGGGCGGATCAGTTCTGAGGGTGCGGTGCATGGAGGACTCCTGGATCGCGGTCGGTCAGAGACGGGGAGCTGATGAGGAACTGGCCGGTGGCGGCGCGGTCCGCGCGGAAGACTCCGGCGGCGGACCGGTCGGGAGCACGCGCTGGCCGACCGACGGCGAAGAGGCGAGAGCGACCCTCGCCCGGGATGGAGCGGAGTCGGGCGGGAGCACGGTGGCGGCGCGCGCCTCGCCGGAACGTTCCTGCTCCTGGCGTGTCGGTACGCCAAGCTGGTCCAGGCGGGCGTCGACAGCGAAGAGGAGATCCGGCACGCTGCCGCCGTGACGCGCATGCGGACCGTCCGGCTCGGAGTCGTAGATCACCTCGTAGACGGCGGGCTCGGCGGACCGGTGGCGGGTGACCATCCAGCTTTCCGGGGTCTCGGGGTGCTCGGAGGGTGGCTCCTGCGGGGGCGAGATGATCAGCGAACTGCCGTCGGGAAGCTCGGCGTGGACGATGTAGTCGCTGAGGCCGTACTCGACGGTGCCCTCCAGGCCGCGCTGCCCGAGCGCGGAGCAGAGGGCGGCTTGAAGGCGACGCGGATTGGATGTGGCGGTAGGGGGCGGGGTTTCGTGGTGCATGGAGTTCTCCGTTGCGAACGTCCCGCCGCACGGCGGGAGCCGACGGGGCGTAGAGCTTGAAGGAGCGCGGTGTTCCATGAGGATCTGGTGATCGGGCAGTTTGGCGCTGCCGTGACTGCGTGCTAGGGATCACCGCGAGCGACCGGGAGCCGACGGTTGCGATGCCGGCGGGACCTGGGGCGAAGGGGCTGATACGGCAGGGGTGTTGTGCGTCGAGCGGGTCAGGGCGACGCGAGCCCGCTCGGTCTGCGCTGACCGTTCGGTGTCCGCTCGGTGCGCGAGGTATTCACCGACGCGCACCAACGCCGGTCCCTTGGAGCCGAGTTCGTGTGAGTAGTGCCAGCCTTCGGTGTTGCGGTGCTCCTCGGCACGCTCCTTGCAGAGGTGGAGCACGCTCAGTCAGTAGGGCGGTCCGATCCGAACTGGAGGCAGAGAAGCATGGGTTGCAGACAGGACTCGCGGACTTCTCGGGAACTTCCTCGGAGGAGGAGCCAGAGACCGAGCGCTGCTGGGAGTTCGGGCACCCCTTCGTGAAGTACGACGATGGGCTGGACACGCTGAGCGACGAGACGCGCGAGCAGCTCGACCGACGTGAGTCGGGATGCACACCGAAGGAACGGGAGAAGGCGGTCGCCGTCCTCCGGGTGCTGGTCACCGCGCACTCCCAGGGCGGCGACGTGTGGGCTTCACTCGACGACCCCAGCTGTCGCCTCTTCGTGGAGCCGTACGACTCCGACGGCTTCTACCTCACGATCGAAGCGCCGGAACCAGGCGACGACGAGGCTTTGTGGGAGATCGAGGTCGGCCGTTGGGTGCCGGACGATCCCGAGGAGGAGCCCGGACACCACACAAGCGCGACAGGCCACGACGTGGTCGGCTGTGCCCTTCCGGTCGCGCCGACCGCCGAGGAGATCGCCCATTTGCTGAAGTCCGTGGACGAGAAGCCGCTGCTGCTTGCCGAGTGGGCTGAGTCGCAAGTGGGAGCAGTACTCGCAGGGACGGCGATGGTGGTGACCCAACGCTACGACTCGTGATCCGGGTAGGCAAGGAAGGCGTGACGCTCACGGGGTGGGGCTGGGAACGGCTCGCCACCGCATGCCGAGCGGATGCTTCAGCCGTGGTGGTTACCTCGCGAGGTGATCACCACGGCTGGGCAGGCGTGCGTTTAGGCTGGGGTTGCCTTAACGGAGGTTGGCGGACACCAACAAGGACAACCCCGACCGCCAGGTCCGGCTGAGCTTCCTGGGCTGAGGATCAGGCGTCGGCCCGTGTCCGTCCCCGGATCACCAGCCGCTTCAGCAGCGGCCACGCCAGCAGCAGCACGATCACCGCGTACACCGTCACCGCGAACGGCGTGTTGACCAGGCCCGTCACACTGCCGTCGCTGATCTGCAGGGCGCGGCGCAACTGCTGCTCGGCGTTCGGGCCGAGGATGACGCCGATGACGGCCGGCAGGATCGGCAGGCCGTAGCGCCGCATGCCGAAGCCGACGAGGCCGATGATCAGCAGGGTCACCAGGTCGACGACCTCGCCGCCGACCGCGTACGCGCCGACCGCCGCGAAGAACATGATCCCCGCGTAGAGGTAGGGCCGCGGGATGCGCAGCAGCTTGGCCCACACCGGTGCCAGCGGCAGGTTGAGCGCGAGCAGCAGCACCATGCCGACGAAGAGGGAGGCGATCAGGCCCCACACCAGCTCGGGTTCGCGTTCGAAGAGCAGCGGGCCGGGCTGGATGCCGTACTGCTGGAAGGCGGCCAGCATGACCGCCGCGACCGCCGTCGTCGGCAGGCCCAGGGTCAGCATGGACACCAGCGTGCCCGCCGCCGAGGCCGACGCCGCCGACTCCGGGCCGGCCACGCCCTCGATGGCGCCCTTGCCCCATTCGTCCTTGTTCTTGGACAGGCGCTTCTCCGTGACGTACGACAGGAACGTGGGGATCTCCGCGCCGCCCGCCGGGATGGCGCCGAACGGGAAGCCGATGAACGGGCCGCGCAGCCAGGACTTCCAGGTCCGCTTCACATCGCCACGGCCGAGCCAGGGAAGGCCCACCGGTATCGGCTCGGCCGCCCCGCGCCGCAGGTGGGCCGCCACCCACAGCGCCTCGCCGATCGCGAACAGGCCGACCGCGACGATCACCACGTCGACGCCGTCCGCGAGTTGCAGCGAACCGAAGGTGAGCCGCTGCTGTCCCGTCATCTGGTCCAGGCCCACCAGGCCGATCGTCAGGCCGATCAGCAGGGAGGCCAGACCTCTGATGCGGGACGAACCGAGTACCGACGTCACGGCGATGAACGCCAGCACCATGATGGCGAAGTAGTCCGGCGCGCCGATGTCCACCGCCAGATCCGCGACCGTCGGCGCCAGCGCCACCAGCAGGATCGTGCCGATCATGCCGCCCGCGAAGTGACCGATGGCGGCGGCTGCCAGCGCCTGGGCGCCGCGCCCCGCCTTGGCCATGGGGTTGCCCTCCATGGCCGCGACCACGGCGGCGCTCTCGCCGGGGGTGTTGAGCAGGATCGAGGTGGTCGAACCACCGAACATCGCGCCGTAGTAGATGCCGGCGAACATGATGAACGCGGCGACGGGGTCGAGTCCGTAGGTCACCGGCAGCAGCAGGGCCACCGCCATCGCCGGGCCGATGCCGGGCAGGACGCCGATGGCCGTGCCGAGCAGCACACCGAGGGCGGCCCACAGCAGGTTGAGCGGCGTGAGGGCCGTACCGAAGCCGTCCATGAGGGAGTTCAGGGCGTTCATGTCAGAGCACTCCCATCAGCGGACCGCCGGGCAGTGGCACTCCGAGCAGCTTGTCGAAGACGACGTAGGTGATCAGGGACAGCACCGCGGCGATCAGCGGATCGCGGTCCACGCGGCGGCTGCCGAGGGCGAAGGCGGCACCCCAGAAGAGCAGCGCCCCGGCGACCGGGAAGCCGGCCGGCTCGATGAGTACGGCCGCGCCGAGGAAGATCCCGGAGAGCAGCAGCACCGTGCGCCAGTCGGCCGGTTCGGACAGGTCGATGTCCTCGCCGCCCTCCGCCTCGCCCCGGCCGCCGCGCAGGACGTCGACGGCGAGCAGTGCGGCGATCACCAGCAGCCCGACGCCGACCACGATCGGGACGGTCTTGGGGCCCACCGGCCCGCGCTGGGTGATGTCGACGTCCATGGTGAGCGCGTCGGTCAGGACGAGCACACCGAGCGCCAGCAGCAGGACGCACACGCCCAGTTCGGAGTGGTCGCGCAGCCACGAGCGCCGCTCGGCCGCCGGGGCGGGGGGTGGGGCAGAGGCAGACGCAGAGGCTGGGGTCCGGTCCGGGTCCGGGGAAGAGTCGGTCCGCGTCGTCACAGTCCCAGCTCCTTCAGTACCGACACCACACGCTTGTCCTGGGCGTCCAGGAACGCGCCGAACTCGTCACCGGTGAGGAAGGCGTCGTCCCAGCCGTTCTGGTCCAGGGATTTCTTCCATTCCGGCGAGTCGTGCAGCTCCTCGACCAGACGGGTCAGCTTGTTCCGCTCCGCCTCCGACAGGCCGGGCGGGGCGACGATGCCGCGCCAGTTGGTGAAGTCCACGTCGTAGCCGGACTCCTTCAGCGTCGGCGCGTCCTTCAGGTCGTCGACCCGCTCGGGGCCGGTCACCGCGAGCACCCGCAGCTCACCGGCCTTGATCTGGTCCAGGTACTCGCCGACGCCGGAGACCCCGAAACCGACCTTGTTGCCGAGGATCGAGGCGAGCAGCTCGCCGCCGCCGTCGAAGGGGATGTAGTTGACCGACTTGGGGGAGATCCCGGCGGCCTGCGCCATCAGCATCGGCGCGAGATGGTCGGGCCCGCCCGGCGACGAACCGCCGCCGACGGGGATCCTGCCCGGGTCCTTCTTCCAGGCGGTGATCAGTTCGTCGATCGTCTTGTACGGCGAGTCCTTGCCGACCACGACCACGTCCTGCTCCTCGGTGAGCCGCGCGATCGGCGTGGTGTCGGCGAGGGTCTTGGGCGCGTGGTTGGAACGGGCGGCGCCCACCACGCCGAGGCCCATGGACATGGCGAGCTTGCCGTTGCCGTGTTCGCTCACCAGCCGGCTCAGGCCCACGGTGCCGCCCGCGCCGGGCAGGTTGAACACCTCGATGTTGTGCGTGAGCCCGGCGTCCTCGGCGTTCTTCGCGGCCGTGCGGGCGGTGATGTCGTAGCCGCCGCCCGGCGTGTTGGGAACCATGAAGCGCAGGCCGGGGATCTGCGTGCCGGTCTCGGCGTCGCTGCCCGTGGAGAGCAACGGCGGTCCCGCGAGCACGAGCACGGCGGCCCCGAGGAGGGCAAGGGGGGTGCGCAGGCGCACGTATGACACCACCTGTCGGTTGGGTAGAGCGGTAAGGGGCGAGCCCCCTGTGGGGGAGGGTGACGTGGGCCACATGGTGCCTGTGGACCGGCGGCCTGTCTTCCTTGCGGAACCAAGGGAGGTTGTGGTCTTTGCGGTCGCCGCCGGGCCGCCCGGTGGATCACCGGTTCGTCGCCGACACATCCCCTGTTCATTGCGAAGACAGCACATCTCTTTCCTTCGCCGCAGGTGGGCGCCATGATGGCGAGCCGGCACCCCGCCCGCCCCCGTCAGCCGAGATCGAGTCAGCCGTGGCCCCCACCTTCCGCCGTCAGACCCTCGCGGGCGAGATGCTGGTCCTCCAGCTCGCCATCGTCGTGGTGGTCCTGCTCGCGGTCGCCGCCGTCTCGCTCGCCCAGTCCAAGGCCACCTTCAACCGCGTGGAGGGCCGCCGGGTCGCCGCCCTGGCCGAGCAGCTCGCCGCCACGCCCCTGGTGCGCAGCCAGCTCCTGCGCCCCGTGCCGCGGGAGGCCCTCGCCCCGCTGGTGAACTCCACACAGACCCAGTCCGGCGTCACCTCGGTCACGGTGGCCGACGCCGACGGCCGTGTCGTCAGTTCCACCGACCCCACGCTGATCGGCGGCCGGCTGCCGCGCGGCGAGGGCGCCGCCGAGGGACGCGGCTGGTCGGGCCCGCTGACGGTGCAGGGCAGCCGTGAGCTCGTCGCCCAGGTCCCGGTGCTCGGCGCCAACCGCAAGACCCTCGGCCGGCACCTCGGCACGGTGATGGTCGGCGAGGCCGACCCGACGGTGTGGCAGCGCCTCAACGGCGCTTCGTCCTACCTCCTGGCCTACCTCGGCATCGCCAGCGGCCTCGGCGTGGCCGGCTCCTGGCTCCTCGCCCGGCGCGTCAAACGGCAGACCCTCGGCCTGGAGCCGCACGAGATCGCCGGGCTCGCCGAGCACCGGGAGGCCATGCTGTACGGCATCGCCGAGGGCGTGGTCGCCCTCGATCCGCAGCACCGGCTCACCCTGGTCAACGAGATGGGCCGGCGCCTGCTCGACCTGCCCGCCGACTGCGTGGGCCAGAGCCTGGACGGCCTCGGCATCGACGGACGGCTGCGCGACGTCCTGGCCGGGGCCGCGGCGGACGAGGCCGAGCCACGCGACGAGGTAGTGGTCCGCCACGGCCGGGTCCTGGTGATGAACCGCATGACCGTCACCAAGGACGGCCGCCCGCTCGGCTCGGTCACCACCCTGCGCGACCGCACCGAACTGGCCCGCCTGGAACGGGAGATCGGTTCCTTCCGCAGCACCTCCGAGCTGCTGCGCGCCCAGGCCCACGAGTTCGCCAACCAACTGCACACCATCTCCGGGCTCATCCAGATCGGCGAGCAGGACGAGGTGGTGCGCTACATCCGCGCGCTCAACCAGCGCCGCCAGTCCCTGGACGTCACCCTCAGCCGCCGGGTCCGCGACACCGCCGTCGCCGCGCTGCTGACGGCGAAGTCCTCTCTGGCGGCCGAGCGCAGGGTCGCCCTACGGGTGTCCGACCGCACGGCGCTCGACCGGCTCGCCCCGGAGGACGCCGCGGACGTGGCGACCGTGGTCGGCAACCTCGTCGACAACGCCCTGGACGCCGCCGCGGCGCCCGATGACGACCACGACGCCTGGGTGGAGGTCGAGCTGCGCCAGGACGCCTCCAGCGTCGAGATCGTGGTCCGCGACTCCGGACCCGGCGTGGCGCCGGAACTGGCCCGCGAGGTCTTCTCCCACGGCTTCACCACCAAGGCCGCCCGGCAGGGCGAGCGCGGCATCGGCCTGGCGCTGACCAGGCTGGTCTGCGAGCGTCACGGCGGTGAGATCTCGGTGACCAACACCCCCGAGGGGGCCATGTTCACCGCACGCATGACCGTCAGCCACCTCACCGACGCGGTGGCGGAAGGAGCAGCACCATGACGGGTACGAGCGCCACGGCCGCCACGGCCGCCACGGCCGCCACGGCCGCAACGGCCGCCACGACGGGGGCGGCCGGCCCGGCGGCCCGTGCCGTCGGCGCCGCGATCGGCGTGCTCGTGGTCGACGACGACTTCATGGTGGCCCGGGTCCACCGCGCCTTCGTGGAACGCGTCGAGCCCTTCCGGGTCGTCGGGGTCGCCGGTACCGGGGAGCAGGCGCTCGCCGCCGTCGGGGAACTGCGCCCCGACCTCGTCCTGCTCGACCTGTACCTGCCGGACGTCTTCGGCCTCGACGTCATCCCCCGGCTGCGCGCCGCCGGGCACGACTGCGACGTCATGGTCATCAGCGCGGCCCGGGAGGCCGACGCGGTGCGTGGCGCCGTCCGGCACGGGGTGGTCGACTACCTGCTCAAACCGTTCGAGTTCGACGACCTGCGGGTCCGGCTGGAGCGCTACGCCGTCCAGCGGGGCCGGCTGCTCGGCACGGTGGTGCGCAGCCAGGCCGACGTCGACCGCGTACTGGCGGGAGCGTCACCGGCCGCGCCGGTCCCGGCGCTGCCCAAGGGCATGAGCGTGGAGACCGCCGAGCTGGTCGAGCGCACTCTGCGTGAGGCCGACGGCACCCTGTCCGCCAGCGAGTGCGCGGCCCTGACCGGCGTCTCCCGGGTCAGCGCCCGCCGCTACCTGGAGTACTTCCACACCGTCGGCAGCGCGGAGGTCTCCCTGCGCTACGGGGTGGCGGGCCGCCCCGAACGCCGCTACCGCTTCCGGGGCGCGGTCACCGGCCTGGCGCTCCCGCCCGCAGCGCGTCCATGACGAAGTCCAGGAACCGAGTGGCCCGCGGCTGCCAGTCCTCGCCGGGATCGATCAGCCAGAGACCGCCGATGACGAGGAAGAAGTCGTCCGCGGAGACCCCGGGCCGGATGGTGCCGGCCTCCTCGTTGGCGCGGAGCAGGAGCTGGGCCGCGTCCATGACGGGGGTGGGGCGCGGTTTCTCCGGTCCGCCGGGCGCGCTGGTGACCAGCCGGATCGCGTCCGCCAGACCGGCCTTGGTCATCGCGAACCGGGCGAGGCGGTCCATCCATTCACGCAGCGCCCGCTCGGGCTCCCGCGTGGCCAGCAACTCGGGCGCGGCATCCGCCACCTGCTGCATCTCGTAGCGGTAGACCTCCAGGACGAGCGCTTCGCGGTGCGGGAAGTTGCGGTAGAAGGTGCCCTGGCCGACGCCCGCCTTCTTGGCGATGCCGCTCAACGGGGCGTCCGCGCAGCGCGTCAGTTCCTCCGTGGCCACTTTCAGGATCCGCTCGCGGTTGCGCTGGGCGTCCGAACGCAGGGGAGTGTCCGGCCTGTCCCTCTTCGGCTGCGGCACTCGTCCTCCTTCCGGGTTCGTGGCCGAATCCCGTTCTTGCTAAGCGGACAGCTGTCCGTTACGTTTTCAGTGAGTGGACAGTTGTCCGGTTGCGGCCCACTCTAGCGGCGAACACGGCCGGCGGCCCCCACCGCGGATGAACCCACTGCCTACAGCCCGTTTTCACTGTCACCGACACCAACTGTCATCAGACATCAACTGTCACCAGACATCAACTGTCACCAGACATCAACTGTCACCAGACATCGACTGTCACCAGACAACAAAGAAGGCTGACCATGGCCCCAGCGCCCTCGTCGACGTCCAGCGCCGTCGTCCTGAACATCAACGGCGAGAAGCACCAGCTGACCGTCGACCACCGCACCACCCTCCTCGACGCCCTGCGCGAGCGCCTCGACCTCACCGGTACCAAGAAGGGCTGCGACCAAGGGCAGTGCGGCGCCTGCACCGTCCTGGTCGACGGGCGCCGCGCCGTCTCCTGCCTCAACCTCGCCGTCGCCGCCGAGGGGCGCGAGATCACCACCATCGAGGGCATGGCCGAGGGCGACCGGCTGCATCCGGTACAGCAGGCCTTCCTCGGCCTCGACGGCTACCAGTGCGGGTACTGCACGCCCGGCCAGATCTGCTCGGCCGTCGCCGTCATCGAGGAACACGCGGCCGGCTGGCCCAGCGCAGCCACCGAGGACGTACGGCCCGAGGCCGGACCGCCACCCCTGACACCGGACGAGATCCGCGAACGGATGAGCGGGAACCTGTGCCGGTGCGGCGCCTACGTCTCCATCGTCCAGGCGGTCGCCCGCGCGGCCGGGGCCGACGAAGCGGCGGCCCCCGAGGACGACGCGAACCAGGGCGGGGCCACGAAGGAGGCGGCGGCATGAGGGAGTTCGGATACGAGCGTGCTGACGACGTCCCCAGTGCGGTGGCGCTGCTCGCCGCCGACCCCGACGCCCGCTTCCTCGGCGGCGGCACCAACCTCGTCGACCTGATGAAGACCGGCGTCGAACGCCCCGCCCGGCTCGTCGACGTCCGCGGACTCCCCCTGGACGGCGTCGAGCCGACCGCCGACGGCGGTCTGCGCATCGGCGCGACCGTCACCAACAGCGACCTCGCCGCCCACCCCGAAGTGCGCCGCTCCTACCCGGCGCTGACCCAGGCGGTGCTGGCCGGCGCCTCCGGGCAGCTGCGCAACATGGCCACCGTCGGCGGCAACCTGCTCCAGCGCACCCGGTGCGGCTACTTCACCGACGTGAGCAAGCCGTGCAACAAGCGTGCCCCGGGCAGCGGTTGTCCCGCGATCACGGGCGAGCACCACAACCACGCCATTTTGGGCGCCTCCGACCACTGCGTGGCCGTGCACCCCTCGGACATGGGCGTCGCCCTGACGGCCTTCGACGCCGTCGTCGCCTACGAAACCGCCGACGGTCCGGGCGAGTCGCCGCTCACCGACTTCTACCTCCCCGTCGGCGACACCCCGGACCGGGAGACCGCCCTCCCGCCCGGCGCGCTGATCACCGGCATCACCCTGCCGCCCGCCCCGGTCGCCGCCCGTTCCCGCTACCGCAAGGTACGCGAGCGTGCCTCGTACGCCTTCGCGATCGGCTCGGTCGCCGCCGCGCTCGACGTCGAGGACGGCGCCGTGCGCGACGCACGGCTGGCCTTCGGCGCGGTCGCCTCCCGGCCCTGGCGGGCCCGCGCGGCCGAGGACGTGCTGATCGGCCGGCCGGCCGACGGGGAGACCTTCGCCGCCGCCGCGGACGCCGAACTCGCGGCCGCCAGGCCGCTGCCCGACAACGGATACAAGGTGACCCTCATGCGCAACCTCGTGGTGGCCGTCCTGACCGAACTCGCCGAGGAGGCCGCCCGATGACCACCGCCACGACCGGTCGTACGACGGTGAAGGGCGCCGTCGGCACCGCGCACACGCGCGTGGAGGGCCGCGACAAGGTCACCGGAGCGGCCCGCTACGCAGGCGAGATCCCCTTCGCCGACCTCGCGCACGGCTGGCTGGTGCTGTCCACCGTCGCCCGCGGCCGCATCCGCGAGATCGACACCGACGCCGTCCTCGGCATGCCAGGCGTGCTCGCCGTCCTCCACCACGGCAACGCCCCGCGCGTCGACACCGACTACGTCGGCATGCTGGGCATCCTGCCGGACCCGACCGCCGCCGTCTTCCAGAACGACCGGGTGCCGCACGCGGGATGGCCGGTCGCCCTCGTCGTCGCCGGGACGCCCGAGCAGGCGAGGGAGGCCGCAGAGGCCCTCGTCGTCACGTACGACGCGGAACCGCACGACGTCACGCTCTCCGCCGACCGCCCCGACGCCTACCCGGCCGACGGACACATGCCCGCGGAGACCGAGAAGGGGGACCTGACCGCGGGCCTCGCGGCGTCCGCCGTCGTCGTGGACGAGGAGTACACCACCCCCGAAGAGCACCACAGCATGATGGAGCCGCACGCGGCCACCGCCCTGTGGGACGGCGGCCGGCTGGAGGTCGTCGACTCCAACCAGGGCACCACCTGGATCCAGGGCGAACTCGCGAAGATGTTCTCCCTCGACGAGTCGTCGGTGCGGGTGCGCTCCGAACACGTCGGCGGCGGCTTCGGCAGCAAGGGCGTGCGCGCCCACCAGGTGTCCGCGGTGATGGCCGCGACCCTTCTGCAACGGCCGGTCCGGGTGGTCATGACGCGGCGCCAGATGTTCTCGCTGGCCGGTTACCGCAGCCCTACCACCCAGCGCGTGCGGCTCGGCGCCGGCGCCGACGGCCGGCTGCGCGCCCTGGAGCACCGCTCGCTGAACCAGACGTCGACCGTCTACGAGTTCGTCGAGCCCGGCGCCGGTGTCGCCAGGGTGATGTACGACGCCGACGCCCACCGCACGGCCAACCACGTCGTACGGCTCGACGTGCCGTCCCCGACGTTCATGCGGGCGCCGGGTGAGGCGCCGGGGTCCTTCGCGATCGAGTCGGCGCTCGACGAACTCGCCGAACGCTGCGGCGTCGACCCGATCGACCTGCGCCTGCGCAACGAGCCGGAGGCCGGCCCGGTCTCCGGGCTGCCGTTCAGCAGCCGCAACCTGGCCGCCTGCTTCGACGAGGGAGCCCGCCGCTTCGGCTGGGCCGAGCGCGACCCGCGCCCCGGGGTGCGCCGCGACGGGCGCTGGCTGCTGGGCACCGGCACGGCAGCCGCCTCCTTCGGAGCGGGCGCCGCCCCCTCCACGGCCCTCGTGACCGCGGAGGCGGACGGCACCTTCACCGTGCGGATCTCCGCCGCCGACATCGGCACCGGCGCCCGCACCGCGCTGACCCTGGTCGCCGCCGACGCGCTGGAGGTCACGCCCGAGCGGGTGCGGGTCCGCATCGGGGACAGCGACTTCGGACCGGCGATGATCGCGGGCGGCTCGATGGGCACCCGCTCCTGGGCCTGGGCGATCACCATCGCGGCCGGCGAACTGCGGGAGCGGCTCGCGCTGGGCACGAGCATCCCGCCCGAGGGCATCACCGTACGGTCCGACAGCACCGAGGCCCTCGCCGCCCTCGCGCAGAAGGAACGGCACTCCTTCGGGGCGCAGTTCGCCGAGGCCGCCGTGGACACCGCCACCGGCGAGGTGCGGGTGCGCCGCATGCTCGGCATCTTCGCGGCGGGCCGGATCGTCAACCCGCTCACCGCCCGCAACCAGCTCGTCGGCGGCATGGTCTGGGGCATCTCCATGGCCCTGCACGAGGAGGCGGTCCGGGACCGGGCGAGCGGCGGCCTCTACGGCCCCGACCTCGCCGGCTACCACGTCGCCACGCACGCCGACGTCCCGGACATCGAGGCGGACTGGGTGGACGACCCCGACCCGGACGACCCGGTCGGCATCAAGGGCGTCGGCGAGATCGGCATCGTGGGCGCCGCGGCGGCCGTCGCCAACGCCGTCTGGCACGCGACCGGCGTACGCCATCGGAGCCTGCCGATCCGGCCCGATCGCGTGCTGTCGGCCACGGTGCCCGCGGTCGGGGGCGGGACGGGTGCTTGACATCGCCGACGAGCTGAGCCGCTGGCTCGCCGAGGGCCGGGAGTTCGCCGTCGCCACCGTCGTCTCCGTCGGCGGCAGCGCGCCGCGCGGGCCCGGCGCCGCCCTCGCCGTCGACAGCGAGGGCACGGTGATCGGCTCGGTCTCCGGCGGCTGTGTGGAGGGCGCGGTGTACGAGCTGTGCTCCGACGCCCTCCGCAGCGGCGAGACGGTGCGCGAACGGTTCGGCTACAGCGACGAGGACGCCTTCGCGGTCGGGCTGACCTGCGGCGGGGTGATCGACGTAATGGTCACGCCGGTCGGTGCGCACTCGCCCTCGCGAGAGGTGTTCCGGGCGGTGCTGTCGACCGCCGCCGAGGGCGGTACCGCGGCCCTCGCCCGGGTCGTCCAGGGCCCGTCGGGACTCCTTGGCCGGGCCCTGCTCGTACATCCCGACGGCTCGCACGAGGGCGGTCTCGGCGGCCACTCGGACCTGGACCGCACGGCGGTGGCCGAGGCCGGGGCCCTGCTGGACGCCGGCCGCACCGGCACGGTCGGCCTCTCGGAGGACGGTTCGCACTGCCCCGGCGGGCTCACGCTGCTCGTCGAGTCGAGCGTGCCGCCGCCCCGCATGATCGTCTTCGGTGCGGTCGACTTCGCGGCGGCACTGGTGCGGGCCGGCAAGTTCCTCGGCCATCACGTGACCGTGTGCGACGCCCGGCCCGTCTTCGCCACGCCGGCCCGCTTCCCCGAGGCCGACGAGGTCGTGGTCGACTGGCCGCACCGCTACCTGCGGAGCACGCCGACCGACGGGCGCACGGTGCTGTGCGTACTCACCCACGACGCCAGGTTCGACGTACCGCTGCTGACGGAGGCCCTGCGGATGCCGGTCGCGTTCGTCGGCGCGATGGGCTCGCGCCGCACCCACGAGGACCGCGACCGGCGGCTGCGCGAGGCGGGCCTGACCGAGCGCGAGCTGTCCCGGCTCCGCTCACCGATCGGCCTGGACCTCGGCGCCCGGACGCCGGAGGAGACCGCACTGTCCATCGCGGCGGAGATCGTCGCGTCCCGGCGCGGCGGAACGGGCGTGCCACTGACGGGCGGGGCGGCGCCGATCCACCGGGGCCTGGCTGGGGCGGCTGCCTGACGAGCCCGGCCGGGACGGCTGCCTGACAGGGGCGTGGCTGGGGCGGCCGTGGAGGTGGGTCGGAGGCGGGTCGGCGGTCGGCTGCCGGGGCCCACCCGGGGCAGGGTGGAGGCGGCGACGGGTTCGGCCGGGATGGCTGGATGGTCGGACCTGTCTGGGCTCGGTTGGCTGCTTGGCCGGGTCCGGGTCGGGGCGGCTGTCTGACGGGCATCGGGTCGGGGCGGCGAGGTGGCCGGGTCCGGGTCGGGGCGGCTGTCTGACGGGCATCGGGTCGGGGCGGCTGTCTGACGGGCATCGGGTCGGGGCGGCGAGGTGGCCGGGTCCGGGTCGAGGCGGCTGCCTGACGGGCATCGGGTCGGGGCGACGACGTGGTCGGCACCGGACCGGGGCGGCGACATGGCCGGGGCCGGCGGGTGGCGACCCGGCGGGGACGGGCCGGGGCGGGCTGCCTGGCGCGGTGGTTGCCTGGCGCGGCCCGATGTGGTGGTTGCCTGGCGCGGCCTGGTGTGCGTCTGGTCGTCCGGCGAGACGGGCGGGGGTCGCCTGCCCGGCGTTGAGCCGGGGCCGACCCCTTCCCGAGGAATCCGCGTCTGGTCGGGCCGCTCGCCGGAAGGCATGTGTCCGGCGGCCCCCGCGGAGTCCCGCCCGGCGGTGACCGGCTCGGCAGGCTGCCTGCCGGAGCCCGGCCGGGCAGCGGCCCGACGCGGATTCCTCGGGGCGGTCGCCCCGCACGGATCGGCCGGACGAGTGGGAGGGTGGGCGGGCTCCCGAAGGGTCAGGGCAGCGCCGACTCGCCGGCCAGGCGGACGGCGCACTCCAGCATCATCGCGTGCACGAAGGCCTGCGGGAGATTGCCGCGCAACTGCCGCTGGCGCACGTCGAACTCCTCGGCGAACAGCCCGGGCGGTCCGCAGGCCGCCCGGGTGCGCTCGAACCAGCGGAACGCGTCGGTCCGGTCGCCGACCCGGTGCGTGGCGAGCGCCATCGTGAAGCCGCAGAGCAGGAAGGCCCCCTCGGCGTCACCGAGCGGCTTCCCGGGGTGTTCGAAGCGGTACAGGTACCCGTCCTCGGCCAGCCGGGACTCGATGTACGCGCGGGTGGCCGCACCGTCGTCGTCCCCGAACGCGCAGCCGCGGGCCATCGGTACCAGCAGCGCGGCCTCGGGCCCGTCGTCGTCGGCGGCCCGCCGCCAGCGACCGTGGGCGCCCAGGCACCGGCGCCGGGTCTCCCGCAGCACGGTGTCGGCGAGTGCGGCACAGCGCTGCCCCGCCGCCCCGGGCAGCACCTCCGCCATCCGCCGCAGACCGCACACCACACTCAGCCGCGAGTGGGTCCACCACCGGTTCTCCAGCTCCCACAGCCCGGCTTCCGGTTTCAGCCACTGCCGCTCCACGACGTCCACCGCGACGGCGGCGGCACGTTCCGCGTCCTCGGTCAGCCGGTCGTGCGCGGCGGCCGCGGCGAAGAGTTGCAGCGCCTCGCCGAAGGTGTCCAGCTGGAACTGGGCGCCCGCGTCGTTGCCGACGTGGTCGGTGCCGCCGGGATAGCCAGGAAGCCGCAGCGAGCGTTCCCCGCCGACGGGCAGCCCGTCGACCGTGTAGGCGGGGCGGACCTTGTCGCCGTCCTCGAGCACGCGCTCGGCGACGAAGCGCACGGCGTCGTCGACCAGCGGGTGCGGACCGTGCGCGGCGACCGCGAGACCGGCGTAGCACTGGTCGCGCAGCCACGCGTAGCGGTAGTCGTAGTTGCGCCCGCTGTTGGCCCGCTCCGGCAGCGACGTGGTCGCGGCGGCCACCATGCCGCCGGAGACACTGGTCAGCCCGCGCAGCACGGCGTACGCGTGCCGGGCGTCGCGTGGCGCGGCCAGCCGCGAGCAGTCCGGCACGGCCCGCTGCCACTCGCGTTCCGTGGACCGCCACAGCGCGTCGGCGTCGAGCGGCCCGGTCTCCTGCCCCTCGGCCAATTCCAGCACCAGGTCGTGGCTCTCGCCCTCGCGCAGCCGGAACTCGCCGCACAGCCCGCCGCCGGCCCGCCAGACCGCCTCCGGCGCCCCGGCGAGCCGCATCCGCAGCCCTTCCGCCTCGGCCGTCCACACCCCGTGCTCCTGCCGGGGGTCGCGCATCCGGCCGTTCCCGAAGCCGGGCCTCGGGTCCAGATCCAGGCACAGCCGTGCCTCGCCCCGCTCCACGCGCATCCGGCGCAACAGGACGAGCCGGTCGGTGCGGGCCGGCAGGGCGAGCGCCTCACGGCACTCGATCACGCACTCGGAGGTCACCCACCGGCTCGTCCGGATCAGCGTGCCCTCCTCGTAGGAGCCGCCCCAGACGTGCCAGGGGTCGGCCGGCTCCACGTTGAAGTGCCCCGCCCCGCCGATGAGCGCCGAGAACACCGCGTCGTCGTGCCACCGCGGGGCGCACAGCCACACGATCCGGCCCCGGGGATCCAGCACCGCACCCCGCTCGCCGTCGGCGAGCACCGCGTACTCGCGCAGGGCCCAAGGAGGACACGACGGGTCCGGAGCCGCCGTGCGCTGATCGTCGCCGTCCTTCATGACGCTATGGCTATCCCGGCGCCAGTGACCGAAACGGTGACGTCCCCGACGTCACCGGGACGCACGCCGACCGCACGCCCCACGGAGCGCGTCGCCCCGCGAAGCCCCGCCCGACTGGCGGCCGCGCCTGCTCGGCAGTCCCGCCCGGCGCCCAGGCACGCCCGGAAGCGTGCTGCCGACGCCCCCGCACTCCCGCGTGCGGCGCAACCGGCGCCGGCCGCCCGTTCACCCGGCTCGCTCACCGCACCGCACCCCACCCCCGCCCGCCCGTTCACCGCGCTCGTGCCCGTTCACCGTGCCCGAGCCGGTGCCCGCTCCCCCCACTGCCCCACCCCTCCGCCCCGATCACCCCGTGCTCGCCCAGCGGCCCCACCGCCCACCCCGCCTCGCGGCAGTCGCGCACGATGTCGGGCAGGGCGCCGAGGGCGGCCCGCCAGCTCCCCGGTGCGCAGACGTGGTCGGTGTCGTGGAGCAGGATCGTGCCGCCCCCACGCAGGTCCGCCGCGACGGTCGCCCGTACCGAGGCGGACGTGGCGTCCTGCCGCCAGTCCTTGCCCCACGCCGTCCACAGCACCGGCCGCACCCCGGCCCGGCGGGCGGCGGCCCAGCGTCCGGAGGTGAGGATGCCGTAGGGCGGGCGGTACCAGCGTGGGACGCGCCCGGCGACCTCGCCCACCGCGTGGACGGCACGCGTCAGCTCGCGCGCGTCCCGCGCCGGCGACGGCAGCCAGGGGCGGTCGTGCGACCAGCCGTGGACGGCGAGTTCGTGCCCCCGCCGGGCCGGTTCGAGGGCCGCCTCCGGGTGGCGTACGACGTTCTCGCCCAGGACGAAGAACGTGGCGCGTACACCGAGCGCGTCCAGTACGTCGAGGAAGTGTGGTGTGGACGCCGGATCAGGGCCGTCGTCGAAGGTGAGGGCGATGTGGTCGGGGCGGCCCTGTCCGGCCAGGCCCGGGAACCGGCGTCGGCGCAGCTCCGGCAGCCAGGTCGCGGCCGGACCGATGTGGGCCAGCGCGGCGGCGGCGACGACCGGCGCGACGGCGCGCGCCGCCGGTCCGGCATGGAACCCTGCGCGCATCCGTGTGTCTCCCGCTCCGCTCCGCGGTTCCGCGCAGCTCGTCACGACCCCCGCTGTCCCTGTCCCCGCCTGCCCGGCCCCGGCCCGTCCCGCGCCGCCGGTGCCGTGTCCCACGCGCCGTGGACCGACGGCGCGCGGGCCAGTCCGACACTGCCGAGCCCGATCAGCGCCACGCCGACCAGCTCCGGCAGCACCCTGACCCCGAGGGCGATCTGTTCGCCGAACAGTGCCCAGCCCAGGGCGACGCTGGTCAGCGCGTCGCCGAGGGTCAGCGCCGGCTGCGACGCCGCGAGCGTCCCCGCCCGCAACGCGCTCTGCAGCAGCAGGAAGCTGATCACCCCGACCACCGCCGTGGCGTACGGCGGCCACTGGGTCAGGACGGCGCCCACCCCCTGCGGGAGCCGCCCGGTGACCTCCTTCAGCAGCCCCGCCGTACCGCCGAACGCCACCGCGGACGCCGACCCGAACAGCGCGGCGCGGGGAGCGCCCCGGAGCAGGCTGCCGATCGACGCGAGGACCGTCACCACGACGAACAGCGCCAGTCCGGCCCAGCCCCACCGGCCCGGAGTCGCGGTGTCATGGCCGGCCGACGGCGCGGCGGCGCCCAGGAACAGCGCGAGCCCCACGGCCAGGGCCACGAAAGCCAGCCAGGTCCGCAGGTCGGGTCGCCGGTGGAAGACCACGCTCCCGACCATCAGGGTGAACAGCAGCTCACTGGCCATCAGAGGCTGGACCACGGCCAGGCTCCCCACCGCCAGCGCGGCCCCTTGCAGCACCGTCGTCAGGGCGAGCAGCGCCGCGCCGCCCACCCAGTACGGGTCGCGCACCAGCCGCAGCAGCGAGCGCACCACCGTGTGGACGGCGCCCGCCCGCTCCTCGTCCTGCGCCGCGGCCCGGCGCTGCAGCACCGACGCCGCCGCGTTGGACAGCGCCGCGAACAGGGCCAGGACGACGGTGAGGACACTCACCGCCGCGCGCTCCCGCTCATCCGGATCTCATCCGAACCGCGCGGCCAGCCGTCGGTACAGCCCCGGAGCCGCGCCCCGCACCCGGCACGGCAGCCGCAGCCAGCCGGGCACGTAGACCTCGTCCCGGCCCCGCACCACCGCGGTCCGTACCGCGTCGGCCACGCGCTCGGCGGGCACCGGACGCGGCCTGGACCGGAGGTAGGGAGTGCCACGGCGCTCGAAGAACGGTGTGTCGACGACACCGGGCACCACATGCGTGACCCCCACGCCGGTTCCCCGCAGCTCGTAGCGCAGGGCGTCCGCGAAGGCGCCGACCGCGGCCTTGGCGGCCGAGTACACGGCCTCGTCGCGCACCGCCACACTCCCCGCCAGCGATCCGACGAGGACCACCCGCCCCGTTCCCGCCGCCACCATGCCCGGCAGCACCAGTCGCACCAGCCGCAGTGTGGCCAGCACGTTGATGTCGAGCACCTCGTCGATGGTGTGCGGGGGCATGTCCAGGAACTCCCCGGCCCAGCCGACCCCGGCACCTGCCACCAGGAGGTCCACCGGACCCACCGTGGCCAGCGTGAAGTCGGCGAGCTGCCGGTCCGCGCCCGGCATGGCGAGGTCCGCGGCGAAGGCGGTGGCCGCGGTGTCCTCGGCGACCTCGCGCAGCCGGGACGGATCGCGTCCGCTGAGCACCAGCCGCCAGCCGCCCTCGTCACTCAGCCGTCGGGCCAGAGCCGCGCCGATGCCCGAGGACGCGCCCGTGACGAGTGCCGTGCGCGTCCGCGTGCCCCGGGCGCCGACGCGCTCACGCCGGGTCCTGGCGTGGTCCGCGCCGGGCGCGACGAGCTGCGGTCCGGGGGCGGACCGGGGGCGGGAGAACGCGTGGACCATGGCGACCACCTTGGCTCGGGGCGGACACCGGAGAGACCGACCGGACGGTCGGGCTCCGGCGTTCGACCGGACGGGCGGTCACGGAGTATCCCTGGCAGAACGCCCGAAACGCCCGCTTGTGCTGCGGTTTGGAACGTTCCGGAAGGGCAACTTGGACCGCCGTGCATCCTCGCAGCTCATCAACGCCCCGCCGGCCCGTGACCAGGTGCGCCCCCGGGGAGGGCAGACGTCTGCTGGTGATCAGCGCGAGCATGGGCGCCGGGCACGACACGGTGGCCGCCGAACTCGTCCGCCGAGCCCGGGAACGTGGTGACGACGCCCTGGTCGTCGACGTCCTCGCGCTGCTGCCGTACGGGCTGGGCAGTGTGCTGCGGCACTTCTACCGCGGCTCGGTACGCCACTTCCCCTGGGCGTACGCCGCCCTGTACCGCCTGTTCCTGCGCCCCGGTGCCGGACGCCGCCCCGGCGGCACGCCCCTGGCCCGGCTCGCCGGGGGCCGGCTGCGCGAACTGGCCGAGAGCACGGGCGCGGACGTGGTCGTCCCCGTCTTCCATCTCGGCGCCCAGCTGACCGGCCATCTCCGCGCACGGGGGCTGCTGCCGGTGCCCAGCGTCGTCCTCGTGATCGACTTCGCCGTCCACCGGCAGTGGCTCCACCCCGGCAACGACCACCACCTGTGTCTCACGGAGCGCGCGGCGCGCGAGGTGCGGGAGAGTACCGGCATGCCCGCGTGGACGTGCGGTCCGGTCGTGGCTCCGGAATTCTTCGCCGAGGCGCCTGACGCGCTTGGAGCGGCCGGGTGGCGGGGGCTGTTCGACCACCTCGGTCCCGGGCGGCCCGCCGTGGTGCTGTCCGCGGGTGCCTGGGGAGTGGGCTCGCACCTGGACGCCACCGTCCGGCTCCTGACGGACCACGGCTTCCTGCCGGTCGTGCTCTGCGGCGACAACGAACGGCTGCGCCGTGCACTGTCCGGCACACCGGGCGTGGTCGCGCTGGGCTGGGTGACGGACATGCCCGGCCTGCTGCACGCCGCCCGCGCCCTGGTCGACAACGCCGCCGGCCAGACCGCCGTACAGGCGCTCGCCGCCGGACTGCCGGTCGTGGGATACCGCCCGATACCCGGACACGGCGCGGACGGTGTCCGGCGGATGGCCGCGCTGGGCGTGTCGGACGTCGCCGAGGACGGGACCGGGCTGCTCGGCGCACTGCGGCGGCTCACCGCCCCGGGTCCGGTCCGGCGGGAGCGGATCGCCGCCGGACGCGCGCTGTTCACGGACGACGCGGTGGCCCGGGCATGCGCCCTCGCCGACGCCGAGCGCGCACGCCGATGAGCCCGCGCCCGTTTCCCGGCCCGGCCGGTGGGCACCCGGCCCGGACCGTGAACCGGTGGACGGAGGCGACGCCGTGGGGCTCGACGAATTCCTGACCCTGGTCCGCGACCGCGGCGAGTACCACAGCAAGGAGGAGGCCGAGCAGGTCAGTACGGCCGTCCTGTGGGTGATCGCGTCCTGTGTCGACCCGGAGGAGACCGCAGGCCTGGCCGCCGCCCTGCCCGCGCCCTTGGACGACGCGCTGCGCCTGGAACGTGGGCGTCCCGAGTCCTTCGGCCGGGAGGAGTTCCTGCGGCGTGTGGCGCAGCAGACCGGCGCCCGGCCGCGCACCGCGGAATGGGACGCGGGCGCGGTGCTCTCCACCCTCACCGAAGCGGTGCCCGGCGAACGCGTCGACCGTCTCCTGGCCCACCTGCCCGCGGACTGCGCCGACCTCTTCGGCGGACCGGCGCCGCACTGAGAGCGGCCCACGCTCACGCGTTGCAGACGGCCGGAAGCGGGCACCCGGTCCCGGCCGAAGAGGCGGCACCCGCACAGGAGGCATGTATGACGGACGGTGAGCAGCGACACGACGAACGCGCCGACGGACGCCCCGACGTCCGTTACGACGACGAGGGGAACACACCTCTCGGGGGATACGCGGCGCTCGCGACGACCTTCGCGGCGGGTGCCGGGGTGTTCGCCGTGACCGCGTGGCGCCGTGGGCTGCGACTGCCCGAAACCGTCCCGGCCTGGGACGTGGCGCTGCTGGGCGCGGCGACGTTCAAGGCGTCCAGGCTGCTGACCAAGGACAAGGTCACCAGCTTTCTGCGGGCCCCGTTCACCCGACGTGAGCGCGAGAGCAACGCCAACGAGGTGATGGACGCGCCGCGCGGTACGGGCCTGCGCCGCGCCGTCGGCGACCTGGTGTCCTGCCCGTTCTGCACCTCCGCCTGGGTGGCCGGCGGGCTCGTCGGCACCTACGCCGTCGCGCCCCGGGCCGCCCGGCTGCTGTGCGCGGGTCTGAGCGCCGTGGCCGTGTCGGACTGGCTGCAGTACGCGTGGAGTGTGACGGAGCAGAAGGCCGAGGAATGACCGAGGGGGGAGCGCGGGCGCTCGATGGCGCCCGCCGGGGCGGTCAGTCGCGCTCCGCCTGTTCGGCCCGCTCGGCGTGCAGCTTCTTCACGCGGGCCGTCTCCTTGCGGACGTCGGCCTGGACGGCCTGCTCCCGCTCCAGCCACTGAGGGCGCTCCTGCTTCAGCGCCTCGATCTGCTCCGTGGTGAGCGGTTCCGCGACCCCGCCCCGGCGCAGACCCGCGATGGAGACACCCAGCTTGGCCGCGACCACCGGCCGCGGGTGCGGACCGTCGCGCCGCAGATCCCGCAGCCACTCCGGCGGGTCGGCCTGGAGCGCGTTGAGCTCGGCGCGCGTGACGACGCCCTCCCGGAACTCGGTGGGTGTGGCCTCGAGGTACACACCCAGCTTCTTCGCCGCGGTCGCGGGCTTCATGGTCTGGGTGTTCTGGTGCGACGTCATGGTGTCAAGGGTATCGATCGTCTGCGCGACCGCCGACCACGCCGGGGTGACCGCGGACCCGACCACGCCGGGTGACCGCGGGCCCGACCACGCCCGGTAACCTGGCCGGGTGACAGGCTCGGAAGAACCCCCCTCGTTCCGGCTCGCGTACGTCCCGGGGGTGACGCCCGACAAATGGGCGCGCATCTGGAACGAGCGACTGCCCGACGTCCCGCTGTCCCTGACCCAGGTCGCCCCCGCCGAGGCGGGCGGCGTGCTGCTGGGCGGCGACGCCGACGCCGGGCTGGTCCGGCTGCCCGTCGACCGCTCCGTCCTCAGCGCGATCCCCCTCTACACCGAGACCACGGTCGTGGTGATCCCCAAGGACCACCTCGTCACCGCGGCCGACGAGGTGGCCGTGGAGGACCTGGCCGACGAGATCGTGCTCCACCCCCTGGACGACGTCCTGCGCTGGGAGCGGCTGCCGGGCAGGCCCGCCCTGGAGCGTCCGGCCACCACGGCGGACGCCGTCGAGCTGGTGGCGGCCGGGATCGGTGTGCTGCTCGTGCCCCTGTCGCTGGCCCGGCTGCACCACCGCAAGGACCTCACCTACCGGACGGTCACGGACGCCCCCGAGTCGAGCGTGGCGCTGTCCTGGCCCGAGGACGCGCACACGGACCGGGTGGAGGACTTCATCGGAATCGTCCGGGGCCGGACCGTCAACAGCACCCGGGGCCGACAGCCGGCCCCGGCGAAGGGCGAGAGCACGCAAACGGCCCCCGCGCGGCGCAAACCGCCGGCCGGAAAACAGACCGGCGGCGCCCGGCGCGACGCAGGCGGCGCCACCAGGACCGGCGGCAAGGGCGGTAGCAGGGGCGGCGGCAAGAGCGGCGGCACCAAGAGCGGCAGGCGCGGCAAACCCCGCCGCGGTTGACGCGGTCGGCGGCGCTGCGTGTCAGCGGACCGTCGGACTGGGCGTCGGCGCCGAGGTGTTGACCTCCAGCCCCGGCGGCGCGGTGAGGGAGAGCACCGGCTCACCCGGCTGCGGCGCCGGCGGCGTGAGCTGCGCCTTGGGCAGGCTCGGTGGGGCCGACTGCTGGAAGTTGACCTGGTCGAAGTTGACCAGGCCGGTCTTCTCCAGCACGGTGATGTGGTCCAGCACGGTGTCGTTGGCCTGATCGGCCAGCTGCCTCACCAGGCTGTTCTTGGTGTTGGCGCGGATCTTGGCGATGGCCGGGAAGATCTGGCCGTGCGTGATGCGCATGATGTTGACCGCGGTGGTGTCGAACTGCTTGCCCGTGGTCCCGTCCACGGTCGAAACGAACTGCTGCTGCTGCGGTGAGGCCAGGTTGGGCAGGGTGATGCCCAGCTCGGGCGCGATCTTGCGGCAGGTCGCGTCGAGCCGGGCATGCCCTACGACCAGGTGCTCGCCGGCCTCCACCATCTCCGGTGTCGAGCCCCGCTCCATCGCCATCAGCCCCAGGGGGTGTTCCCACAACCCGGCGGCACGGACCTTCACCACGAAGTCCCGGTCGGCCTCGGTGAGCGGCCCGTACACCGTGTTGGTGATGACACGGTCCTGATTACTGGCCGTGTTCCGCACCCCGAGCATGGTCGGATAGGCGAGCGCGGTGAGGGTGAGGACGAGGGCACCGGCCACGAGGGCGGTCCCTGCCGTGGTGCGCGTGATGCGCATCGTGCCTCCTGGGGCAAGACAGGCTCGGACACCAGGAGGTACGGACGCGGACGCCCGACCGATCACTTCCGCGGGTAAAAACTTGCTCCGTAAAAACTTGCTCCCGTCGGTCCCTTCACTCCATCGGTCCCGTCAGTCCGCGTACGGCTCGTCCGCGTACGGCTAGTCCGCGTACGACGCCCTCCGAGCGGTCCGCACCACCCGCTCGCCCTCGTCGCCCCCGAGCAGCCCGGCCTCCACCCACGCGTCCACCGTGGACCGCACGTGCATCACCAGCGCGCCCTTGGCGCGGAACGGGGCCGCGGCCCATATCTCGTCGAGCAGTGTGGTGCCGTCGTCCTTCGCCGGGTTGGCGACGCCCGAGTCGGTGCCGCCGAGGATCACCCGGGGTTCCGAGCGGCGGAAGTAGGCGTGCGTCGGGTCCTCGGTCCCCTCGGCGAACGGCGCCCACTCGGTGCCGTCCAGCGTGTAGTGGAGCGGCTCGCCGGACACGGGGGTCAGCGTGGGCAGCAGGTCGCCGGAGAGACCCGCGTTGCGGTACAGACCGCACTCCAGGACGTCGGTCGACGGATTGCGGCCGACCAGGTTGACCGGACCGTAGAACAGGGCCTGCAGCGACGGGTCGTCGAGGGCCTTCTCCACCCGCAGCCGGAAGGGTACCCGGATACGCACGGTGTCCCCCCGGCGCCAGGTCCGGGACACGGTGAAGTAGCTCCCCGGCGTCGGAGTCCCCGGCACGGCGCGCCCGTTGACGGTGACGCGGAATCCCGCCGTGGCCCACGACGGCACCCGCAGCCGCAGCGCGAAGGAGGCACTGCCGCCGCCGATGACGAGGGTGCTGCCCTGCTCCCGGGGGTAGTCCGTGGTCTGGGTGACGGTGACTCCCCGCGCGGCCCAGGTCAGGGTGGAGCGGCTGTAGAGGTTGACGTACAGGGCGCTGCCGTCGGCCGCGGCGAAGTACACCGAGTCCTGGTACTTGGTGGCGCTCTCCATCCCGGTGCCCTCGCAGCAGGTCGTGCCCTGCTTGGGGGTGTAGTCGCGCACGTGACCGGGCGTCAGCCCGACGAAGTAGGTGACGAGCGGCTTCTCCGCGTCCGGCTCGTCCTGCTTGGAGCCGAGGATCTGGTTGTACAGGGCCCGCTCGTAGTAGTCCATGTACGCCGGGTCCTGGTCGTGGAAGAACAGGGTCCGGCTCAGCTTGAGCATGTTGTACGCGCAGCAGGTCTCGGCCGTGGTGGCCCCGATCGTGCCCGCGATCACGTCCCGGGCCTTCCAGAACTCGCCGGTGCTGGTGCCGCCGATGGCGTACATGCGGTGCGGCACGACCATGCCCCAGAAGTTCCTCGCCGCGGTGAGGTAGCGCTCCTCGCCCGTCTCGTCGTACAGCCGCACCAGGCCGGTGAAGATCGGTATGTGCTGGTTGGCGTGCAGGCCGTCGAGGAGGTCGGTGTTCTCGGCGCAGGCGTCGATCAGCCGGTCGAGGTCGAAGAGGCGGGCCAGTGCGAGATGTTCCGCCGTGCCGGTGACGGCGTGCAGATCGCAGATCGCCTCGACGATGCCGCCGAACTCACCGCTGGAGAAGATCCCCCACATCCGCTGCAGGGTGGCCGCGGGCAGCGCGGACAGCCGCGCGTACATCCAGTCGCACATGCCGGACGCGAGGTCCAGAGCCCGTGCGTCGCCGGTGGCGAGGTGGGCGTCGAGCAGACCCCGGAGGATCTTGTGCGCGGTGTAGTACGGCGCCCAGACCTTGGTGTAGTCACTGCCCGTCATCGACTCCAGCTCGATGAACTGCGTCTCCGGGTACGCCGCGAGGAACCCGGGATGGCTGGGCCCGCCCCACGTCCGGCGCAGGGTGGCCGTCAGCCCCCGGCCGGAGGCGTCGGCGAACGTCCCGCCGGTGGTCTCCTCGAAGGCGTACGACGCCAGGTCGCCCCGGCCGGCCGGGGCCTCGGCGGCGCGGCGCTCCCGCAAGGCGCCGATCTCGGCGGCGCTCAGGGCGCGTGACCAGACGTCGAACTCGTCGAAAGCGCCCGCGAAGACGGGGTCTGCGGGGTAGTGCGAGCGGCCCAGCCAGTGGTGGGCGAGCGGGCCGAGGGCCGCCGGGGTCAGGGTCATGGCCGTGTTCCGGGCCACGGCGGTGCCGTCGACGTAGAGCGTGCCGGTGCCGTCCGCGAGGGTCACGGCCAGGTGACTCCACTCGTCCAGGGGCAGCGCGGCCGTGCCGTCGAGGCCCTGCTCGCCCGCGGCACCGCTGTCGGTGAGGGCGAAGCGCGGTACGCCGTCGGCGTTGCGGGCGGCGAGGTAGAGGTAGCGGTTGGTGTCGTCGCCGAAGTCGAGGACGCGGGCCCAGTCGCCGCCGTGGGTGGGCTTGACCCAGGCGGCCAGCGTGATCGCCGGGGTGTCGCCGAGGACACCGGCGGGCAGGTCGACGTACTGGTGGGAGCCGCGCACGTTCTCGGCGGCGGTGCCGAAGCGGCCCTGCGTGCTCAGCACGGCGGGAGCGTGGCGCAGGGCCTCGCGCACCTCGGTCAGCGCGCCGACCATGGTGCCGATCCGCTCGGCGAAGACCCGTTCCCCGGTGCCGCGGTACGCCTGGGACAGCATGGTCAGGAAGTGGCCGGTGTAGTGACCGCGGAGGTTGCCGTTGGCCTCGCCGTCCAGTCCCTCCCAGCCGCCGGGGGCGACGGCACCGAGGGTGGAGAGACCGGCGTTGGCGCGGAAGACCTGGAGCAGCCGGTTCACGTCGTAGCCGCGGGCGTGGTCCAGCATCAGCCGCCGCTTGTCGGCGAAGACGCCCCGGCCGAGCGTCACCTCCTCCAGCCCGAACGGTCGTACGGACCAGGCGGCCGGTGCCCCGGGGCCCGCGAGCGCGGCCGGTGCCTGGGGCGTCGCGCCGGGCCGGCCGCTCGCCGCGTACGAGAGCGCGGGCGTGCCCGCGGCGATCGCCGTGGCCAGCAGAAGGGTCCGCCGGGAGAGGGGCGCTGCCATGTGCTCCTCGATTCTTTCGATATATCGAACGGCGTTCGGAAGATCGTCCAGAAGATAGGCAGCAGGTGGGGGAGCGTCAACGTTACCGACGAGTATGGTCACGGACGTCCGGCTGGGCGGGCCGCGCCGCGCGCACGAGCCAGTCGTACGCCGCCCGCGCGGTGAACTCGCCCTGCCCGCCGCGCAGCAGCAGCCCGGCGCCGGCGAACTCCGGGGCGTCGGCCTGCGCCGCGACGTACGGGATCGCGATGCAGCGCATTCCGGCCGCGTGCGCCGCGGCGGCCCCGGGGGCGGCGTCCTCCAGCACCACGCAGTCGGCCGGGTGCGCCCCGAGCCGGCGCGCCGCCTCCAGGAAGACGTCGGGTGCGGGCTTGCCCTGCGCGACCTCGTCGGCCGAGAGGACCGTGCGCAGATGCGCGTCCAGGCCGGTGCGGGACAGGATCGCCTCGATGGCCTCGGGCGAGGAACCCGACGCCACCGCCAGCGGCACGCCCTCGCCCGCCAGCAGTTCGACGAACTTCCGCATCTCCGGGTACGCACGGGCGGAGGTGCGGGCCAGCTCCAGATAGTGGCGGTTCTTGACGGCGAGCAGTTCCTCCACGGGGGCGCGCAGCCCGTACCGCCGCTTCCAGTCGGCGACCGTCTCCTGGGTGCTGATGCCCACATATCCCTCGTGGTCCGTCCAGGTGAAGTCCGGTACGCCGTACTCGGCGAGGGTCTGCCGGCCCGCCTCGAAATAGTTCGGCTCGCTGTCCACGAGCGTTCCGTCGAGATCGAAGATGACCGAGAGGCCGCCGAGAGTGCTCATGGGGTCCAGGATGCCAAGGATCCACGAGGGGTCGACGATCACTTTCGCGCCGTGCGCCCGATCGACTCCACCAGGGGCAGCAGCCGGTGCGGGACGCGCTCGCGCAGCGCCACCTCGCTGCGGGTGCGGACCACCCCCGGCAGGCTGATCAGCTTCTGGACCACGTCCTCAAGGTGCGCGTTGTCCCGGGCCACGACCCGGGTCAGCAGGTCTCCGCCGCCCGTGATGGAGAAGGCCTCGACGATCTCCGGGACGGCCGCCAGTGCCTCGCCCACCTCGTCCAGGTGGCCCTGGGTGACCTCGATGTGCACGAAGGCGAGCACCGGGTGGCCCAGCGCGGCGGGGGAGAGGGACGGCGCGGTGCCGGTGATCACACCGTCCCGCTCCAGCCGGTCGAGCCGTGCCTGGAGCGTGCCGCGGGCGACGCCGAGAAGGCGGGCGTACTCGCGCACGCTGGTGCGCGGCTGCTCCAGCAGCAGCCGCAGGATGCGGGTGTCGAGTTCGTCGACGGCCATGGCGCCCTGCTCCCCTCGTCGGCCATTGGCTCTTCGGTGGCCGTAGGAATGCCGTGATCACTGTACCAATGGACCACTCCAGCGCGAGCCTGTTGAGCCAGTGGTGGCAGAGATGCTCCTATAGGAGGGTCGATGGCGCTGCGGATCCCGCGGCGCCTTTTTCATGCCAGTGACATGGCCGGTGACGTGCCAGTGACTTCGGGTCAGTGTGCGCCAGTGTGCGAGGGGGCGGTAATCAGTGCTGAAGAGGGTGTTCGTGAGCCCGGACCCGGGTCGGTCCCGGCTGCGGTTCGCCGCGCGGGCCGTCCTCGGCATCGGGCTGGCCGTCGTCGTCTGCGGCCTGGCCGGTACCTCTCTGGTGGGCGCCGTCATCGGCGGGCTCGCCGCGCTGCTCGCGCTGTTCACCGTCACCGACGCCACCGTGCGCGGGCAGGCGGTCACCACCGTGCTGCTGCCGGTCGTCGGACTGCCCGTGCTGACCGCCGCGGCCGCCCTGCACGACCTCCCCGTGGCCAGGGACCTCACCTTCCTCGCCGTCGTCGGCGCGGGCGTGTACGCCCGGCGCTGGGGCCCGCGCGGGCACAGCCTCGGCGTGTTCGCCTTCATGACCTTCTTCATCGCCCAGTTCCTGCACGCGACCACGGACCGGCTGCCCGAGATGTTCGCCGCCGTCCTGCTGTCCGTGGCCGCCGCCGCGGCGATGCGCTTCGGCCTGTGGTGCTACGAGCGCCGCCTGCCCCCGCCCGCCGCTCCCGCGCCGCCCGCCGGCACCGGACTCGCCCGGATCACCACCCGCCAGGCCGTCCAGGCCACCATCGGCGCCGGCTTCGCCCTGGTCGTGGGCCAGCTGGTGTCCGACGAGCGCTGGTACTGGGCCGTCGGCGCCACCTGGTGGGTGTTCGTCAACACCACCTCGCGCGGCGAGACCCTGGTCCGCGGCTTCCGCCGGGTCCTCGGCACCGTCGTCGGTATCGGCCTCGGCTTCCTGATCGCCGTCCCGCTGGCCGGATCCGCGGTGCCCACGGCCGTGCTCGTCGCCGCCTGCGTCTTCGGCATCTTCTACACCGCCGCGGTCTCCTACACCTGGATGATGCTCTGCGTGACCCTGCTCGCCGAGCTGCTCTACGGCCTCCTGGACCTCCTCAGCCCCGGCCTGCTCGCCCTGCGGCTCGTCGAGACCGGCGTGGGAGCGCTCGGCGCCGTACTCGCGGTGCTCGTCGTCCTGCCCGTCACCACGCACGCCGTCACCGACGCCTGGATCCAGCGCGCCCTGCGCTGCGTCCACGCCTGCACCGCCGAGGCCGCCGCCCGGCTCGCCGGCACCGGGGGCGCCGACCCGGCTCCGCGCGTGGCCGAACTGGAGCAGCTGCTCGGCCGGGTACGGATGTCGATCGCCCCGCTCGTGCACCCGCTGAACCCGATGTACGGCCGCAAGCGGCGTGCCCGCCGCGTACTCGCCCTGCTCGACGACTGCGCCCGGGAGATCCGCGGCCTGGTCGCCGTCGCCGCCGACCCCGAAGCCTCGCACGACGCCCGGCTGGCCGCCGCGTGCTGGCGTGTCGAGACCGCGGTCGAGGCACTCACCGGCGGGCGGGCCGTTCCCGCCCACGCGGACGGTCCGCGCGCCACCGAGCCCGCGTTGGCCCACCTCCACGGCCTGGAACGCGCCCTGGCCGAACTAGCCGCACCCCTGCGGGCCCCCTCCGGCTCGCCGCTCGTCGGCGCCTGAGCCGTCCGGCGCCGCGCCACCCATTTGGTCTAGACCGCAGCTGATCGACTGCTACCGTCGCCCCGGGGCAGACGATCAGTCGGCACTCGCCGAGCGCGGGACGACACGGGACGACACGGGACGAGAGGGAGCAACGGTGGCGGACGTTGGCAGGCGGCAGCGGCGGGCATACATCGGGTCGTTCACGGCGGCCGGCGGCCCCGGCATCCTGACGGCGGCCGTCGCCCCCGACAGTGGCGCGCTCACGGTCCTGAGCGGCACGGACCGCGTGCCCGACCCCTCCTACCTGGCCCTGGCACCCGACGGGGACATGCTCTACGCCGTCAGTGAGACGGCGGAGGGCGCGGTGGCCGCCTATCGCGTGGCCGGGGACAAGCCCGAGCCCGCCGGGCGGCCGGTACCGGTGGGAGGCGACGGCCCCACCCACCTCAGCCTGTACGACGGGCACGTCCTGACCGCCAACTACGGCTCCGGCAGCGTCACCGCCGTGCCGGTCCGCCCCGACGGTGCCCTCGCCCGGGCCGCGTCCGGCGTCCTCCAGCACACCGGCTCGGGCCCGCACGCCCAGCGCCAGCAGGGGCCCCACGCCCACCAGGTGCGGCCCGACCCGAGCGGGCGGTGGGCCGTCAGCGTGGACCTCGGCACCGACTCGGTGCGGGTCTGCACCCTGGCGGACGGCGCCCTCGCCGTGCACCGGGAGATTGCGCTGCGTCCCGGCTCGGGCCCGCGCCACCTGGCCTTCCACCCGGACGGCACCCGCGCCTACGTGGTCAACGAACTGGCGCCCACCGTCACCGTCTGCCGCTGGGACGCCGCCGACGGCGTACTGCAGCCCCTCACCGAGGCGCCGGTGCTGCCCGGGGCGCCGACCGGCGACGCCTTCCCGTCCGGCATCGTGGTCTCGCCCGACGGCCGCTTCGTGTGGACCGCGACCCGCGGCGAGGACGTCCTGTCCGTGTTCGTCGTGGAGCCGGACGGGCTCCGGCTGTTCGGGACCGTGCCCTGCGGCGGGCACTGGCCACGGGAGATCGCCGAGTCCGACGGCTTCCTGTACGTGGCCAACGAGCGTTCCGGAGACGTGACCTGGTTCGACCTCGGCCCTGCGACCGGGGTGCCGCGGCGCTCCGGTTCACTCGCGGTGCCGGCGGCGTCCTGCGTGGTCTTCGGCTGACCCGGCGGGGGCCCGCGCACGTGACGAGCCTGCGCACGTGACGAACCCGCGCACGTGACGAGAAGGGCATGACGAAGGGCCCGCTCCTCCACGGGAGCGGGCCCTTTCAGTCGTACATGTCCCGTCAGTCGCACATGTCCCGCGCGACCGTCGCGTTCCCGCGCGACCGCGCGTGTCAGCGGACCGGCGTGCCCTGCGGCTGCTGCGGCGAGATGCCCAGCGCCGTCGTGTACTTGGCCAGCGCCAGCTTGCCGATCGCGGGGTAGGGGCCGAGCGGCTCGGCGGTGGAGCAGCCCACCTCCGTGGCCGCCCCCTCCAGCAGGGACGCCTCGATCTCCGGGCCGATCAGGTACGGCGCGAGCGCCAGCTGCTGCGAACCCGAGGAACGCAGCTGCTCCGCCACGGAGGCGATCGAGCCCTCCTCGTCCAGGGCCGCCGCCATCACCGGCACGGCGAGGCGCGCGGCGAGCAGCATGCCGGTGATCCCGGCCGCCTGGACGGCCTCGTCACCGCCCACGGAGGCCAGGATGATGCCGTCCGCGGCGGTGGCCACGGTGAACAGACGGGCACGGTCGGCGCGGGCCAGACCGGCCTCGGAGAGCCGCACGTGCAGCGCCTCGGCCAGCAGCGGGTGCGGACCGAGCACGTCGGTCAGCTCGGCCGCGATCCGGCTGTCCATGACGGCCTGCCGGATCCGGCGCAGCAACGCGTTGTCCGGGCCGGCGAGCAGCGGCACGACGACGGCGACGGGGCCGTCGGGCTCCTTCACCTCCATGCCGGCGGCGCGCGCCTGCTCGTAGCGGGCGGTGCGCTCCTCGGCGGCACGCACGAGGACGGTCGACAGGGAGAGGAACTCCTCGTCGTCCCCTTCGAGGTGGCCGACCCGGGCGTCGAGGCCGGGCAGCTCGGAGCGGGCGATGCTGATGACCTCGTCGGCGAGGCCTCGGGTGGCGCTACTGGGCGTCCCCGGCACCGCGAGGACGAGCGCCGGCGCGCCCTCGGGAGCCACCAGGGGTTCGGGACGGCGGTGCCGTCCGGGCTGGCGGGGGCGCGGCATTCGTACTGGCAGGCCGGACGCGGGCCCAGTGGGGGAGCTCATGGCGCCGCATGTTACTGGTTTCCTGGGTTTCCCTGTTCGGGGAGGGTGCAGGTGAGCGGTATCCGTCCGGTTTTGTCTGATGAGTGATGTACGGATCGGCCGACATCGGCACGATTCACCCCACCGGCGCACCGCTTATCGGCCGTCCGGCACGGTCGTCACCCACAGCATCCTGTCGTCACTCGGGAGGGTGAATGACCCGGTCGCCAGGGCGGCCGCGATCCGCGCCGAACCGCGCAGCGGATCACCCTCGGCGGCGACCCGCCGCGCATGCGGCAGCCGCTTCGCGAGTTCCTCCTCCAGCGGTACGACGAGGGCGTCGCCCATCTTCAGCAGGCCACCGGTGACCGCGACGCGGGGCTCGCCCCATGAGGGGCAGACCGCGGCGGCCGAGTCGGCCATGTGCCGGGCGGCGGCCCGCAGGACGTCCGCCGCCACGGGGTCGTCGGCGGCGCAGGCGGCGACGTCGGGCGCGAAGGAGGCGAGGACGGCGGGGCGGTCCGTACGCGGGTACAGCCGACCGGGCAGCCCCGCCACCGGCCCGAACCGTTCCTCGGCCCGGGCCAGCAGCAGCGCGGAGCCGCCCTCGCGCCCGTCGTGGGCGCGCAGCGCGGCCTCCAGCCCCGCCCGCCCGATCCACGCGCCGCCCCCGCAGTCGCCCAGCAGATGTCCCCAGCCGTCTGCCCGGCGCCAGCGGGTCAGATCCGTGCCGGTGGCGATCAGGCCGGTGCCGGCGGCGACCACCGCTCCGGCCCGGGGGCCGATCGCGCCGACGTACGCGGTGACGGCGTCGGCGACCAGCGCGACCGTCCGCGCACCCAGCTCCCGGGCCAGCGCGCCCGGCAGTTCGGCGCGCAGGGCGTCGCCCAGGGTGGCCAGGCCGGCGGCCCCGACGACCACGGTGCCGAGCCCGGTCACACCGGTCTCGGCGGTCAACGCCCTGGCCATGGGGACAAGTTGCGCCATCAGGTGCCCGGGGTCGATGCCGCGCGCACCGGTGCGGACGGGCTCCCGCGACGCACGCCGCCCGAGCCCGTCAGGACCGGGTCCGTCGCCGCCGGCCGTGCCGACGACGACACGCAGACCCGAGCCACCGGAGTCCACTGCCAGGAAGCCGCCGGTCACGGCAGGCGCCAGTCGACCGGCTGACCTCCGAGTCGGACCAGCAGGTCGTTGGCCCGGCTGAACGGACGGGAGCCGAAGAAACCCCGGTCGGCGGACATCGGGGACGGGTGCGCGGACTCCACGGACGGCAGGTCGCCGAGCAGCGGTCGCAGATTGCGGGCGTCGCGGCCCCACAGGATGGACACCATCGGCTTGCCGCGCGCCGCCAGGGCGCGGATCGCCTGTTCGGTGACCTCCTCCCAGCCCTTGCCGCGGTGGGCGGCGGGCTTGCGCGGGGCCGTGGTGAGCGCCCTGTTGAGCAGCAGCACCCCCTGTCTGGTCCACGGGGTCAGGTCCCCGTTGGAGGGCTGCGGCAGATTGAGGTCGGTGTTCAGCTCCCGGAAGATGTTGACGAGGCTGCCGGGCAGCGGACGCACCTCGGGCGCGACCGAGAACGACAGCCCCACCGCGTGCCCCGGGGTCGGATACGGGTCCTGTCCGACGATCAGGACCCGGACGTCGTCGAAGGGCTGCTGGAAGGCCCGTAGGACATTCGATCCGGCCGGGAGATAGGTGCGTCCGGCGGCGATCTCCGCGCGCAGGAAGTCACCCATCGAGGTGATCCGCCCGGCGACGGGTTCCAGGGCCTGCGCCCAGCCCGCTTCGACGATTTCATGCAAGGGTCGTGGTGCCACGGGCGTCACCCTACTGCCGTACGGGTGACGCCGATCAACCGGTGGCCAAGACCGGTCCCCCCGATCAGGTTCATCCGACGGCCGCGGCCCGCACACACAGCACGTCCGGCAGGTGCGAGGCCAACTGCCGCCAGCTGTCGCCGTCGTCGGCCGACGCGAACACCTCGCCGTTGCGGTTGCCGAAGTACACGCCCGCCTGTTCCTCGTCGTCGGTGCACAGCGCGTCGCGCAGCACGGTGCCGTAGTGGTCCTCCTGGGGCAGTCCCGCCGTGAGCGGCTCCCAGCTCTTGCCCGCGTCAGCCGTGCGGTAGACCCGGCAGCGGCGCTCCGCCGGGACCCGGTCCGCGTCGGCGTTGATCGGGAAGACGTACGCCGTGTCGCCGCGGTGCGGATGGGCCGCCACGGCGAAACCGAACGTGGAAGGCAGCCCCTCGCCGATGTCCGTCCAGTGCGCGCCGGCGTCGTCGCTGCGGTACACGCCCCAGTGGTTCTGCAGATACAGCCGGTCCGGGGCCGCCGCGTCCCGCGCGACCTTGTGCACGCACTGGCCGAACTCCGGGTCCGGGTCCGGCAGGAAGACCGCGGAGACACCGGAGTTGGACGGCGCCCAGCTCGCGCCGCCGTCCACCGTGCGGAACACGCCGGCGGTCGAGACGGCTACCGTCACCGACTTCGGGTCCCGCTCGTCGGTGAGCACGGTGTGCAGCCCCTCGCCGCCGCCGCCCGGCACCCACTGGGACCGCGTGGGGTGCTCCCACAGGGGCCGGACCAGTTCGAAGCTCTCGCCGCGGTCCTCCGAGCGGTACAGCGCGGCCGGTTCCGTGCCCGCGTAGACCACGTCCGGTTCCGCGGCGGCCGGGTGCAGCTGCCACACCCGCTCCAGGGAAGCGCCGGTCTCCTTGGGGAACTTGACGGCCGGCTGCGCCGGTTCCGTCCAGGTCCGGCCCAGGTCGTCGGAGTGGAACACCGACGGACCCCAGTGCGCGCTGTCCCCGCCGGCCAGCAGCCGCGGGGTGTCGCCGCGGGTGTCGAGGGCGACCGAGTAGACGGCCTGTGCGTTGAAGTAGGGACTCTCGTCGAACTCCCAGGTGCCACCCCGCCGGCGCCCGATGAACAGGCCCTTGCGGGTGCCCACGGCGAGCAGTACCTCGGTCATGCCGATCACCTCCGCGGCGTCGTCGTCGACGCCTTTGTCTCGGACACGGGCCAGTCTGCACCCCGGCACTGACAGTCACCTCTGGAAAGGCTGTCGGCGCAGGTCAGAGCGGTGGCGTCGGGTCCGGCGAGAGGCCCCCGCGAGCCGCTCAGCCCTCGCCCGGCAGCGCCCGCGCCAGGATGCCGTCGAGATCGGCCCCGGTCGGCAGCGTGCCGAAGGCGTGCCCCCAGTCGCCGCCGAGCCGGGTCGCGCAGAAGGCGTCGGCGACGGCGGGCGGGGCGTGCCGGACCAGGAGGGAGGCCTGGAGGGTGAGGGCCATCAGTTCCACCAGGCGTCGGGCGCCGGTCTCGGACGCCGCCGCCAGCCCCGACTCCAGCCGGGCCACGGCGGCGTCCAGCCGGGCGTCCGCCCCGCGCGCGAGGGCGAGTTCGTCGAAGAGGGCGTGCGCGGCGGCGGGGGAGCGGCCGAGCGCCCGCAGCACGTCGAGGGCGTTGACGTTCCCCGAGCCCTCCCAGATCGACAGCAGCGGAGCCTCGCGGTAGTGCCGGGGCATGCCCGACTCCTCCACGTAGCCGTTGCCGCCCAGGCACTCCAGGGCCTCCGCGGTGAACGCCGGACCCCGCTTGGTCACCCAGTACTTGCCGACGGCGGTGGCGATCCGCCGGAACGCGGCCTCCCCGGCGTCCCCGCGCACCGCGCGGTCCGCCGCACCCGCCAGTCGCAGGGTGAGCGTCGTCGCGGCCTCGGACTCCAGCGCCAGGTCGGCCAGGACGTTGCGCATCAGCGGCTGGTCGACCAGCCGGGCGCCGAACGCGCTGCGATGCCGTACGTGGTGCCCGGCCTCTACGAGCGTCTTGCGCATCAGCGTCGCCGAGGCCATCACACAGTCCAGCCGCGTGCAGTTGACCATCTCGATGATCGTCTTGACGCCCTGTCCCTCGGGCCCGACCAGCCAGGCGACCGTGCCGTCGAACTCGGGCTCGGAAGAGGCGTTGGACCGGTTGCCGAGCTTGTCCTTCAGCCGCTGGATGCGGAAGGTGTTGCGGCTGCCGTCGGGCAGCACACGCGGCACCAGGAAGCACGACAGGCCCGCGGGCGCCTGCGCCAGCACCAGGAACACGTCGCACATCGGCGCCGACGTGAACCACTTGTGCCCGCGCAGCGTGTGGACGCCGGGCTCGGCGGTCGGGGCGGCCGCCGTGGTGTTCGTCCGGACGTCGGAGCCGCCCTGCTTCTCGGTCATCCCCATGCCGGCCAGCAGGCCCCGCTTCTCCGTGGGCGTGCGCAGCCCCGGCTCGTACTCCCGGCCGGTCAGCAGCGGCTCGTAGACCCTCGCCAGCTCGGGCTGTGCACGCAGCGCGGGGACGGCCGCGTAGGTCATCGAGGTCGGGCACCCGTGGCCGGCCTCGGTGTGTCCCCACACCAGCCCGCCCGCGGTCCGCGCGACATGGGCGCCCGGCCGGTCGTCGGCCCAGGGCGCGCCCGCCAGCCCCTCGCCGACCGCCACGCGCATCAGGTGGTGCCAGCTCGGGTGGTACTCGACCTCGTCGACCCGGTTGCCGTACCGGTCGTGCGTGCGCAGCACGGGCTCGTGGCGGTTGGCCAGGTCGCCCCACTCCTGCGCCTCCGCGCTCCCCGCCCGCCTGCCGAGCCGCCGCAGGTCCTCCTCGGCCCATCCGGCGTCCTCCCGCCGCAACCCCTCCAGCAGGGCCGTGTCGTCGGAGGCGTCATAAGGGGCCGGGGGAGGGGGCTGATTGGTGACGTCGTGCGTGGCGTACCCCTCGTGATGGCCCGCGGACTCCTCGTACGGCTCCTGCGCGAGTGTCGTCATGACAGGAATGTTGCACTACTCCTGCGACCGCAGCAATAGTGCAACACACAAGGCGCACGTACAGTACGTGCTCATGTGGATGGACGACACGTGCCCACGCGGATGAACGACTCCGTGCCCCCCGGCGAGCTCACGCTGCGCCCGCTGTCCGCGCGGTCGGTCGTCCTGAGTCTGCTGCTCGGCACCCGTCGCCCCGAACTGCCGGTGCGGGAGCTGGTGCGGCTCGTCGAGGGCTTCGATGTCGGCGGGTCCACCCTGCGCGCGGCACTGAGCCGGATGGTCGCCGCCGGTGACCTGCGGCGCACGGACACCGGCTACCGCCTCAGCGAGCGGCTGCTGGAGCGCCAACGGCGCCAGGACGAGGCCGTCCGCCCGCACACGCGCGCGTGGGAGGGCGACTGGGAGATGATCCTGATCACCGCGTCGGGGCGCGCTCCCGCCGAACGCGCCGACCTGCGCACCCGGCTGACCGCCCTGCGCCTCGCCGAACTCCGCGAGGGCGTCTGGCTGCGCCCCGCCAACCTGCGCCGCCCACTGCCCGCCGAGCTCGACCTGGTGGCCGAGCGCTGGGTCTCGCGCCCCGGCCGTCCCGCCTCCGAACTGGCCGCGGACCTGTGGCCGCTGGACGCCTGGTCCACCACCGCCCGGGCGCTGCTCGCCCAGGTCGACCGGGCCCGGCGGCCGGCCGACCGGCTCACCGCCTTCGCGGCCGTCGTGCGCCACCTGCTCGCCGACCCGGTCCTGCCCCCGGAGCTCCTCCCGGCCCACTGGCCGGGCACGGCCCTGCGCGACGCCTACAGGGACTACCAGCGGGAGCAGGCCGGACAGGTCCGGGTGCGGGACACCCGGACCTGAAGCGGCGGGATCAGCCCACCCTCGTTCGCCGCGTCACTTGTAGGTGATGTCGGACGACGAGTACTTGCAGTGCGTGCCGTCGGGGCCCGAACCGTTCGAGTCGGGCTCGTCGCCGTCGTCGTTGCCGATGTACTTCTGGCACGGGACGATCTTCTTGTCGCTGTCCCCGACGATCGTGATGTTGCGCAGGGTCGCGCTGTCGCCGTAGTTGGTGTTGATGCCGGCGATCCGGCTGCCCTTCCAGTTCACCTCGATGGTGTTGAGGTTGATCGTCCGCTTGTACTGCGTCGAGCAGTTGCCGCAGGAGCGGACGAAGGTGCCGAAGTTCTTGACGGCGAAGTCGGAGACGTTCAGCGTGCCCGCGCCGTTGAACTGGAACACCTTGTCGCCGGCTTCCTTGGCGCCGCCGCCCGAGACGGTGTAGACGTTCGACGACGAGGAGCCCCGGAAGGTGGCCGCGTCCTCGCCGACGTCCTCCCACCAGACGTTCTGCAGGGTGCAACTGCCCTTGCAGTGGATGCCGTCCGCCGCGGGGGCGCCGAGGATCACGTTCTTGAGGACGGCGCCGGGGGCCAGTTCCAGGATCGGGCCCTGATCCTCGTCCTGGCCGCCGGAGCCGAGGTCGCCGGTGCCGTAGAGGCGCTTCATCCCGTAGTCCTTGGTGCCGGAGACCGGGATGGTCGACGAGACTCCTTGGCTGCCGTTGGGGGTCGGCCAGGTGGCGGCGTGGGCCGGGGAGGCTCCCGAGGTCATGAGCATGCCAACCGAGAGGCCGAGTGCGGCCAACGCGCCGGTCGCGGCGCGTCGCCGCGCGCGGGGCCGTGTCGCTGCAGTCATGTTCTGATCCCTTCCATGAGGGGTGGGGGTGGCACGGAACATGTACGTGAACGAGGTGCGTCAGGCTGAAGCAGCCGCGAACGCGGAGGGCGCACGGGTGGGGGCTCGGCGACTCCGCGCGTTCGCGACGGTCATGCTGATGAACGGACGGTAGAGGGCAAGCGCTTTCTAGTCAACGCTTCGCGCGATGATGTGCCGCCCTCACATGCCCCAGCCGTACTGGGCCGGCATGCGGACGTCCTCGCCCAGCTCCCGCGCCGCGTGCTGGGCCCAGGACGGGTCGCGCAGCAGCTCGCGCCCCAGCAGCACCGCGTCGGCCTCGCCGTTGGCCAGGATCTTCTCGGCCTGCTCGACGTCGGTGATCAGGCCCACGGCGGCGACCCGCAGTGGGGCGTCCGCCTTCACGCGCGCCGCGAACGGGACCTGGTAGCCGGGCCCGGTCGGGATCCGGACGCGCGGGACGTTGCCGCCGGTGGAGACGTCGAGGAGGTCGATGCCGTGCGCCCGGAGGTCGTGGGTGAGGCGGACGGTGTCGTCGGGCGTCCAGCCGCCCTCCTCCAGCCAGTCGGTCGCCGAGACGCGGAAGAACAGCGGCTTGTCGTCGGGCCACACCTCACGCACGGCGTCGACGACCTCCAGGGCGAATCGCGTGCGGTTCTCGTACGAGCCGCCGTAGGCGTCGGTGCGGTGGTTGGAGTGGGGTGACAGGAACTCGTGGATCAGGTAGCCGTGGGCGCCGTGGATCTCGACGATCTCGAAACCGGCCGCGAGGGCCCGGCGCGCGGCGTCCGCGAACTGACCGACGATCTCCTGGATCTGCGTGGTCGTCAGCTCGATCGGCACCGGGTGCCGCTCGTCGAACGCGAGCGCGCTCGGGGCCACCGGCTGCCAGCCGTGCGCGTCCGGGCCCACCGGTGCCCCGCCCTTCCAGGGCTGCGCGGTCGACGCCTTGCGGCCCGCGTGGGCCAGCTGGATCGCCGGTACCGTGCCCTGGGACCGCAGGAAGCCCGTGATCCGGCGGAACGCCTCGACCTGGGTGTCGTTCCACAGGCCGAGGTCCTGCGGGGAGATGCGGCCCTCCGGTGACACGCCGGTGGCCTCGACGACGATCAGGCCGGTGCCGCCCACGGCGCGTGCGCCGTAGTGCGCGAAGTGCCAGTCGCCGGGGACGCCCGCCGACGGGCCCTTCGGTGCGGCGGAGTACTGGCACATCGGCGGCATCCAGACCCGGTTCGGGATCGAGGTGTCACGCAACTGGAGGGGCTGGAAGAGGGCGCTCATGAGCGGGTACTCCCTTGGTCGCGGCAGGAGGAACAGGAGGAACGGCTCGTACGATAGTCCTCGTAGTACGGCATGTGTCAAACTACGGTGGTCTTCGTACAATGGAGGTCCCTCCTGAACGGTGGGACCCTCCCGGACCAACTGGAGCCGCCGTGACCCCCGCCGCCGCCACCGCCGGCCCCCGCGACCTGCCGCACCCGGCGCGTGAGGAGATCCGGCTGGAGTCAGTGCTGCACGCGCTCTCCGACCCGGTGCGGCTGCGCATCGTGCGGGAGCTCGCCGCCGACAGCGACGAGCTCTTCTCCTGCTCGTACTTCGACCTGCCGGTCACCAAGTCCACCACCACGCACCACTTCCGGGTGCTGCGCGAGAGCGGGCTGGTCCGCCAGACCTATCGGGGGACGGCCAAGATGAACGGCCTGCGCAGGGAGGACCTGGATGCCCTCTTCCCGGGGCTGCTCGACGCCCTCCTGGCCGCGGCGGCCCGCCAGGCCGCCCGCCTCGGCGCCGACTGACCGCGGCGGGGGGCCGCTACTCCGGCAGTCGTCGTCCGCGCTCTCGGGTCGCGGTCGTCCGCGCCGCCGTCAGCAGCGACTCCCAGTCGGGCAGCTTGACCACGTGCCGTCCGAGCGAGGCGCCGAGTTCCGCCTCGGCCCGCTCGATGGCCCGCCACCCGGCCCACTCGACCGGCTCGATCCCCTCGGCGCGCAGGAGCGCGAGAGGGTCCGCGGGAAGGTCCCGTCCCGCGAGCGCGGCGGCGTCCGCCAGCAGGGACGTCACCGTCTCCTTCGCGCACGGGCGGTTGGTGCCGATGACACCGGTGGGGCCCCGCTTGATCCAGCCGGCCACGTACTCCCCGGGGGCGACCGCGCCCTCCCGCAGGACACGCCCCGCCCGATGCGGCACCGTGCCGCTCACCGCGTCGAACGGCAGCCCCTCCAGCGGCACTCCGCGGTAGCCCACCGACCGCAGCACCAGCTGGGCCTCGATCTCCTCGTACCGCCCGGTGCCCGTCACGCCGCCGCGCCCGTCCGGCGCCGTCCGCTCGAAGCGCACGGCGCGAACGTGGCCGTCGCCGTCCGCCGTCAGTTCCACCGGGCGCAGGAAGAAGCGCGGCCGGATCCGGCGGGCGGCGTCCGGCGCGGGCTGCCCGGCCCAGCCGCGCAGCACCTCCACGTTGCGGCGCTGCGGGCCGGGCAGCCCGGAGGGATCCCGGTACGCCGGGTCCAGCGCGAGCTCCGCCGGGTCCACCAGGACGGCCGTGTCCGGAAGGGCGCCCAGCTCACGCAACTCCTTGGTGGTGAAGCGGCCCTGCGAAGGGCCCCGCCGGCCCACCATGTGCACCTCGGCCACCCGCCCGGCGGCGAGCGTGTCGAGCGCCGCCTGCGGCATGTCGGTGCCGCTCAGCTCGGCGACGCCGCGTACCAGCATCCGCGCCACGTCGACGGCGACGTTGCCCACCCCGATCACGACCGCCGACCGCACACCGCGCAGGAAGCCGTCGTCCACGGCGTCCGGATGGGCGCTGTACCAGGACACGAACTCGGTCGCCGACCAGCTGCCCGGCAGCTCCTCGCCGGGGATGCCGAGGCGCCGGTCGGTGGCGGCGCCCACGCAGTACACCACCGCGTGGTACAGCTCGCGCAGCCGCGCGGTCGGCACGCCCCCGGGGCCGACCGGGACGCCGCCGAGGAACCGCACCCGGTCGTGCTCCAGGACCGTGCGCAGGGTGCTCTGCAGCGACTTGATCTTCTCGTGGTCCGGTGCCACGCCGTACCGCACCAGCCCGTACGGGCACGGCAGGCGGTCCAGGACGTCCACGTGCACCTCGCGGCCGAGCTGGACGAGGCTCTGGGCGGTGTAGCACCCGCTCGGTCCCGAGCCGACGACGGCGACACGCAGCACGGCGGAACTCCTTGTCCGGGAGACGGATGGTCCGGAAGTCGGAGGGGTCGCTGGTGCTTCAAGCATCCCACCGCTTCCGCTCCGCTGACAGGGTGCTGCGCCCGGTGAACGGAGTATGTTCGTGCGTGTTCCGTTCGTATGGAATGTGATCATGCGGTTACGTTGCGTGTGTGCTTGAGGCATCCTTCGTTGATCGTTCTCTTCAGTTTTCCGACCGCTGTCCGGACGACGGTGAGATGTCCGTGCGGCACACCTGGGTGGTGCGCGAGGGCTCCACCGCCACCTCGTGGTTCGACGTCCGGCTGACGTTCCCCGACGGCGCTCGGGTGGAGGCGCTCGCCGTGCTGTCCGGTCAGGGTGTGCGGGTCGAGGACGTACGGGCCGAACCACCGCTGTCCCTCGACGACCTGGCCGTGCTCGCCGAGTGGCTGGAGAACCCGCTCTTCGAGGCCTGCGTGCCGGTCTCCGGCGGCGCCGCACCGGCCGCGCCCCGGCGGGCCCGGCCCGCGTGGCCGCGCGGCAGGGAGGGGTGCCGGCTCGTCGCACAGGAGTACCGGGCGGCCCGGGACGTGGGCGGCGACCCGGTCCTCGCGGTGATGCGCGCGACCGGGTACAGCCGGCGGAAGTCACTCAGGCTGATCGGCCAGGCGCGCGACGAGGGCTTTCTGGCCCCGCGTCGAGCACGGCGCTGAAGCGCCGCCGACGGTCCGTCACAGCATCCCGCGCATGCGCGAGATCTCGCTCGTCTGCTGGGCGACCACGTCGTCGGCCATCTCCTCGACCTGCACGTTGTTGCCCTGCGACTTCACGTCCGTGGCCATGGTGATCGCCCCTTCGTGGTGAGTGATCATCAGCTTGAGGAAGAGCTGGTCGAAGGCCTTGCCCTTCGCCGCGCGCAACTTCTCCAACTGGGCCTCGGTCGCCATCCCCGGCATCGCGGCGTGGTCGTGACCGCTGCCGGACTCCTTCTCGCCGTGGTTCTTCAGCCAGCCCTTCATCGCCTCGATCTCCGGTCCCTGCGCGGCCGAGATCCGTTCGGCGAGCTTCTCGACCTGGCTCGACTCGGCCTGCTTCGGCACGAGTTCGGTCATCTCCAGTGCCTGGGCGTGATGCTGGATCATCATCCGCGCGTAGGAGACGTCCGCCGAGTTGGGGGAGTCGTCGTCGGCGCGCTGCTTCTCGGCCTCCTCGGCGGACAGTGTGCGGTTGCCCTCGCCCGGCTCGCCGGGAGCGATCACCGAAGGCCCGGCCGTGGCCGCCGACCCGGTGTCCGAACCGGAGTCGCAGGCCCCGAGCGCGAGCACGGCCAGTGAGGTCAGCGAGGCCGTGACGAGGGACGCTCGGGACAAGGTGGGACGAGAGGGCACAACGACCTCCTGTGGCAGGCGGGATGCGAGGCACCTTGTGGGTGCGATGACCGTCCTAGCACGCTTCCGCGCGCCACTGATCAAAAAACTTCATTGCGAGTTCGTTGCCCCCTGTTGATATGTGCATGGTGAAGACGATACTGCGGGGGTGCGTGAACCGTTCCGAAGGGAACGGACGTAGGGAGGAAACAGTGACCCTGTTCAACGACCCGCGAACGCGGCGCAGACGCCTGGGAGTCGCGGCTGCCGCCGCCGGACTCCTGTCCGCGCTGCTTACCGCCGGCCCGGCCGTGGCGACCCCCGACCCCGGGGACAGCCCGGCCGCGTCGAAGGAGGTGTCCAAGAGCGCGCGCGCCGAGGTGCGCGACGCCATCGAGAGCGGCGAGATACCCGGCCAGGACGAGACAGTCCACTCGGACAACATCGAGCACGTGGTCAACATCCCCAAGGACGCGCTGTCCGGCACCAATTCGGATCTGGCCTTCCAGGGCCGGTACGCCTTCGCCGGCAACTACGACGGCTTCCGCATCTTCGACATCAAGAACCCGAAGAAGCCGAAGACCGTGGCCCAGGTGCTGTGTCCCGGCTCGCAGAACGACATCTCCGTCTCCGGGGACCTGCTGTTCCTGTCGACCGACTCCTCGCGCAGCGACAGCAGTTGCAACAGCACCACGCAGCCCGCGACCGAGAAGTCCTCCTGGGAGGGCATGAAGGTCTTCGACATCAGCGACAAGCGGAACCCGAAGTACGTCGCCGCCGTCGAGACCGCCTGCGGCTCGCACACCCACACGCTGGTGCCCGAGCGCAGGAACGTCTACGTCTACGTCTCCTCGTACTCGCCGAACGCCGCCTACCCCGACTGCCGGCCGCCGCACGACGGCATCTCCGTCATCAAGGTGCCGCGCAAGGCGCCCGAGCGGGCGGCCGTCGTGGGCTTCCCGGTGCTGTTCCCCGGTGAGGGCCCCGACGGCGGCGGCAACCCGGGCGGGCCCACCAATCCGGGTGTCTCCAAGACCACCGGCTGCCACGACATCACCGTCCTGCCCTCGAAGGACCTCGCGGCGGGCGCCTGCATGGGCGACGGCATCCTGTTCTCCATCGAGGACCCCGAGCGCCCGAAGGTCATCGACCGGGTCCAGGACAACGTCAACTTCGCGTTCTGGCACTCGGCGACCTTCAACCAGAAGGCGAACAAGGTCGTGTTCACCGACGAGCTGGGCGGCGGCGGAGCCGCCACCTGCAACGCGGAGATCGGCCCGAACCGCGGCGCCGACGGCATCTACGACATCGTCGGCAGGGGCGAGAACCGCGAGCTGGTCTTCCGCAGCTACTTCAAGATCCCCCGCCACCAGGCGGACACCGAGAACTGCGTGGCCCACAACGGCTCGCTGATCCCGGTCAAGGGCCGCGACATCATGGTCCAGGCCTGGTACCAGGGTGGCGTGTCCGTCTGGGAGTTCACCGACTCCAAGCGTCCGAAGGAGATCGCCTACTTCGAGCGTGGCCCGCTGACCACGGACGGCATCACCACCGGCGGTTCCTGGTCCGCGTACTACTACAACGGCTACATCTACTCGAACGACATCGCCAAGGGCTTCGACGTCCTCAAGCTCAGCGACCGGCGCACCGACCCGGCCAAGCGGGTCCATCTGCGCGAGCTCAACACGCAGACCCAGCCGGACTACTTCGACTGATCGGGCACTCCGGTCGAGAAGAACCGCGACAGATCCGTGTCGCACGTCGTCCCGTCGGGCGCCTCGGCGTCCGGCGGGACACCCAGTTCCCACTCCAGCCCGTAGCGCTTGAACAACTCGGCGCGCAGCACCGGCACGGGCATCGGCACCCCTGGCACCAGGGCGGCGAAGACGGCGCCCATCAGCAGCGCGCGCAGCATCGGGTAGTCGCGGTCGATGTCCCGCGAGCCGTGCCGGGCCACGGTGTCCCGCAGCAGCTCCGCCAGCCGCCGCTGTTCCGGACAGGGCACGAAGCCCACCTCGGCCTGGAGCAGGCCCGCCATGTGCTGGCGCATGAGCACCGGCCGGTCCCGGGCGAGGCCCAGGATCGCGTCGATGGCCCGCGCCATCCGCTCCGGCCCCTCGGCGGTGCGCGGCTCCCGCTCCAGCGCCTCCTCCAGGGTGCGGTGCATCAGCCGGTGTACGGCGGACTGCACCAGCTGGCGCTTGCCGGGGAAGTAGTACGAGACCAGGCCGCGCGCCGAGCCCGCCCGGTCGGCGATGTCGCCCAGCGTGGTCGTCTCGTACCCGTGCTCTCCCACCAGCTCCACCGCGGCCTGCAGGAGCCGCTCCTTGGAACGCCTCCGCAACTCTTCATTGACCGAGGCGCTGCGCGGGGACATGCTGTACTCCTGCGTTGACTGGCTGGCAGCCAACTATACTCAGCGCGGGCGGGCGGACCCCAGTGGGCCAGGCCCGGCTACCGTCTGCCTCGGGCGACACGGGGGATCGTCCGAGGCGGGCGGACGCCCTGCTGGTTGCCCCGGGCTACGTGCTCGGCCGGAGGGGGCGGTCACCGCGCAAATCCGGTCGGCGCACCAGATCGAGTACGGGCAGCAGACCGGCCGGCCGCTCGGTCACCGGGAGATGGTCCACGAAGTGCACCCCGCACCCCAGGGCCGCCGCACCGCCGTCCGCCCGCCGGCTGTCACCGACCATCAGCGTCCGCCCCGGTTCGACCCCGAGCGCCGCGCAGGCGGTGGCGAACAGCCGAGGGTCGGGTTTGCGGATGCCGTGCTCGTACGACAGGACGTACGTGTCCACGTACCGGTCGAGGCCGTGCGCGCGGAAGACCGGACGCAGGTCCCAGCCGATGTTGCTGACCACGCCCACGGCGATCCCGTCCCCGCGCAGCGCGCTCAGCACCTCGGCGGCGTCGGGGTACGGGCGCCACGCTCCCGGTGCCATGTGCCGGTCGTACAGCGCGTCGTGCAGCCCCGGGTCCGGCAGCGGCACCTGCCGGGAGAGCCCGGTGTACGCGGCCCGGTGCGACTCGGAACCCAGGTCCCGGGCCTCCCAGGTATCGGCCAGTTCCTCCGGCACCCGCAGCGGAGGCGCGCCGCCCGGCAGCGCACCCGAAGCCTCCAGTGCTCGAGCCGTCTCGGCCAGCTCCGGTGCGGAAAGCGTCAGTCCGGTGCCGGCGAGTGCCGCGCGCAGCCAGGCGTCGGTGGACTCGACGCGGAAAAGGGTCCCCGAGAAGTCGAACAGGACGGCAGCCATGGGCGGATCCTACGAGGTGATGTTCCACCCCGGGGGAAGATCCCGGCCGCAGAAGACGCAGACGAAGTCCTCCTCGCGCACGACGGAGCACTCCCCGCAGGAGGTGCGGCGCCGGAAGACGACCTCGTGGGTGCAGCGGCCGGGGTGGGACAGACCGGCCCCGGCCAGGGCCTCGGCGACCGGATGCCAGGAGCTGAGGTCGGGGCGGTAGCCGGTGGAGTGGTCGCTGATCTCCGTGACCGTCCACGACCCGGCCACGAGGCCGAAGGCGGTCTCGCCCGCGCCCGGCACGTCCCGGCCGCCCGCACACGCCACGTGTTCGCTGCGGCGCGGAGCCAGTCGCGGCAGACCGTCCTGGCCGACGACGTAGGTGAACGGCTCAGCGGCCTCCGCCGGGCCCCGCTCCGTCACCCAGGCGTCGAGGTCGGCGGGCGAGCGGATGGCGTGTCCCTCGGTGCCGGGCCGGACGGCCGCCCGCCGCTCGGGCGGCCCCACGTAGCGGTAGGAGCGCCGGGGGCCGTGCGCCGGCGTGGTCACGGGTGCCGACGCCGGTGGATCAGTACCGCGACGGCCACGACCAGGGCGCCCAGGAGCCAGCCGCCGACGACGTCCGTGGCCCAGTGGACGCCGAGCCACACCCGCGTCACGCCGACCCCGGCCACGGAGACCACGGCCACGGCCAGTGCGGTCAGGCGCGGGGAGCGGGCGGCGCCGTAGTGGTGGAGGAGCCAGACCAGCAGGCCGCACACGAACGTGGCGGTCATGGCGTGGCCCGAGGGGAAGGCCGCGTAGTGCGCGGAGTCCACGGGGTCGGGCCAGACCGGACGGGCACGGTTCACCGCCGCCTTCAGGGCCTGCTGCAACAGGCTGCCCAGCAGACACGTCATCCCCAGCCACACGGCCGTCCACCGGTCCCCGCGCCGGAACCACAGCCACAACACCACCACCGCGCACAGCAGTCGCATCGTCCACGTGTCCCACACCCAGTCGGTGAGGATCCGCATGGCGTGCGTGATGCCCGGTTCGTCGACCGCCCAGCGGTGCGTCGTACCGGCGATGTCGTCGTCCAGGCCGATCAACGGGCGCCATTCCACGGCCACCAGGGTGAGCAGCAGCGCGGAGCACAGCGCCAGCGCCCAGGTGACGCGGAGGGCGGTGCGGGGCTGCGGTGGACTGGGCGGGGAGTCGACGGGCGGCGTCTGCATGCTGCGATACTCGCCGACCCGGGGGGCCCGGGGCCAATTTCCGGGGCGGGAGCGCGGCGAGTGACTACCCCAGCGCCCGGAGTCCCGGCACGAAAGCCACCAGTACCGGCACCACCGGTACCAGGGCGGCCGCCGCCGTCAGCCGCAGCCGCCGGGCCGCCGACAGCCGGTTCGGCGGCGTGAGCAACCGGTGCACGCGCTGCGGGACATGGGCCTGCGCGGTGGGGCACGGGCCGAACACGCCACGCTCCTCGTTGAGTTCGACCAGCGCCAGGGCGGTCGTCAGCCGGCCGAAGCGGCGGGAGGCCACGTCGTCAGCGGCCAGTTCGACCAGGCGGTGCATCTCGTCGCGGAACGCCGCGAACACCGGAACCTGCGGGAATCCGTCCGCCAGTGCGGACGAGCAGTGCAGCAGCCAGTCGTGCCGCGCCTGCGCGTGCCCCTTCTCGTGGGCCAGGACCGCGTCCAGCTGCCGGCCCTTGAGACGGCGCAACGCGGCGGTGGTGACGACCAGCTGCGGGGGAGTGCCCGGCAGCCACCAGGCGTCGGGCCGCTCACCCTCCAGAACGACGAGCGGGTCCGGACCGGGCACCTCGCCGGGCAACACCGGAGCGCGCAGCAGGAGTTCGGCCCGGCGCCGCCGACGCCGGGTACGGGCCCGTACGACCTCCCGGGTCAGCATCGCGGCGCTCCACAGTCCGCCGCAGGCCAGCGTGACGGCGGTCGTGTCCGCCCAGAGGCCGGAGGTGCCGAGCGCGTAGGCCTCGACCACCGGGCGCGGCGCCGTCGCGAACACGTGCCCGCCCACCGCGTGCCAGGCCGCGGCCGCGCTGAACGTCATCGACAGCGCGCAGCACACCAGCACGGCCGCCACCACGCACTGCCACACCCACAGCGCGACCACCGGTTCCCGGTCCGGCCAGTCGGCCCGGGCGAGCAGCCTGGGGGCGAGCACGGCGGTCAGGGCGGCGAGCAGCAGCAGTGCCGCGGGGAGAGTCATGGGGGCAGCCTATGAGCGTCGCACCGTCGGCAGTACGGCCCGCCGCGCGAAGTGACGCAGGCAACGGTTGCGTATCCGGTATGCCGGGTAGCCGGCGCGCGGCAGCCGGGGGTCACATGGTCAGCAGCATGGCCAGCATCGCGATCCCCATGGAGAGCCGGCAGGCTCGCGCCAGCTCCGGCCGGTCGCCCCAGCCGGCCGCCGAACCGGCCCCGGCCGCCGAACCGGCCCCGGCCCCGGCGACGACCGGCATCAGACGTACGCCGGTCAGCAGTACGTATCCGGTGAAGTAGAGCAGCAGCGCCCCGGTCAGCACGGGTATTCCGGAGGTGCCGTGGGCGTGGGCGGGGGAGCCGGCCATCACCACCGCCATGTAGACCATGGCCGCGGCCCCGACCAGATGGTGCAGATGGTGACGCCCGGACCGGGCCGACCACAGGGCGTGCACCCCCGCGGCACCGAACACCACCGCGTAGCCGGGCCAGGCCCATTCCGGCGGGGTGTACACCGCCGCGGGCACGGCCATGGCGGCCATGCCGAACCCCATGAGGGCTTCGCCGCCCGCGGCGCGGCGCTGCTCCTCGACGCTGCTGCGCATCCGCAGCAGGCAGTAGGCACCGGTCGCCGCGCAGAGCGCGACCAGCAGCCAGCCGGACGACGCCGGTCCGTGCACAGGTGCCTCCCCGCTCGACGCTCGACGGTCGTGCTCGACAGTCGGTCAAGAAACTGCCCGGGCCGTGCGGCGCGCACGCGAGCGCAAGGGTGTACACGGGGGGTTTTCGGGGGAGCGCGGCGCATCACCGCAGGTGGGCGAGGAGGTCGGCGTCAGATACAAGATAATGATCCACATGTTTTACGAGTAAAACACCTGTTAAGCTCAATCCCATGAGCAGTGCGACCCCCACCTCCGGTACCTCCCTCGGCCGACGTCTGCCCCTGACCGGTGTGCTGCGTCTGCGTCGGCCCTCCGAGATCTGGTTCAAGCCCGCCCTGAGTTCGGTCGCCGCCGTCGCCCCGCCCAACCTGGTCCTGCTGGCGCTCGGCCGGCTCGACCTGGCGATGTACACCATGGCCGGGTCGCTGTGCGCCCTCTACGCCCACAACCGCCCCTACGCCGCCCGGGCCCGCACCCTGGCCTGGGTGGTGCTCGGCATGCTCGGCGGCGTCGCCGTCGCCCTGGTCACCGCCTCGTTCACGCGCGACGCCGTCGTCCTCGTCACCGTCGGAGCCCTGCTGGCGGCCGTGCAGAAGGCCCTGTGCGACGTCACCCGAGTCGGCCCGCCGGGCAACGTGGTCCTGACCTTCATCAGCTCCGCCGCCCTGTTCGTCCCGCAGACCTTCGGCCAGATCCCCGGTCACCTGGCGCTGGCCACCGCCGCGGGCGCCTGGGCCTGGCTCGTCGGCATGGCGCCCGCCCTGGTCCGCCCGCACGGCCCCGAGCGCCGGGCCACCGCCCAGGCCCTGAACGCCGCCGCCTCGTACGCCGACACCGGCGGCACCGGCGACAGCCACGTCACCGCCCGCGCCGCCGGGTACGCCGCCGTGCAGGGCGCCTGGCAGACGCTGCTGTCCCTCCCCGCGACGGGTGCCCGCGCCACCACCCGGCACGCCCTGGAACACCTCGTCGTCTGTGCCGAGGTCGCGCTCGCCGCCCCCGCCGACGCGGACCCCGAGCGGCTGCGCACCTGGGCCCGCGCCCTGCGCGGCACCGGCCGGATCCCCCGCACCGGCGACACCCCGGGCGCCACCGCCGAACTCCTCGGCGTGGACGCCGAACTCGCCGCGCCTCCCGCCCCCTTGTGGCGGCGGCTCGGCCCGCTGTCCCCGATCGCCGCCCGCACCGCCCTCGGCTGCGCCCTGGCCGGCTACGCCTCCCTCGCCCTCGGCATCGGCCGCCCCTACTGGGCCCTGGTCACCGCCGCCGCGCTCTACCAGGCCAACATGACCCTGACCTGGAGCCGTGCCGTCCAGCGCGTGGTCGGCAACATCGCCGGGGTGCTGCTGTTCGCGGCCATCGCACCGCTCGCCCACCTCGGGCAGGCCCTCCTGGTCGTCCTCTGCCTCGCCCTCAACTTCGGCGCCGAGGCGCTGATCACCCGCAACTACTGGCTCGGCAGTGTCTGCGTGACCCCGATGGCGCTGCTCATCACGGAGTTCGCCGGCTACCAGGCGCCCGGTGACCTGATCACCGAGCGGGTGGTGGACACCCTCGTCGGCGCCCTGGTCGGCTTCCTGGCCGCCGTGGCCGTCACCAACCGGCGGGCCGGCAGCCGCGTCGGACAGGCGGTGACCGCCGCCGACCGCGCCCGCGAACGCGCCGCCCGCCTCCTGGCGGAGCCCGATCCCGCCCCCGGCGCCCTGGAGGCCGCCCGCCGGCAGCTGGCGGCCGCCCTCACCGACCTGCGGGCCACCGTCGACGCGGCGTCCGGCGAATGGTGGGGGCGCGCCCTGCCCCAGGAGAGGGTCGTGCTCGCCGAACAGTCCGGACACCGTACGCTCGCCGCAACGGTCCGACGCCAGGCAGCGCGTCCGGACCGGGACACGGGCACGAGAACGGAGGACGTACGGCCATGACCGCAACCGACGGGGGCTCGGCGACCGGGGGCGACGAGAGAGGCGGACCGGGCGGTGACACCGTCGCCGCGGTCGTACGGCAGTGGCGGGCCGTCCATCCCGACCTCGACACCGGCCCGATGGAGATCATCGGCCGCATCAACCGCTGCGCCGCCCTCCTCCAGCAGGCCGAGGACGCCCCGCTGCGCCGGGAGGGTCTCAGTCGCGCCGAGTTCGACCTGCTCGGCGCGCTGCGCCGCACCGGGCACGAGCTGACCCCCGGCGACCTGGCCCGCGAGACCTTCTCCTCCGGCGCCGCGGTCACCAAGCGCCTCAAGCAGCTCACCGAGCGCGGCCTGGTGGAGCGGCGCGGCGACACCCGCGACCGGCGGGTCGCCCACGTCCGCCTCACGGACGCCGGACGCGACCTCGTCGACGGCATCCTGCCCGAACAGCTCGCCTACGAGTCCGCCGTACTGTCCGGCGTCGACGGCCCGGAGCAGGGCGAGCTGGCGGCGCTGCTCGGGGCTCTGCTGGGCCAGCTGGAGGGCCGTCTGGGCGCCCTGCGGGTGTGACGAACCGGCCCCGGGCCCTCGGTTGCCGGACCGGGTGGCCGGGGCCCGTGGCTCAGCGCTCGTCGCCCGCCCGGTACACGCCGAACATCGCGCCCTGCGGGTCGCGCAGTACCGCGATGCGTGGTCCGTCGGGGGGCGAGGTGGGTTCCATGAGCACGGTGCCGCCGCTGTCGGTCGTGTCGACCGCGGCGGTGTCCACGTCCGCCACCGCGAAGTACGGCAGCCAGTGCGGCGGCACCTCGTGCGGGAACTTCTCGTCCATCGTCACCATGCCGCCGAAGTCCGCCCCGCCGATCCTCCACTGCGGGTAGCGGTCCGAGGTGGTGACGCTCCAGCCGAACACCGTGGTGTAGAAGTCGGCGGCCCGGTCGGGCTCCCGGGTCAGCAACTCCACCCAGCCCAGCGAGCCGGGCGCGTTGAACAGCCCGGCCCCCGGGAACGAGCGTGCCTGCCACAGCTGGAACACCGCCCCGGTCGGATCGGCGGCCACCACGAACCGGCCCGAGTCGAAGACGTCCGTCGGGCCCTGCGGGACCGCACCGCCGGCCGCCGTCACCTGGCGTACCGCATCGTCCGCGTCGCGCACGGCGAACGACACGTTCCACGCGACCGGCTGCGCCGGCTGGTACAGCGGTGTCAGGGCGGCGACCGCCGCGTCGCCGAGGCGGGCGATCGTGTAGCCGCCCGCCTGCTGCCGGGAGTCCGTCTCGGGGCGCCAGCCGAACAGCTTGGTGTAGAAGCGCTTGGCCGCCTCCAGATCGCTGGTCCCCAGCTCGGCCCAGCAGGGCCCGCCGGTCACCGGTTCGTGGAGCTTCATCGCTTGGGGCGTCCTTCCGCAGAGCCGGGACCGTCCGTCCCCCTCCAGCACGCTAAGGCCGGGCCCGGAGCGCGGCCATCCGGCGGGTACCGCCCCGGTGGCTCAGATTCCCGGCCGGTAGCGCAGCGGATGGTCCGCGGGCACCTCCACCAGCACGATCCGCGTGCCGTCCGGATCCTCGATCCACATCTCCACCAGTCCCCACGGTTCCTGGACCGGCGGCCGGACGATCTCGACACCCTTCGCGCGCAGCTCGTCGTGGGCCGCCGCCGCGTCCTCGACCTGGAGCCACAGCTTGAGCGCGGGGGCGAGCGGGGCTTCGGAGCGGCCGGAGACCTCCAGGAAGCCGCCGCCGAGGAAGTAGACGGTGCCTCGCTCGGGCCCGGTGCCGAACTCCCGGTGGACGGCGAGGCCGAGTTGTTCGCCGTAGAAGGCGCGGGAGCGGTCGGGGTCGGTGGGGCGGAGCAGGATCCGGCTGCTGAGTACATGCACCATGCGTCCCGAGACTACTGGCGGCGTTACTCTCATCGGTGCCCGCGCCGCGCCCGAGAACGAACCCGCGCCCGAGAACGAACCCGCGCCCGAAGACGAACCGTCGAGAACGAACCGGAGACGCCCCACATGGACACCGCCGCCAGCCCACTGACCTACCGCGACGCCACCGCCGCCGACGTGGACGACATCGTCGCGCTCATAGAGTCCGCGTACCGCGGGGATTCCAGCCGGGCCGGGTGGACCACCGAGGCGGACATCCTCCAGGGACAGCGCACGGACCCGGACGGGGTCCTGGAGGTCGTCAAGTCGCCGGACAGCCGGCTGCTCACCGTCGAGCGGGACGGCGGGATCGTGGCCTGCTGCCAGCTGGAGCACCGCGGGGCGCACGCCTACTTCGGCATGTTCGCCGTCAGCCCCGCGCTCCAGGGCGAGGGCCTGGGCAAGACGATCATCGCGGAGGCGGAGCGGCAGGCCCGCGAGGCGTGGGGCGTGACGGAGATGCACATGACCGTGATCTCCGTTCGCGAGGACCTCATCGCCTGGTACGAGCGCCGCGGCTACCGCCGTACGGGAGAGATGACCCCGTTCCCGTACGGCGACGAGCGCTTCGGCATTCCGCAGCGCGCCGATCTTCAGTTCGAGCTGCTGGTCAAGCCGCTGGCGTGACGTGCGTGCGCCGTGACGCTCACGCGGTGAAGCGGCCGGTGCGTTTGATCTCCGGGTAGTCGGTCGTCGCGCCGTCGAGGCCGAGGGCGCGCACCAGCCGCAGGTGGTCCTGCGTGTTGACGGTCCAGGAGAAGACCCGCAGGCCCGCCTTCCGGGCCCGCTCCACGATCTCCAGGGTGATGCGGTTGATGTCCAGGCACAGCGTGCCGGCGCCGGCCTCGACGGCGCGGTCGACGACCTCGGGGCCGTAGTACTGCGCGACCAGCGCGGTCCGCACCCCCGGCACGAGCCGGGCGATCTCGACGATGGCCTCGTCGTGGAACGAGATCACCTCCACCCGGTCCACCAGGTCCCGCCGGTGCATCACCTCCGCGAGTGCGCGCGCCGCCGCCGCGTCCTTGATCTCGGCCTGCAACGGCACCGACACGGCGTCCAGCACCTCCTCGAAGACCGGGACCCGCTCGCCGCGGCCCGCGTCCAGCGCCCGCAGCTCCTCGAGGGTCTGCTCGGCGATCGCGCCCGTGCCGTCGGTGGTGCGGTCCACGTCCGCGTCGTGCATGACGACGAGCGCGCCGTCCTTGCTCAGGTGCAGGTCCAGTTCGACGACGTCGAGGCCGGCCTGCTCGGCGGCGACGAAGGAACGCAGGGTGTTCTCGGGTTCGACACCCATCACTCCACGGTGACCGATGGTGAGGAAGTTCAAGGCTCGACTCGCTTCCGTCGACGTCGGCGATGGCAGGGCGGCAGCCTAACGGCCCTGCGGGACCGTTTCCCCTCTGCCGCGCCTGGTATCCGGACTCCGGCATCCCACAGGAAAAAATGCGGTGAAGGGCAGGGTCGGGCAGGATAATTTACGGAGGCCCCCCTTGCTGGGAGAAACCTCGTATGCGTACGGTGTCCTGACGCGAGCTTCTCCCGTGGAGGATGGGACATGACGGAAATTCTTGTGCAGGTGGGTGTGGAGGAGAACATTCCTCCGGCGAGCAGGGTGGTGGAGCACCCGGCGTGGCCCGTGCTCAAGGATGCCGTGGAGCGGATCCGGCCATGGCAGTCCAAGGACGGGTCGATCGACTTCGACGCCGAGGGCGCGCCCGACCGGGCCGCCGCCGAGGACGCCGTGCGCCGTGTCGCCGGCGCCGTCGAGGAGCTGTCCCCGCTGCTTCCGCACGACCGCGCCTACCACGAGGCCCTGGTGACGGACCTCGGCCGCTGGGCCGACGGCGGTTTCCAGGTGCCCGACTTCCTGGACTCGCTGCTGGCCTTCCAGCCCGCCGCGAGCCGCGCGGACGGCCTCCAGCACCTGGTCGTCTTCCCGATGTACACGCAGAACGGCAACCCGGACCGCAACCTCGAAGCGGTCGTGCTGCGCATGGTCTGGCCCGACTGGCTGGCCGAACTGGAGCGCACCCGCTACGACAACCCGCTGTTCTGCGGCATCACCTTCGAGGACTTCACGGCCGGCTACGACACCAACTCCGCCGTCCTCTTCCCGGAGACCATCGCCGTGCGCGAGGCGCCCGAGCGCTTCTCCTGGGGCGGCATCTTCTGCGACCGCGAGGCCGCCCGCTTCCGCCGCGTCACCGAGGCCGCCGTCGGCATCCTGGGCCTGGAGCTGCCCGAGGACGTCGCCGCGATGGTGCACGACCAGAAGCGCTGCGAGGAGGCCTTCGTCCTGTGGGACATGGTCCACGACCGCACCCACAGCCACGGCGACCTGCCCTTCGACCCCTTCATGATCAAGCAGCGCCAGCCGTTCTGGATGTACGGCCTGGAGGAGCTGCGCTGCGACCTCACCGCCTTCAAGGAGGCCGTGAAGCTCGCGGACGAGGGCGTCCCGCAGGCCCGTGACGTGCAGTACGCCGTCCTCTTCGACCGCATGTTCCGCTTCCCGGTCACCGGCGAGCGCCAGCGCAACTACGACGGTCTGGGCGGCCAGCTCCTCTTCGCCTACCTGCACAAGCACGACGTCGTGCGCTGGACCGACAACAAGCTCTTCATCGACTGGCAGCGCGCCCCGCAGGTCACCAACCAGCTGTGCGCCGAGATCGAGAAGCTCTACCGCGACGGCATCGACCGCCCGAAGATCGTCCACTGGTTCGCCGGCTACGAGCTGGTCTCCACCTACCTCGCCCCGCACCCGGGCTCGAAGTGGGCGAAGGGCCCCGACGCCCTGGACCTGACGCTGCCGCCGCGCAAGCTCGTCGATGACGTGCTTCCGGACGAGTTTCCGCTGAGCATGTTCTACGAGGCACTGTCCAAGAAGCTGAAGAACGTGATCGCCTCGACCAAGGGCATCACGGCGACGTCGGACGGCGCCGAGCGGGCCGCCGCGTGAGCGACGGCACGGACAGGCAGACACAGCAGGCTCGGGAGGCGAGGACCATGGGGAACGGGACGCTCGACGGCGCGGTGATCGCGGTGGCCGGAGCGGGCGGACCCGCCGGACGGGCCGCGCTGCTGCGGCTCGCCGAGGCGGGTGCGACGGTCGTCGGCTCGGACAACGACCCGGAGCGGCTGGCGGAGGCGGTGGACGCGGCGCGCTACGCGCACGGCGGCGCCTCGGTCACCGGCGAGAAGGTCGATCTGCTCGACCTCGACTCCACCCGTGCGTGGGCCGACCGCATCGAGAAGGACTTCGGCCGGGTCGACGGCGTGGTCCACCTCGTCGGCGGCTGGCGCGGCAGCCAGACCTTCACCAAGACCGACCTCGGCGACTGGGACCTCCTGGAGAAGCTGCTGATCCGCACCGTGCAACACACCTCCCTCGCCTTCCACGAGGCGCTCCAGCGCAGCGACCGCGGCCGCTACGTCCTGATCAGCGCGGCCGGCGCGAGCAACCCCACCGCGGGCAACGCCGCCTACTCGGCCGCCAAGGCCGCCGCCGAGGCGTGGACGCTGGCCATGGCGGACTTCTTCCGCAAGGCGGGGGGCGAGCAGGGGCCGACGTCCGCGGCTGCGATCCTGGTGGTCAAGGCGTTGGTGCACGACGCGATGCGCGCCGAGCGCCCCAACGCGAAGTTCGCGGGCTTCACGGACGTGCGTGACCTCGCCGAGGCCGTCGCCGGAGTCTGGGAGAAGCCCGCCGCGGAAGTGAACGGAAACCGTCTGTGGCTGACCGAGAAGCCGTGAACCCACCGAAGACCGACGCGCGTCGCCATCACGACCCCGAGGTCCGCGGTTTCGCCAGTGACAACTACGCCGGCGCGCACCCCGAGGTGCTCGCCGCGCTGGCGCTGGCCAACGGCGGGCACCAGGTCGCGTACGGCGAGGACGAGTACACCGAGAACCTCCAGCGCGTGATCCGCGGCCACTTCGGCTCCGGCGCCGAGGCGTTCCCGGTCTTCAACGGCACCGGCGCCAACGTCGTCGCCCTCCAGGCGGTCACCGACCGCTGGGGCGCGGTGATCTGCGCCGAGAGCGCGCACATCAACGTCGACGAGGGCGGCGCTCCCGAGCGCATGGGCGGCCTGAAGCTGCTCACCGTGCCCACGCCCGACGGCAAGCTCACGCCCGACCTGATCGACCGGCAGGCGTACGGCTGGGACGACGAGCACCGCGCGATGCCCCAGGTCGTCTCGATCACCCAGAGCACCGAACTGGGCACGCTCTACACGCCCGACGAGATCCGCGCCATCTGCGAGCACGCCCACGCGCACGGCATGAAGGTGCACCTGGACGGCTCCCGGATAGCCAACGCCGCCGCCTCCCTGGACGTGCCCATGCGCACGTTCACCAACGCGGTCGGCGTGGACCTGCTCTCGCTCGGCGGCACCAAGAACGGCGCGCTGTTCGGCGAGGCGGTCGTGGTCCTCAACCAGGACGCCGTGCGCCACATGAAGCACCTGCGCAAGCTGTCCATGCAGCTCGCCTCCAAGATGCGCTTCGTGTCGGTGCAGCTGGAGGCGCTGCTCGCCAAGGACCTGTGGCTGCGCAACGCCCGGCACGGCAACGAGATGGCCCAGCGCCTGGCCGAAGGTGTGCGCGCCGTGCACGGCGTGGAGATCCTTTACCCGGTGCAGGCCAACGCGGTCTTCGCCCGGCTGCCGCACGAGGTGAGCGAGCGCCTGCAGAAGCGGTTCCGCTTCTACTTCTGGGACGAGGCCGCCGGCGACGTGCGCTGGATGTGCGCCTTCGACACCACCGAGGACGACGTCGACGCCTTCGTCGCCGCCCTCAAGGAGGAGATGGCGCGCTGACGGACCTGCCTCGCGCTATGCATAGGTATGCGGTCACCTGAAAAGTCATTGACTACGGGTGATCGCTTTCCTATGCTCTGCGGGCATGGAGCTGATCCAGAAAACCCCTGATCTGTCCGCCTACCTGGCCGCCGACGAGGTCATCGACCACGACCATCCGCGCGTACGGGAGGTGGCCGGGCGGCTCGCTCAGGAGGCGGAAGACTCGTATGCCTATGCGCGACTGGCCTTCGAGTTCGTGCGCGACACCATCCCGCACTCACAGGACTCCGGTGACCCCCGCGTCACCTGGCGCGCCTCCGACGTCCTGGAGCAGCGCACCGGCATCTGCTACGCCAAGGCCCACGCGCTGACCGCGCTGCTACGGGCCGAGGACATCCCGACCGCGCTGTGCTACCAGCGGTTCGACGTGGTGCACGGGCTGGTCGCCGTGCGGTTCAACGGTGCCTGGCACCGGCAGGACCCACGCGGCAACAAGCCCGGCGTGAACGCGCAGTTCTCCCTGGGGCGGGAGCAGCTGGCCTTCACGCCGGACACCGCGGCCGGCGAGGCGGACTACCCGGACCTGTACGCCGCGCCCCATCCGGCCGTGGTGGACGTGTTGAGGGCGGCCACCGACCGGCCCCACCTGTGGGCGACGCTGCCGCCCGCCCTGTGACGCGCTCGGCTCAGCGCGCCTCGGCCGTGCGCAGCTGCTCCTGCGTCGGCGCGGTACCGCCGAGATGGGCCGGCATCCACCAGGTGTCGTCCGCCCCCTTGGGGCGCGCCGGGTAGGCGCGCTGCGCGGCCTCCAGCAGCTCCTGCACCCGCCCGCGCAGCCGGCGGGTGATGGCGCCCGCGTACTGCTCGCGGGAGGCCTCCATGGCCTCGCCGACCCGGATCGTGATCGGGATGTGGCTGCGCTTGAAGTTGCGCGGGTGGCCCTTGGTCCACAGCCGCTGTGTGCCCCACAACGCCATCGGGATCAGCGGGACGCCCGCCTCCTGCGCCAGGCGGGCGGCGCCCGACTTGAAGCTCTTCAGCGTGAACGACTCGGAGATCGTGGCCTCCGGGAAGACTCCGACGATCTCGCCGGACCGCAGCGAGTCCAGGGCGTGCGCGTACGCCGCCTCGCCCTGCTTGCGGTCCACCGGGATGTGCTTCATGTTGCGCATCAGTGGACCGGAGACCCGGTGCCGGAAGACCGACTCCTTCGCCATGAAGCGCACCAGCCGCTTCTGGGGCAGCGCCGCCAGGCCGTCGAAGATGAAGTCCAGGTAGCTGATGTGGTTGCTCACCAGCACGGCGCCGCCCGAGCGCGGGATGTTCTCCGAGCCCTGGCAGTCGATCTTGAGGTCCCACACCTTGAACAGGGTGCGAGCGAGACCGATGGCCGGGCGGTAGGCGAGTTCTGCCATGGGCGGGTCGGACCCTTCCTTGTCAGCCTGGGAAGGGGGCTCCCAGTCGAAAGTTACGCAGCCGTAGGTTTACGGCTTTCGCAGATCGTGCCCCAAGAACGGCCGGTGTACCAGCCTTGGTGCCCGCCCGCGGCGAGATCCTCATCACTTCGTCGGCCGTTTCGTGGCCGAAACACGACGGTGAGCCGGGAATCCCAGGCGTCCCGCGAACGCTGCACCTGGGGACGACCGAGTGGTGGCGCGCGGGTCACGCGCGCCCAGGAGTGCCGCGATGGCGGCGGAACAGGGGCGAACGGGTGCGCGAGCAGGGCGACGGCGGGCGACTCGACACCTCCGGCGCGCGGCTAGACGCCTCCGGCGCGCGGCTCGACGCCTCCGGTCCGCGGCTCGACCCGGCCGACCTGGGCGCGGAGCTCGGCGCGCGCGCCACGCTCGTGCAGTTCTCCAGCGCCTTCTGCGCCCCCTGCCGGGCCACCCGGCGGGTTCTCGGTGAGGTGGCCGGCATGGTCCCTGGCGTCAGTCACGTCGAGATCGACGCCGAGGCCCGCCTGGAGCTCGTCCGCGCACTCGGGGTGCTCAAGACCCCGACCGTGCTGGTCCTCGACGCCGGCGGTCGCGTCGTGCGGCGCGCCGTCGGGCAGCCGCGCAAGGCGGACGTGATCGCCGCACTGGGCGAGGCGGTGTGACCACCGCCACGTCACCGGTGAGGCGTTCTCCACAGCCTCCGCATCCCAGGACGTATTTGACTGTGTGTGCCACCCGTCGTCAGCCTGCCCGTAGGCCCTCGCTCCCCGCCCCCCGGACCGAGGCGCAACGCAGAAGGACACCCCGTATGACGGTCACACCCGACGTCGCCGCGCCGCGGCTCGCCACCGCCGACCTGCTGCGGTCCGCCTTCCGGCGGCACGCGGCGGGAGTCGCCGTGATCACCGCCCGCGGTGACGCCGGCCCGGTCGGCTTCACGGCCACCTCCCTCACCTCCGTCTCCGCCGAGCCGCCGATGCTGTCGTTCGGCATCGGTACCGGCTCGTCCAGCTGGCCCGCCGTGTCCGAGGCCGAGTACGTCGGCGTCCACCTGCTCGGCGACCACCAGGAGGACCTGGCGGCCACCTTCGCCCGCAGCGGCGCCGACCGTTTCGCGGCGCCGACCGCCTGGCGCGAGGGGCCCGAGGGCGTGCCCGTGCTGGACGGCGTCCTCGCCTGGCTCGTGTGCCGCGTGGCCGGCCGGGTGCCCGCGGGGGACCACCGCATCGTGCTGGCCGAGGTTCTCCTCGGCGACCCCACGGGTGCCGGCAGTCCACTGCTCTACCACCAGGGGCGTTACAACGGTCTGCGTGACTGACCGGTCACCGGGGGCGCTTCCGCGAAGCCGTCGGGTTCCGGTTACGCTGCGTTGCGAAGGTCACAGTTCAAAGCGCTTGCTTAGCGGGAAAGAACTGGATGTACTGACGAGTAATATTCCGGGCGGAGCGCGGGTCGCCCCGACCGGGATCGGCCGCTTGGGGCGCCTATGCTGCCTGCAAGAGGCAGCACTGAAATGTCGACGCAGTAGGAGAGCCGGCGTGAGCTTGAGGATCGTTGTCACTGTGAAGTACGTGCCCGACGCCACTGGCGACCGGCACTTCGCCGATGACCTGACCGTCGACCGGGACGACGTGGACGGTCTGCTCTCCGAGCTGGACGAGTACGCGGTCGAGCAGGCGCTGCAGATCTCGGAGAACTCCGACGACGACGTGGAGATCACCGTCCTGACGGTGGGGCCGGAGGACGCGAAGGACGCGCTGCGCAAGGCGCTGTCCATGGGCGCGGACAAGGCGATCCACGTCGAGGACGACGACCTGCACGGCACCGACGCCATCGGCACCTCCCTGGTCCTGGCCAAGGCCGTCGAGAAGGCCGGCTACGACCTGGTCATCTCCGGCATGGCCTCCACCGACGGCACCATGGGTGTCGTCCCGGCGCTGCTCGCCGAGCGTCTGGGCGTGCCGCAGGTGACGCTGCTGTCCGAGGTCTCCGTCGAGGACGGCACCGTGAAGGGCCGCCGCGACGGCGACTCCGCCACGGAGCAGCTGGAGGCGTCGCTGCCGGCCGTCGTGTCGGTCACCGACCAGTCGGGCGAGGCGCGTTACCCCTCCTTCAAGGGCATCATGGCGGCCAAGAAGAAGCCGGTGGAGTCCTGGGACCTGTCCGACCTCGACATCGACGAGGACGAGGTCGGTCTCGAGAACGCCTACACGAAGGTCGACTCCGCGGCCGAGCGCCCGGCGCGCACCGCGGGCACGATCGTCAAGGACGAGGGCGAGGGCGGCAAGCAGCTCGCCGAGTTCCTCGCGGGCCAGAAGTTCATCTGAGCCCCGGATTCGCCGACCGCCCCTCACATCTCGCAAGCAGGAGAGAAGAAGTCCCATGGCTGAAGTTCTCGTCTACGTCGATCACGTGGACGGTGCCGTCCGCAAGCCCACCCTGGAACTGCTGACCCTCGCCCGCCGCGTCGGCGAGCCGGTCGCCGTGGCCCTCGGCAACGGCGCCGCCGACACCGCCGCCACCCTCGCCGAGCACGGCGCGGTCAAGGTCCTCACCCACGAGGCCGCCGAGTACGCCGACTACCTGGTCGTGCCGAAGGTGGACGCCCTCCAGGCCGCCCACGAGGCCGTGTCCCCGGCCGCCGTGCTGGTCCCGTCCTCCGCCGAGGGCAAGGAGATCGCCGCCCGCCTGGCGCTGCGTCTGGGCTCGGGCATCATCACCGACGCCGTCGACCTGGAGGCCGGTGACGAGGGCCCGGTGGCGACCCAGTCGGTGTTCGCCGCCGCCTTCACCACCAAGTCCCGCGTCTCCAAGGGCACCCCGGTCATCACGGTCAAGCCGAACAGCGCGGCCGTCGAGCCCGCCCCGGCCGCCGGCGCGGTCGAGGCACTGTCGGTGTCCTTCTCCGCCCAGGCGACCGGCACCAAGGTCACCGCGCGCACCCCGCGTGAGTCGACCGGCCGTCCGGAGCTGACCGAGGCCGCGATCGTCGTCTCCGGTGGCCGTGGCGTCAACGGCGCGGAGAACTTCGCGATCATCGAGGCGCTCGCCGACTCGCTCGGCGCGGCCGTCGGCGCCTCGCGTGCCGCGGTGGACGCCGGCTGGTACCCGCACACCAACCAGGTCGGCCAGACCGGCAAGTCCGTCTCGCCGCAGCTGTACATCGCCTCCGGCATCTCGGGCGCGATCCAGCACCGCGCCGGCATGCAGACCTCGAAGACGATCGTGGCGATCAACAAGGACGCCGAGGCCCCGATCTTCGACCTGGTCGACTACGGCGTGGTCGGCGACCTCTTCGACGTCGTCCCGCAGCTCACCGAGGAAGTCAAGACCCGCAAGGGCTGACATCCGCTCGCAGCACCGGCCGAGGCCCCCGCGACCGTCCTTCCTGGTCGCGGGGGCCTCGGCGTCTGCGCAGGATGGTGTTGACCGGCGAGAGACCGGCAGATAACTTCGCTCTACGGATTATTGATTCCGTTCAGCGGAAAACAGGAGGGTGTGGGATGGGTCAGCAGGAGAAGGTGGCGACGAGTCTCGCGGGCGGCGTCGGCGAGGAGATCAGTGCCTCCCTCGCGCCGGTCGACGCGGAGCTGGAGCGCCTCTACCCCGGAGACCCGGGCACCCGGCAGCCCGTCCACACCGTCTACGTCCCCGGTGACGTCTTCGCCGCCGACACGATCCGCTCCTGGGGTGATCAGGCGCTCGCCGCCCTCGACGAACACGCCCCCGACGCCGCCTCCTTCGCCGCCGCCCTCGGCCTCACCGACGACCTCGCCGAGCCCGTGTACACCCGTGTGCGCGCCAAGCTGGAGCGCGAGCCGATCGAGGACCTCCGCGTCGACTTCGAGGACGGCTACGGCAACCGCACGGACGCCGAGGAGGACCAGGCCGCCGCCCGCGCGGCCCGGCTGATCGCCGAGGCGTACCAGCAGGGCACGGCGGCCCCGTACATGGGCATCCGCATGAAGTGCATGGAGGCCCCGGTGCGCGCCCGGGGCATCCGTACGCTCGACGTGTTCCTCAGCGGCCTGATGGAGGCCGGCGGTCTCCCGGACGGGCTGGTCCTCACCCTGCCGAAGGTGACCTACCCCGAGCAGGTCACCGCCATGGTGCGGCTCCTGGAGGGGTTCGAGAAGGCGCGCGGCCTGGAGCCCGGCCGGATCGGCTTCGAGATCCAGATCGAGACCAGTCAGTCCATCCTGGCGGCCGACGGCACCGCCGCCGTCGCCCGCATGATCCAGGCCGCCGAGGGCCGCGCCACCGGACTGCACTACGGCACCTTCGACTACAGCGCCTGCCTCGGCGTCTCCGCCGCGTACCAGGCCAGCGACCACCCGGCCGCCGACCACGCCAAGGCGATCATGCAGGTGGCCGCCGCCGGCACCGGCGTACGCGTCTCCGACGGCTCCACCAACGTCCTGCCCGTCGGCCCCACCGAGAAGGTGCACGACGCCTGGCGCCTGCACTTCGGCCTCACCCGCCGCGCCCTCGCCCGCGCCTACTACCAGGGCTGGGACATGCACCCCGGCCACATCCCCACCCGGTACGCGGCGGTCTTCGCCTTCTACCGAGAGGGCTTCGAGCAGGCCGCCGCCCGTCTCGCCCGCTACGCCAACCGCACCGGCGGCGACGTCATGGACGAGCCCGCCACCGCGAAGGCCCTCAGCGGCTACCTGCTGCGCGGCCTGGACTGCGGCGCCCTCGACATCGGCGAGGTCGCCCGGCTGACCGGCCTGACCCGCGCCGACCTGGAGGGCTTCTCGTCCCCGCGGCGCGGTGACCTCACGGCATCGGCGCAGTAGGCGGCGGCTGGGTGCGGGGGAGGGGCTCGCCGGTCCGGCCGGAGCGCACGTACCGCTCCAGGCCGGACGCGGTCACCCGCTTCTCCTCGGCGAACAGCCGCGTCCCCCGCGCACACAGCCGCCGGTCGGCCCGCGCCCGCGCGCAGAACTCCTCGGGCGTCGTCCCGAACAGCTCCCGCAGCCGGGCCGACCCCCGCAGCAGCTCGGTGATCAGGACGCGCTGATCGCCCGGGTGCCGGCGTGGTTCTCCGGCGCCGTCGTGCAGGACGCCGTGGCGGTTGACGTAGGCGTACGCGCCGCGCAGCACCGTGCCGTCCCAGTCCGCCGGCTCGACACGCACGTCGGGTGCCGGGAGCCAGACGCGGTCGAAGTTGCCGGACGCCATCGGCACGCCCTCGCTCGCGTCGATCACGGCCAGCTGCTCGGCGTCGAGCCAGAGGACGAACAGCTCCCGTACGACGCCCGGGGCGCCCACCGGCGAGGCGGACACGTAGCCCATGCGGCTCACATGGGCGGACACTCCGATGTCGACGCCGGTGACCCGCGTCCTGACCATCGGGATCGGCGAGTCGATCCCGAACTCGGCCATCTTGTGCCGCAGCTGGCCCGGGCTGGCGTTGGAGCCGATCGCGAGCACGGGAACCCTGCCGTCCCGGTCCTCGTGGACCGGCCCGTCCAGCGGCAGCAGCCGGTCCCCGTCCAGCAGCCCCGACTCCCGGGGCCACGCGCCCGGGTACAGCAGCGGCTCCTCCCGCGGCACGCCGGCCAGGCCGAGCGCCCGCAGCGTCCGGTCCTCGCCGGTGGGGCGTGCGGGCGCGCGGCCGCTCCGCGGGGGCCGGGGCGGCTGGGCAGGGCCCCCGCTCAGTGGTTTCGACACGGGCCGCTCAGTCCGCCGGTGGCAGCTCGCCCGAGCCCCGGGTGACCAGCCTGGTCGGCAGTTCGATGCGATCGGGCGCGATCAGGGTGCCGTCCAGCTGCCGGAAGAGCCGCTCGGCGGCGGTGCGGCCGAGGGCCGCCGCGTCCTGGGCGACCACGGTGACGCCCGGCTGGAGCAGGTCGGCCAGCTCGATGTCGTCGAAGCCGACCAGGGCGACGCCGCGCGCGTGCTCGGCGAGGACGCGGATCACGGTCACCGTCACCCGGTTGTTGCCGGTGAAGATCGCGGTGACCGGGTGCGGGTCGGTGAGCATCTCCTCGGCCGCCCGGCGTACCCGCACGGGGTCGGTGACGCCCAGCGACATCCAGGAGTCCTTCACCGGTATGCCGGCGTCCTCCATGGCGGCCCGGTAGCCGCGCAGCCGCTCGGCGGCGGTGTGGATGCGGGGCATGTCGCCGATGAAGCCGATCCTGCGGTGTCCGTGAGCGATGAGGTGCGCCACGCCGTCGCGGGCGCCGCCGAAGTTGTCGGACACCACCACGTCCGCGTCGATCTGCCCCGCCGGACGGTCCACGAACACCGTGGCGACGCCCGCCTTCAGCTCCGGCTCCAGATACCGGTGGTCGTCCCCGGCGGGAATCACCACCAGCCCGTCCACGCGCCGCGCGCACAGCGCCAGCACCAGCTCCTGCTCGCGGTCCGGGTCCTCCGCGCTGGACCCGTTGATCAGCAGGGCGCCGTGGGCGCGGGCCACCTCCTCCACGGCACGGCTGAGCGGCCCGTAGAAGGGATCGGCCAGGTCCTCCAGGACCAGGCCGATGCTGGCGGTGCGGCCCTTGCGGAGCACTCGCGCGCTGTCGTTGCGGCGGAAGCCGAGCGCGTCGATGGCCTCCTGGACGCGGCGCTCGGTCTCCGGGGTGACGCCCGGCTCCCCGTTGACCACCCGGGAGACGGTCTTGAGACCGACCCCGGCCCGGGCGGCGACGTCCTTCATGGTCGGGCGGTTGCCGTAACGGTTCCCGGGGAGGCGGTCTGCGCGGCGGGTCGCGTCGGGCACGATGCGGTGTCCTGTCCTGTCGTCCACGGGAGTGCGTCGGCTCCTGTCGTCCACGGGGGATGTGTCGGTCATGCGTTTGTATGAGGATGTGGCGTCGAGCATAGAGCCTGGACAACGTTGTCAGATGCGGGAGACACTGTCCATCGCACTCTCCGGCCCTCGTCCCCACCGTGGGGCCGGACCGCTGCGCGCTCTTGTGTTCGTCATTTTTTGCTTTTTTCGGTCCGACGGGGAGATCCGACTCTGATGCACACCGACCTCGTGGCAGCGCTGGACATCGGCGGCACCAAGATCGCCGGGGCGCTGGTGGACGGCCACGGCCGCATCCAGGCGCGCGCGCAGCGTGCCACGCCCGCCCGGGAGGACGGCGACACCGTGATGCGGGCCGTCGAGGCGGTGCTCGGGGAACTGACCGCGTCGCCGCTGTGGGGCCGGGTGACGGCCGTCGGCATCGGCAGCGCCGGCCCGGTGGACGCCTCCGCCGGCACGGTCAGCCCGGTGAACGTGCCCGGCTGGCGTGACTACCCGCTCGTCCGGCGGGTCCGCGCCGCCGCCGGTGACCTGCCGGTCGAGTTGATCGGCGACGGCGTGGCCATCACGGCGGCCGAACACTGGCAGGGCGCCGCCCGCGGCCACGACAACGCGCTGTGCATGGTGGTCTCTACGGGCGTCGGCGGCGGTCTGGTCCTGGGCGGCCGGCTGCACCCCGGCCCGACCGGCAACGCGGGCCACATCGGCCACATCAGTGTGGACCTGGACGGCGATCCGTGCCCGTGCGGTGCGCGCGGCTGCGTGGAGCGCATAGCGAGCGGCCCCAACATCGCGCGGCGCGCCCTCGACGCCGGCTGGCGCCCCGGACCGGACGGCGACACCTCCGCCGCCGCGGTCGCCGCCGCCGCCCGCCTGGGCGACCCCGTCGCCGTGGCCTCCTTCGAACGGGCCGCGCAGGCACTGGCCGCCGGCATCGCCGCCACCGCGACCCTCGTCGAGATCGACATCGCCGTGGTCGGCGGAGGCGTCGGCAAGGCGGGCGACGTGCTCTTCGCTCCCCTGCGCAAGGCCCTGACCGACTACGCGACCCTGTCCTTCGTGCAGCGCCTGGCCGTCGTGCCCGCCCAGATGGGCACGGACGCGGGGCTGGTGGGGGCGGCCGCGGCGGCACTCACGATGACGGCGGGCGCCACTCCGGCGCGGGTCTGAACCGAACACGGGGTGGTGCCGCGAGCACCGGGTGGTGCCTGCGTGTCAGTGGTGTCTGCATGTCGGGTGGTGCCTGTGTGTCGGGTGGTGCCCGCGCGTCGGCATCGGGCCGACCTCGAACCGATGCGTGTTCGTGTGCGCGCGGGCGTGGGCGGGCGGGTGCGCGGGGCGCGCCGATGAGTGGCCGGCAGCCCGAGCGCGGGAGTACGAGCGCGGGACACCCGGGCCCGGCAGGCGGAAGGGCGGCAGACGGAGGCCGGCCGGGCCCGGGGCCCCGAGCGGGGAGCCCGGGGTCGATTCCGCCGCTCCCGGGCCCGCACCCGTGACCCCGACGCCGTCGCGCAGTTGAAGCAGGCATGAAGAAGCGCAGCATGCTCGCCATCGCGTCCCTCGCCACCGGTTTCGTCGTCGCGGCCGTCAGCCCCTCTCACGCCGCCCCGAGCGACCTCCCGCTCAACCTCGACGTGCAGGACACCGTCAGCACCGTCCAGGACACCGTCGCCGTCGACAGCCTGGACGTGGACGACGACGCCCTCGGGCAGCTGGGCTGACGCACACCGCCCGTCACGCACCACCCGGCCCACACGGCGCCGGTGTCCCTCCCCCGGGGGGCGCCGGCGCCGCTGTCGTACGCCCTCAACTGGGCCTGGTTTCCGTGGCAGGGTGGAGCGGGCAAGCCACAGGGGGCCAACAGAAGAGGGGGACCTGTGACCGTCGTCTGGATCAACGGCGCGTTCGGTGCGGGGAAGACCACCACCGCCCGGGAACTGATCGAACTGATCCCGAACAGCACACTCTTCGACCCCGAGGTCATCGGCGGCGCACTCGCACACCTGCTGCCGCCCAAACGCCTCGCCGAGGTCGGGGACTTCCAGGACCTGCCGATCTGGCGCCGTCTGGTGACCGACACGGCGGCCGCGATGCTCGCGGAGCTCGGTGGGACCCTCGTGGTCCCCATGACACTGCTGCGGCAGGAGTACCGCGACGAGATCTTCGGCGGCCTCGCCGCCCGCCGGATCGCGGTCCGGCACGTCCTGCTCGCTCCGGCCGAAACGATCCTGCGGGAGCGTATAGCCGGCCGCGAGATACCGGAGGACCTGCCCGACGGCGAGATACGCGTGCGGCAGTGGTCCTACGACCACATCGATCCGTACCGTGCCGCCCTCGCCTCCTGGCTGACCGCCGACGCCCACCCGATCGACACCGGCGCGCTCTCCCCGTACGAGGCCGCCGCCCGGATCGCCGAGGCCGTCGGCACCGGCGCCGTACCGGCCTGTGACATCGTGCAGACGCCCGAGCCCACCGCCGAGACCCTCGCCGCCGGCGTCCTGCTCTTCGACGAGCAGGACCGGGTGCTGCTCGTCGACCCCACCTACAAGCCCGGCTGGGAGTTCCCCGGCGGCGTGGTCGAACCCGGCGAGGCCCCCGCCCGCGCCGGGATGCGCGAGGTCGCCGAGGAGACCGGGATCCGCCTCGACGACGTACCCGCCCTGCTGGTCGTCGACTGGGAATCGCCCGTGCCCCCCGGCTACGGCGGACTGCGGCTCCTCTTCGACGGCGGCCGGCTCGGCTCCGCCGACGCCGCCCGCGTGCTGCTGCCCGGCCCCGAACTGCGCGACTGGCGCTTCGTCAGCGAGGACGAGGCCGCCGGCCTGCTGCCCCCGGTCCGCTACGAGCGGCTGCGCTGGGCCCTGCGGGCCCGGGAACGCGGCGCGGCACTGTACCTGGAGGCGGGCACCCCGGTCGGCTGACGTCAGCCGACCGCCCCGTAGGTCCGCGCCGAGGCCCGCAGCGCCTCCCCGGCCCCGCCGGTCACCGGATCGCCGTGACCGAAGCAGGCCACGTCCGTGTCGAGGTCGGCCAACCGCCCGAAGGAGCCGACGGACCGGTCCCGGTCGACGTTGAACACACCGAGCATGACGCTGCCGTCGACCGGCGACGCGGCGACGGCGTCCCCCGTGAACAGCACGCCGTGCCGCGGGAGATGCAGCCCGATACTGCCGTCCGTGTGACCCGGGGCGTGGACGACGCGCGCCCCGCCGCCGAAGTCCAGGACATCGCCGTCGGACACCTCGGTCACCCGCGCCGGCCGGTCGAATCCGCCCTGCGGAAGCCGTCGGACGGCGTCCGCGTGCAACGGGCGCTCCCAGTCCTCGAACACGGGCGGCGGGCCCGGCACCTCGCCCCGCACCACCGGCGCCTCCAAGGCGTGGGCCACCACCTCCGCCCCGGTGAGCGCGGCGACCTCCCGCGCCCCGCCCACGTGATCCTCGTGGAAGTGGGTCAGGACGACACGCCGTACGCGACCGAGAGCCGCGGCCGAGGCGGCGATGCGCTCGCCCGACCCGGCCGGCCCGGCGTCGATCAGCGTCAGGTCGTCGTCGCCGTCGCGCCAGAGGTAGGCCTGGCCGACCGGGAAGCGGAGCAGGTGCAGGCGGGGGAGGAGTTCGATGACGTCCATGGAACGACCGTAGGCAGGGCCCCGCCGGGTGGCGAGGCTCCTCTGCCGACGGCAGAACCGGAGCCCGCCGGGTTCAGCTCGCGGCGTAGTTGCGCAGGAACAGCGCCTCCGCCACCGACAGCCGCTCAAGCTCCTCGGGCGACACGCTCTCGTTCACGGCGTGGATCTGCGCCTCCGGCTCGCTCAGGCCGATCAGCAGGATCTCCGCCCGCGGGTACAGCGCGGCCAGGGTGTTGCACAGCGGGATGGAGCCGCCCTGACCGGCGTACTGCATCTCCTCGCCGGGATACGCCATCGCCATCGCGTCCGCCATGGCCTGGTACGCCGGACTGGTGGTGTCGGCACGGAACGCCTGGCCCTGACCGATCTGCTCGACGCCGATCCGGGCACCCCACGGAGTACGCGCCTCCAGGTGGGCCTGGAGCAGCTTGGTGGCCTCGGCGGCGTCCACGCCCGGCGGCACCCGCAGACTGATCAGCGCGCGGGCGCCCGCCTGCACCGACGGGGTCGCGCCGACGACCGGCGGGCAGTCGATGCCGAGCACCGTGACGGCCGGGCGTGCCCAGATCCGGTCGGCGACCGAGCCGGAACCGATCAGCTCCACGCCGTCCAGCACCCGGGCGTCCCGGCGGAACTGCTCCTCGTCGTACGCCAGGCCGTCCCACCGGCTGTCCGCCGCCAGTCCGTCGACGGCCGTGGAACCGTCCTCGGCGCGCAGCGAGTCCAGTACGCGGATCAGGGCGGCCAGCGCGTCGGGGGCCGCGCCGCCGAACTGGCCCGAGTGCAGATTGCCCTCGAGCGTGTCGACCCGGACGCGGACGAGGGTCATGCCGCGCAGCGTCGAGGTGACCGTCGGCAGCCCGACCCGGAAGTTGCCCGCGTCGCCGATGACGATGGTGTCGGCGGCGAGCAGGTCGGGGTGCTGCTCGGCGTACCGCTCCAGGCCGCCCGTGCCCTGCTCCTCCGAACCCTCGGCGATCACCTTGACGTGCACCGGGACGCCGCCGTTCGCCTTCAGCGCGCGCAGCGCGAGCAGGTGCATGAGCATGCCGCCCTTGCAGTCGGCCGCGCCGCGCCCGTACCAGCGGCCGTCGCGCTCGGTCAGCTCGAACGGCGGGGTGACCCAGCCGGCCTCGTCCAACGGCGGCTGCACGTCGTAGTGGGCGTAGAGCAGCACCGTCTTGGCACCCTCGGGCCCGGGCAGGTACCCGTACACCGACTGGGTGCCGTCCGGTGTGTCGAGCAGGTCCACGTCCTGGAAGCCCTCGGCGCGCAGCGCGGCCGCTATCCAGTTGGCCGCGCCCACGCTCTCACCGCGCGGGAACTGGTCGAAGTCCGCCACCGATTTGAAGGCCACCAGTGCGGTGAGCTCCTCCTTGGCCCTGGGCATCAGGGAGGAGACGGTCTCGGCGACCGGATTCGACGACATGGGCACGCTCCTTGTGGGTGCGACGTTGTACCGAGGAGTACGCGGAGTACGACGTGTACTGGGATTGGTAGGCCCGATCCTCCCACAGTGGCCTGCGGCGATGCCCGCCGTAGGATGCGGGGGTCAGGTGCGGCATGCGGTTTGTTGGGAGCAGTAGACCATCGTGAGCAGCGAGAACTCTTCGGCGGACGACGCGCGTCAGGTCTGGGACGTGGTCGTGGTGGGCGCGGGACCCGCGGGGGCCTCGGCCGCCTATGCGGCGGCGGTCGCGGGGCGGCGCGTGCTGTTGCTGGAGAAGGCGGACCTGCCCCGCTACAAAACGTGCGGCGGTGGCATCATCGGTCCCTCGCGCGACACCCTCCCGCCCGGTTTCGAACTGCCCTTCCGGGACCGTGTGCACGCGGTGACGTTCTCGAACAACGGGCGGTTCACCCGGACCAGGCGCTCCCGGCAGATGCTGTTCGGGCTGATCAACCGGCCCGAGTTCGACCAGCAACTCGTCGAGCACGCCCAGAAGGCGGGCGCCGAACTGCGCACCGGGGCGACGGTGACGCGGGTGGAGCAGCACGGGTCCGCGGTGCCGGACCGGCGCACGGTCGCCGTCGTCCTTCAGGGTGGAGAGACGGTACTCGCGCGGGCCGTCGTCGGCGCGGACGGCAGCGCCAGCCGGATAGGGGCGCACGTCGGGGTCAAGCTCGACCAGGTCGACCTCGGCCTGGAGGCGGAGATCCCGGTGCCGGAGACGGTCGCCGAGGACTGGAAGGGGCGGGCCCTCATCGACTGGGGGCCGATGCCCGGCAGCTACGGCTGGGTCTTCCCCAAGGGCGACACGCTGACCGTGGGTGTGATCTCGGCGCGCGGCGAGGGCGCGGCGACCAAGCGGTACCTGGAGGACTTCGTCGGCCGGCTCGGCCTCGCCGGCTTCGAACCGAGCGTCTTCTCCGGCCACCTGACGCGCTGCCGTGCCGACGACTCGCCGCTGTCGCGCGGCCGGGTGCTGGTCTGCGGGGACGCGGCGGGGCTCCTGGAGCCGTGGACGCGCGAGGGGATCTCCTTCGCGCTGCGCTCGGGGAGGCTCGCGGGGGAGTGGGCGGTGCGGATCTCCGAGGCGCACGACGCCGTGGACGCGCGCAAGCAGGCCCTGAACTACGCCTTCGCCATCAAGGCCGGGCTGGGTGTGGAGATGAGCGTCGGCAAGCGGATGCTGGCGGTGTTCGAACGCCGGCCGGGGCTCTTCCACGCGGCCCTGACCGGATTCCGTCCGGCCTGGAAGGCGTTCAAGGACATCACGCAGGGATCGACCTCGCTGGGTGAGCTGGTTCGCGGCCATCCGCTGGCGCAGCGGGCACTTGCGGCGATCGACCGCCGGCCCGCGGGCGCGGAGGGCTCGGCGGGAGCGCCGGGCACCGCGAACCCCGCTGGTGACGAGATCACCTCTTGATCTCGGTCACGATCCGGAACACCGGGTGGTCCGGTGCGATGCGGCGCAGCTCCGTCTCGGAGGAGTCCACGAGTACGCGCTGATCTACGGTTCGCCGGTGCCCGGCTACACCGCGCCCGACGACACCGTCCCGGCCGCCGCCCGGGTGGCCTACGTGTTCACCGGCATCGTGCGCGACGCGCACCAGGCCCGGGCCTCGGCAAGCCGCCGTTGCCCGCCGAACTGCGACCCGAGGCCCACCGGATGGCGGCGGATTTCGCCCTCGACCTGCCACTGGAGACGGTGGCGGCGTTCGTGACCGCCTGGGCCGAGCTGTTCGGGCTGGTCGGGTTCGAGCTGTTCGGGCAGTTCGACCGGGTCGTGGAGGACGGGGAGACGTTCTTCCGCCACGCGGCGGAGCGGCTCGCCCACGGGGTGGGCCTGGTCTTCCCTCAGCGGGGCGGGACGGGGTCCCGGGGGCCGTCGGGATCGTGCTGGTGGCCGGGCTGCTCGGCTTGACCCCGACCGGTTCCATCGAGCCCAGCAGCCCGGTGCTGATGTCCTGCGTGGCGTACGGCCTGTCCATGGACCACGAGGTCTTCCTGCCGGCGCGCGTCACGGAGGAGCACCAGCGCACCGGGGACACCGTACGGGCGGTCGGCGAGGGCATCAGGCGCAGCGCCCCGCTGATCACCGCCGCGGCCGGCATCCTCGCGCCTCCTTCCTGTCGTACGCCACCAGCGGCGTCGTGTTCCTGGGGGAACTGGGGATCGGCACCGCGCTGACCGTCGTCGTCGACGCCACCCTCGTCCGGGTGGTGCTGCTGCCGGTGACGATGCGGCTCGCGGGGCGCGCGAACTGGTGGGCGCCGCGACCGCTGCGCCGCTTCCGGGTGAAGGAGGCGCCGGCGCGGTCCCCGGCGGACAGGGTGGACGGTGCCGACAGGGCGGACGGCCGGGGCGGGGAGGACGTACTTCGCCGGGAGTACGTGTGATCACCACGCGCGGGTGACGCCGCCCGCGGCACGCGGCGTCTAGCGTGGCGGTCATGGACGGACAGCGCGAGCACGGGAGCGGGCCGCCGCAGTGGTGGCGGCACGGGCCCCCGTGGTGGAACCACCGGGGCGAGGAGGAGCACTCCGCCCGGTGGCCCTGGCGCTCCACGGCGCTGACCACGGCGTTCGTGCTGGTCGGCTCCAACTTCGCCGCCCATGCCCAGGAGAGTGAGCGGGTCCCGCTGGACCCCTTCGCGCGCGTGCTGCTGTTCCTGACGGGAGCAGCGCTGCTGTGGCGGCGGCGGTGCCCGGTGCCCGTGGTGTTCGGCACGGCGGTCACCACCCTCGTCTACCTCTTCGTCGGATACCCGTACGGGCCGGTGTTCGTGGCAGTCGCGGTGGCCTGCTTCAGCGCCGTCGTCGCCGGGCACCGCAGAGCCGCGTGGGCGGCGATGGGGACGATGTGGGCCGGGCTGGCCCTGCTGACGCACTGGCTCTACCAGTGGCTGCCGCCGTCCGGGGACTCGGCCGCGTCCTGGGGCCAGGAGATCGTGATCGCCACCTGGGTGGTGGCCATCGTGGCCCTGTCGGAGCTGACCCGGACCCGACGCGAGCAGTGGGCGCGGGAGCGGGCCGAACGGGCCCAGGCGGCCAAGCGGCGCGCGGACGAGGAGCGGCTGCGGATCGCCCGCGAACTGCACGACGTCCTCGCCCACAGCATCTCCGTCATCAATGTGCAGGCCGGCGTCGGTCTCGCCCTCCTCGACACGGATCCGGAGCAGGCCCGCTCCGCGCTCACCACCATCAAGGCCAAGAGCAAGGAGGCGCTCGGCGAGGTGCGCCAGGTTCTCGACACGCTCCGCACCCCCGGGGACGCGCCCCGCGCGCCGGCCCCCGGGCTGGACCGGCTTCCCGAACTGGTCGAACAGGCGGCGAGCGCGGGTCTCACCGTCGAGGTGGCAGGGGAGCCGCCGCGGCTGTCGCCCGGTGCCGACCTGGCCGCGTTCCGTATCGTCCAGGAGGCCCTCACCAACGTCGTACGGCACTCGGGTTCGCGGCACGCGCGCGTGCACCTCGGCCGGGACGGCGGCACGCTGCGGCTGCGCGTCGACGACGACGGTCCCGCGACCGGCGCCGAGGCGGGCGGCAGCGGCAACGGGCTGGCCGGGATGCGGGAGCGGGCGGCGGCGCTGGGTGGCACCATCGAGGCGGGCCCGCGCCCCGACGGCGGCTTCCGGGTGCTCGCGGCCCTGCCGATCGACGTGAAGCACGCCGGAGAAGTCACGGACGTCCAGGACGCCAGAGCCGTGCAGGACGCCAGAGCCGTCAAGGACGCCAAGGAGGAGGACCGGTGATCCGCGTACTGCTTGCCGACGACCAGTCACTGGTACGGGCCGGCTTCCGGGCGCTGCTGGACGCGCAGCCGGACATCGAGGTGGCCGCAGAGGCCGCCGACGGCGAGGAGGCGGTGCGCGCGATCCGCGAACTGCGCCCCGACGTCGTCCTGATGGACATCCGCATGCCCCTCCTCGACGGCCTGGCCGCGACCCGCCGGATCACCGGGGACGCCGGCCTGCGGGACGTGAAGGTCGTCATGCTGACCACCTTCGAACTCGACGAGTACGTCTTCGAGGCGATCCGTTCCGGTGCCTCCGGCTTTCTGGTCAAGGACACCGAACCCGAGGAACTCCTGCGCGCCGTACGGGCGGTGGTCGACGGTGACGCGCTGCTCTCGCCGGGGGTGACGCGCCGCCTGATCGCCGAGTTCGCGGCCCGCTCCAAGGAGCCCGCGGCGGCCGGCGAACTGGCCCGGCTGACCGAGCGGGAACGGGAGGTGATGGCCCTGGTCGGCATCGGCCTGTCCAACGAGGAGATCGCCCGGCGTCTGGTCGTCAGCCCGCTCACCGCCAAGACCCACGTCAGCCGCACGATGGTGAAGCTGGGCGCCCGCGACCGGGCCCAACTGGTCGTGCTGGCCTACGAGTCGGGGTTGGTACGGCCGGGCTGGCTGGGCTGAACGCCGCGCGCGAACCGGACCAGCACGCTCACCACACGGACGAAGAACACCACCACGGCCAGCACCGCGCCCGAGCCGACGAGCACGTCCCGCACGCCGGGCGGCAGGCCGAAGAGGTACGCCGGCCCCGCCACGGCCCCGAACAGGACGGCCGCCGCGAACGCCGCGCTGCACAGCGCGTACCCGATCTCGACCGTGATCGCGTCCCGCTCACCCTGTGTACGCCGTCCCCCGTAGGTGTTCATGCCGGTAAGCCTCCCAGACATGCGCCGAATCGGCAGTGCGACGTCGACCACAGCGGCGCGACGTCGACCACAACCGCCACATCCGCACCCGGTGCGCGCGGTCCGGCTCAGTTCCAGGTGACGCCCGACTTCTCACGCCACAACGCGGCGAGGGAGGCGTCGCCGGTCACTTGCGGGAACGGGAGGCGGTTCCACAGCGCCGGGTACAGCCGCGCGGCGGGTCCGGTCAGCTCGCAGTCGGTGTCCCCGGCGTCGCCGCGCCCGGTCTCCGGTGGCCGTGCCGACAGCCGCACGGTCCACACGGCGCCGGGCACGTCCGTCGCCCGCACCCGCAGTGTGCGGGGCTCCTCGGTGCGAACCGCGCTCTTCGGACGGGCGTGGAAGGCGCACAGCAACTCGTCGATGCCGTCCACCGCGAAGTCCACGCCGATGCCGGTGGGGGCGCCGCCCCTGGCCGACTCGGCGTCGATCCGGTGCACGGTCGTCTCGTGCGCCTGCCGTCGGGCCCAGAAGGCCAGGGGCGACGGCGCGGGCAGGAAGTGCCAGCAGCGCACGTCGGGCGAGGCGCCGGCGAGAGTGTCGACGAGCTGCCCGTGGCCCGCGCGGAACCAGGTCAGGAGCGCGGAGCCGTCGAGGTCGGGCAGGCCGCCGTCGGGGCGGGGGCCGGTGTGCCCCTCGGCGACGATCGCCGCAGCCCAGCGGTGCACCATCCCCGTGTGCCGCAGCAGGTCCCGCACCTGCCAGCCGGGGCAGGTCGGCACCTTGGCGTCGACGCCCGCCGCCTCGGCGGCCAAGGCGAGCAACACACCCTCGCGGTACAGGATTTCGACGAACGTGGCAGTCTCCATGGCAGGGAGTGTGCCGGATGGAGCGGGCTCGAGGACAAGGTTCGGATCGTGTCCGTGTGAACGTGGGCGGGCGACCGGAAACAACTCCGGCGCGGTGTGCGGCCTCCGGTCAGGGGTGGCGGCCCGCCAGGACGCAGAACTCGTTCCCCTCCGGGTCGGCGAGCGTGACCCAGCTCTCGTCGCCCGTCCGGCCGACGTCGGCGTGTCGGGCGCCCAGGCCGAGCAGGCGACGGACCTCTTCGTCCTGTTCCCGGTCGGTGGGGTTGACGTCGATGTGGAGCCTGTTCTTGACGGTCTTGCCCTCGGGAACGCGCGCGAATGTCAGCGTCGGTGGCACGGGGCCGAGACGGTCCTTGCCTTCGGGCACCATGGGGGAGCCAATGGAGACGACTCCGTCGTCCTCGTCCTCCTCCTGGACCTCGTAGTCGAGGACCGAGCACCAGAACCGGGCGAGACCACCGGGATCGGCACAGTCGATCGCAAGCTCGGTGAACTTACTGGTCATGTGGGATCCTCCCAGTCGGGTAGCGGGGTCCGCCACAGGCCACAGGCCACACGCCACCGCAGAGTACCGACTCCGGCTACCGCGGAGTACCGGCTGCGGCTTCCGTGGCACCCGCCGCGCGCCGGGTCGCGATCGCGACGAGTACCGCCACCGCCGCCAGCGCCGCCACGCTGGTGAGCGCGGCGGGCAGGGAGAACCAGTCGGCCATGAAGCCGATGGCGGGCGGCCCGAGCAGCATGCCGCCGTAACCCAGGGTGGACGCGGTCGCGACGCCACTGGGGCCGCCCAGGGCGCCGGCCCGTTCGACCGCGACCGGGAAGATGTTGGCGAGCCCGAGCCCGGTGATCGCGAAGCCGAACAGCGCCGCCCACACGGAGGGGGCGAGTGAGCCGAGCAGCATGCCGGCCACGGCGGTCGAGCCGCCGGCCACCACCGTGGTCGTCCGGCCGAGGCGCTCCAGCAGCGTCGTGCCGGTCAGCCGGCCGACGGTCATGGCGAGCGCGAAACAGGAGTAGCCCGCCGCCGCCATGCCCGGCGACGCGTCGAGGTCCTGCTCCAGGTGCAGGGCACCCCAGTCGGCCATGGCGCCCTCGCCGTACGCCGTGCACAGGGCGATCAGGCCGAAGGTGATGACGAGGCGGCGCGTGCGGCGGTCGAGCCGGCGCGGGGCGCGGTCGGCCCGGTCGGTACGGTCGGGCGGCGCGGCGGGTTCGCAGCGCAGCAGGGCGCGGCCCGCGACCAGGGTGACGAGCAGTCCGATCACGGTGAGACCGAGCAGGTGCCGCACCGGCGACAGGGACCCGGCGACGAGCCCGCCGAGCCCGGCGCCGATCATGCCGCCCAGGCTGAACGCCGCGTGGAAACTGGGCATGATCGGGCGCCGCAGTACGGCCACCAGGTCGACGGCGGCGCTGTTGAAGGCGACGTTGATCCCGCCGTACGCGCTGCCGAACAGCAGCAGTACGGCGCCGAGAGCGAGCGCGGAGTGGGTGAGCGGGGGCAGGGCGACGCTGAGGCAGAGCAGGACCGCGCAGGCGACGGTGACGGGGTGGCTGCCGTAGCGGCGGACCAGCCGTCCGGTGAGCGTCATGGTGACGACGGCACCCGCCGAGACACCGAGCAGCGCCATCCCCAGGGCGCTGGCGGAGGCGCCGGTCTGCTCCTTGATGGCGGGGATCCGCACGACCCACCCGGCGAATATGAAGCCGTCGAGCGCGAAGAAGGCGGTCAGGGCGATGCGGAGGCGGGTGAGGTTGTCGCTGGGGCCCGGCACGGCGTTGTGCGATCGGGTTTTGTTTATTTGCGGCACAAAGTCAGGCTAGGGGTGCGGCGGGGTCGGGGCAAGGGCGTCCCGGCCGGGCGCCGGGCGCGCGGGGCGGCGCCCCCGACGTCGCATACGCTCGACACCACCATGAAGAACAACCTCACCCCCCTGGAGCCGAAGGCCGACAAGGCCACGGTCAGACGGCACAACCTCAGCCTGGTCCTGAGAGCCGTGCACGACGCGGGGGAGGCGACCCGGGCCGGTATCGCCACGCATGTCGGACTGACCCGGGCGGCGGTGTCGTCCCTGGTCGAGCAGTTGCTGGAGTACGGCTTCGTCTCCGAGTGGGGCAAGACCAGCAGCGGTCAGGCGGGGCGGCCCGGCACCGTCCTGAAGGTGTCCCGGTCGGGCCCGGCGGGCCTGGGCGTCGAGATCAACATCGACTACGTCACCGTGTGCGTCGTCGACCTCGCCGGCACCGACCGGGTCCGGCTCGTGGAGCACTTCGACAACCGCGGGGTCCAGCCCTCCGAGGTGCTGGCCCGTGCGGCCCGGCTGGCGGCCCGCGCCATCGGTTCGGCGGCCGAACAGGGCCTCGCACCGGCCGGCGTCCACGTCGCGCTGCCGGGCCTGGTGGCCGGCGGCACCGTGCGCCAGGCCCCCAACCTGGGGTGGCAACGGGTGGCGGTGGAGGGGCTGTTCGCCCAGGCGCTCCTCGCCCTGCGCCCCGCCCACCGCCCCCTGCCGGTCAGCTCCGACAACGAGGCCAACACCGCCGCACTCGCCGAGCTGTGGTTCGGCGCGGGCACCGAGGGCGTACGCAGCTTCCTGTACCTGACCGGTGAGATCGGCATCGGCGGCGCCCTGGTGCTGGAGGGCGAACTACTGCGCGGCGCGCACGGGTTCGCCGGTGAGATCGGGCACATGGTCGTCGATCCGGACGGACCGCTGTGCCGGTGCGGGGCGCGCGGCTGCCTGGAGCAGTACGCCGGTCAGGCCGCGCTGCTGGGGGCCGCGGGCATCGACGCGGACGCGGGCGTGCAGGGCGTCGCCGAGCTCGAACGCCGCGCCCGGCGGGGCGACCCGGCCGCCCTGTCGGCGATCGGGCGCGCCGGGCGGCAGTTGGGCGTCGTGGTGTCGGGCGCGGTGAACCTCTTCGACCCCGACGCGGTGATGCTCGGCGGTGTCTACCGCGAGCTGATGGACTGGCTGGCCCCCGCCGTCGCCCGCGAGCTCGCGCTCCGCGTCGTCTCGGGGCTGTGGGGCGAGGACGGGAAGCGGCTGCGCGCGTCGTCCTCCCTCGGTGACGCGGCCCGGGGCGCGGCCGGCGTGATCGTCCGCGAGGTGCTGGCCGACCCGGCGGCGTGCGCCGAGCGCGAGCAGAGCTGACGTGGGGGGTCGCTCGGCCGAGCCCCCCACGCTCCACGTCAGGTGCGGTTCGCGGCGATCATCTCCCGGTACCAGCGATAGCTGTCCTTCGGTGTGCGCTCCTGCGTGTCGTAGTCGACCCGGACGATGCCGAACCGCTTGTCGTAGCCGTACGCCCACTCGAAGTTGTCCAGCAGCGACCACACGTAGTAGCCGCGTACGTCCACGCCCGCGTCCATCGCCGCCCGCAGCGCGCCGAGGTGGTCGCGCAGGTAGGCGACGCGGTCGGCGTCGTGCACCGTGCCGTCGGCGGCGGGCGCGTCGTCCTCCGCCGAGCCGTTCTCCGTGATGTGGATCGGCGGAAGCGCGTCACCGTACTGCTTCTTCAGCTGGACGAGCAGGTCGGTGAAGGAGTCAGGGACGACCGGCCAGTTCATCGCGGTGTGCCGGACGCCGGGGAGCCGTACCTCCTCGTAGCGGTTGTCGGTCGCCACGCGCCGCGCCGGGTCGCTCTCGCGGTGCGGGGCGTCGGCGACCACGATCGGCCGGTAGTAGTTGACGCCCAGGAAGTCCAGTGGCTGGGAGATCAGTTCCAGGTCGCCGTCCCGCCGGAAGTCCTCCCCGGTGATCAGCTCGCCCCAGGTCTCCTCCTCGGTGGCCGGGTAGCGGCCCGCGAGGATCGGCTCGGTCCACACCAGGTTGTGCTGGGTGTCCGCGCGGACCACGGCCGCCAGGTCGGCGGGGGAGTCGGTGGCCGGCAGGTTGCGGTCCAGGTTGAGCGTGATGCCCGCCTCGCGCACCCCGGCCGCCCGCAGCGCCGACATCGCCAGACCGTGGCCGACCAGCAGGTGGTGGGCGGCGGCCAGGGCGCCCCGGCCCTCCTTGGCGCCGGGTGCGTGCCGGCCGATGGAGTAGCCGAGGAAGGAGCTGCACCACGGCTCGTTGAGGGTGATCCAGCGCGGCACCCGGTCGCCCAGGTGCTCCGCGACCACGGCCGTGTACTCGGCGAACCGCTCCGCCGTCTCCCGCACCCGCCAGCCGCCCCGGTCTTCCAGCGCCTGCGGCAGGTCCCAGTGGTAGAGGGTGGCGGCCGGCTCGATGCCCGCCGCGAGCAGTTCGTCGACCAGGCGGGAGTAGAAGTCCAGACCCTTCGGGTTCACCGTGCCCGAGCCCTCCGGCACGATGCGCGGCCAGGCGATCGAGAAGCGGTACGAGTCCACGCCCAGGTCGCGCAGCAGTGCCACGTCCTCGGGGTAGCGGTGGTAGTGGTCGCAGGCCACGTCACCGGTGTCGCCGTTCACCACCAGGCCGGGGGTGTGGCTGTACGTGTCCCAGATCGACGGACCGCGGCCGTCCTCCCGTGCCGCGCCCTCGATCTGGTACGAGGCGGTCGCGGCGCCCAGGACGAAGCCGGGCGGGAAGCTGGGGTAGTCGCTCATGCTGTGCAGCTCATCTCCATGTATACGCGGGTCACTTGACGGATCCGCCGGTGATCCCGGCGGCGATGTACTTCTGGGCGAGGACGAGCAGGATCGCCGCCGGCACCGCGGAGAGCACGGAGGCGGCCATCACCGAGCCCCAGTCGCCGACGTGCGCGCCGATGTACTGGTAGATACCCAGGGTGATGGGCTTGACGTCGTCGGTCGTGTTCAGGGTCAGCGCGAACATGAAGTCGCTCCACGAGAACAGGAACGCGAACAGCCCCGACGTGATCAGTGAGTTGCGGCTCATCGGCAGCACCACCCGCACGAACGTCCGCACCGGTCCGGCACCGTCGATCTGCGCGGCCTCGATCACCTCGCCCGGGATCGACACCATGAAGGACCGCATCAGCACGATGGAGAACGGGATGCCCAGCGACGCGTCCGCCAGCATCAGGCCGAAGTAGGAGTTGACCAGGCCCAGGTCGACGTACGAGTTGTAGAGCGCGTTGGCGATGACGATGCCCGGCACCATCTGGGTGATCAGTGTGCCGAACACGATGGTGCGCGAGCCGCGCAGCCCGAACCGCGCCAGCCCGTACGCCGCCGGCGCCGAGATCGCCAGGCAGATGGCGACCGCGCCGAGCGAGACGGCGAGTGAGGTCAGCAGGTGCCCGCCCTGGTCGCCGACGGCCTTGGAGAAGCCGGACAGGTCCAGGCTGCCCGGCACCGGGTCGACCTGGAGCAGCCCCGACTCGGGCTGGAGCGCGGTGTTGAGCATCCAGTACAGCGGGAACAGCATCACGGCGAGGACGAGCACACCGGCGACGGTGGAGCCCCAGCGGCGCCGGGACGCGGTGGGCGTGTGGGTTGCCATCGTCGGTCACTTCCCCTCGGTGCGGTTGGCCCGCAGGTAGAACACCGCGAACACGGCGGAGATCAGGATGAGTACGTTGCCGACGACGGCTCCCGCGCCGAAGTCCAGCTGCACGAAGGAGTTCTGGTACGTCAGCGTGCCGAGCGTCTGGGTGGCGTCGGCGGGCCCGCCGTCGGTGAGGGCGAGGATCAGGTCGAGGATCTTGACCGTCGACATGAAGCCGAGGACGAGCACGACCGTGACGACGGGCTTGAGCAACGGCAGGGTGACGGAGCGGAAGGTCCGCCAGGCCGATGCCCCGTCCAGGGCGGCCGCCTCGTGCAGTTCCCTCGGGATCTCCTGGAGACCGCCGTACAGGATGACCATGTTGAACGGGACGCCGATCCAGATGTTGACCAGGACGACCGACACGAGGGCCATCTCCGGGCTGGTCAGCCAGGGTGTGCTGCCGGCGATGCCGAGGGTGTCCAGGAAGGAGTTCAGCACGCCCGTGTCCTGGTCGAGGATGCGCCGCCAGACGATGCCGGACACCACCATGGGCACCAGCCAGGGCAGCAGGATCAGCGAGCGCAGCACACCGTTCAGCGGGAAGCGGCGGCTGAAGAACACCGCGAGCGCCAGGCCGATGCAGAACTGCCCCAGCAGCGAGCCCGCGGTGAAGACGAGGGTGTGCCACAGCGCCTTGCCGAACAGGGCGTCCTGGAACACGTTGGACCAGTTGTCGGTGCCGTTGAAGGGCGCCTCACCGGTGAAGAACGTCTTCGGTGTGTAGTGCTGAAAGCTCATCACGACGTTGCGGACGAGCGGGTAGCCGAAGAACAGCAGCATGAAGACGACGGCGGGGGCGACGAACCCCCACTGCGCGAGCCGGCGCCGGCGCCTGAGCCGGGCCGGGTCCGGCGCGGCGGCCGTCTTGGACGCCTTGGCCGGCGTCTGTGCGGTGACGGTGGACGTGGTCATGGGCGCGTACCTCAGTTCCCGCTCGTGGCCCGCTGCTGGGCGCGCTTCAGGGCGGTCTCACTGGACTGGCCGGTCAGGGCGGACTGGAAGGCGCTCTGCAGGGCGAGCGACACGCTCGACCAGCCGGCGCCGAGCTTCGCGGTCCGGGACCGGGCTACGGCCACCTGGTCGGCGAGGGAGTCCAGCTCGGGCACCCGTTCGCGCCAGACGGCGGCGGCCTCGGCGTTGGCCGGGACCATCCAGCTGTTGAGCGCGTAGGTCAGCTGCTCCTTCTCGCTCGCCAGGCACGCGACGATCCTCCCGGCCGTCTTCTCCCGTGCCTCGTCCCCGGTGTTGGGCACGGTGAGCACCGCGCCGCCGAGCGGGCCCACGGAGTCGTCGCCGGCCTCGGGCACCGGGATCGGCGCGATGCCCCAGTGCAGCGACTTGTCGGTGTTGAGGGTCTCCACCTGCCACGGCCCGTTGATCATCATCGCCGCGTTGCCGGCCATGAACTGGTCGTTGACGTCCGCCTGCGTCCAGTTGACCGTCGACTTCGACAGCGAGCTGTCCTTGAGCAGGCCCTTCCAGTAGTCGAGGGCCTCGACTACCCGCGGGCTGTCGAGGTCGGTCTCGTCACCGCCGTTGGACCACATGAACGGCATGAACTGGAAGACGCCGTCCTCCGCGCCACCCGCGCTGAGCGCCAGCCCGTACCGCCTGCCCTGGGTGAGTTTTTCGGCGCTCTCGCGCAACTGGGCCCAGGTGGTGGGCACCTCGACGCCCGCCTTGCCGAGGACGTCCTTGTTGTAGAAGAGCGCGAGTGTGTTCACGGACCGGGCCGCGCCGTAGTACGTCCCCTGGTACGAGCCGAAGTCGACGATGCCCTCGGGGATGTCCTCGGTGCTCAGTCCGAGGGTCCGGAGGTCGACCAGGCCGCCGGCGTCGGCGAAGGTCGGCATCTCGGACGCGTCGAACTGCACGATGTCCGGCAGTGACTTGGACGATGCCATGCGCAGTGCCTTCGTCATCACCTGTGACGCCGGAACGCTCTGCTGCTCGATGGTGATGCCCAGTTGCTTGCCGCAGCGGGCCATCGCCTCCGCGTCCCAGCGGTGGTACGACTCGTCGGTCGAGGAGTTCATCACGGTGTACACGTCGGCGTCGCGCTGCTGTCCGCAGCCCGTGAGCGCCGCCCCGGCGACCAGGACGGAGACGGCGGCGAACGGGGCGACGGCTCGGCGTGATCGTCCTCGCCCGCGGCGCGTGGCAGCCGGCGGGTGTGCTGTCAAGGCGAGCGAGGTGAAGCGCTTCGACATGGTGCGGCCCTTGCTGTCGTACCGTCCGGCTTCCCTGCCGGACCGTTTTGTTTGATGTGATGACTAATACGTCAAGGGCGTGCTGTCGCGCTAGAGCAAAGTGGCCTCGGTCTCGCCAATTCGTGGGGTGAGTGGGCTGCTCTGGTGGGTAATCATGCCTGGTCAATCCGTAGATCCCGGTTCGAGGGTCTCCGTGCGCGGATTTGTTTTGTGTACGATCAAAATGCTGTGAGACGGCCCCCGTGCTCCCATCCGACAGCTCCCGCCCCACCCGAGGAAGATCATGAAGTTCACCGACGGCTTCTGGCTCATCCGCGAGGGCGTGCATCTCTCGTACGCCACTGAAGTACGCGATGTGCGTCCCGAATCGAAGCGCTTCACCTCGCATGCCGCCGTGAAGAAGGTGACGCGGAGGGGTGACACGCTCAACGCGCCGCTCCTCACGGTCGAGTGCTTCTCTCCCGCCGAGGGCGTCATCGGCGTCCGTGTCACCCACCACGCCGGAAAGCGCCGGCCTGGCCCCGACTTCGCCCTCACGGGCGCGGCGGACGACGCCGGCGCGGTACACCAGGACGGCACGGTCACCGAGCTGACCAGCGGCCCGCTGTCCCTCCGCCTGGACCGCGAGGGCCCCTGGGGCCTCACCTTCCACGACGCGGACGGACGCGAACTGACCCGCGCCGACGCCAAGAGCACCGCGTTCGCCACCACCGGCGACGGCGGCCACCACATGCTGGGCCGGCTCGCGCTCGGAGTCGGTGAGCAGATCTACGGCCTCGGCGAGCGCTTCACCCCGTTCGTGAAGAACGGCCAGGTCGTCGACATGTGGCAGGCCGACGGCGGCACCAGCAGCGAACAGGCCTACAAGAACATCCCGTTCTACCTCTCCTCACGCGGCTACGGCGTCTTCGTCAACCACCCCGGCGCCGTCTCCTTCGAGGTCGGTTCCGAGTCCGTCGGCCAGGTGCAGTTCAGCGTCGAGGACCAGACGCTGGAGTACTACGTCGTCGCCGGCCCCACCCCCAAGGACGTCCTCACCCGCTACACCGCCCTCACCGGCCGCCCCGCCCTCCCACCCGCCTGGTCCTTCGGCCTGTGGCTCACCACGTCCTTCACCACGTCCTACGACGAGGAGACGGTGACGAGGTTCGTCGACGGCATGGCCGAGCGGGGCATCCCGCTGTCCGTCTTCCACTTCGACTGCTTCTGGATGCGCGAGTACCAGTGGTGCGACTTCCAGTGGGACCCGGACGTCTTCCCCGACCCGGACGGCATGCTCGCCCGGCTCAAGGCCAAGGGGCTGAAGGTCAGCGCCTGGATCAACCCCTACATCGCCCAGAAGTCCCCCCTCTTCGACGAGGCCGCCGCCCTCGGCCACCTGGTGCGCCGGCCGGACGGCGACATCTGGCAGTGGGACCTGTGGCAGGCGGGCATGGGCCTGGTCGACTTCACCAGCCCCGCCGCTTGCGACTGGTACGCCGGAAAGCTCAAGCCGCTGCTCGACCAGGGCGTGGACTGCTTCAAGACCGACTTCGGCGAGCGCGTCCCCACCGACGTCGTCTGGCACGACGGCTCCGACCCGGAGCGCATGCACAACTACTACACGCACCTGTTCAACCGGACCGTCTTCGAACTCCTCGAAAAGGAGCGCGGACAGGGTGAGGCCGTCCTCTTCGCCCGCTCCGCGACCGCGGGCGGCCAGCAGTACCCCGTCCACTGGGGCGGCGACTGCTGGTCGTCCTTCGAGGCGATGGCCGAGTCGCTCCGGGGCGGCCTGTCCCTGTCCCTGAGCGGCTTCGGCTTCTGGAGCCACGACATCGGCGGCTTCGAGGGCACCCCCGACCCGGCCGTCTTCAAGCGCTGGCTGGCCTTCGGCCTGCTCTCCTCGCACAGCCGCCTGCACGGCTCCTCGTCGTACCGGGTGCCGTGGGAGTTCGGCGACGAGGCGGTCGACGTCGCCCGGAGCTTCACCCTCCTCAAGCACCGCCTGATGCCCTACCTGTACGGCGTCGCCGCCGAGGCCCACCGCACCGGCGTGCCGATGATGCGGCCGATGGTCCTGGAGTACCCGCACGACCCGGGCTGCCGCCCGCTGGACCGCCAGTACATGCTCGGCCCCGACCTCCTGGTCGCCCCGGTCTTCACCGAGGACGGCGAGGTCGAGGTGTACCTCCCCGAGGGCACCTGGACCCACCTCCTGAGCGGCGAGCGCGTCACCGGCCCCGCCTGGCGCACCGAACGGCACGGCTACGACAGCCTGCCGCTGTACGTCCGCGAGGGCGCCGTCCTGCCGCTGGCCTCCGACGACCGCCGCCCCGACGGTGACTGGCTGGACACCCCGGCCCTGCTGGTCCACCCGCCCGCCGGGCCCGACTACGCGGCCGAGGTCACCGTGCCCGACCTGCTGGGCACGCCCGCCGCGACGTTCCGCGTGCGGCGCGACGGGGACGTCCTGCGGGTCACCGCGAGCGGCACCGACCGCCCGTTCACCGTGCGCGTCGCCGGCGGGGCGAGCGCGGAGGGCACCGGGGAGGTGAGCGTGCCGCTGGGGTGAGGCCCGCCGGCCAGCGCCGTCAGCGGTCGAGGCCGGCCGAGGCAATGAGTGGCCGAGGCAGTCAGCGGTCGAGGCCGGCCAGTGCCGTCAGCAGCCGGTCCACGTCGTCCGCGCTGCTGTACGGCGCGAGCCCGACCCGTACGCCGCCCTCGTCACCCAGCCTCAGCCTGCGCGAGGCCTCCACCGCGTAGAAGGAGCCGGCGGGCGCGTCCACCATCCGCTCGGCCAACTGCCGGTAGACGTCGGCCGGGCGCAGGCCCGCCACGGTGAACAGCAGGGTCGGCGTGCGCCGCGCGGCCCGCGAGTACACGGTGATCCCGTCGACGTCCGCCAGCCCGCGCTCGATCCGCTCGCGCAGCGCGTCCTCGTGGGCCTCCAGCGCCGCGAAGGAGGCGACGAGCCGGTCCCGGCGGCTGCCCCGCGCGTCCGGCTCCAGGCCCGCGAGGAAGTCCACCGCGGCCCGGGCACCGGCCAGCAGCTCGTACGGCAGCGTCCCCAGCTCGAAGCGCTCGGGGACGGCGTCGCTGGAGGGCAGCAGCTTGTCCGGGCGCAGAGTCTCCAGGAACTCGGGCCGGGCCGCCAGCACCCCCAGGTGCGGACCCAGGAACTTGTACGGCGAGCACACCAGCGTGTCCGCGCCGAGTGCCGCCGGGTCGACGACGGCGTGCGAGGCGTAGTGCACCGCGTCGACGTGGAGCAGCGCACCGACGCCGTGCACGAGGCGGGCGACGGCCGGCAGGTCGGGCATGGTGCCGATGAGGTTGGACGCGGCCGTCACCGCGACCAGCCGGGTGCGCGGGGAGAGCACCGCCTCGATGTGCTCGGGAAGCAGTTCCCCGGTGGCCGGGTCGAAGTCCGCCCAGCGCACGCTCGCGCCGGCCGCCTCGGCAGCCTGTGCCCAGGGCCGGATGTTGGAGTCGTGGTCGAGGCGGGTGACGACCACCTCGTCGCCAGGACCCCACGTCTTGGCGAGCGTCCGGGACAGGTCGTAGGCGAGCTGTGTGGCGCTGCGGCCGAGGACGACGCCCCGCGGCTCGGTGCCCAGCAGGTCGGCCAGTGCGCTCCGGGCGTCCGCGACGATGCCGTCCGCGTTGCGCTCGCCCTCGGTCGTCCGGCCCCGGTTGGCCAGCGGATTGGCCAGCGCCTCGCCGATGGCGTCGATGACGGGCTGCGGGGTCTGGGTGCCGCCCGGGGCGTCGAAGCGGGCGGAGCCGGACTTCAGGGCGGGTATCTGCGCGCGGATCGCGTCGACGTCGAGGGCCATGTGCACTCCAACCGAAGGCGGAAACTCCCGCCACATGATCGCATCAGGCCGGCGATCGGAACAGGCGCGCGTGACGGACGGGGGGCGGCGGTGACGGGTACGGGTGGGTGCGGACGGGTACGAACGGGCCCGGGCGGCTCAGGAGTCCGCGGCGTGCGCCGGCTGCTTCTCACGGCCGCCGGGGTGACGGTGCCGCCAGATCCAGAAGACCGCGCAGGACAGCAGCGCCCACCCGCCCAGCACCAGGAACGGGAACGCGTGCTGGTGGCCCTGGAAGTACACCGCCGTGTGCTGGGCGTTGACCGAGGCCCCCGGCGGCAGCCACTGGCCGATCGCCCCCAGCGGGGACGGCAGCAGCGGCCAGGACACCGCCCCGCCGGAGGAGGGATTGCCGAGGAGCACCATCAGGCCCCAGGTCGGCAGCATCGCCCAACGTCCGAACAGGGTGTTGAACATGGTGAAGACCATGCCGGACGCGAACATCGTGAGGGCGAGGATCAGCCACGACTCGACGAACGGCAGGTCGAGCGCGTCCAGCAGCCAGTCCACCGTCGCGGCGATGGCGAACCCGCCCAGCAGCGCGTAGGCGGCCGTGAAGAGGATGCGTTCGAAGGGAGTCAGTGAGCGCGCGTGCACGCTCAGCTGGATCGCCCCGACGAAGCCGATGATCACCGCGGCCAGGGAGATGTAGAAGATCGCCAGTCCGCGCGGGTCGCCCTCCTGGAGGGGGTTGACGTCACGGACGGTGACCTCGACGCCGGTCTTCTGCCCCACGACCGGTGCCGTGTCGCCCAGCACCTGCGCGACGGAGGCCCCCGACGCGCTGGAGAGGTCGAGCACGGCGGTCCGTCCGTCGTCGCGCAGCTCGAAGATCGCGAAGACCTCTTGGTCCTGCATCGCCTCCCGGGCCTCGGCCTCGCTCCCGTAGGGGTGGACCTTGACCGAGGCGTTCAGCGCCTTCTCCAGGCCGTCCAGAAAGGTCTGGCCACGGGCCTCCTCGTACGAACCGACCACTGCCGTGGGGATCGAGTGCGGCGTCGGGTCCGCCATCGAGTAGGTGTACGAACCCGCGAAGAGGCCCGCCGCCGCCGCGAGGATCAGCACAAGTACGGTGGCCGGCCAGAACGGCGACTGCCGGAACGTGGACCACCGCTGACCGCGCGTCGGAGGCTGGGCGTGGGCGCCGTGGGACATGTGGGCCATGTCCCGGACGCTTTCACAGCCGGGACGAAGGGGCATCAAGAGCGCCGTCGCCCGGGGGTGCACGGAGCGTGACGGCGCCCCCTCGTGGGGCCGCGGAGGTCGCGTGGAACGGGCTCAGGCGTGCACCAGCGGGGTGTCCACCAGATGCTCCGCCACGAACCACGCCTGCAGTTCGTTGGTGCGCACGACCTCGGAGACGAGGAGGTCGTTGGTGCCGTCGTCGCCGAGTTCCTGAGTGCGGCCGGCGGCGTCGTGGCAGTCGGCCAGGATCAGTTCGTGCGCCTCCAGGAGCCGCGAGAGCATCGACGGCACCTCCTCCACCCCGTCCGGCGGACGCGGCACGGTGGTGATCTCGGCGACGTGCCGGGGGTCGCCGATCGCGACGCCGCCGAGCGTCTGGACGCGCTCGGCGATGGTGTCGATCAGCTCCAGCTGCTCGCCCGCGTGCTTGTCCAGCAGCAGGTGCAGTTGGTAGAACGTCGCCCCGCGCATGAGCCAGTGGTACTTCTTGTACAGGTCGTGCAGGATCCGGGTGTCCGCCAGGACCTTGTTGAGCCGCTGACAGGAGTAGAGGCGGGTCTCCATGGTCAGCGCCACGGGAAACTGCTTGACGGTGCCGAACTCCTGGATGGTGCGGCCCTTCTGGTGCAGCCAGGGCTGGCTGCCGTCGGACCGGTGCTCCACGGACGACGACTTCGGGTTGCTCACGCCTGAACTCCTTCGGGAGAGGACTGAAGACCGTGCCGGCGCGGTGCGACCGGCTCCGGACCCCCCGCGACAGTCGACCAGCCGGGTGCCGAGGCCGCAAACGCTGGGGGGTTGTCCGGACATTCGCCTTCCGCTTAGGGTCTGCCGCAGTGCAAGCGCTTTCTAACGGCGCGCGCGTGCCTGTCGTGCGCCGGCGTCCGAGGAGGACCGCATGTCCCCACGTCCCGCCCGCCGCCGGGTCGCCGTGGTCGGTACCGGTGCCATCGTCACCGGCAGCCACCTGCCCGCCCTCAGAGCCCACGCCGACCGCGCGGAACTGGTGGCCGCCGTGGACGTGGACCCGGCCCGGCTCGACGCCTTCCGGGCTCAGGCGGGCGGCGACGTCGCCGGGTACACGTCGACGGGCGCCATGCTGGACGCCGTACGCCCCGACCTGGTGCTCATCGGTACGCCGCCGTCCCTGCACCGGGAGCAGACGGTCGCCGCGCTCAAGGCCGGCGCCTGGGTGCTGTGCGAGAAGCCGCTGTGCCTCTCCCTCGCCGAGTACGACGACATCGCCGCCGCCGAGGAGGCGTCCGGCGCGTACGCCTCCGTGGTCTTCCAGCACCGGCACGGCTCCGGCGCCGCGCACGCCCGCGACCTGATCGCGAGCGGCGAGCTGGGTGCCCCGCTGGTCGCCCACTGCCAGACCACCTGGCACCGCGACGCCGCCTACTACGCGGTGCCGTGGCGCGGACGCTGGTCCACCGAGGGCGGCGGCCCGACCATGGGCCACGGCATCCACCAGTACGACCTGCTGCTGCACCTGCTCGGCCCCTGGGCGGAGGTGCGTGCCATGGCGACGCGCCTGGTCCACGACACCGAGAGCGAGGACGTCTCCACCGCCCTGGTGCGGTTCGAGAACGGTGCCCTCGCCACCGTCGTCAACAGCGTGCTCTCCCCGGACGAGGTGAGCCGCGTCCGCGTCGACTGCGCCGACGCGACCGTGGAGCTGACCCACCTCTACGGGCACCGCAACGACGACTGGACCTACACCCCGGCCCGGCACGTCGCCCCGGAACGGGTCGCCGCCTGGCGCTCTCCGGCGGCGGACGTGCCCAGCTCCCACACCGCGCAGCTCGGCGCGGTGCTGGACGCCTGGGACGCGGGCGAGCGGCCCCCCGGCAGTGGTCGGGACGCGCGCGCCACGCTGGAGTTCGCCGCCGCCCTGTACAAGGCGGCGTTCACCGGACGGCCCGTCGTCGCGGGCGAGATCGTACCCGGCGACCCCTTCCACTCGGCCATGCACGGCGACCACCCCGACTGGGCACCCGAGGAGCGCGCATGAGCACCCTGAGCGTCAGCCACACCCACGGCGACCACGTCGCCGTCACCGCGGCGAACGGCACCGAGATCCTCCGCTACGTCTACCGCCCCGACCCCGAGGCCTTCGAGTCCCGCAAGCCCTACGCCCACCCGGTGCGCACCCTCGCCGGTCGCCCGGTGACCGGGTACCGCCCCAGCGACCACCGCTGGCACAAGGGCCTGCAGATGACGGCGAGTCACCTCTCCGGCCAGAACTTCTGGGGCGGCAACTGCTACGTCCACGGCGAGGGCTACCTGCCCCTGCCCGAGCGCGTCGGCTCGATGCGGCACGACGGCTTCCCCGGCTTCGGGGTCGAGGACGACCGGCTCACGATCACCGAGAACCTCACCTGGATCGAGAACGGCGGCGCCGAGTGGGCCCGCGAGGAGCGCGGACTGACCGTCCACTCGGTCGACGAGGCGGCGGGCGCCTGGGTCCTGGACTGGTCGATCCGCCTCACCAACACCCGCGCCGAGCCGCTGGCGTTCGGCTCCCCGACCACCGCCGGCCGCGAGATGGCCGGCTACACCGGCCTCCAGTGGCGCGGCCCCCGCGACTTCACCGGCGGCACCGCCTTCGCGCCGGGCACCGACGCGGACGCCGCCGGGCTGATGGGCACCCAGGGCCCGTGGCTCGCCTTCACCACCGAGCACGACGACGTCGACGCCCACTCCACACTCGTCTTCGCGCACGCGCCCGAGAACCTCGACGAGAGGACCGCCGTCCATCCCTCCCACTGGTTCGTGCGGGCCGAGCCGATCCCGACGGTGGCGTTCTCCTGGGCGTTCTTCGAGGAGTTCGAGCTGCCCGGGGGCGAGTCCTTCGCCTACCGCTACCGCATCGTGGTCGCCGACGGCGCCTGGGACGGAGACCGCGTCGGGACGTACCTGAAGGGGCTGCCGTGGTGATCGACTCCAAGCCCGTACTTCCCCACCCCCTGCCCGGCGCGGTGGGCCTGTCCCACCTGAGCGCCTACGACTGGGCCGCCGCCGACGGCGTGTGCGGCGGCAGCCCGCATCTGCACCTGGTGTGCACGGAGGCGTACGTCGTCACCGGCGGGCGCGGCGCGGTGCAGACGCTGAGTCCCGACGGCTACCGGGACATTCCGCTGGAGCCCGGCTCACTCGCCTGGTTCACGCCGGGCACCGTGCACCGCATGGTGCAGGGCGGTGACCTGCGCATCACGGTGCTGATGCAGAACAGCGGCCTGCCCGAGGCCGGCGACGCCGTCTTCACCTTCCCGCCCGAGGTACTGGCCGACCCCGACGCGTACGCCGCCGCGGCCGCGCTTCCGCCCGGCGCCGGGCCGGAGACGGAGGCCGCGGCGCGGCGCCGCAGGGACCTCGCCGTCGAGGGTTACCTCGTCCTGCGCGAGGCCCTCGTCGCCGGCGACGCCGGCCCGTACCGGGAGTTCCAGCGGGCCGCCGCCCACCTGGTGCGCGACAAGGTGCCCGGCTGGCGGGAGCTGTGGCGGGCCGGCGCGCTGGCCACCGCCGAGCGCACCGGCGCCCAGCTCGACGCGCTCATCGACGGCGGTCCGGCGTACCTCGCCGACGCCACCGCGTACGGGGCCGCGCCCACCCGGCACGGCGGTTACGGCATGTGCGGCCGGCGCGACGAGTACGCGCTGCCGGGGACGACGCTGCCGTACCAGGGGGAGTAGCGCACGCAGCGAGGCAGCAGGGGGCAGGGGGGCAAGGGGAGGCAGGGGGGCACGCAACGGACCGAGGAGAGGAAGAGGTGACCTCGGCATGCCCGGACACCGGACGAGAGGATTCCGCCTGTCGGCCGCGGCGCTCGCGCTGTGCGCGCTGCTGGCCGGCTGCGGGGGCTCGGGAGAGTCGGCCGACGGCGGCAAGGTCGTGCTGCGCTACACATGGTGGGGCAACCCCGACCGCGCGGAACGCACCGAGCGGGCCGTCGCCCTGTTCGAGGAACGGCACCCGGACATCCAGGTGCGGACGTCGTTCTCCGGCTACGACGCCTACAAGCAGAAGCTCGCCACCCAGGCCGCCGGCGGCGACGCCCCCGACGTGATGCAGCTCGACTACCGCCAGATCGACCAGTACGCCTCCGGCGGCGTCCTGCTCGACCTCGCGGAACAGCGGGACACCCTGCGCACCTCCGGCATCGACGGAGGGCTGCTCGCCACCGGCCGGGTGGACGGCACCCAGTACGCGATACCGCAGGGCCGCGGCACCGAGACGCTCGTCCACGACGTCGCCGCGTGGAAGGCGTCAGGGGTGCCGCTGCCGCGCGAGGGATGGACCTGGAGCGAGTGGGCCGACGCCATGCGGGCGCTGGCCGAGCGGACCGGCAGACCCGGCGCGGGCGACCCGGGCCAGAGCGAGGACGCCTTCGAGGTCTGGCTGCGCGGACAGGGCAAGTCCCTCTACACCGAGGACGGCGGCCTGGGCTTCACGGCCGACGACCTGACCCGCTGGTGGACCTTCACCGACACCCTGCGCCGCGAGGGCGCCGTCTCGCCCGCCGAACAGACCACCCAGCTCGACGGCGCCGTCGAGAACACCCCGCTCGGACGCGGCAAGGCCGTCTCCGACTTCAACTGGGACGCCCCGGCCAGCGGTTACACCGCGCTCGTGGAGAGCGGCATCGCGCTGGCCCCGATGCCCTCCGGCGAGGACGGCACACCCGGCCAGTACTTCAAGCCGTCGATGTTCCTCGGCGTCTCCGCCAACACCCCGCACGCCGAGGCGGCGGCCCGGCTCGTCGACTTCATGATCAACGACCCCGGGGCGGGGGACATTCTCGGAGCCACCCGCGGCATCCCGGTCAACGAGGCCGTCCGCGCGCGGACCGGGCCGCGGCTGACCGGCTTCGACCGCACGATCGCCGACTTCCAGGACTCCCTGGAGGGCTCGCTGGGGGACCCGCCGCAGGCCCCGCCGTCGGGGGACAACGCCCTGCAGACCACCTTCGCGCGCGACTACGACCAGGTCTCCTACGAACGCATGTCGCCGCGCGAGGCGGCGGAGAACTACCTCACCGAGGCGAAGGCGGAGCTGAGGTCATGACCACCACCGACGTCCCCGCGGCCACCACCCGCCGAGCCCGCTCCGCCGAGACCGCCCCCAGGCGCCGCCGCAGGGGTCGGCGCGAGGGCGCCGCCTGGGTGTTCCTCTCACCCTGGGTGCTCGGCGCGATCGTCCTCACGCTGCTGCCCATGGCGGTCTCCCTGTACCTGTCCTTCACCGATTACAACCTCTTCGACCCACCGCGCTGGGTGGGCCTGCGCAACTACACGCAGATGTTCACCGAGGACCCGCGCTACTGGCGCTCGGTCCGCACGACCCTGCTCTACGTCGCCCTCGCCGTCCCCCTGCAACTCGCCCTCGCCCTCCTCGTCGCCCTCGCGCTGAAGTCCGTCAAGCGCGGCAAGGCCTTCTACCGCTCCGCCTTCTACGCGCCCTCGCTGCTGGGCGCGTCGATGTCCATCGCCCTGGTCTGGCGGGCGATCTTCAACGACGGCGGCACGGTGGACAACCTGCTCGGCACCGGCGGCTGGGTGAACCGGCCCGGCTGGTCGCTGCTGGCCGTGGCCCTGCTGACGGTGTGGCAGTTCGGCGCCCCGATGGTCATCTTCCTCGCCGGCCTCCAGCAGATCCCCGCCGAGCTGTACGAGGCGGCGGCCGTGGACGGGGCCGGGAAGTGGCGGCAGTTCGTGTCCGTCACGCTCCCGATGCTGTCCCCGGTGATCTTCTTCAACCTCATGCTCCAGACCATCCAGGCCTTCCAGGTCTTCACCCCCGCCTTCGCCGTCAGCGCGGGCAAGGGCGGGCCCGCCGACTCCACCCTCGTCTACACCCTCTACCTCTACGACCGCGGCTTCGTCGCCTCCCACATGGGCTACGCCTCCGCCATGGCCTGGGTACTGCTGCTCGCCATCGGCGCCGTCACGGCGGTGCTGTTCCGCACGTCGCGCTCCTGGGTCTTCTACGCCTCCGAGGGGGACCGATGACCTCGCTCACCGTCGCACGCAAGCCCGTCCGGTGGCGCCGCGTCGCGCTGCACGCCGGCTGCCTGGCCGCCCTGCTGGTCATGCTGTACCCGCTGGCCTGGCTGCTCGCCACCTCGCTCAAGCCCGCCGACGAGGTCATCGCGAGCCTCGACCTGCTGCCCGGCAGCCTGGAGTGGTCCAACTACTCCACCGCCCTGGAGGGCGTGAACGACGTGTCGGTGTGGCGGCTGCTCGGCAACTCGCTGCTGATCGCGGGCGGCGCCGTCCTCGGCAACGTCCTCAGCTGCTCGCTCGCCGCCTACGCCTTCGCGCGACTCAGGTTCCGCCTGCGCGGCCCGCTGTTCGCCTTCATGATCGCGACGATCATGCTGCCGCACCACGCGGTGCTGATCCCGCAGTACATCATCTTCAACCAACTCGGCCTGGTGAACACCTACTGGCCGCTGATCCTGCCCAAGTTCCTCGCCACGGAGGCGTTCTTCGTCTTCCTCATCGTGCAGTTCATGCGCGGTCTGCCGCGCGAGCTGGAGGAAGCGGCCCGCATCGACGGCTGCGGCCCCTTCCGGAGCTTCTTCAGCGTCGTCCTGCCGCTGACCCGCCCGGCCCTCATCACCACGGCCATCTTCACCTTCATCTGGACCTGGAACGACTTCTTCACCCAGCTCATCTACCTGTTCGACCCGGACAAGTTCACGCTCACCCTCGCCCTGCGGTCGTTCGTGGACGCCTCCAGCACCTCGGCCTTCGGCCCGATGTTCGCCATGTCGGTGATCGCGCTGCTGCCGATCGTGCTGTTCTTCCTGGCCTTCCAGCGGTTCCTGGTGGAGGGCATGGCCAGCTCCGGACTGAAGGGGTGAACGGCGTGAGCGGCACACGCACCCGCGAGCCGGGCGACGTCTTCGGCCCGCGCATGACCCTGTTCGCCGACGTGCTGAGCGTCGGCCTCGCCACCGCCGTGGCCTGTCTGCCCCTGCTGACCGCGCCCGCCGCGCTGTCGACTGCGTGCGCGGTCCTGCGGGGCGCGGGGGAGGACCGGCCCGCCACCGCGGGGCGGTACTTCGCGCTGCTGCGGCGGCGGACGCGGGCCGGTGACCTGGCGGCGGGCGCCGTCGCCCTGGCCGGGCTGCTGCTGTTCGCCGCCGACCTGGCGCTGGCCGGCGCCGGACTGCCGGGGGCGCGGCTGTTCGCGGTACTGGCCGCCGCGATCGGCGCGTGCGCCGCGCTGGTGGGACTGCGGGCCTGCGCCCGCCCCGAGTCGCTCACCGACTGGCCGGCCGCCGTGCGCGCCGCCGCCGGGGACGCCGTACGGGACGCGGGCGGCAGCGGCCTGGTGCTGCTCGCGGTGGCCACCGCGGCCCTGTGCGCCTGGATGCTGCTGCCGCTGGCGTTCCTGGCCCCGGGACCACTGGCGTTGGCGCTCACGGCCGTGGACGTGCGGCGCGCCCAGGGAAGTTGAGCGGCGGGGAGACCGGGGCGTCGGGCGTTCACGTCCTGATCTCCCGCCGGGCAGAAGAGTTAATGGGCCATTAGGGCGACGGATGTGTGAAGGGATGGTCGAAATGCGCATCATTTTGACATGAACCTGCGGCCCGAGGGGCGGGTCGCAGCCTCATGGAGGTGTGGAATGCACCGCAGACTCGCCACCGGACTCGCCACCTCGGCCCTGGCCGTGACCGCCGTCCTCGGCACCGCCGCGACCGCCGAAGCCGCTCCCGCCGACAAACCGCGGGTACTCGCGAGCTGGACCCAGACCAGCGCGTCGAGCTACAACGCCTGGACCGCCGCGCGGGCGAACCAGTCCGCCTGGGCCGCCTACGGGTTCGACTGGACCACCGACTACTGCTCCTCCTCGCCGGACAACCCGTTCGGCTTCCCGTTCAGCACCTCCTGCGCACGCCACGACTTCGGCTACCGCAACTACAAGGCCGCCGGCTCCTTCAGCGCCAACAAGTCCCGCCTCGACAGCGCCTTCTACGAGGACCTCAAGCGTGTCTGCGCCCGCTACGGCGGCGCCACCAAGACCGCCTGCAACAGCACGGCGTGGACGTACTACCAGGCCGTGAGGGCCTTCGGCTGACGGTCCGCGCGGCGGCCCGCTATCCGGGCGCGGAGGACGACTCCGGCGCCGCCGGGCAGACCGACCGCAGGCCCGGTACCGGAGCGGCCGCCGCTGCCGCGAGCGCGGCGGCCGCACTGGCGATGCCCAGGACGGCGCCCGCGGCCACGTCGCCGGGATAGTGCACGCCGACGTGGACCCGGGCGTACCCGACGGCGCTCGCCAGCGCGCCGAGCGGGACGGCGGCCGCGGGCAGGACCACGCCGACCGCCGTGGCGAACGCGACCGCCGAGGCCGTGTGACCGGACGGGAACGACGCCGAGGCGGGCATGGGCACGTACCGGTCCACCGTGACCCGCGCCGCCTCCCGGTCGGGCCGCGCCCTGCGCACCAGCCGCTTGCCCAGCAGGTTCGCGGAGGCCGAGGCCACGGCGACCGCGCCCACCCCGACGAGGGCCGCCCGGCGCGGCCGCGCACCACTCAGGGCGAGCACGGCGGCGATCCCGAGCGAGACCTTCGAGTGGTCGGCGGCGTGGGACAGCCGGCGCAGCGTCCGGTCGAGCGTGGGCGTGGACGTGGCGGCCACCGCCGCGTACAGCGCGCCGTCCACGGCACGGAGATCACCGAGTACGGCGGTGAGGGCCCGCCCGCGCGGACGCGCCGGGCCCGGATCCGGAGCGAGCGGCCCGCTGGTGTCGCCGTCGGCGTTGGTCGGTTCGGTCATGGGCTCCTGCTCCGCGGGGCGATGGGGCCGGGTGGCGCCCGGAGCGCCGGGAACGCCGTGGGCCCCCGTCCGCGCACCGCGCGTGATCCGTCGCCGCACCAGCCTGGTCCGACGCCGGGCACACCGCGCGTCTGCGGGGCCCGTCCGGGGGACAGCGCGGGCGCCACTCACCCGGAGGGCGACGCCAGGCCCGTCTCGTACGCGAGGATGACCGGCCGGCCCCTGTCCCGGGCGTCCGGCTCGGCCGGCAGACGGGCCGGACACGCCTTGGCGGTGACGACGCGGAGGCATGGGCGGCCGGACCGGCCGAGGGCGTGAAGCGGGTGCGCGGTCTGTTCCGGCGGCCGGCCGCGGAGGGGCGGACCGTGTGCGGCTCCAGCCCCTTGGGAGCCTCCTGGGAGCCCCTGGGGGCGACCGCGCCGGACGTCGTCGGCATGCACCGTGTGACCAGCGAGCCGCTGAAGACATGCGTGAGCCGCCGAAGGCATGCGCGAGCCGCCGGCCGACCCGGGAGGGGCCGGCCGGCGGCTCGGTGGCGTTGCGCGGTGGGTCAGCCCGCGGCGCGGAAGGACCGCAGGCGCAGGGAGTTGCCGACGACGAAGACCGAGGAGAAGGCCATGGCCGCGCCGGCGATCATCGGGTTGAGCAGTCCGGCCGCGGCGAGCGGCAGGGCGGCGATGTTGTAGGCGAAGGCCCAGAAGAGGTTGGACTTGATGGTGCCCAGCGTCTTGCGGGCCAGCCGGATGGCGTCGGCGGCGGCGCGCAGATCGCCGCGGACCAGGGTGAGGTCGCCGGCCTCGATGGCGGCGTCGGTGCCCGTGCCCATGGCCAGCCCCAGGTCGGCCTGGGCGAGCGCGGCGGCGTCGTTGACACCGTCACCGACCATCGCCACCGAACGGCCCTCGCCCTGGAGGCGCTTGACGACGTCGACCTTGTCCTCGGGCATGACCTCGGCGATGACGTGCTCGGGGTCGATGCCGACCTCGCGGGCGACGGAGGCGGCCACGGCCCGGTTGTCACCGGTCAGCAGCACCGGGGTCAGACCCAGGGCACGCAGCCGGGTGATGGCTTCGGCGCTGGTCTCCTTCACCGCGTCGGCGACCTCCAGGACCGCCCGCGCCTCGCCGTCCCAGGCGACGGCGATCGCGGTCCGGCCGGCCGTCTCCGCCTCGGCCTTGGTCCGGGCCAGGTCCTCCGGAAGGGCCATGGCCCACTCGGCGAGCAGCTGTTCGCGGCCGACGAGGACGGCGTGGCCGTCGACGACGCCCTGCACGCCGAGCCCCGGGACGCCTGCGAAGTCCTCGGGGGCGGGCAGCGAGCCCAGCTTCTCCAGGGCTCCGTCCGCGACGGCTCGGGCGATCGGGTGCTCCGACGCGTGCTCCAACGCGCCCGCCAGCCGCAGCACTTCGGCCTCCGCCGTGCCGTCGGCGGTGTGGACGGCGAGCAGGGTCATGCGGCCGGTGGTGACGGTGCCGGTCTTGTCGAGGACGATGGTGTCGACCTTGCGGGTGGACTCCAGGACCTCGGGGCCCTTGATGAGGATGCCGAGCTGGGCGCCGCGCCCGGTGCCGACCATCAGCGCGGTCGGTGTGGCGAGGCCCAGGGCGCAGGGGCAGGCGATGATCAGTACGGCGACGGCGGCCGTGAACGCGGCGGTCAGTCCGGAGCCGTTGCCGACCCAGAAGCCGAGGGTGGCCAGCGCCAGGGCGATGACGACCGGGACGAAGACGCCGGAGATGCGGTCGGCGAGCCGCTGCGCCTGGGCCTTGCCGTTCTGCGCGTCCTCGACCAGCTTCGCCATCCGCGCCAGCTGGGTGTCCGCGCCGACCCGGGTCGCCTCGACCACCAGCCGGCCGCCCGCGTTCAGGGTGGCGCCGGTGACCCCGTCGCCCACGCCGACCTCGACGGGCACCGACTCGCCGGTGAGCATGGAGGCGTCGACCGCGGAGGTGCCTTCCACGACCGTCCCGTCGGTGGCGATCTTCTCACCGGGGCGGACCAGGAAGCGGTCACCCGCCGCCAACTCGGCCGTGGGAATCGTCCGTTCGCTGCCGTCCGGGTCGAGTACGGTGACGTCCTTGGCGCCCAGTTCCAGCAGGGCCTTGAGCGCGGCGCCGGCCTTGCGCTTGGAACGGGCCTCGAAGTAGCGGCCGGCCAGGATGAACGCGGTCACCCCGGCGGCGGCCTCCAGATAGATGTTCCCGGCGCCGTCGGTGCGGGCGATGGTCAGCTCGAACGGGTGCGTCATGCCCGGCGTGCCCGCGGTGCCGAAGAACAGCGCCCACAGCGACCACAGGAACGCCGCCGACGTGCCGACCGAGATCAGCGTGTCCATGGTGGCCGCGCCGTGCCGGGCGTTGGTGAAGGCGGCCTTGTGGAAGGGCCAGGCGGCGTAGGTCACCACCGGCGCCGCCAGGGCCAGCGACAGCCACTGCCAGTACTCGAACTGCAACGCCGGCACCATCGCCATCGCGATCACCGGGACGGCCAGCACCACGGCGGTGACCAGCCGCTCCCGCAGGGGCCGCAGGTCGTCGGCGGGCTCGGCGCTCTCCGCGCCGGGCGCGGGCTCGGCGCGTACCGGCTCGGGCTCGCGGGCGGTGTACCCGGTCGCCTCGACCGTGGCGATCAGCTCCGGGACGGAGACGTCGCCGGCGTAGTGGACCTTGGCCTTCTCCGTCGCGTAGTTGACGGTGGCGGTGACCCCGTCCATCCGGTTGAGCTTCTTCTCGATCCGGGCGGCGCACGAGGCGCAGGTCATGCCGCCGATGGCGAGTTCCACCTCGGCCGGTGCGCTGGTCGTACTCGTGGTCATGGCTGCTCCTGATGGGGGGCGTCGGCCGGGACCCGGCGAGCGGGTCCCGGCGGTGCGGCGGGGGAGTGCGGGTCGGTCAGACGCGGCCGGTCAGCTCGTAGCCGGCCTCGTCGACGACCTCGGCGAGCGCGGCGTCGTCCGGCTCGGCGGTTCCGGTGACGGTGACCCGGCCCGTGTCGAGCTCGACGTCGACACCGGTGACACCGTCCAGCTCACCGATCACGCGGGTGAGCGTCGCCTTGCAGTGACCGCAGCTCATCCCGGCGACGGCGTAGGTGGTGCGGACGGGCGGGGTGACGGGGGTGGTGACGGTCGAAGCCATGGGTTCCTCCCGAATGTCGTGGAGATACGGGGCTGGGGTATCCCTGCCGGGTTCCATGTATACCCCCCAGGGGTAACGAGGGCAACTCCCTCACTCATCTTGACTTAGTACCCCCCAGGGGTATGGTGAAGTGCATGGAGAGGCCTCCGCACGAGCCGGAGACCCGGAATCCGAGGAGACGACCGCCATGCACACCGGAGTGAGGATCACCGCGTTCGCCGCCGCACTGGCCGCCACATTCGGCACCGCCTACGGCGTCGGCAAGGCAGTGGACCCGGTCGTTGCGGAGAAGGCGCCCGCGACCCACGACGAGCACAGCCGTCCATCGCCGGAACCGAAGGAGGGCGGCGGTCACGGGGGGCACGAGAACACCACGCCCGGCGGGCTGCAGATCTCCGAGAGCGGCTACTCCCTCGACCTCGCCACCCCACGCGTCACCGCCGGTCAGCGCGCCGAGCTGCGCTTCACCGTCCGGGACGGCAGCGGCGAGGCCGTCACCGCGTACCAGCGCGAGCACGACAAGGAACTCCACCTCATCCTGGCCTCACGCGACCTGGTCACCTACCGCCACCTGCACCCCACGCGCGCCGCCGACGGCACCTGGAGCACCCCCGTCGACCTGCCTCGCGCGGGCGGCTACCGCGTCTTCGCCGACTTCACCCCGGCGAAGAAGAACGCGGAGAACCTCACCCTCGGCGCCGACCTCGCCGCCTCCGGCCGCTACGAGCCCGCGAACCTGCCGGCCCCGGACGACACCGCCCGGGCCGACGGCTACCAGGTCGAACTCGCCGGGTCCCTGCGCCCCGGCAAGGCGAGCGAGCTGAAGCTGAAGGTCTTGAGGGGCGGGGAGCCCGTCAACGACCTCCAGCCCTACCTGGGTGCCTACGGGCACCTGGTCGCCCTGCGCTCGGGCGACCTCGCCTACCTCCACGTCCACCCGAACGGCGAACCCGGCGACGGCACCACGAAGCCCGGCCCGGAGATCTCCTTCACGGCCACCGCGCCCAGCGACGGCACCTACCGCCTCTTCCTGGACTTCCAGCACCAGGGCAAGGTCCACACCGCGGCGTTCACCGTACGGGCCGGATCGGCACCCGCGGCGCAGGACTCGGCTCCGACGGCTCCGACCGAGCACACCGACGGCCGGGGCACTGGCGGCCACGGGCACTGACTGGCCACGGGTACTGACTGGCCACGGGCGCTGGCGGCCACGGACGGCGGTCGTGGCCGTTGGCCGTGGTCCGCCCTAGGCCGTGACGACCCGGACCCCCGCCTCCTCGAACTGCCGTACCAGGTCCGGGTCGGCCGCACCGTCCGTGACCAGCGTGTCCACGGACTCGGCCGCGCAGATCCGGGCGAACGCCCGCCTGCCCAGTTTGCTGGAGTCGGCGGCCACCACCACCCGCTCGGCGCGCTCGCACAGCAGCCGGTTGATCGCGGCCTCCGCCTCGTCGTGGGCCGCGGCGCCGTGCGCGACGTCGAAGGCGACGACGCCCAGCACCGCCACGTCGAGGGTCACCTGGCCCAGCACCCCGTCCGCGAGCGGCCCGATCAGCTCGTACGACTGCGCCCGGGCCACGCCGCCGGTCACCACGATCTTGAACTGCGGCCGGACGGCCAGTTCGTTCGCGATGTTGAGCGCGTTGGTGACCACGGTCAGCGCGGGGGTGCCGGAGGCCAGGTCGGCGCGCACGGCCAGGGCGCGCGCCACCTCGGTGGTGGTCGTGCCCCCGGTCAGCCCGACCGCCTCGCCGGGTGCCACCAGGGCGGCGACCGCCTGTGCGACGCGCTGCTTCTCCGATGCCCGGCGGGCCGTCTTGTAGCGCAGCGGCAGTTCGTACGACACCCCGTGCACGACCGCGCCACCGCGCGTGCGCACCAGCATCTGCTGCTCGGCGAGCCGGTCGAAGTCGCGGCGGATCGTCGCGGCCGAGACCTCCAGCTCGGTCGCCGCCTCCTCGACGTCCAGCCGGCCGCGCTCGACGAGCAGCTCCAGCAGCGCCTTCCAGCGGGCGTCGCGCGACATCCGCGCCTCCGTTCCTCGATCTTCCGCCGACCCTAGCGCACCGCACTCTTCCCCTCGGATTGCTTGATTGTGCTCGAAATCTAGCGATATCTTGCAGGAATAATCAGCAAGGCCATCGGGCCGAACCCAGATGATCATGGGTCAGCGATCGGGGAGTGTGCGGCATGACGTATGTCGAGGACGAGCTCAACAGCCAGCCCGAGTGCTGGACGCGCGCCGCCGCGCAGGCGGCACGGCACACGGCGGCGCTTCCGGCGCCGGGGGAGCGGGTGGCGATCGTCGGATGCGGCACCTCGTACTTCATGGCCCAGGCGGCGGCGGCGCTGCGTGAGGCCGCGGGCCAGGGCGAGACGGACGCCTTCGCCGCCTCCGAGTTCCCGCGGGGCCGGGCGTACGACCGTGTCGTAGCCCTCACCCGTTCCGGCACCACCACCGAAGTACTGGAACTGCTCACGGAGTTGCGGGGCCGCACGCGCACCGCCGCGCTCACCGCCGACCCGGACACGCCCGTCATGGCCGCCGCCGACGACGTGGTGGTCCTCGACTTCGCCGACGAACGGTCGGTCGTGCAGACCCGGTTCGCGACGACCGCCCTCACCCTGCTCCGCGCCCACCTGGGCCTGCACACGGACGCGGTCGTCGCCGACGCGCGCACCGCACTCGCGGCCGAGCTGCCCGAAGGGCTCGTCGTGTGCAACCAGTTCACCTTCCTGGGCCGGGGCTGGACCGTCGGACTGGCCAACGAGGCCGGTCTGAAGATGCGTGAGGCCTCCCTGTCCTGGACCGAGGCATACCCGGCCATGGAGTACCGACACGGCCCCATCAGCATCAGCACCGCCTCCACGGCGACCTGGATGTTCGGCGAGGCCCCGGAGGGGCTGGCCGACCAGGTCCGCGACACCGGTGCCCTGTGGGTGCCCGGAGATCTCGACCCGCTCGCCGAACTGGTCCGCGCCCAGCGCCTCGCGGTCGCCGTCGCCGCCGCCCGCGGCCTCGACCCGGACCGGCCCCGCCACCTCACCCGCTCGGTGATCCTCGCACCCTGACGCCCGCCCCGACACCGACCGACCCCCGACAGCGACCCCCGACAGCGACCTCCGACACCGACCCCCGACACCCGCGCTCCGACGCGCGGGAAGGGAGAGACCGTGCCCCTCGCCACCACCGGCGACCTGGTCGGCCGCGCCGCGCCCGCGCGCTCCGCCGTCGCCGCCTTCAACGTCATCACCCTGGAACACGTCGAGGCAGTCGTCGCGGGCGCCGAGTCCGTGCACATGCCCGTCGTCCTCCAGGTCAGCGAGAACGCCGTGAAGTACCGTTACGGCCGCCTGCTGCCGCTGGCCCGCGCGGCCGTCGCCGCCGCCGAGGGCGCCGCCGTGCCCGTCGCCCTGCACCTCGACCATGTCCAGAACGACAGCCTGCTGCGCCAGGCCCCGGACGCCGGGTTCAGTTCGGTGATGTACGACGCCTCCCGGCTGCCGTACGCGGAGAACCTCGCGGCGACCCGGGCCGCCGCCGACTGGGCGCACGCCCAGGGGCTCTGGATCGAGGCGGAGTTGGGGGAGGTCGGCGGCAAGAACGGCGCACCACCGCTCGACGCCCACGCGCCCGGAGCCCGCACCGACCCCGCCGAGGCGCGCGCCTTCGTCGCCGATTCCGGCGTGGACGCCCTCGCCGTCGCCGTCGGCAGCTCCCACGCCATGACCACGCGCACCGCCGCCCTCGACCACGACCTGCTCAAGGAACTGTCGGGTGCGCTGGACGTGCCGCTCGTCCTGCACGGCTCCTCCGGAGTCCCGGACGGCGAACTCGCCGCGGCGGTCGCGAACGGCATCTCCAAGGTCAACGTCGGCACCGCGCTCAACATCGCCATGACCGGCGCGATCAGGGAGTACCTCGCCGCCCGCCCCGAAGCGGTCGACTCGCGCGGCTACCTCACCGTGGGGAGGGAAGCCATGGCGCGGACGGTGGCGACGATCATCCAGGTGGTCGCCAGGACGACTCCCTGACCGTCACCGGACTACTCGCCGACCGTCACCGAACTACTTGCCGACCGTCACCGAACTACTTGCCGACCGTCACCGGACTACTTCCTGACGGCCTTCAGCACCACGAACTTCCGGTCACTCGCCACCAGGTGGCTGTTGCCGAACAGGCGCCGCAGCTTGACGTGGTAGCCCAGGTGCCGGTTGCCGACCACCCACAGCTCGCCGCCGGGGCGCAGCACGCGCCGCGCCCCGGTGAACATCCGCCACGCCGTGGCGTCGGTCGTCGCCTGGTGGGAGTGGAAGGGCGGGTTGTTGAGCACCAGGTCGACGCTGCCGTCCGGCACCCCGGCCAGCCCGTCACCGACCCGGAACTCGGCCTGTCCCACCGCCCCGTTCGCCTGGTACGTCGCCTCCGCCGAGGCCACCGCCTGGAAGGACTCGTCGGTGAACAGCACCTCCGCCGCCGGGTCGGCCAGCGCCACCGCCGTACCGACCACACCGTTGCCGCAGCCCAGGTCCACCACCCGACGGGCGCCGCCGGCGTCCGGCAGGTGCTGGAGGAAGAACCGGGTGCCGATGTCGAGCCGGTCGGCGCAGAAGACACCGGCGTGGTTGACGACGGGCCGGCCCGACAGCGGCCCGACGTCGTCGGGGAGCCGGTAGGTGAGGGGCCAGGGGTTGGCGGGCCGCTTCAGCGAGGGGTCGGGCGTGGCGAGGATGAGCCGTGCCTTCTTCGCGGCCAACGAGGTCCGGGTCGGCCCGACGATGCGCTCGAACAGCCTCAGCGTCGAGGTGTGGATCTCCTTGACCATGCCGGTGCCGACGACGACCGTGCCCTCGTGCAGCGCGGGCGCCAGCCGCAGCAACTGGTCCTCCAGCAGCGCCAGGCTCTTCGGCACCCGCACCAGCAGCACGTCGACACGGTCCGGCGGCGGGTCCTGCGTGGTCAGCAGGCGCACGGAACCCGGCTCGACGCCGGCTCGCTCCAGGTTGGCGCGCGTCGCCTCCCGCGTGAGGTGCGAGTCGGTGATCTGCACCGGCCGGTGCGCCGCCAGCGCCGTCACGAGCGCTCCCCAGCGGTCGCCGACGACCACGACCGTGCCGGACAGCGGGACGTCCTGCTCCGCGAGGTGCCCGAGCAGATACTCGTCGGAGGCGTCCCAGGCCCGGAGCCGGTCGCGCGGGTCCTCGGGGAAGCGGGCCGGCACATGCTCGCCCCATGGAGTCGTCATACGGTCGCTGCGGTCGTTCATCGTGCGTCCAGGCTAGCCGAGCCGCAGCTCAGGCCGTGCCGGGCGGAGTGAAGGGGGCTGCGGGCAGGATGGGAGACATGGACGCCGAGCTGTTCCCCAGGGCCCTTGCCGAGACCGCGCCCGGCGCCGTCCACGTGCCGGACTGGCTGGACACCGGGCGGCAGCGTGAGCTGCTGCACGCCTGCCGCGAGTGGGCCCGCCCACCGGCCGGACTGCGCACGGTCCGCACTCCCGGCGGCGGAACCATGACCGCGAGGCAGGTATGCCTCGGGTGGCACTGGTACCCGTACGCCTACGCCCGCACCGTCGTCGACGGTGACGGCGCGCCGGTGAAGCCCTTCCCGGCATGGCTCGGGGACCTGGCCCGCCGGGCGGTGACCGACGCGCTCGGCGACGAAGCGGTGGCGGAGGCGCCGTACGACATCGCACTGATCAACTTCTACGATTCCGACGCCCGGATGGGCATGCACCGCGACGCCGACGAGAAGTCCGACGCGCCCGTGGTGTCCCTGAGCCTCGGCGACACCTGCGTCTTCCGCTTCGGCAATCCCGGGACCCGGGCCCGCCCCTACACCGACGTCGAGCTGCGCAGCGGCGACCTGTTCGTCTTCGGTGGGCCGTCCCGGCTCGCCTACCACGGGGTGCCCCGGGTGCACGCGGGCACCGCACCGCCCGAGTTGGGGCTCACCGGACGACTGAACATCACACTGAGAGTCAGTGGCCTCTAGGGCCTGTCTGACAATTCGCGTCGTCGCCCGAAGGGCGGCCTCGCGGCGTCAGGTGCGTGCTCTGGGGGTCCCCCCGGCCGGAGGCTGGGGGAGTGCCGGGCGTAGAGCCTCGTACTGGATGTACTTGGCTCTGCGCCCGGTGCGGCGAGAGTGCGTGCATGGCGTCGCGAGGCAGGCGGGAATTGTCAGACAGTCCCTAGGCCCCCCGGCCCCGCGGATCATGGGAGACTCCCCCTCATGAGCGGCAAGGCGGACCCCCGGGCGGCGGGGGAAGGGACCACCTCGAGGACGCGGCTGGACCGGGGGCGCGGTGCGCTCGGACCCGCGTTGGAGCTCGTGCACACCGGACGCGCCCCCACCAGGGCCGTCCTCACCGCGGAACTCGGCGTGACCCGGGCCACGGCCGGCGCGGTCGCCGCCGAACTGGAGGCGCTCGGCCTGATCCGCGTGGACGCCCGGCCCGGCGCCGCGGCCGGTTCGCAGGGCCGCCCCTCGCACCGCCTCGCGGTCGCCGAGGACGGGCCCGTCGCGCTGGCCGCCCAGGTCCACGCCGACGGATTCCGTGCCGCCCTGGTCGGCCTCGGCGGCCGTATCGTCGCCACCGCGCCCGGCTGCGAGGTCGTCGACGCCGACCCGGCGAAGGTGCTCGGCTCCGTCGTCGAGGCGGGCGCGGAACTCCTCCGGGAGACCGGCCGCCGCTGCGTCGGCGCGGGCCTCGCCGTACCGTCCGCCGTGGCCGAACCGGAGGGCCTGGCGCTGAACCCGCTCCACCTGGCCTGGCCGGCGGGCGCACCCGTGCGGCGGATCTTCGCGGAGCAGGTGCGCGCCGCCGGTATCGAGGGGCCCGCGTTCGCCGCGAACGACGTCAACCTCGCCGCCCTCGCCGAGCACCGCCACGGGGCCGGGCGCGGAGCCCGCGACCTGCTGTGCGTGGCCACCGGCCACCGCGGGGTCGGCGGTGCCCTGGTCCTCGACGGCCGCCTGCACATGGGCAGTTCGGGTCTCGCCCTGGAGGTCGGCCATCTCACCGTCAACCCCGAGGGCCGCCCCTGCCACTGCGGCGGCCACGGCTGCCTGGACGTGGAGACCGACCCGCTGGCCTTCCTCACCGCGGCCGGCCGCGAGCCCGGACCCGAGGTGTCCCTGCTCCAGCAGTCCATCGACCTGATCCGCGGCCACTACACCGACCCGGCCGTCCGCGCCGCGACCCAGACCCTCATCGACCGCCTGGGCCTGGGCCTCGCCGGCCTGGTCAACATCCTCAACCCGGACCGCATCATCCTCGGCGGACTCCACCGCGCGCTCCTGGACGCCGACCCCGAGCGCCTGCGCGCGGTCGTCGCCGACCGCAGCCTGTGGGGCCAGAGCGGAGGCGTGCCGATCCTGCCGTGCAGCCTGGACCACAACAGCCTGGTCGGCGCGGCCGAGTTGGCCTGGCAGCCGGTCCTGGACGACCCGCTGGGGGCGCCGGCCTGAGTCGGGCCCCCGGTCCGGCCCGGCCGGGTCAGGACGTCGGCCGGTTGCCGCCGCTCGGCGCGTTGCTGAGGTCGACGACGCAGAAGATGTTGCCGTCCGGGTCGGCCAGGACGACGAAGTCGGGGTCGGGCGGATAGAGGTCCCAGTCGACGGCCCGCGCGCCGAGACCCATCAGCCGCCGCACCTCCGCCCGCTGTTCCTCCGCCGTGTCCGTGAACAGGTCGAGATGGAGACGGGGGCGCGGCTCGGCCGGTGACTCGCTGCGCATCAGGCCGAGGGCGCGGCCGGAACCGTCGGCGTGGTCGAGCGTGCGCCACGTCTCACTCTCCCACTCCTCGGTGGCGACCAGGTTCAGAGCAGCCGTCCAGAACGCCACCGCGCGGGGCACGTCCGTGACGCCGATGACAGGGATACCGAGTCTCAGCATGGCCCCGAGCCTACGTACTGGGCGACCCCGTGGCCCAGCGACCAGTCGGCGGAAGTGTTCTCGGTCAGGGTGACGAAGACGTTGCGGGGGTCGGTGCCCGCGTAGGCCTCGGCGAGTTCGGCGATCCGCTGGTACAGCGCCTGCTTCCGCTCGGTCGTCCGCCCCGACCGCAGCGTGATCGCGACGAAGACGATGCCCTCGTCCCGGTGTACGCCGAGATGGTCGTCGTAGCGCAGTGTGCCGTGGGCGCGTTCGTGACCGGTCAGGACCTGGAAGCGGTCGTCGTGCGGGATGCCGAGCGTGTCGACCAGCGCCTCGTGGACGGCACGGCCGAGCGCGTCGAGGCGGCCGGCGCCGGTTCCGTGGGCGTCGATGCGGACGAAGGGCATGGTGAGGTCTCCCGTCGGGTGAGGTCTTCGGCGCGGCCGGACGTCAGCGGTCAGCGCCACTCCACGGCGAACGCTCGCGCCGGGTTCGCGGTGAGGATGCGCCGAGCCAGCTCCTCGCCCACGGCGAGCGCCAGCCGGGGGACCACTCGGCGCAGCAGATACGGCATCCCCGGGCCGCCGTTGACCGACCTTGCGGCCGCCGTCGTCGTGTCACCGCCGAGCAGCAGCCGGTCGCCGTGGCCCGCGTCGGCGAGGTCCCGCACGGCGTCCGGCATCCGCCAGTCAGTGGCGTGGTGGGCCCGTGACGGCCCGTCGAAGGCCAGGTAGCACCCCGACCGGGCGGCCTGCCGGTGCAGCGCGGGATCGGGGGAGCGGTTGAGGTGACCGAGGATCACCCGGTGCGACGGCACCCCCAGTTCGCCGCACAGCAGCTCCAGTACGTCCAGGGCGCCGGTACCGAGTTCCAGGTGCACGGCGACGGGAGCCCCCGTCGCGTGGTGCGCCTCGGCCGCTGCCGACATGGTCCACCGCGCGTGCGCGTCGAGCGCGTGGAAGCCGCCCGCGACCTTGATGAGCCCCGCGCGGACGCCCGAGGCGCCGATGCCCTCCGTCAGTTCGGCGACGAAGACGTCGGCCGGCCGGCCCCGCAGCTCGGCGAGCGTCGCCTCGTCGTAGTGGACCTCCTGGTGCAGGCCCGTCGCGGCCACCAGGTGCACCCCGGTCTCCCGGGACAGCGCCGGCAGGTCGGCGGCCCGCCGGCCCAGTCCGTACGGTGTCCACTGGACCACCGTCCCACCGCCCCGCTCCCGGAACGCGGCGAGCTCCGCGCGCGCCGCCGCGACGCTCCGCAACTCCTCGCCGGGCAGCCTTCTGCTGGCGAGGAACAGATGGTCATGGGCATCGCACATGCCCAACTCCCCGGGAGACACGTCTCCGAGGACCGTGCGGACGGTGCTCACCACTGACGCCCCCGGGGCAGCCGGTCCCGCTCCGGCGCCGACACGTGCAGCACCTGGAAGACCTCGCCCGCCACCTTGTCCGGCGCGTCCTGGGCGTGGAGCGAGAAGTGGACGAGTTCCCAGCGGCCGGTGTCCACGGCCGCCGCCGCGAGCAGCGTCCCGTCCCCGGCCGCCGGCCGTCCGGTCTCCCGCACCGCCTGCGCCGCCACCTCCGAGAGCGGTACCCCGTCCGGCACCGGCTGCCGCTGTCGGACCGCCGTCCGCGCGGGGGAGCGGACGGCGGCGCCCTCCTCGTAGGCCAGGCCCGTCCACTGCCGGACCGAGGGCCGGCCGAAGTCGTCGGTGGGCCGCTGGAACGCGCCCTCCCAGAGGAAGGAGTTCATGCCCTCCATGGTGTTCCACAGATAGAACGGCGCGTACTGGTTGACCGGAGAGCCGTGCACCCCGCGCTCGCGCATCAGGTACGCCTTGATCCCGAGACCGGGCCACCGGTCCAGCAGGTGCCCGGTGCGGGCCACCCGCTTCCGGATGACGTCCATCGGGTAGTCGGCGGGCAGTGTGAACTCGTACTGCATGGCGTGCACGGGGTGTCTCCTCGGGCGGGCGTGAAGTCTTCTACCGGGCGCGGGCGTTCGGCGGCGCGAGCAGTGCGAGCAGGCCCCGGGCCGCCGCGTCGAACGCGGCGGACGATCCGGACGCGCGGGCGAGGACGTAGCCGCCCTGCACGGTCGCGACGACGGTCGCCGCGATCTCCTCGCCGTCCAGCGAGGGGGCGAACTCGCCCTGCTCCCTTCCCTCATCGACGATCTGGGCGATCTGTTCCCGGAGCCAGTCGAGCGTCTCGTCGACGGGTGCGCGCAGGGCGTCGTCGGCGATCACGTCCGGGTCCATCGTCAGCCGCCCGACCGGGCAGCCGCGCAGCACGTCGCGCTCGCGCCGCAGATACGCCGCGATGCGCTCGTACGGCGTCCCCGGACCGGTCAGTACTCTCTCGGCGGTGGCCCGCGTCTCCTCGGCGGTCCGCCGGATCGCGGCCAGCGCGAGATCGGGCTTGCCTTTGAAGTGGTGGTACATGCTGCCCTGGCCGGCGCCCGCGCGCTCCAGGATCGCCTTCGGGCTGGTGCCCACGTACCCGCGCTCCCACAGCAGCTCGCGGGTGGACTCGATCAGTCGGTCCGAGGTGCTCATGAGAGCACTGTACATACTAGTAGTTACAGAAGTCGAGGGCGCAGGAAGCAGGAGCGGAACGTGCGCGTACTCCCCGCGAGGTACGCACGCGGCCGCTGGCCGTACGACGACCCGGACCCGTCCCGGGGAGGACGCTCGGAAGCGACGAACAAGGACGTCAGGACGTCACCAAGCACATCACCAAGGACGTCACCAAGGACATCGCTACCGAGGAGTTGGACGACATGGAGACCCTGGCACACTTCGGCGACGGCGGGCCCGGCCCGTGGATCCTGTTCTTCCCGCTGATCTGGGCGCTGGTCATCGCCGGCGGCGTCACCCTGCTGCGCCGCACTGTCTGGCGCGGCCGCCGCGGCCTCGGCCGCCCGGCAGCCTTCGGCGGCGACTCACCCATCAGCGTCCTCGGCCGCCGCTTCGCCTCCGGCGAGATCGACGAGGACGAGTACTGGCGCCGGCTGTCCGTGCTGGACGAGCAGTTCGGCCGTACGGGCAAGGGCGGTGCGGCATGACCACGACGACCGCCGTCCGGGCCGCCGCCCGGGTCGTCGACGCCGTGAAGGTGTACGGCGGTGGCGACGCCGCCGTACGCGCCCTGGACGGGGTCGGCGTGGACTTCCCGGTCGGCCGCTTCACCGCCGTCGTGAGGCCCTCGGCTCCGGCAAGTCCAGCCTGACGCACTGGCACCGCCGGACTGGACACCCTCACCTCGGGTACCGCCCGCATCGGCGGGTACCGGGACTGCGACGGTCTCGCGGGTGCGCTCCGGGCGCCGCCGTCCGTCTGCGGTCGGCCGGTCGGCGGCGGACGCGGAGCCCCGGTCGGGTTCCGCGCGTCAGGTGACCGGGTGGCGACGGCCGGTACCCGGCGCCGGGTGCGTCCATCGGGCGGCGACGACCGTCGACCGCCCAACCGGCGGGCGAGGGCGGCCGGTACCCGACCGCACGGCCCGCGGCATCGAAGGGTCACCGCCCGGTCAGCCGGCAACGGCCGACCGGGCGGGAGCGGGTTGGGGTCTGCCCAGGTCGACCGCGTGCTCGACCTCCGCGAACGCGGCGGCCGGCACCTCCTCGACCAGGCGTCGCGGCGGGCGCGCGGAGACGGGTGACGCGGTGACCGGCGCGGCGGTGACGGCCGTCGGGAGCGTGAACCAGACGACCTTGCCGGACTCGCCGTCCGGCCGGGCACCCCAGCTCTCGCTCATCGCGGCCACCATCGAGAGCCCGCGTCCGCAGGTCGCGAGCGGCTCGGCGTCGTCCACCACGGGCAGACGCGGGTCGTGGTCGTGCACGGAGACCGTGAGCCGGTCAAGGAGCAGCTCTATCTCCACGGTGCACGTCTTGTCGGGCCGGGCATGCAGGTGGACGTTGGTCAACAACTCCGTCACGCCGAGCGCGGCCCGGTCGATCAGGGAATCCATATGCCAGTAGCGCAATTGCGCAGATACGATTCTGCGGACCTGGCCGATCCGCGACGGCAGGGCTTGGAGCTCCACCGTGCAGTGTCTGCTTGGGTGACTGATCACGGCTGCGACTCCCCGACATAGAGGTCCGGAAGAACACGGAGTTCGGATCCAGCAGGGCGCACGCGGCACATCGCCGCCTGCTGTCATGGCCGGCGGGCTGGTTCGCAGCGTTATCGCCGGTAAACCCAGAGTGACGTGAGACCAGCGTGACGCAAGGGGTGAGGCACCGCAACTTACGGACATCTCAACCGCGGTGCCCGGCCGCCCTGTGCACCGCCTCGATGAAACGGCGAGCCGCGGGCGGACCCGGCTCGCCCGGCGCGGGGTCGCGCTCGCTGAGCGTCAGCAGGTACCGCTTGCCGTTGAGGTCGGCGAGGGCCCGGTCCTCCGGGGCGAACCAGGGCCTGGAGGCGCGTACCGCCTGCACCGGAGCGCTGTCGATCTCACTGCCGTAGCTGGTGAGCAACTCCACCCGGCCACCGCTGATCCGGACCGTTCCGGCCCGGGTGAGTGAACGCAGCCGCTTGCCGATCCGCACCCCCGTGGCCCTGAACTCCGGCTCCGCCATGCCGTCGCCCCCTCGTGCGCGTCGGTTGCCGGACCGTGCACCTCGCTGGGCCCGGTACCGGCCGGCTCGTGTCGTGCTCCAGTGTGCGCCCGCGGCGGGAACCCGGTCCCGCCCGCTGGCAGTCTGCCCGCACCACGCGCCGAGCACCAGTACGCGCCGCCCCTTTCCGGTGGCGACCGGAGCACTCGCGCGAATGCGCCCCCCCGCCGGGCCGGGCAGCGGGCCCCAGGGGAGTCTTTGGGCCCCCCAAAGGTGTGTTTATGCAGGTGAGAAGCGTGTGGAAGGTGCTTATGATCGAGGCGTCGGCCGCGCGACGCGCCGTCGGCGCGCAGCCTTAAGGAGCCCCGTCGTGAGCACCCCCCAGCAGACCCGCACCGGTGCCACCCGCACCGGCGCCACCCTCGACGTCGACCACAGCGACACCGCCTACCGCGCTTGGCTGAAAGAAGCCGTGCGCAAGGTCCAGGCCGACGCCAACCGCTCGGCCGACACCCACCTGCTCCTCTTCCCGCTGCCCGAGCGGTGGGGCATCGACCTGTATCTGAAGGACGAGTCCACCCACCCCACCGGCAGCCTCAAACACCGCCTCGCCCGCTCACTCTTCCTCTACGGCCTGTGCAACGGCTGGATCCGGCCGGACCGCCCGGTGATCGAGGCGTCCAGCGGCTCGACGGCCGTGTCCGAGGCGTACTTCGCGAAGCTGATCGGCGTCCCGTTCATCGCCGTCATGCCGCGCACGACCAGCGCCGAGAAGATCCGCCTGATCGAGTTCCACGGCGGACGCTGCCACTTCGTGGACGACTCCCGCCGGATGTACGAGGAGTCCGCACGCCTCGCGGCCGAGACCGGCGGCCACTACATGGACCAGTTCACCTACGCCGAACGTGCCACGGACTGGCGCGGCAACAACAACATCGCCGAGTCGATCTTCCGGCAGCTGCGGCTGGAGCGGTTCCCCGAACCGGCGTGGATCGTCGCCACGGCCGGCACCGGCGGCACCTCGGCGACCCTCGCGCGCTACGTCCACTACATGCAGCACGACACCCGCGTCTGCGTCGCCGACCCGGAGAACTCCTGCTTCTTCGAGGGCTGGACCACCGGCGATCCGGACGTCGCCTGCGACCGCGGCTCCCGGATCGAGGGCATCGGCAGGCCCCGGATGGAGCCCAGCTTCGTGCCCGGCGCCATCGACCGCATGATGAAGGTGCCGGACGCGGCGAGCGTGGCGGCCGTCCGCGCCCTGGAACAGGCCATCGGCCGCAAGGCGGGCGGCTCGACGGGCACCGGTCTGTGGAGCGCGCTGAAGATCGTCGCCGAGATGGTGGCCGAGGGGCGCCGGGGCAGCGTGGTGACGCTGCTCTGCGACCCGGGGGACCGGTACCTCGACAAGTACTACTCGGACAGCTGGCTCGCCGAACAGGGCCTCGACATCGGCCCGTACACGGCGGCGATCGAGTCCCTGCTGCACACGGGCAACTGGCCCGGCTGACCCTGGGCGACGAGGCGTGGGCCGCGCGCAGCGAGCGGTTCGGCCGCGCGCTACGGGCGGGTGAGCCGCCGGTCCAGCGAGGTGACCGCGTCCCGGAAGGCCCGCCCCAGACCTGGACGCGCGCGGTTCAGCACGAACCGGAACGGCACCGTACCGTCCGCGGCGAACGTCCACTGCACGCGCGTACCGGTCCCGGCCGGCGCCAGCCGCCACTCCTCGACCACGGCCCGGGCGCCGGGCGCGTTGGTGACGTCGACGCGATAGGCGTACACCTCGGGCCGCTCGGCGGTCAGCACCGCCTCCACGAAGCGTGTACCGCCCTTGAGCCGGATCTCGCGACCCGCGCCCCCACCGATGGGCCGGGCGAACGTCACCGCCGAGAACCAAGCGGTCCAGCCCGGTACGTCCTCGGCCAGCGCACGGAAGACCGCGTCCGGGGCGGCGGAGATCTCCCGCGCGAAGACCAGGCGTACCGGAGCCGTCCCGACGAAATCGAGACCCACCGGACGCAGACGGCGAGCCATGGTCGCAACCCCCTTGAGCGAAGCCGCGGATGCGGACGATCGGCCAGGAGGCGCCACGATAGCCGGAGGTACGCCGGGTGTCAGCGGGACCAGGGGCGCGCGCCGGCGTCCGCCGAGGTCAGTCGGCCGTCTCCGGCTCGCCCGCCACGACCAGCCCCAGGTGCTCCGAGATCTCCGCGCGGGCGTCCGCCGGCAGGCCGGCGTCGGTCACCAGAGTGTCCACCTGCTCCAGTGCCGCGAACGAACTCAAGCCCACCACACCCCACTTGGTGTGGTCGGCGACCACCACGACACGCCGCGCCGACTGCACCAGCCGCCGGTTGGTCTCGGCCTCCGCGAGGTTCGGCGTCGACAGGCCGGCCTCGGCCGATATCCCGTGCACACCGAGGAACAGCACGTCGAAGTGGAGCGTCGCGATCGCCTGGTCGGCGACCGGGCCCACCAGCGAGTCCGAGGGAGTGCGCACACCGCCCGTGAGCACCACCGTGGCCGCGCCCTGCCGCGCCCCCGAGGTGCGCTGCGCCACGTGGAACACGTCGGCCACCCGCACCGAGTTGGTGACCACCGTCAGGTCCGGCACGTCCAGCAGCCGGTGCGCCAGCGCGTACGTGGTCGTACCGCCCGACAGGGCGATCGCCGCGCCCGGCGCGACCAGTTCCGCCGCGGCCCGCGCGATGTCCTCCTTGGCGGTCGGCTCCAGACCCGACTTCGCCTCGAACCCCGGCTCGTGCGTGCTCGCCTCGACCACCGGGACCGCGCCGCCGTGCACCTTCTCCAGCACACCCTGCCGGGCCAGCGCGTCGAGGTCGCGGCGGACCGTCATGTCCGACACGCCGAGCTTGCGGGTCAGCTCGTTGACCCGGACTCCGCCCCGGCGGCGCACCTCGTCGAGGATCAGGGCGCGCCGCTGCTCCGCGAGGAGGTTCGGATTCTCACTCACGTACGCTTCGGTCCTTTCGCCGCGAAACCGCCCGACACGCCCGGCGCACCTGCTCCGACGAGGAGTTCCCCCGCTCCGGTGCGTGGACGTCCCATCCTCGCACGCCCCGCCATGGGCCGCGCCACCACCTGTCCGCCGCGCACATGTCACTTCCGCCCCATCCCGGTATCAGCTGTCACACGGTTCGGGGAGATTCGGTGCCGAGGGGTGTACGCCGCCCGCTCAGCGGAGATCCTTGTGCCCGCACGGACAGAGCCGACGGCGCGTCACGGGGGAGTGCGGACAGTGGAACAGGCGCAGGAACGGGCCGGGACGGGCGGACAGGACGCCCCCGGACCGCGCGACGGAACAGACGGAGCGGACGGGACGGACGCGAGAACCGGCACCGCCCTGGAGCTCCTGGTCCACGGAGTGGGCGGCACGACACCCGCCGAGATGCTGGACGACCCGCGGACCGTGCGGATCACCGGCGACCACATCGCGGCCGTCTTCCGCCGCACCGAGGACGCCGACGCCGAGTCCCGGCCCGAGGACTACCGGGGCCGGCCGGTGCCGGAGGCGTACGTCTGGTGCAACCTCACCTCCGGCAACGGCACCCGCGCCCTGTGGCTGCTGCTCCTGCCGTTCATGGTGGTCAACCTCGCCCACTGGATGCGGCCCACCGCGCACGGCCGGACCCGCACGGTCCGCCTGTACGGGCTGCTGGTACGGCTGGCGGGTCTGACCCTGACGGTGCTGCTGATCGCCGGGGCCTGCGAGGTCGCCCTCGACCTCGTCGCCTGGCAGTGCGCGGGTACGCGCGCGTGCGCCGAGCGGCACTCCTGGCTGGGCTTCCTGTCGCCGGTGATGTCGGACGGCGGCTGGTGGAGCACGCCCGGCCGCAGGCTCGCCCTCGCGGCCGCGGTGCCCGCCGCGCTCACCGGCCTGCTGTGGTACCTGTCGCTGCGCACCTGGCGGGCGTACGAGTCCCAGCAGCCGATGGACCGCGAGTCCGACTCCGAGGAGGACCCCGCCCGCACCGCCCTCGGCCGGCCCGGGTTCTGGTACGGGCGCCGCCTGGTGGCCCGGCTGCGCGCCGCGCACACCGCCGCCGCCCTGCTGACGGTCGCCGCGGCGGTCGGCGCGCCGGCGGCCCGCTTCGACCGCCGGCCGGGCGGACCCGCGCTGCTCGACACGCTGGGCTGGCTCCTGGAGGCGGCCCTCGTCACCGGCGCGGTCGCCGTGGTCGCGGTGGTCTGCCGCCGGGGCCGCAGCGAGAACCGCCTCGACCGGAAACTCGACGAGCACCTCGTACGACGCCTGCCGCTCGCCGCCCTCGTCCTGTTCGTCCTCGCCCTGCTGTACAGCGGCTGGACCCGCCCGGGGTGGACGTCGGCCGGCCGGCTGCCGGGGGACATGACCTTCGGCGGCATCGCCCTGGTCCAGGGCCTGCTGGTCATCGCCCTCGCCGTGGTCGCCCACATCCTCCACCGCGGCCTCCCCGACGCCCGCGCCGCGATCGGCGGCCTCGGCGGCCCCGCCGTCGCCATGCTGGCCTGCGCGCTGGGCGGCGTCATGTCCGGCGGTGTCTCCCAGCGGGTGTCGGACTGGCTGGACGGCACCGGCACCTCCATAGACGGCCCGCCCGTCCTGCTGACCTGGCAGGCCTCCGTCATCCCGCCGCTGCTCGTGATCGTCCTGCTGCTCTGCGCCGCACTCGCCCGGCACACCTGGCGCCTCGCCCGCGCCGAACGGGACGCCGTGGAGGGCGACCACCCCGGGGAGGCGGGGGACCCGGGACGCACCCGGCGCATCGCGCTCACCCGCGCCATGGCCACCCTCACCGACCGGGCGCCCCTCCTCCTCGCCATCACCTCCGCCGCCACCCTGCTGCTGGGCGCCGGAGCCCTGGTGGGCGCCCTGACCACCGATCAGGTGCCCGGCGACGCCGCGCGCGGGACGTACGCCGTCGTGCACGGGGCCGCGCAGACCGCGCAGGCGCTGGGGTCCTGGCTCATCGGCCTCGGCTTCATACTGTTCGTCACCTGGGGCAGGCGCGCCTACAAGGACGCCTCCGCGCGGCGCACCATCGGCATCCTGTGGGACGTCGGCACCTTCTGGCCGCGCGCCGCCCACCCCTTCGCACCGCCCTGCTACGCCGAGCGCGCGGTGCCCGACCTGACCTGGCGGATGGCGACCTGGACCCGGGCCACCGGCGGGCGGCTGGTCATCTCCGGGCACTCGCAGGGCAGCGTCCTCGCCGCGGCGGCGGCCTGGCAACTGGAGCCGACGGCCCGCAAACGGGTCGCCCTGCTCACCTACGGCTCCCCGCTGGAGCGGCTGTACGGCCGCTGGTTCCCGGCCCACTTCGGACCGGCCGCGCTCGGCTCGCTGCACGAGGAGGTCGACTGCTGGCGCAACCTCTACCGGCGCACGGACCCGATCGGCGGTCCGATGCGGCTGCCCGGCGACTCGGGCCCGGCGGTCGACCGCGCACCCCTCAAGGACCCGCTCACCTATGGCCGCACCGAACTCCACCCGCTGCCCGCGCCGCTCCTCGGCCACTCCGACTACCAGGCGGACCCCGCCTTCGCCGAGGAACGGCAGCGGCTGCTGGCCCGGCTGCGCCCGGAGGTGCCGGCGCCGCGCCGCACCGACCGGCCGGCGTCCGTTCCGGCGGCGGACGGCGGACCCGAGGACTGCTAGGGCCTGTCCGGCGGATCATGCCGCAGACGCGGGGGGGCCGGCACGCCCATCTGCGGCGTTGTCGTCGGTTGTCGACTCCCCGACGCTCGGCTTCTCCCCCACTCTCGGCTCCGCTCGAGCGGGGGGACCCCCATGCGCGGGGGGACCCCCATCGCGTCGACGCCCTCCTCCGCCTTGCAGCTGGACGCACCAGCCCCCGCTCACCCGCGCTGATGAGACGCCGTCGCTTTCCTGCGACCTGATCCGCCGGACAGCACACCTAGGGCGTCCGGGTCCGTACCCACCGGGGTGTCCGCGCAGCCCTGGTGGGTCTCTCTACGGCAGCTCCGGCAGATCCTCGGCGTACAGCAGGGTCAGGTCGTCCGTGCTGGGGTCGGGGACCTGGGCGACGCGGCTCGCGTGCCGTTCCACCATCGCCTCGAACGTCTGTCGGGCGGTACGGCCGTTGCCGAAGGCCGGGCCCTTCGGGATCGCCGTGAAGTACTTCGTCAGCGCCTCGGACGCGCCCGGCGCGAGCCGGTACTCGTGCTCGTCGGCCTGCTGCTCCACGATCCGCAGCAGTTCGTCGGGTCCGTAGTCGCCGAAGGTGATGGTCCGTGAGAAGCGGGACGCCACCCCGGGGTTGACGGACAGGAAGCGCTCCATCTCCGCCGTGTAGCCCGCGACGATCACCACGACCGAGTCCCGCTGGTCCTCCATCAGCTTCACCAGCGTGTCGATGGCCTCCTTGCCGAAGTCGCGGCCCGCGTCCTCGGGGGAGAGCGCGTACGCCTCGTCGATGAACAGCACCCCGCCGTGCGCCCGCTGGAACGCCTCCTGGGTGCGGATCGCCGTGGAGCCGATGTGCTCGCCGACCAGGTCGACCCGGGACACCTCGACCAGGTGCCCCTTGTCCAGCACACCGAGGGAGGCGAGGATCTCGCCGTACAGCCGGGCGACCGTCGTCTTTCCGGTGCCGGGGGAGCCGGTGAAGACCAGATGGCGTTTGACCGACGCGGCCTTCAGGCCCGCCCGCTGCCGGCGCCGGCCGACCTCGATCATGTCGGTCAGGGCCCGGACCTCGCGCTTGACGCTGTCCAGGCCCACCAGCGCGTCCAGTTCGCCGAGGACGGCCTTGGAGGTGCGCGCCGGCTCCTGCGGCGCGGCGCCCGCGATCAGGGGTTCCTGCTCGGTGCTGCGCTGCCCGGGGATCGAGCCCAGCAGGCCGGGGGACTGGCTCACCGTCTGCACGACGGGCTCCGGAGCGGGGGGCGGCGCCAGACCGCCGCTCTCGTCGCTGGTGCAGTCCTCGACGAGCGGGCCGGAGTCGTGCGCCGTGTCCGGGCCACCGTCCGCGAACTCGTACCCGCCGCGCGCGCACCGCTCCGTACGGCACTTCCGCAGCGTCGTACGGCAGCCGTCGATCACATGGAAGCCGTAGCCGGCACTGCCGGTCACCCGGCAGTTCAGGAAGCTGCCGCGGCCGCCGGCCGAGACGTAGACGCCCGCCTCCGAGGGGGAGTCGACCGTGCAGCGCTCGATGGTGGGGTCGGCCCCCTTGGTGACGATCACGCCGGTGCGGTTGCCGTCCAGGGTGCAGTTGTTGAGGGTGCCGCCGCTGCCGTGGTCGCGGAACCAGGCGCCCGTGGCCGCGTCCCGGATGCGGCAGTCGTCGAGCTGCGCGGTGGCGCCGTCGCTCACCGACACCGCCGTGTTGCGCACCTGCGACAGGTCGCTGTCGACGACGTCCGCGCGTGAACCGCGGTCCAGGACGAACAGCGCGTCCGGCACGTCGTGCACCCGGCAGGAGTCGAGCACCGCCGTGGCGCCGTCGCTGACCCAGACCGCCGGGTAGTCGCCGGTGCTGTCGAAGATCTCGCACTGATTGGCGTCCACCCGGGTGCCCGGGTCCCACACCGACAGGCCGTTGCGCCCGAACTGCCGCACGGTGGTGCGGGTCAGGGTGAGGACGGAGCGGGAACGCAGGTCGACCGCGTTCTCCGGGATGTCGTGGATACGGCAGTCGGCGAGCGTGAGCACCGCGTCCGTGTCGAGCGTGACGCCGTCGCCGGTGGTGCGGTGCACGTCGCAGTCGGTGAGATGGGCGGTGGCGCGGCCGGTGACCTGCACGCCGCTGCCCCGCACCTCGTAGACCTCACAGCCCACGGCCTCCAGTGAGGACCCCTCACCCGTCGCCGTCAGGCCCGAACCCGCGGCGTGGTGGACCCGGCAGCGGTCCAGCCGGGGGTGCGCGCCGGAGCGCACCGCGACGCCCGCCTGACCGGCCGAGACGACCTCGCACTCCTCGAACACGCCGCCCCCGCCGTCGAGAACGGCGATACCGACACCGGCCGGATTGTCGACGGTGCAACGCCGCACCGTCGGCCGCGCGCTGCCGCGCACCTCTATCCCGGACGCGGAACGCGTGACCACCCGCAGGTCCAGCAGCTCCGGCGTCCCCTCCTCCACGAGCACGGCGGGCGCCGCCGCGTCCTGGCCCTCCACGTGCAGATCCTGGATCACCGCCGAGGCGCGTACGGTCAGCGGTACGCCGTCGACCGGCGCGATCCGTACCGAACCCTGGGCGCCCTCGGGCCCGCGCAGGGTCACCGCCCGCTGGACGACGAGGTTCTCCCGGTAGGTCCCGGGGGCGACGGTGAGGACGTCACCGTCGGCCGCGGCCTCCAGGGCGGCGGCGAGCGATGCGTACTCACCTGTGCGGCGCCGCCACCGCGAGGTACCGGTGTGCGTCACCTGGACCGTGCCCTGTGCCATGGCGTTGCTGTGCCCCCACCTCGTCGTACGCGGGTTGTCGCCGATTCGGTTCGGCCGGTCCACCGTAGCGTGCGCACAGGTGGTGAGTTGACCGGAGGCGGAAGCCCGTCAACCGCCCGCGCCGGTCCTGCCCCAGTCCGGCCCGGCCCGGTCCCACTCCCGCTCCCAACGGGCGTACCGGCGGCGGACCATGCGCCACACGACGACCCGCCGGCCGGCCTCGACCAGGGCCGCGGCCACGACGGCGGCGCCGAACCCGGCGAGCACGGCGTGCGTCGTCGCGGTCGCGGAGTCCAGTGGACGGGCCACCGTCCGGCCCTGTCCGTCCGTCCATACGGCGAAGCGGTCGCCGGTGTCCGGGTCGCGGATGCTCGTCATGACGGGACCCTCGTGCCTTGAGCCGTCCGGCGCGGTCCAGTCGGCGAGGACACGGCTGCGCAGTCCCCCGGCGGACGTGCCGTCGGGGTCGACGGCCATCGGTGGACGCTCCAGAGTGCGGACGACGGTGGCCGTCACCCGGTGCCGGGACTCGTGCTGGTCGCGCACCGACCGCTGCATGGCGTCCTGCGCCGCGCCGCCCACGCGCGCGCCGACCAGGGGCGCCACGGACAGGATCAGCAGCAGTCCCCCCAGTGCCACCCACGCCTCGGCCAGGTCGGTCGCGCGGCACAGCGGATTGTGCCGCCAGCGCCAGAGCCCGCTGATCGCCCGCACGATCCGCACCCCCTTCCCGCTCCGTACCGCCCCCGGTCGAGCCGTCCATGCGCGGGCCGGTCCGGGAGAGCGCGCCATTGCCTCTCGACGGGGCTCGCGGCCGGGTTTCTCATGAAACGTCTCACACAGCCCAACGCGCGGGCCGCGGACCCCGTTCCCGGGTCCCCGCCGGTGTCCGGAACCCGCCCCCCCGGGGCGAAGTGGCGTCTCACTCGATGATCCGCACCGGGTCACCGACCCGGATCGTGCCGCGACCGACCGGGACCAGGTTCTGCCCGAAAACCAGCTTGCCGTCTACGCGGCGGTGCCGCCCGAGGCTGTGCAGGGGCTCCCTGCCACGCTCGGCGGTGCCCTGGTCGGTCGTCGTCACGACGCACCGCCCGCACGGCTTGGCGACCCGGAAGTCGACCTCGCCGACGGCGACGCGTGACCAGCCGTCCTCGGCCCACGCGTCGGTGCCGGAGACGACCACGTTCGGCCGGAAGCGGTTCATGGGCAGCGGACCCTCGTCGGCGTGCTCGCCCTCGGCGATCAGGGAGTTGAGGGCGTCGAGGGAGGCCGTGGCCGCGAGCAGCAGCGGAAAGCCGTCGGCGAAGGAGACGGTCTCGCCCGGGAGCGCGTACCGCGGGTCCACGGGCCGGCGCGTGGCGGGATCGTCCAGGTACACCAGTCGTACGTCCGCGCCGAGGAAGGCGCTGCACCAAGCGTGCACGGCCTCCTCCTCCGCGGGGACCGCTTCGACCTTGTCGCGGAAGATCTGCACCACAACGGTGCCCCGCGCGCTGGGGACCGGCACCGTGAGCGGCTCCCGGCCGGGCGCGGACAGCCGGACACCGCCGCCGGGCAGAAGCTCGGCGGCGGCCAGGGCGAGGCGCGGCTGCTGGCGTTGTGTGACGACCTTTCCCCCGTCGTCGATCAGCATCCAGCGGCGGTCTCCGGTCAGCCCCCAGGGCTCCACGACGGCCTCCCGGAGCGCCAGGCTCCGCAACGCCTTGACCGGATGGACGTGGATCGACTGCAGCCGTGCGTTTCCCATGGGGTCATCGTGCCAGGTGGCACCGACAACGCCGGGGGCGGCTCAGTAGCCGCGGTACTGCTGCTGGTTGTACGGGTCCTGATACGGCGCCGGGGCCGGCCGGGGGGCCGCGGGACGCATCGCCTCGTATCCCGCGGGGCCGGGCGCGGCCGGGCGGTGCTGCTGCGGCTGCTGGGGGCCGGGGTACCCGCGCGGTGCGGTCGCCTGGTGCGGGATGTACGCGGCGGGGGCCTGCTGCAGCGGGGCGGGCTGCGGCACCTGCTGCGGGTAGCCGTAGGAGGACTGGGACGGGCCCGCCGGGAGGGCGGGCAGAGCCGACGGGAGCGCGGGCAGGTGGCTGCCCGGCGCGTCGTACGCGGCGGGGACCCGGATCGGGGCGATCTGCGGGGTGCCCCGCTCGGCCACGAGCGAGTCGTAGATCGGAGTGTCCGGGAAGGAGGCGGAGTAGTAGCCGCCGCCATAAGTGGAGCGGGGGGAGGTCATGGCACATAAGTTAAGCCCACGATGTGCTGGTTGGGGAGACCGATAAGAGGGTTGTTTTCCGTGTCCGCAGTGACCTGGCATCCCCAATACGAGCGAACTTGGCAAAATAGGGCATCGCGAGACGCGATTTTGCGGTAAAGGCCGAGTTCCGGGCGGGTTACCGGCGGTTGTCCGGACGTCTTGCCGCACGCCTCGTCGGGCGCGGGCGGCGGGGGGAATAGGTTGGGCGCGGAAAACTTGGCGAACCGCCGGGACGCGGCCCGGTTCGGTGACACGTGATGGGGGCGGACATGTCAATGTCGAAAGGATCGAACACTCCGGTGCCGACGACGGCGCTGCGGGTCGAACTGGGATGGCGATCGGGCCCCGGCGTGCCCGACGCGGACGCCTCGGCCCTGCTCCTGGTGGGTGGGAAGGTACGTTCCGACGCGGACTTCGTCTTCTACAACCAGTCCGCGCACTCCTCCGGCGCGGTCCGCCACGAGGGCAAGCGGGACGCCGGCGGCCGGGTGACCGACAGTCTGATCGTCGACCTCGCGCGCGTGGAGCCCGCGATCGAGACCGTGATCCTCGCGGCCTCCTCGGACGGTGGATCGTTCGGGAAGGTCCCCGGTCTGTACATCGAGGTCCGCGACGCCGCGCAGAACACGGTGGCGGCACGTTTCGACAACCCGGGCGCGACCGTGGAGACGGCCTTCGTGCTCGGCGAGTTCTACCGCCGCCAGGGCGCCTGGAAGTTCCGTGCCGTCGGCCAGGGCTACGACAGCGGGCTCGAGGGCCTGGCCACGGACTACGGCATCTCGGTGGACGAGCCGCAGCAGGCAGCCCCGGCCGCCCCGCCGGCGCCGCCCGCCCCCGCGGTCACCGTGCCGCCGCCGGTACCCGCGGCCCCTCCCACGACACGGCCGGCCCTTCCCGCGGCGCAACCGGCCGCCGCCCCGCCGCCCCCGTCGGCGCCCTCCGCGGAGCCGGTCCGCCTGACCAAGGTCACGCTCACCAAGGCGGCGCCCTCCGTCTCGCTGACCAAGCAGGGCGGCACCTCGGGCGCCATGCGCGTCAACCTCAACTGGCAGGTGCGCAAGCAGTTCTCCGGCTGGGCCCGCAAGCTCGCCCGTCCGGTGGCCATGCACGACGACCTCGACCTCGACCTGTGCTGCCTGTACGAACTCACCGACGGCAGCAAGGGAGTCGTCCAGGCCCTCGGCAACGCCTTCGGGTCCCTGCACCAGCCGCCGTTCATCCACCTCGACGGCGACGACCGCACCGGCGCCGTGACGAGCGGCGAGAACCTCACCGTCAACCTCGACCACAAGCAGTACTTCCGGCGCATCCTCGTCTTCGTCACCATCTACGAGGGAGCGCGCTCCTTCGCCGACCTGCACGCCACGGTCACCCTCCAGCCGCAGTACGGCGCCCCGATCGACTTCTCGCTCGACGAGTGCACGGTGCCCTCGACGGTGTGCGCCCTCGCGCTGATCACCAACACCGGCAGCGACCTGGTCGTCCAGCGCGAGGCCCGCTACCTGGTGCCCGAACGCGGCGTGAGCCCGCAGCGGACGGTCGACTACGCCTACGGGTGGGGCATGAACTGGACCCCCGGCCGGAAGTGAACCCCCTGCCGACGCGGGCGCTCAGCCCTCCTCGGGCACGGCGCCCGGACGGGCGTAGGTGCGGCCCTTCCAGGCCGCACCGCGCCCCCTGTAGTGCTGCACCGCCGAGTCGACCGTCATCAGGAGGTACAGGAACGCGGTGACCGGCAGCAGCGGAGCGAGCCACAGCGCCTGCCGGTAGTAGCGCAGCATCGGCACGTACGTCCCCGCCATCACCAGCCAGGCGGCGGCACCGGGGACGGCCACCGCCGCACTCCCCGTCGCCGCACCCACGACCACCGACGCCGGCGGCACCAGATACACCAGAGCCAGGCCGGCGACCGTTCCGGCGAGCACGAGCGGGTTGTGCCGCAGTTGCGCGTACGCGCTGCGCGAGACCATGCGCCACAGGTCGTGCAACCGCGGGTACGGACGCACACTGTCCACCCGGTCGGCCAGGCCCAGCCAGATCCGGCCGCCGTCGCCCTTGACCGCCCGGGCGAGGGCCACGTCGTCGATGACGGCGTGCCGGATGGCGTCCGGGATCCGCGCCCGTTCGGCGGCCTCGGCGCGCAGCAGCACGCAGCCACCCGCGGCCGCCGCCGTCCCCCCCTTTCCACCGATCCACCGGAACGGGTACAACTGCGCGAAGAAATAGACGAAGGCCGGCACCACGAGCCGCTCCCACACGCTCTCCACCCGCAACCGGGCCATCTGCGAGACGACGTCGAAACCGCCCGTGCGGGCAGCGGCCACCAGTCGGCGCAGACTGTCCGGCGCGTGGGCGATGTCGGCGTCCGTCAGCAGCAGGTACTCGGGCTCACGCGCGCGTGCCAGGTCGACGCCGTGCCGCACCGCCCACAGCTTGCCCGTCCAGCCGGCGGGCGGCTCCCCGGGGGAGGCCACGGTGAGCGGCAGACCCTCATGCCGCCGGGCCAGCTCGCACGCCAGCTCACCCGTGCCGTCCGTGCTGCCGTCGTCGATCAGGAAGACCTCCGCCCGCCCCGGATAGTCCTGGGCCAGCAGCGACGGCAGGCTCGCCGGCAGGACCGCCGCCTCGTCGCGCGCCGGGACGACGACGCACACGGAGGGCCAGGCGTCGGGTTCCTCCAGGAGCGGCAGTCTGACGTCCGTACGCCAGAAGAAGCCCCGGGCGAGCAGCAGCCACAGCCAGGCGGCGAGGGACAGGGCGGATACGGCGGTCACGACGGAAGTCCACGCATCGGCGCTCACGTGAGCAGTCTGCCCCACGGCAGCGGCCCGCAGCGGCCCATCGTCTATGGTGGCCCGGTGAAGATCGCTCTCATGGACTCCGGAATCGGTCTGCTGGCGGCCACCGCCGCGGTACGGCGCCTGCGACCGGACGCCGATCTCATCCTCTCCCTGGACCCCGACGGCATGCCCTGGGGGCCGCGCACCCCCGAGGACCTGACCGAGCGGGCCCTCGCCGTCGCCGAGGCCGCCGCCGCGCACCGTCCCGACGTCCTGATCGTCGGCTGCAACACCGCCACCGTGCACGCGCTGCCCGCACTGCGCGCCCGGCTGGAGCCCGCACTGCCGGTCATCGGCACCGTCCCGGCGATCAAGCCCGCCGCGGCCGGCGGCGGCCCCGTGGCGATCTGGGCCACGCCCGCCACCACCGGCAGCCCCTACCAGCGCGGTCTCATCGAGGAGTTCGCCGGCGACGCGACGGTCACCGAAGTGCCGTGCCCGGGGCTCGCCGACGCCGTCGAGCACGCGGACGAGACCGCGATCACCGCGGCGGTGGCCGCCGCGGCCGCCCTGACACCCGATGCGGTGACGACCGTCGTCCTGGGTTGCACCCATTACGAACTGGTCGCCGAACGCATCCGCGCCGCCGTTCAGCGCCCCGGCGCCCCGCGCCTCGTCCTGCACGGCTCCGCCGGCGCGGTCGCAGCCCAGGCGCTGCGCCGGATCGGTGCCCGCCCCGACCCCGGGGCCCCGGCCGAGGGCACCCTCACCGTGCTGCTGAGCGGACGCGAGGGCACGCTGCCCGCGCCCGCGCTGGCCTACGACGAGGGCCGGCTCCTGCGAGCGGTCACACCCGCGCGCTGACCGGCGGGCACGCCCGGTCGGCCCAGTCATAGCTGTGCGACGAGGTACCCGCGCAGCTAAACGGCAGTAACCTCTTGTCCATGAGGCATCGCCACGGCGAGACCACCCCCCAGCCGGACGTCTGGACCGGACGGGCCACCAACCGGGTCCAGTGGTTCCTGGCGCTCATCGGCGCCGCCTGCATGGCGCTCGGCATCGCGCTGGCCGTCGAATCGGCCTGGGAGTCCGGCGTCGCCCCGCTGGCCATGGCGGTCGTCGGCTGCATCGCGGCGGGACTGTTGGTCCTCTTCGGCACGCTGGCGTTCGTGCACGTCGCCCTGAGAGTCGACGAGGAATGCCTCGAAGTACGGTGCGGCCACATCGGCGTGCCCCGTCGCCGCATCCCCCTCTCGCACGTCGCGGGCGCCGAGTTCGCCCCGTGCGTCACCCCGCGCCACTGGGGCGGCTGGGGCTACCGCTGGCGGCCGGAGAAGGGCACCGCGGTCGTCGTACGGCGCGGGGAGGGCGTGGTCCTGCGCCTGTGGGACGGCCACACCTTCACGATCACCGTGGACGACGCCGAAGCGGCCGTCCAGGTCATCAAGGACCGACTGCGCCCGAAGGCTCCCGGCCCGGCGCGCTGAGCGCGGGGAGGCTCCGGGCGGGGGCCCTCGCGCCCGACGCGGTCACCGCGCGCAGGACGGTGGCGCTACGCGCCGGCCCGGCTCCCTCCCCATCACCGGTACCGAAGCACCCAGCCCTCACCGGGACATCCGGTCGCCCCGCGGTCGTACGCCGCTCGCCCGCGCCGGCGAATCGTCGGCGACGGGGCGGGCCGTGGCAAGTCCCGCGAGGAGCCCCGAGCCCACCGACACCGCGGTGAAACTCAGCGCGTTGCCGACGGCGGCGATCGCCGCGAGCCCGGTGAGGGCCACGCCCGCGGTGAGAACGACCGGCGTGGGGCGCGACGAGCGCCACAGGACGTACAGCGTCCAGCCGAAGGCCGCGCCCAGCAGGACCACGCCGACGCCCTGTTCGGCCGCCTGCTGCCACACCGCCGAGTGGGGTCTGCCGTCGGTCACCGAGGCCTGTGCCGCGGTCGGACTCGGCGACCCGAAACGACCCGGGCCCACCCCGAGCGCGAGATCCCCGCGCAGCAGGTCCAGCGCGTCGCCCCACAACCGCACACGATGGGAGGTCAGCCGCCCCTCCAAGGAGGCGGCCAGTCCGACCGGCACGAAGCTTCCGAGGACCGCCCAGGTCACGCCGGTCACCAGGCCCGCGGCCAGACCCAGCCCCGCGATCCCCGCGCCGCGGCGGCACACGCGGCCCGCGGCGAGCGAGCACAGCAGCACCACCGCACAGACGGCGCAGCCGACGGCCGAGCCCAGGGCAGCCGCGGTCACGGCGACCCCGGCGGCCAGCAGCCGCAGCGCGACCCGTACGGCCGGCACCGGACTGGCCCAGGCCCCGCAGCACGCGGCGCCGGCCGACAGCGCGAGCAGGGCGGCGGTCGCGCCGGCGTGTCCCAGCGGCGCGGTGATCCGCGGCCCGGGCGCGAGGTGCGGGACGACCACCGTCAGGGCGACCCCGGCCAGCGCCGCGGCACAAGGGGCGGCGACCGGAAGGAGCGCCCCGCAGACCCGCCCCGCGGCGTAGCCGGCGGCCACGGCCAGCACCGCGAGCAGCACGCCCTCCGGGCGCCCGTCCCGCGCGGCGGCCGTGATCAGCGACCAGGAGGCGCAGGCCCCGAGGATCAGCACGCCCGCCGTGTCCGCACCGCTCCGTCTGTCGCCGTCCGCGTCCGACCGCGCCACAGACGTCGTCCCCCTCGAACCCACCGCGTCCCGCGCCCGCGTCGCCCCCGACCTGACGGGCCCCGGCCACCCGGCCGGGTCGGGCCGGCGGCTGAGGCTCCGGCACACCGTAGCGGCTGGTCGGTGGATTGTGGACCGCTCGGCACCCGGATGTGCCGAAACGGTGCGGCACCGGCCGCCAGGACCCCGCGGCGCCCCCCGACCGCGCTGTCGGCGGCGCGGTCACCCGCCGTACACTCCGGGGGGTGACAGCCACCGCAACCTCCGTCGGCGAGTCGGACCGGACGCGGCCGCAGACCACGCGCGTCTCGCGCGTCGCCGCGCGGCTCCTGCGCCTCCTCCCGGCCGCCGCCGCCGCGCTCTCCGGAGTGCTGCTCTACGTCAGCTTCCCGCCGCGCACCCTGTGGTGGCTGGCCTTGCCCGCCTTCGCCGTCTTCGGCTGGGTGCTGTGCGGCCGCGGCTGGAAGGCGGGTCTCGGCCTCGGCTACCTCTTCGGCCTCGGCTTCCTGCTGCCGCTGCTGGTGTGGACCGGCGTGGAGGTCGGCCCCGGCCCCTGGCTCGCCCTGGTCGCGATCGAGGCGCTCTTCGTCGCGTTGGTCGGCGTGGGCGTCGCCGCGGTGTCGAAACTGCCGGCCTGGCCCGTGTGGGCGGCGGCGCTGTGGATCGCCGGAGAGGCCGCCCGCGCACGCGTGCCCTTCGAGGGTTTTCCCTGGGGCAAGATCGCGTTCGGGCAGGCGGACGGCGTGTTCCTGCCGCTCGCCGCGGTCGGCGGCACACCGGTGCTCGGGTTCGCGGTCGTCCTGTGCGGCTTCGGCCTCTACGAGGCCGTGCGCCTGGCCGCCCTGGCGCGCCGCACCCGAGAGGTACGGCGGAGCGCGGCGGCGGTGGCCCTCCTCAGCGTGGCCGTACCCGTCGTGGGCGCCGTGGCCGCCCGGCCGCTGGTCAGCGACAAGGCGGAGAACGGCACCGCGACCGTCGCCGTGATCCAGGGCAACGTGCCGCGCGCGGGCCTCGACTTCAACGCCCAGCGGCGGGCCGTACTCGACTACCACGCGCGCGAGACGGAACGCCTGGCCGCCGAGGTCGAGGCCGGCGAGGTGGACCGGCCCGACTTCGTGCTCTGGCCGGAGAACTCCTCGGACATCGACCCGTTCGCCAACGCCGACGCGCGGCTGGTCATCGACCGGGCCGCCAAGGCGATCGGCGCGCCCATCTCCGTCGGCGGCGTGGTGGAACGCGACGGCGAACTGCTCAACGAGCAGATCCTGTGGGACCCGGACAAGGGGCCCGTGGACACCTACGACAAGCGGCAGATCCAGCCGTTCGGCGAGTACCTCCCGTTGCGCTCGCTCATCGGGGCGATCAACGACGAGTGGACCTCCATGGTCAGCCAGGACTTCAGCCGGGGCACCGAACCCGGCGTGTTCACCATGGCCGGCACCAACGTCGGGCTCGTCACCTGCTACGAGGCCGCCTTCGACTGGGCGGTGCGCTCCGAGGTCACCGACGGCGCCCAGATGATCTCCGTACCGAGCAACAACGCGACCTTCGACCGCAGCGAGATGACCTACCAGCAGCTCGCCATGTCCCGCGTCCGCGCGGTCGAGCACAGCCGGACCGTCACCGTGCCGGTGACCAGCGGCGTCAGTGCGATCATCATGCCGGACGGGAGGATCACCCAGAAGACCGGCATGTTCGTGGCGGACTCCCTGGTCCAGGAGGTCCCCCTGCGCTCCTCCGAGACGCCCGCCACCCGGCTGGGCGTGGTGCCCGAGATCGCCCTGGCGCTGGTCGCGGCCGGCGGGCTCGGCTGGGCCGTCGGTGCCGGTGTGCGCGGGCGACGCGCCCGTGGCGTGTAGCCGTACGCCCGCCGCACGCCCCGCGGCCTCGCCCGGAGTGGCCCGACCGGCCCGTTAGGGTCGTGCGCATGGCTACTCCCGACTTCATCCGCGACCTGCGCGCCTCGGCCGGACACCAGCTGCTGTGGCTCCCCGGAGTCACCGCCGTCGTCTTCGACGACGAGGGCCGGGTGCTGCTGAACCGGCGTGCCGACAACCGGCGCTGGTCACTGATCGGCGGCATCCCGGAGCCGGGGGAGCAGCCCGCCGCCTGCGCGGTGCGCGAGGTCGAGGAGGAGACGGCCGTACGGTGCGTCGTCGAGCGGGTGGTCCTCGTCCAGGCGCTGAACCCGGTCACGTACGACAACGGTGACGTCTGCCAGTACATGGACATCACCTTCCGCTGTCGGGCCGTCGGCGGCGAGGCCCGGGTCAACGACGACGAGTCGCTGGACGTGGGCTGGTTCGCGGTCGACGCCCTGCCGGACCTCAAGGAGTTCGGGCAGGCCCGGGTCAAGCAGGCGCTGTCCGACACCCCCACATGGTTCGACCCCACTGGTTCCATCTGAAGTATGGGGCGTGCCCACATGGGGGGTGCGGTGGAGGCTGCCTAGGGTCGGGGATATGACCTCGCCCAGTGTCCTCCCGGCCCCCCACGCCTCCCCGCTCGACCTCGGCGGCCGTACCGCCCTCGTCACCGGCGCCGCCGGCGGCATCGGCCGTGCCTGTGCGCAGCGGCTGGCCGCCGCGGGGGCCAAGGTCAGAGCGGTCGACCGGGACTCCGCCGGGCTGGACGCGCTCGCCGAGAGCTGCGGGGGTCTCGCGGGCAGCGTCGAGCCCCACGTCCTGGACCTGACCGACCTGGACGCCGCCGAACTCGCCGCCGCCGGCACCGACGTCCTCGTCAACAACGCCGGGCTGCAGCTGGTGCGGCCGATCGAGGAGTTCCCGCCGGACGTCTTCCACACCGTGCTCACCGTGATGCTGGAGGCCCCCTTCCGGCTCATCCGCGGGGCCCTGCCCCACATGTACGGGCAGGGCTGGGGCCGTATCGTCAACATCTCCTCCGTCCACGGCCTGCGTGCCTCGGCCTACAAGGCGGCCTACGTCTCCGCCAAGCACGGGCTGGAGGGACTGTCCAAGACCGCCGCCCTCGAGGGCGCCGCCCACGGCGTCACCTCCAACTGCGTGAACCCCTCCTACGTGCGCACCCCGCTCGTCGAGAAGCAGATCACCGACCAGGCCCTGGCCCACGGCATCCCCGAGGAGCAGGTGCTGACCGACGTACTGCTGCGGGACAGCGCCGTGCGCCGGCTCATCGAACCGGAGGAGGTCGCCGACGCCGTGGCCTACCTGTGCGGCCCGCAGGCGTCCTTCGTCACCGGCACCTCACTCGTCCTGGACGGCGGCTGGACCGCGCACTGATCAGGGTGGCGGCCCGCTCACCGAGCCGGGTGGTGCCCTCGGCGGCCGGGGTTTTCCACAGGGCTGCCAGGACGACCGTGCGATGGGGAATCCTGTGAGCATGTCCCGCGATCACGTGCAGTCCGCCGAGCGCTCCGCCCACGATGCCGGAGCGCCGGTCGGCGACGCCGTGGGCCCGGCAGCCGTCGAGACGCCGTTCCTGGAGCTGCTGGCCCGGGGCGCGTCCGCCGACGCCTACGAGCAGCCCGTGCTGCTCGCCCGCGCGGAGGGGGGACCGGCCGAGCGGATCGCCGCGCTCGAACAGGCGAGGAACCTCGCCCTGCGCGTGCGCTCCGAACTGGAGGGCCGGCGCAGGCGTGAGGCCGAGCTGTCCGCACTGTTCGAGACGGCCCACGACCTCGCCGGGCTGCGCGACCTGGACGCGGTCCTGCGCGCGATCGTGCAACGGGCCCGCTCGCTGCTCGGCACGGACGTGGCCTACCTCAGCCTCAACGACACGGCCCGCGGCGACACCTACATGCGCGTCACCGAGGGCTCGGTCGCGGCCCGCTTCCAGCAGTTGCGGCTCGGCATGGGGGAGGGGCTCGGCGGCCTCGTCGCCCAGACCGCCCGCCCCTACGTCACCGACGACTACTTCAAGGACGCCCGCTTCCAGCACACCCGCACCATCGACGCGGGTGTACGCGACGAGGGCCTGGTCGCCATCCTCGGCGTGCCTCTCATGCTCGGCCACCACGTCATCGGCGTGCTCTTCGCCGCGGACCGGCGCGCCCGCGTCTTCGAACGTGAGCAGATCGCCCTGCTCGGCTCCTTCGCCGCCCTCGCGGCAGCCGCCATCGACACCGCGAACCTGCTCGCCGAGACCCGCTCGGCCCTCGCCGGCCTGGAGCGCGCCAACGAGATCATCCGGGACCGCAGCGGCGTCATCGAGCGCGCCTCCGACGTCCACGACCGGCTCGCCGAGCTCGTCCTGCGCGGCGGTGGTGTCCACGACGTGGCCGCCGCCGTCTCCCAGGTCCTGGCGGGCACCGTCGAGTTCACCGAGGCCGCCTCGGCGCCGCCGCGCGCGCTGGAGACATCCCGCGCCGAGGGGCACGCGGTGCGGCACGAGGACGACTGGATCGCCGCCGTCACCGCCGGCGGCGAGCTGCTCGGCGCCCTCGTCCTGCGCGGCCACCCCGGACTCGACCCCGTCGACCAGCTCACCCTGGAACGCGCCGCGATGGTCACCTCCCTCCTCCTGCTCGCCCGGCGCTCCGCCGCCGAGGCCGAACAGCGTGTCCGCGGCGAGCTGCTGGACGACCTGCTCGACGCCCGCGACCGCGACCCGCGCCTGCTGGGCGACCGCGCCCGACGGCTGCGTGCCGACCTGGACGCCACCCACGTCGTACTCGCCGCCCGTCTCGACGCCACCGCGTCCGACGTCGATCAGGAGGCGGACGCGCGCAGACGCCTGTGGGCCGCCGCCTCCCACCTCGCGGCCACCCGTCACGGCCTGGCCGCCGCCCGTGACGGCGGCACCGTACTGCTGCTGCCCCTGACCGCGGGGGACGGTGCCACGGGCCTGGCCCGCCGCACCGCCCGCCAGCTGGGCACGGCCGTCCACGAGGCCGTCACCGTCGGCGCTTCCGCCCCCGTGGAGGATCTCGCCGCCCGCCCCGACGCGGTGGCCGCCGCCTACACCGAGGCCCGACGCTGCCTCGACGCCCTGCGCCTGCTGGGCCGCTCCGGGGACGGCGCCGCCGCCGAGGACTTCGGGTTCCTGGGACTGCTGCTGGCCGGGGACCAGAACGTCTCCGGCTTCGTCGAGCGCACCATCGGCCGGGTCGTCGCCTACGACGAGCGGCGCGGCACCGAACTCCTGCGCACGCTCGACGCGTACTTCGCCTGCGGCATGAGCCCCGCCCGCACCAAGGACGCCCTGCACGTCCACGTGAACACGGTCGCCCAGCGCCTCGAACGCGTCGGCCACCTCCTGGGCGAGGACTGGCAGAGCCCCGACCGTACTCTGGAGATACAACTGGCCCTGAGACTACGTCGGTTGTCGATCCCGGCACAGCACTGACCCCCGTACGCACGGGCGTACGGGGGCCGATGGCAGGGCAGGTCAGAGGGCGCGGGCCCCCGGCGCCCCGGAGGCGCTCCCCTCCGCCTCCTTCATGTCACCTTCTCGGTCCGCGTCCTCGCGAGAGGACATGACCTCGTTGAGGTCCCGGTGGCGGGTCTCCTTCGCCACACCCACGGCGATCAGCGTCAGGACGACCGCGGCGATGACGTAGAGGGAGATCGGGGTGGAGCTGTCGTACTTGTCCAGCAGTGCGGTGGCGATCAGCGGCGCGGGGGCGCCGGCCGCGACGGAGGCGAACTGCGCGCCGATGGACGCACCCGAGTAGCGCATCCGGGTCGCGAACATCTCGGAGAAGAACGCCGCCTGGGGCGCGTACATCGCGCCGTGCAGCACCAGACCCACGGTCACCGCGAGGAGCAGACTGCCGAAGCCACCGGTATCGATCAGCATGAAGAACGGGAACATCCACAGCCCGACACCGGCCGCGCCCAGCAGATACACCGGACGCCGGCCGATCCGGTCCGACAGCGCACCCCAGGCCGGGATGACCGCGAAGTGCACGGCCGAGGCGATCAGTACCGTGTTGAGCGCGCTCTGCTTGGAGACGTCGGCGGCGGTGGTGGCGTAGACGAGGATGAAGGCCGTGATGACGTAGTAGCTGATGTTCTCCGCCATCCGCGCGCCCATCGCGATCAGCACGTCACGCCAGTGGTGCCGCAGCACGGCGACGATCGGAAGCGGCTCGGCCTTCGCCTTGCGCGTCTCGGCCTGCGCCAGCGCCTGCTTGAAGACGGGGGATTCGTCGACGGACAGACGAATCCACAAACCGACCATGACCAGCACTCCGGAGAGCAGGAACGGTATCCGCCAGCCCCAGCTGTTGAACGCGGAGTCCGACAGCACGGCCGTCAGCAGCGACAGCACGCCGGTCGCCAGCAACTGCCCCGCCGGCGCCCCGGTCTGCGGCCACGACGCCCAGAACCCGCGCCGCCGCGCGTCCCCGTGCTCCGACACCAGCAGCACGGCCCCGCCCCACTCACCACCGAGCGCGAAGCCCTGGACGAGCCGCAGCACGGTCAGCAGCACGGGAGCGGCCGTGCCGATGGTCGCGTGCGTGGGCAGCAGCCCGATCGCGAAGGTCGCCCCGCCCATCATCAACAGGCTGAGCACCAGCAGCTTCTTGCGCCCGAGGCGGTCACCGTAGTGCCCGAACACCAGCGCCCCCAGCGGACGCGCGGCGAACCCGACGGCGTATGTCAGGAACGACAGCAGCGTGCCGACCAGCGGGTCGGAGTCCGGGAAGAACAGCTTGTTGAAGACGAGAGCGGCGGCGGAGCCGTAGAGGAAGAAGTCGTACCACTCGATGGTGGTGCCGATGAGGGAGGCGGCGACGATGCGCTTGAGTTTGTTCTGTGCTGGTGGAGCGGTTGCGGGCGACGACATCGGCACCACTTCCTGAGGTTCTGCGGGGACGGTTGTGTGTCGCCATACCGTAGGAACATGCAGGTCAGCGGCGTATGTGGCGGGGCACCATAGTTTGATGCGTGTGTGTGCGCGCTCACACCATGAGATACCTTGTCGGGGCCCTCGCGGACTTGGACCGGAGTGGACCGGAGTACTGGCTGGTACCGCAACGCGGTGGGCGACGTCCCGGCCGACCGAGGGCTTCCCCGGACGTACGCGGGCCCCGGCCGACAGGGGTCGGCCGGGGCCCGCGGTTCAGGACGCGGCGCTCACCGCTCCTGGTCGCACATGCCTTCCTCCAGCTCGTGGATGTCCCGGTCGCCCGAGCCGACACAGGTCCAGCGGTCGGGGTCCTGGTACTCCCAGCTGGCTGGATCGGCGAGGAGGTCGTCCAGGGCCTGACCGGTCACCGCTTCGCTGGTGAGGTGCGCGGGCCATTCGTCGGACTGGAACACCTTGATGAAACCGAGGCGCTGCCAGCAGCGGATGAGGCGGGAGAAGCGCGGGATGTGCTTCTTCCACTCCTCCTCGTCCTCGCTGTCGGACCAGTCGGCCAGCAGGGCCCAGAGGTCGGATCCCTCTCCTCCGTTGATGAAGAGGCAGTACTCGTCGTCTTGCAGGTCCTTCACGGATTGCGTCCCTCCACACTCAGTCCAGGGTCGGATTGCCGGCCAGCGGAATGCGGATGGGCTTCTTCTTGCCCTGCTGGATCTTGACATACGGGCCCCGGTGGAGCGGGTCGTGCATTTCGTAGGATCCGTCTGCCTTCTTGGCGTTGTTGCCCGCCTCGAAGACCATGGCGCCGCCGTCGATCCTAATCATGAATCCGCCGCCGGTCGCCGAGTGCGAAGGCTTGCGGTCCTTGCCCTTGAGCAGCTTGTCGAGCTCATCCGCCGTGGCACCGCGCAACGACTCGGGGTCGTCCAGGCTACGGGTGATCTTGGAGGCGTCCTTGGCCTTCTCACCCGCCTTGACGGCGTCGTCGAGCCGCTCCAGCTGCTTCGGGAACTTCGCGAGGTCGCCGAAGAACGGGATGAAGCCCGCCATGCCGAGCGATGCGCCCGCCACGTCCTTCTCGTCGGCCGAGCGCTTCACGTCGTACGCGTCGCAGCCCGTTCCGAGGATCGGGATCCAGCCGCAGCCGATGAGCAGCAGCTCCTTGACCAGTTCCGGGTTGCCCTGCTCGCCCATCATGCCCGGGCAGACGGGATAGCCGGAGCCTGTGCCGTTGCAGCTGTTGCCGGTGTTCACCGAGTTGTCGGTCATGGCCGGTGCGCCGGTGGTGGTGCACTGGTTCATGCCCATCGCGTAGTAGCACTTGGTGGTGCCGGTGCTGCTGGCTTGGACGGTGCCGCCACCGCCACTGTTGCCGCTACCACCGCCGCCCCAGCCGCCCCAGCCGCCTCCGCCGCCGCCCAGGATGCCGCTGCCGAGGACGGCGCCGACCGTGGCGATCACGGCCCCCACCACACCGCCGATGGCGGCACCGATGAGGCCGAGCAGGCCGCCGAGGCCGCCGTTCTTCTTGAGCCCCGTGGGGTCGCTGAAGGTGACGGGCGAGTTGTCCGCGTAGGCGTAGCCGTTCATGGACTGATGCGCGTCCAGGCTGAGGACCGGGTCGACGCTCAGGAACTGGCCGATTGCGGGGTCGTATTCGCGAGCCCCCACGTGCGTCAGTCCGGTGTCCTTGTCGGCCGGTTTGCCGAGGAAGCCCTTGTCGTCCGGCCAGGACGACACCGCGGCACCCCGGCTCTCGCCGAAGGGCGAGGTGAAGCGCTTGGTGACCGCATAGGTGGTGGCGTCGAGCGCGACGCTGGACGTGCCGTGGTGGTCGGCGGCGAGGAAGCTGAGCTTGCTGCCGGAGGTGCCGCTCACCGCGGTGCGCACCGCGATGTTCTGACCGTTGGCGGTGTAGGAGCGCGTACCCGAGAGGGTCTTCGTCGTTCCCTTGACCGTCAGGCGCACCTCGGTGCCGCCGAGGTAGAGGACCGTGTCGCCGTCACCCTTGGCCCGCCGGATGAGCAACTCGCCGTCGGCGTCGTAGAGATAGCTTGTCTCCGCGGTGCCCTCGGTCGTCCTGAGCAGCTTGCCCTCGGCGTTCCAGTCCAGGGTCTGCTGAGCCTTCGGGCCGGGACGCCTGGTCGTGTTGCCGGTCTTGTCGTACTCGTAGCTGCTGCTCACGCTCCCGGTCGTGGTCTTGGTCAGCGGATGGGGCTGACCCGTGGGTGTGTTGCCGTAGGCGTAGTCGGTCGTGACGGAGCCCGAGGTCTTGTGCTCGGTCCCGGTCTCGCGCTGGCCCGCCTCGTTGTAGGTGTACGAGGTCCAGTACGGCGCGGCGCCGTCGATGTTGGTCCGCGTACGGCCGGCGGCCGAGCAGTCAGCCGTCCTCGGCGTCCAGGCCTCGGTCAGCCGGCTGTGACCGTCGTAGGCGAAGCACTGGTAGTCGGGCTTGGCGGTGCCGCCCTGCGTGGTGCCGTCGAAGATCGACGTGACATTGCCGGCGTCGTCCTGGGTGAACTTCAGCTCCTGCGGCATATAGCCGTGCACGTCATCGGTGACGTAGGAGCGCACCAGGCGCCGGGTGCCCGCTTCGTAGTCGTAGTTGAGATACGCCTTCTTCGCGGAGCTCGCACCGTTCGTGCCGAGCGTGAGCTGGCGAAGATCACCCTGCGGGGAGAACGCCGCGCCCTGGAGATAGCCGCTCGTACCCTTCGAAGTGAGCTGCTGTCCGGTCGCGTTGTAGGTGTACGAGACGGTCTCGCCCGGGAGGCCGCCGACCGCGGGCTGCGAGGCCTGCGAGACGGTGCCGTCCAGGCGGTACCCGGTGGTGAAGGAGAGCGTCTGCGGGACGCCCGCCTTCACCAGCTCGTCATCGGCCGGGAGCAGCATCTGGCTGGTCTCGACCGCGTACTGTGCCGAATACCTGGTGACCTTCGCCGTGTACGCCTTGCCGGTCAGGCCGCCGTCGTAACGGGTCGCCGTGTCCTGCTGACCCTTGGCGAGGGTGTCGAAGGTCCAGGCGGCCAGCTTGTTGGCATCGGTCCTGTCCGTCTTCCACATGCCGGTACGGCGGTCCAGGACGTCGTAGTCGGTGAGCAGCTTCCTGCCCTCGGCGTCCGTGGAACTGGTCAGCCGGTCGAGGGAGTCGTACCCGGTGAGGGTGGTACCGGCGTCCGGGTCGGTGGCCTTGGTGAGCCGTCCGAACAGGTCGTACTCGTAGGACCACTTGGCTTCGTCCGGCCCGGTGATGGTCTTCTGCTGACCGGCCGGTGTGTACGTGTACCGCGTGCTGGTGAATCCGGTGCCTTCCGGCTTCGTGCCGCCGTACTCGCGGCGCTCGGTCGTCCGGCCCAGCGCGTCCGTCACCACGGCCGTGGCCTGTCCGCCGCTGGGCGCGGTGGTGGCCGCCGTGTCACCGGTGTAAGTGGTCTGCGTGGACCAGCGGACCGTGCCGTGGGTCTTGGTCGTCTCCTTGGTGGGCCTGCCCGCACCGTCGAACTCGGTGTCGACCTGCTTGGGCGCCTGCCCGCCGTCGATCTGCACGGCGGTTCCGGAAGGAGCGGCGCTCTCGTCCCAGACGTCCGCCTGCCGCGTGACCACGAGGCCCCGCGAGTCGTACAGGGTCTGGCCGATCAGCCGTCCGCCCACCGGCGTGGGCGACTGCGTCTGCCGCGGACGCAGCAGCGAGTCGTAGATCTCGTACGAGGTGTTGTAACCGGAGCCGTCGCCCTTGAGGGTGCTGGTGGCCACCCAGGGCAGCGCCGAGTTCGTGACCTTGTACGCGTAGGTGCGGTTGGGTGTCTTGCCCAGCGCCTTGGAGCGGTTGGGCAGCCACACCTTCGTGAGCCGCCCGAGGCTGTCGGTCTCGGACTCGGTGACCTTCCCGTTGGGGTCGGTGACCTTCACGGCCGAGCCGGTACCGATGTCCACCGTCGTGGTCGTCTTGAACTTCTTGGCGTCCTCGGCGGCGGTGGCGGTCAGGGGGCCGCTCGCCGCCGGGGTGTACGTCACGGAACTGGTGACGGTGCCGCTGGTGTTCTTGACGGTGAGCGCGCGCCCGAGTGTGTCGAAGGTTGTGCTGCTGACCTTCTGCCAGGCCGGGACGCCACCGGCGTACGCCTTCGCACGGCCCGTCCACGACGGATTGCCCTTCGTGGGCTTCTGCGTCGCGCTCCATCCGGTCGCCGCGTCGTTGTCGTAGACGATCGCGGTGTCCTCGACGACATCACCGGGACGGGCGGAATCCGTCGGCAGGACGAGCGAGGCATCGCCCACCGAGCACGGCTTCGCGACCTTGCGGGTGCGCGAGACGAGGGAGCTGATGCCCTCGTCCGCGTTGCGCGCGTACCACGTGCGGGTGCAGGTCTCGTCTCCGCCGACCGCGTCGTCGCCGCGGTCCTCGACCGTCTCGGGCATGCCGAAGCCGTCGTGCGTGGTGACGGTGGTACGGACCCGGTCCTTGGCCGTGCCACCGGAGGTGACGTTGGTGCGCTCGTGCGTGGCACCGGTGCGCACGTAATACGCCTCGATGTCCGCGTACGACTTGTGCTGGGTCGCCGTCCGCTTCGACCACGGGTCGGCGATCGAGCCGGACACCTCCGCCGTGCCGTTGTACGTGACCGTTTCGCGTACGAAACCCGCGTACTGGTCGGAGTCGGTGATCTCACCGGCCTTGATGCCGGTCACCTTGGCGGTCTTGCGCTTGTCCGGGTCGGGCGTCTTGCCGTCGGCGCCCAGGACGCGGTCGCCGTTCATACCGCGCATGTAGACGGTGGCGGTCTTGTTCTGCGTGGTGTTGCTCGCGCCCGTGAGGTGCGTGACCTTCTCGAAGCCACGCCAGAGCGACCAGGTGCGCTCCTTGGCCGGGGTCAGCGGATCGTCGTTGTAGTGCCAGGCACCGCCGCCCGCGTACTGGTAGCTGTGCTGGACCGCCTCGGCGCCGCCGAACGGGTCGGTCGTGGAGACCGCGCTGACCGGGTACTTCTGGAACCAGTCGAGGATCGGCTCCTGCTCGCCGTTGGGCGACCACTTCACCGGGTAGCAGCGCCGGGTGTTCTCGTCGACCTTGGGCATGGTCTGCCCGCTGACGCAGTCGGCCGCCATGTAGGAGACGATCGTCTGCGCGCCCGCTTCGGAGGTGATGGTCTTCAGCCGGGGCCGCTCGAAGGAGAGGATGTCGTCGGACGCGCCGTCGACCCGGTTCGGCAGGAAGACATGCGTGAACTTCACCGGATCCATGGCGAGATCGGCGCCGCGCTTGCCGGTGCGCTTGATCTCGTCCAGCCACAGCGACTGGTCGGTGGAGTCACCCGTGTCGCCCGGGTCAAGGTACAACTGCTTGAACGACCAGTTGTCGATCGTCGCGTACGCGGGTGTGGTGGCCGCCGCGTCCCACGCATACGTGGTCACGCCCGTCATCCGCTTGCGCGTGAAGAACGAAGGGCCCACGTTGCCGGTGCACTTGTCGCCTTCCTTGCAGAGGGCGTCGTAGGGCACGTCGGGCCAGTTGTCCCGCTTGTCCTCGGTCAGCGCGTCACAGCCGGTGCCGGTGGCCAGACAGCGCTCGGCGTAGGCGAAGACCACCTTGTTGGAGGCGGCGGGGGTGGCGGAGAACAGGGCGCCGGCGCGCTGGCCGTAGCGGATCTCCTCGAGGTAGCCGCCGCGCGTGTACGCGGTGCCGGTGGTGTCGTCGCCGAGCTTGTCGTAGTGGTTGACCTCGTCCTCGTACCAGTACGTGGACGCGTTGCCGTGGGTGTCCTCGACCAGGTCGAGGTTCCAGCGCCAGGCCTGCTTCTTGGCGCGGCCCGAGAAGCTGGTGCCGTCCGCGTAGCCCGGCTCCCCCTCGTCGTCACCGAACACCGGCACGGTCCACACCGACTTGGTGCGGTCGTCGGTGCCCGCCCCCGCGAGCTTGTTCAGGCCGAAGGTGTAGACGGTGCCGTCGCCCGTGGTGAGGGTCCAGTACTCCCCGTTGTCGTCACCGTTGTCGGCGCCCGTGTGCCGTACGACCTTGGACGCGTCGTCGTTCTTCAGGCGCCACTCGCCGCTGGTGTCGTCCTTGACCAGTTCGGTGGACTGGCCGTTCAGGACGATGGAGGCGTTCTCGTATTTCCAGCACAGGTCGTACTTCTCGTCCTGGCCGTCCTCGTCGCACGAGCCGTACTGCCGCTCGATGTACGACGAGGTGATGTCGAAGCCCTCGCCGAGCGCCGTGCCCTGGTTGTTGGTCGTCGCGGTACGGCCGTCGACGCTGCCGGAGTCGTAGGAGATCTCCAGCTCCGGTTGCGGGCCCGCCGCGGCCGGCGGCGTACGGAGCGGATACGTCCAGGTGAAAGTGCCGGAGGAACCGCCGGCCTCCCACGTGGAGGAGGCCGCGAGGGGCGTGGCACCGAGGTCGCCCGCGCCGGACTGCGAGCCTGCGGCCAGCGCGAGAACCATGGTCCGGCCGCCGGCGCTCCTGGCCGGCGCGAAGCTGAGCGGGGCGCTCAGCTCGTTCGCGGCCCGCTTGTTCGTGGACTCCAGAGGCGTACGCGTACGGCACTTGGCCCTCGACGGGTCGTCGAGCGCACAGCCCGGCAGCTCCTGGAGCTGGAGCCGGCCGGCCCAGTCGGCGCCATAGGCGGACGCGAACGCCGAATAGTCCAGAGTCAGTTCCGCCGTGCCGCCGCCCTTCGGTCCGGTGACGGCCAGGGCGATGCCCTTGACGCCGAGGGAGGAGGCGGTCTTCTGGTCGAGGACGTTGACCTCGACCTCGGAGGCGGCGCGCTTCCGGCCGGCGGGCTGGTTGAGTCTGACCGGCAGCCTGCCGGGCTCGGCAGCAGGATCGTCCTGAGTCAGCTTCGCCGTGCCCTTGTCGGGCCAGGTGACCGACCGGTCCTGATCGGTGCGGGCGCGCTTCGCGGCGGCCGCGTCGGCCTTCGCACCGTCCGACACGGCGCGCGCGGCCTTCGCGTTGGCCTCAGCGGTGAGCGGCGAGACCTCGGCCGAGCGTGCGTCCTTCAGATCGGGGCGGCCCAGCGGATCGGGTTTGTCCGCCGCGAAAGCGGTCGGTGACAGCAGGCCCGGGAGCATGGCCAGGCCCACGCCCAGAGAGATCCGCCGCACCCAGCGGCCACTCCCGGGCTCATCGGGCCGGCTGCTTCTGAGCAGCCGGTATTTCCCCAAGGGATTCATGAAGGTGTTCCTTCTGCGCCCGGACCGTCGGCCGGGCATGCTGCGACCCCGCCGTGCACGGCGGAGGTCAAGGTGGTGTGGGGGAGGTCGGCCCGCGGCAGGCATACGTCGTGGGGGCCCGCGTGCGGGTAGCGCCGGGCCGGGCCGGGGCGACGACGCCCCGGCCCGGCCCGCCGATGTTGCTAGAGCACCTCGGTGCCGATCACCTGCGAGGCGACCTGGTCGGCGCTCATCGCGCCCGTCCAGATCCGCAGCTCTTCCAGGGCGCCGGGCAGATAGCGCGAGGTGGTGCCGCCCTTGGAGCCACGGCCCACGGCCAGCGCACCGGCCCCCTGCTGGGCGGCGGTGAACCCGGCGTCACCCTCGGCGGGCTGGTCGAACTGGCCCACGTACAGGTGGAGTTTGCCGTAGCGCGTCTCCGACTTGGCAGGATCGTCCGGGTCGGACCACTCCCAGGCCTCCTGCGCGTCGAAGACGCCGGTGACCTGGACCCAGGTGTCGGTCTCGGCGATGTCGCCGCCGGGCACCTGGGCGCTCTGCGTGACCTTGCCGTCGGTGCCGACGGCGGTGCGGGTGAACTTCCACTGGTAGACGCCGTCGGCCGGCTTGACCACCGACAGCGCCCACGACGACTCACCGGTCGACGCCTGCTGGCCGGCGACCTGCGCCTCGTACCCCACCGGCTTCGCCGCGAGCTTCGCGGAGTCCAGTTGCACCCGGGCCGTGGCCGTGAACGAACCCGACTCATCGGTCACCGGGCCGGTCGCGGAGGCGTATCCGGCGGCGCCGTCCACGACGAGACCGTTCTGCGTGTCGAGCGCGGCACCCGCCGCCGAGAGCTTCAGCGCCGGCGCGGGATACGACGAGAGCTCCTTGAGTTCCGTGCCCGTGGACGACGCGGCGTCCCAGTGGGCGACCAGCTCATTGGCCGGGACGCTGTTCTCCAGCAGCTGTGCCTCCTGGGCGACCTCGTCGCGGGTCAGGGGGCGCTGCCAGACGGAGACCTCGTCGAGCCGGCCGCGGAAGTTCTCGCCCCAGGCGCCGCCGACCAGCGAGCGGCCGAACTGCAGACCACCCGAGGACACCCACGGCGTGTACGCGCTCGACACCGTGTTGAGTACGACCGGTCGGCCTTGCGGGCGGCCGTTGACGAACAGCTGGATGGTGTCGTTCGTCTTGTCCGTGTCGCCCTGCGTGTCGAAGACGCCGGCCAGATGCGTCCACACCTTCAGTGGCGGCTCACCGGTCTCGGACAGCGAGCGCAGATACACCGGACCGGTCTTCGTGTCGGTGGCGGTGCGGTTGAACACCCACTTCTTGTACGACGCCGAGTAGTACAGCGTGAACGCGGATGCGTTGGCGCCGGGCGCCGCGAGCACCACCTTGGTGGACGAGGTGTCCGTCAGATAGGCCCAGGCCGAGATGGTGAACGAGTCCTTGGTGTTCACCGCCGGGGACGCCGTGGAGGCGTAACCGACGCGTGTCTGGTCGGCACCGTCGTTGAGCCACAGGGAGTAGTCCGTGTCACCGCGTCGGCCGAGCGTGGACCAGCCCACCCGTGTACTCACCTCCCGAAGCGTGGCGTCATGACGGGTGCCCTCCGTGGCGGTGTCCTTGGCGACGGTCACGTCCGATCCGGGTGTCCCGTCGTCGAAGTGCCACGTGCCGACGGGGCCGGCCGCGGGGGAGACCTTGAAGGTGAACTCGGCCGGCGTGCCCCAGCGGTTGCGTACGTCCTTCGCCTCCACGGACAGCACCTGTGAGCCGGCCAGAGAAGGCGTCACGTTCGGCACCGTGACCGTGGACCCCGTGACCGTCCTGGTCTCCTTGGCCGAGGTGGTCAGCAGCCGCCATCGGTAGCCGGCGATGTCCTTGTCGAGCGCGTTCGGCTTGAAGGTGAAGCTGCCGGGTACGCCCGGACCGCCCTTGCCCTCGCAGAGGTTGGCGGTGCACTCGGTGTACGGCGAACCCGCGGTGATCACCGGGGCCTTGGGGGCCGTCGAGTCGATCTTGAAGTAGCACCACGAGGAATACGACGAGAACAGATCGCCGGACTTCCCGCTGTACGACCAGTGCGACTGCGTACGTGACTTGAGCCGGTACAGACCGCCGTCCGCACGGTTGGAGGTGCGCATCCGCTCGATGGTGCCGTCCGGGTCCCAGCCGGAGCTGGGCCGGTAGCCCGTCCACACCTGGTGCCAGGCCGCGTCGTCACCCCGCTCCACGACGAACTCGGCCTGGAGCGATCCCTCTTCGTCACCCGCGTGGTGCTCGACCAGGGTCTGCACGGCCGCCTGCACCGTCGGATCGACCCGGGTGACGATCAGCGGGTCCGAGGACGATTTGTTGCAGTACGCGGTGGTGCCGTCGCCCGGGATCACGCCCACGCTGGTGGGCACGCCCGGTTTGTACGCGTAGTTGACCTTGAGCTCGGCGTTGTCGTCGAACCGCTTCCAGGCCTCCGGGTCGCTCTCGTCCTTGGCGCGCAGCATCAGGGTCAGCCGCGAGATCTTGCCGTCGGCGAACTTCCGCACCGTGGAGGCGAGGTTCTCGTCGCCCTCCTCCGGGTTGTCGTTGAACTCGACCCAGGCGTCCGGCTGATCGGGGCTGCAGTTGGTGCCGCGGCCGTTGGAGACGTAGCGGTCGCCCATCTGGTCGAGCTGCGTCGGGCCCGGCCAGCGGGTGCCCTCGGAGATGTTGTTGGTGCGCTCCAGGTCGACCCACTTGGCGTTGCACGAGAACGACCAGGTGTTGTACGCGCGGAAGGTGGCGTCGAGGATGTACTTGCCGGCGAGCTTCGACGGCGAGAACTCGAAGTACATGCGGTTGGTGTAGTTGCTGCCGCAGTAGTACGGACCGGAGACACTGCAGCGCCCGACTCCGTAATCGCCGTTGAACTGCCAGAACTTGTCGCCGTCGGAGGACAGCACGGTCCGCTCGGACACCCCGAGGCCCACCGACGGGTCGATACGGACGGGATAGACCGTGTCCTCGCCGCGCAGCAGCTCCAGGTCCGGTTTCACGGACACCGACTCGCCGTCCACGTGTACCGGCATGACGGCACTGGCGTCACCGGCGCGGGGCTGGGTGCCCTCCTCGACCGGGTCCGGCTCCTCCACAGCGGCCAGGGCGATACGGCTTGTCGCCTGCGGCGTCGCGGTTTGGCCGGCCGAGTCCCACATCTGCCCGGCCGGGCCCTTGAAGACGGTGTTGCCGTTCTCGTCGACCGCACGCAGGCCGCCGCCCGCGCCGTTCACGATCTCCAGGCCGGTCGAGGAGGCCGTGAGTTCGATCCGGTCCAGTGCGGTATTGGCCGCGGCCTCGCTGGACTTGACGACCAGGACCTCGCGGTAGCCCTCGGCCGTCGCGGTCAGCTCCAGGTCGACACCCTCGAAGACCTCCGGATAGACCGCTTTCGCGCCGTCCAGCCTCGGCTCGGGCAGTCGGCCCGGCCAGCCGAGCCGCATGGTGCCCTGCTCGTTGCCGAGTTCGATCAGCTTCGCCCCGTCACCGCCGCCGGAGAACGACAGGTCGACCACGGCCGACCTGGGGCCTACCGTCCCGTCGCCGCGCTTCTCGAGCGTCGCGTCCACCGGGTGCCAGCCGCCGTCCTCCCCCTTGACGCGCTGAGGCACCGCGGACTGCGTGAAGCTGTACGTCCCGTCCGGATCGGCCATGGTCGTGGAGTACTCGGTGCGCTCACCGGTCACCTCCACCGGCTCGCCCGTCGCCATCGCGCGGGCCGTCGCCGCCTCGTGCGTCCTCGCCGGGCCCTTGGTGGACTGCGGGGCCACCTGAGCCGCGGCCGCCGCCGTCCCTCCGAGCGCGGGCAGCGAGGCGAGCAACGCCAGCGCCGTGATGGCGGCGGCTCCCCCCGGTCCGCGGCGTCTTCGCCTGATGAACGCATCGTGCCTGCGTATAAGCACTTTCCCCACCCATGTTCACATGATCTTCAGATGTGCTGGGGTAGTAAATAGAGTTCCCGCACGCCGGTCAAGCTCGTGCCGTTCTCGGGGGCGCACCATCCGGCTCCCGCGAGCCGGCGGCCTGCCCGGCGTTAGAGTTCCCCTCATGAGCAGGCAGGCCCCGACGCTGGAGGATGTCGCGCGGGAGGCGGGGGTCTCCCGCGCCACCGTGTCGCGGGTCGTGAACGGCGTGCGCAACGTCGATCCCAGCATCCAGGACCTGGTCCGCAGCGCGATCGAACGGACGGGCTACACGCCGAACCGCGCGGCGAGGGCGTTGGTCACCCGACGTACCGGGACGGTGGCCCTCATCGTCTCCGGTGCCGGCGACGCCTTCGCGGGCCGCGTGTTCGCCGACCCGTTCTTCGGCCGTGTCGTCAACGGCGTCGTGGGGTATCTCCGTGCGCGCATGACGCAACCGGTGCTGCTGTTCGCCGAGTCGGAGGCGGCCAGGACGCAGGTGGTCGACTACGTGCGGCAGGGGAGTGCGGACGGCGCGCTGGTGGTCTCCGTGCAACCGGACGACCCGCTGCCGGACATGCTCCTCTCCGCCCGCGTCCCCACGGTGCTGTTCGCACGTCCCACCCGGGCGACACCGGTCAGTTGCGTCGATCTGGACCACCGTGCGGGGGGACGCCTGGCCGGGGAACACCTCCTGGCCCGCGGCTGCCGCCGTATCGCGGTGATCAGCGCTCCGCCGGATCTGCGGGCCGGCCGGGAGCGCCTCGCCGGTTTCCACGCCGCCCTGGCTCGTGCCGGGCATGACCGCCCTCCCGCGGCGGAGGGTGTCTTCACGTGGGACAGCGGGGCGGTGGCCATGGCCGCGCTGCTGCGGGACCACCCCGCCGTGGACGGCGTGTTCGCGGCCAACGATCTGATGGCCCAGGGCGCCTGCCAAGTCGTGCGGGAACTGGGCAGGCGCATACCGGAGGACGTCGCCGTCGTCGGGTTCGACGACTCGAGCATCGCCGTGACGTGCAGGCCACCGCTGACCACCGTGCGCCAGCCGGTGGAGGACATGGCGGCGGCCATGGCCAGGATGCTGGACGAGCAGGTCCAGGGCATCCGTACCGAACCTCGTACCCTCGTCTTCGAACCGGAACTGGTCGTACGCGAGTCCGCCTGACCCGGCGACGGGGCGCGGGCCGTCGGCGTGGTCAGGCGCGGGACTCCCGGTGGGCCCGGATGATCTCCGCGTACCGCAGGCCGCTCGTCTTGACGGTCCGGGCCTGCGTCGCGTAGTCGACGTGGACGAGGCCGAAGCGCTTGTCGTAGCCGTAGGCCCACTCGAAGTTGTCGAGCAGGGACCAGGCGTAATAACCGGCCAGCGGTGCGCCCTTGCGGACCGCCCGGGCGCAGGCGCTCACGTGCTGCTCCAGGTAGCCGGCCCGGTCGGGGTCGTGGACGGCGCCGTCGGGCGAGATCGTGTCCGGGAACGCGGAGCCGTTCTCGGTGACGTACAGCTTGCGGACTCCGTACTCGTCGGTCAGGCGCAGCAGCAGGGCCTCCAGGCCGCCGGCGTCGATCTGCCAGTCCATGCCGGTGCGCGGTACGTCGGGCAGCCGGACCTCACGGGCGTGGGGGACAGGGCCCTGGGGGTCGTCGGTGACGGTCGCCGGGAAGTAGTAGTTGAGGCCGTGCCAGTCGAGGGGCGCGGCGATCGTGTCCAGGTCGCCGGGGCGCTCCGGCAGGTCCACGCCGTACAGCTCGCGCATGTCGGTGGGGAAGCCGCGGCCGTGGACCGGGTCGAGCCACCAGCGGTTGGTGTGGCCGTCCATGCGGGTGGCCGCCGCGATGTCCTCCGGGCGGGTCGAGGCGGCCTCGACGGTGGAGTGGTTGGTGACGAGGCCGACCTGCGCGCCCGGTGCCGCCGCGCGCACCGCCCGAGTGGCGAGGCCGTGCGCGAGGAGAAGGTGGTACGAGGCGCGTACGGCGGCGGTCAGGTCGGTCAGGCCGGGTGCCATCCGGCCCTCCAGGTGGCCGATCCAGCCGGAGCACAGGGGTTCGTTCAGAGTGGCCCACTGGGTGACGCGGTCGCCGAGGCGGCCGGCCACGACCGAGGCGTAGTCGGCGAGGTGTTCCGCGGTCTCGCGCACGGTCCAGCCCCCGCGGTCCTGGAGCGCCTGGGGAAGGTCCCAGTGGTAGAGGGTGATGTTGGGGGTGATCCCCGCGTCGAGGAGGCCGTCGACGAGCCGGTCGTAGAAGTCGAGTCCGGCCGCGTTGACCGGTCCGTCGCCGCCGGGCATGACACGGGGCCAGGCGATGGACAGGCGGTAGGCGTCGGCACCGAGCCGCTTCATCAGGGCGATGTCCTCGGGCCACCGGTGGTAGTGGTCGCAGGCCACGTCGCCGTGGTCGTCGTTGTCGATCCTCCCGGGGGTGTGGGAGAAGGTGTCCCAGATCGACGGTGCCCGGCCGTCCTCGGCGGCGGCGCCCTCGATCTGGTAGGCGGAGGTGGCCGTGCCCCAGGTGAAGTCGGCGGGGAAGGCGGCGAGGTCGAGCGATTCGGACACAGAGGGCCTCTCTGGGTTGGTCGGGCGGAGTGGGGCAGGGGCCGGAGTTCGGGCGGTTATTTGACGGCGCCGGCGGTGAGGCCGGTGACGAGGTAGCGCTGGAGCAGCAGGAAGCCGGCGACGACGGGGAGGCTGACGACGAGTGAGGCGGCCATGACCTGGTTCCAGTACACGTCGTTCTGGGTGGCGTAGCCCTGGAGGCCGACCGCGAGGGTGCGGGTGGCCTCGTTGGTCATGACCGAGGCGAAGAGCACTTCGCCCCAGGCGGTCATGAACGCGTAGACGGCGACGGCGACGATGCCGGGGATCGCGGCGGGCACGATCACCCGGAAGAGGGCGCCGAGCGGTCCGCAGCCGTCCACCTTGGCCGCCTCGTCGAGGTCCCTGGGCACGGAGTCGAAGTAGCCGATCAGCATCCAGATGGAGAACGGCAGCGAGAAGGTGAGGTAGGTGAGGATCAGGCCGCCGCGGGAGCCGAACAGGGCGATCCCGGTGGCGTTGCCGATGTTGACGTAGATGAGGAACAGCGGCAGCAGGAACAGGATGCCGGGGAACATCTGGGTCGACAGCACGGTCACCGTGAAGACGCGCTTGCCGCGGAAGGAGTACCGGCTGACCGCGTAGGCCGCGAACACGGCGATGGTGACGGAGCAGAGGGTCGCCGCGCCCGCCACGATCAGCGAGTTCACGAAGTAGTCGGCGAGCGGGACCGTTTCCCAGATGTCGAAGTACGGGCGGACGGTGAGACCCGAGGGGATCCACTCGAACTCGCCCGACACGTCCTCCAGCGGCTTCAGCGAGCTGGAGATCATCACGTAGACCGGCAGCAGGACGAAGACGGTGAGGAGGCTCAGGAAGACCCGGCGGCTCCACAGGAAGGACCGCGGGGCGGCCATCGGGGAGCGGGGGCGCCGGACGGTGGGGCTAGGCATCGGTGGCCTTCCTTCCTCGGGAGGTGAGCCAGAGGTAGACGCCCGTCACCACGAGCAGGAACAGGAGCAGCAGGACCGACATCGCGGAGCCCGTCCCGAAGTTCCAGGTCTGGAAAGAGGACTGGTAGATGTGGATGGAGATCAGGTCCGCGGCTTCCGGCGCGGCCTTGCCGAACAGGACGAAGGGCGTGTTGAAGTCGTTGAACGTCCACAGGAACAGCACCAGGACGAGGACCTGGTTGACGGGGCGCAGCGCCGGCAGGGTGATGCGGCGGACCTGCTGCCAGACGCCCGCGCCGTCCAGGGCGGCGGCCTCGTAGACGTCCCTCGGGATGTTCTGCAGTCCGGCCATGATGATGAGGAAGGCGAAGGGCCAGCCCTTCCACACCGAGACGACGAGCAGCGCGATGAAGCTGTTGTCGCCGATCAGCCAGAACGGGGGACTGGCGGTGAGCCCTAGCTGGTCGTGCAGCACGTGGTTCACCAGCCCGTTGTCCCGCTGGAACATGAACGACCAGGTGATGACGGCGGCGTAGACGGGCAGCGCGTACGGGACGAGGAAGATCGTGCGCAGGAAGCCCCGGCCGCGGAACGACTCCTGCATGAAGACCGCGGCGGCCACGCCGAGCATCCAGCACAGGCCGACGGAGACCACGGTGAACAGGCAGGTGGTGAAGAACGACTTCAGCAGCGCCTCGCCCACGGGGGCGTCGAAGTCGAGCGACAGCGCGTAGTTGTCGAAGCCGGCCCAGGGCGCGGTACCCCAGTCGCGGATGTGGAACTGGGTCAGCTCCTTGAAGCTGACGACGATGCCGATCACCATCGGCACCAGGTGGACCAGCAGTTCGAGGAGGATCGCGGGGAACAGCAGCAGGTACGGCAGGGCGATGCGGCGCAGCCGCCCGGAGCGACGCTTGCGCGGCGCCGCTCCGGGGGCGTTCTTGCGTGCCGTCCGCTCGCCTGCGTCGAGGGCAGCGGTGGTAGTCATGGCGGTGTCCGTGCTCACTTCTCGGGCATCTGCTGCTGGGCCTTTTCGAGCCCCGCCCGCACCGACTCGTCGGTCACCGCACGGCCGGCGGCGGCGTCGGCGAAGAGTTCCTTGACGGCGGTGCCGACGACGGTCTCGAACTGCGACTCCTCGGGGACCTGCGGCAGTGCGGTGGCACTGGTCGCGAGGGTCTCCCGGAGCACGGTGAGGGACGGGGTGTCGAAGGCCGGGTCCTGCTGGGCGGCCTTGACCGGCGGGATGGAGCCGTAGGCCTTGTTGAGGACGACCTGCTCCTCGTCGCTGGTCATGAACTTCACGAACTTCTTGGCGCCGTCGATGTTCTTGGTGTTCTTGAAGACGGCCATGTTGATGCCGGCGACCATGGAGTTGGTGGCCTTGCCCGGGCCGGGCTCGCCGGACTGCACGGGAGCGGGCGCGACGCCCCACTCGTCCTCGTTCATGCCCTGCGACTCGAAGGTGGCCGAGGCGGTCTGCCACAGCACCATGGCCGTCTTGTCCTTGGCGAAGTCGCTCAGGGACTGGTTCTGGGCGTACTCGGCGTTGCCGGGCGCGACGATCTTGTCCTTGGCCATCAGGTCGACGTACTGCTTCACCGCCGCGACGGCGCCGTCGGAGGTGAAGTCGGCCTTGCCTTCGGGGGTGAAGAAGTCCGCGCCGTGCTGCTTGGCCAGGACGAAGACCTGGTGGATGTTGTTGGAGAGGTTCGAACCCTCCGCGCCGAGCCCCCACTTGCCGTTCCTGGAGAGCTTCCTGCCGGTCTCGGCCAGCTCCTCCCAGGTCGCCGGCGGCTGCTCGATGCCCGCGTCGGCGAACATCTTCTTGTTGTAGTAGAGCGCGTAGGCCATGGAGTACAGCGGTACGGCGGCCGGGTCCTGCCCCTGTACGCCGGTGGAGCCGAGCGCGGACTCCACGAAGCGGTCCTTGCCGCCGATGGCCTCGAAGTTCTTCGCGTCCCAGGGCAGGAGGGCGCCGCTGGACTGCAGCGACGCGCTCCAGGTGTTGCCGATGTTCAGGACGTCGGGGCCCTGGCCCGAGGTGGTGGCGGTGAGGATGCGGTTGAGGAGGTCCGCCCAGGGCACGACCTCCAGCTTCACCTCGATGCCGGTCTCCTTCTCGAACTTGTCGAGTTCCGGCTGGAGGACCTTCTTGTCGACCTCCAGGTTCGCGCCCTGGTTTGAGGCCCAGTAGGTGAGGGTCTTCGGCTGCTCGTTGGAACCCTCCGTGCCGGACGATCCCCCGCCGCAGGCAGCCACGGTGAGGGCGAACGAGAGGGTGACGGCGCCGACGGCTGCGGCTCTGATTCTGCGCATGACTCCAGAGGCCTTCCGGGAGGTGACGGGGTCGCCCGCGGAGGGGGCCGGAGCAACGCCCCGCGTTCCCTGAAGCCCCCCACGGCTTAATTTAGGATGTGACTTAAACCTCAAGTGAAGGTCGCGTCAAGGGCCCGGCCACATGTAAGTTGCGGTGAGGATTTCGGAACGAGGGGGCGAGGGTGAAGGTGCGCAACGGGCGTACGGTGCGTGACCTGCGGCGGCAGAATCGCACCGCGGTATTGCAACGGTTGTACTTCGACGGACCGCTCAGCAGGTTCTCGCTGGGGCCGGTCACCGGACTGAGTTCCGGCTCGGTCAGCAACGTGGTCTCCGAGCTGGTCGCCGAAGGACTGGTGGAGGAGGCCGGAAGCGTCGACTCCGCCGGCGGCCGCCCCCGCACGCTGCTGCGCGTCAGCGCGCGGAGCGCCTACATGATCGGCGTCGACATCGGCGAGACCCGGGTGCGGATCGAACTCTTCGACCTCGCCCTCACCGAGCTGGCCCGGGTCGAGAGACCGCTGGAGGCGGAGGGACCGCGCCGCATCGACCGCTACGACGTCGGCGTCGTCATGACGCATCTGCGCGAGGGCATCCCCGAGGTGCTGGACGAGGCCGGCATCGCGGCGCAGCGGCTGCTCGGCGTCGGGATCGGCGTGCCGGGCATCGTCGCCAGGACCGCCGAGGACGGTGCGGTCGTGCACGGCCAGACGATCGGCTGGGACGCCGTTCCGCTGGAGCGGTTGCTGCGCGAGTCCCGGATCCTGCCCGAGACGGTGCCCTACTACATCGACAACGGGGCCAAGACGCTGGGCCAGGCGGAGATGTGGTTCGGCGCCGGCCGGGGCGCGCAGAGCGCGGCGGTCGTGCTCTTCGGCTCCGGTGTCGGCGCCTGCGTCGTCGGGGACGACATGCGACCGGGCCGGGCCGTGGAGTGGGGGCACCTGACGGTACGGGTGCGTGGGCGCCGGTGCCGCTGCGGCGCGCAGGGCTGCCTGGAGGCGTACGCGGGCGCGGAGGCCCTGCTCCAGCGCTGGGCGGAGGCGGGCGGGCGGCCGCCCGTGGGCGCGGACGAGGAGACCGCGCTCACCGCGATGCTCGCGGCCGCGTACCCGGACGCGGACGCCTCGGGGACCGCCCCGGAACCCGATGCCACCGCGCTGGCCGTTCTGGAGGAGACCGCCGAGTACCTCGGCGCGGGGTTCTCCGACCTGATCAACCTCTTCCAGCCCGAACGCATCCTGGTCGGCGGCTGGGCCGGACTGCAACTGGGCCGGCGCTTCCTGGACTCGGTGACGGCCCACGCCACCGCCTACGCCCTGACCTACCCGGCCGCCCGCGTCCGCATCGACCTCGGCACCCTGGGACCGGACGCCGTCACCGTAGGGGCCGCGATCCTGCCGCTCGCCGACTTCTTCGCTCGTGGCGGCCGGCCGGAGGAAGCCGAACCGGTGGAACCGGATCCGGCGTGGCGGACGGCCCTGCGGGAGCGCTCGGTGCGGTGAGCGGAGCGGGCCGCCTACTGGCCGCGTGCTCCAGGGACAGCCGGACCCGTCGACCGGCCGCCGCCCGTGCCCCCGTCAGAAGCCACTGACCGTGACCGTCCCCTCCCACCGTGTGTCCCCCGCCGACCTGCCCACCACGAGCCGGTAGGGGCCGGGCTCCGTGGTCCAGCCGTGGTCCGCCTCCGACCAGTGCCGCAGGGCGCTCGGGCGCACCACCACCTCGGCGCTCGCCGTCCGGCCCGCTTCCGCCCGCACGGCCGCGTAGCCGGCGAACCAGCGGACGGGGCGCTCCACCGCCGAACCGGGGCGGGCCAGGTAGACCTGTACGACCTCGCGTCCGGCGCGGGTACCGGTGTTGCGAACCGTCACCCGAACGGTGAACGGCTCACCCGACACGACCTGAGCGGGGGCCTCCACGTCCGCGTACGCCCACGTCGTGTAACCGAGTCCGTGGCCGAACCAGTAGGCGGGCTCCCGTCCGGCTCGCAGCCACGCCCGGTGGCCGATGTGCAGGCCCTCGGCGTAGTCGAGCCGGCCATCGACCGGCCGGGTGCGGGTGACGGGTGCGTCCGCCGGAGTCGCCGCCCAGGTGGTGGGGAGCCGGCCGCCGGGCTCGGTGCGGCCGAACAGGACGTCGGCCAGCCCTGCGCCGGCCTCCTGACCCGGAAACCAGGTGAGCAGCACGGCGCCCGCCTCTTCACGCCAGGGCAGCTCGACCGGTCCGCCGCTGTTGACGATCACCACCGTGCGCGGATTCGCGGCGGCGACCGCGTGGACCAGTTCGTCCTGGTGCCCGCCGAGCGTCAGTCCGGCGCGGTCGTAGCCCTCGGTCTCGCTGTGCTCGGTGGTGCCGACGACCACGATCGCGGCGTCGGCGTCGCGGGCCGCCCGCACCGCGTCCTCCAGCGCGGCCGCCGGGTCCGGTTCCGGTGGCGCGGCGGTGACGACGGTGGCGCGTCCTCGGCCGGGCACCAGTTCGCGCCGTGCCACCACCTGCACGGGGCGCCCGGTGGTCAGTACCGTCCGCGCCGTGTGCACGGGCGGGTTGACGTGGACGACGGCCGGGTCGTCCGTGTCACCGGGGAACTCCCCGTCCAGGAGGACGCGGTCGTCGACGGTGAGTGTCATGCGTCCGAAGCCCCCGACGCCGAACGTCCACTCTCCTGCCTGACGGGGACGCAGCACGGCGGCGATCTCCACCGTGTGGGCGCCCGGGGGCAGGTCCGGCTCCAGCTGCCGGCCCGACAGACGGTGCTCCGAGTGCAGTTCCCGCCCCGCCGCGTCCAGCACCCGCAGGAGTACGCCGGGGGCGCCCGAGCGCGGGTCGCTGCACTGGTCGGTGCCGAGGGGAGCGGGCGGCGCCCCCGGCGCCGGGCCCGGCTTGTGGACCACCCGGGCCCGGCCCCGCAGCCGGGCTCGGACGCCCGCCAACGGGGTGACCAGGTCGGAGCAGAAGACGCCCGCGCTCCCGCCGCCCTGGACGCGCGGGGACGCGGCGTGCACGCCGACGACCGCGACGGTGGACAGCCCGGCGGGGTCGAGCGGCAGCACGTCGCTGTTGCGCAGCAGGACCGAACCGGCGCTGACGGCGCGGCGCAGCAACGCCCGGGTGTCGCGGGACGCCGTCGCCGGTACCCGGCGCGGTTGACGCGGTTCCAGCGCGCCCACGCGGCCGGCGAGCCGGAGCAGCCGGCGTAGCTTCCCGTCGACCGCCTCCTCGGCGACCAGGCCGTCCTTCACCGCCCGCACCAGCGAGGAGCCCCAGGGACTGTCCGGGCCCGGCATCGCCAGGTCGAGGGCGGCGCGACCGGTTTCCTCGGTGGTGCGCACGGCCGCCCAGTCGGAGACGGCGACCCCGTCGAACCCCCATTCCCCCTTGAGGGGTTCCGCCAGGAGCGGGCTGGCCGTCATGGTCGTGCCGCCGACGGCGTTGTAGCCCGCCATGACGAGCCACACCCCGGCCTCGACGGCAGCCTCGAAGGGCGCGAGGTACACCTCTCGCAGAGTGCGTTCCGAGGCCCGGACGTCGACGGTCAACCGGTCGGTCTCGGAGTCGTTGCCGACGTAGTGCTTGGCGGTGGCCGCCACCCCGAGGGCCTGGATGCCCCGGATCAGCGCGGCCCCGGTACGGCCGGTCAGTTCCGGGTCCTCGGAGAAGCACTCGAAGTGCCGGCCGCCCAGCGGACTCCGATGGAGGTTGAGCGTGGGGGCCAGCACCACGTCGACGCCCTTGCGGATGGCCTCGGTGGCGAGCAGGCGGCCGAGCCGCTCCACCAGATCCTCGTCCCACATCGCGCTCAGGGCGGAGGCGCAGGGCAGCAGGACCGAAGTGCGCCGCTCGTCCCATGCCTCGCCGCGCACCCCGGCGGGCCCGTCCGAGGTCACCATCTCCCGCAGGCCGATCCCGGGCTCACCGGCGGTGCGCCAGGTCGTCGAGCCGGTGAGCAGGCGTACCTTCTGCTCCAGGCTCAGTTCGCCGATGAGCCGATCGAGTGTCTCGTCGTTCATTCCCGCCCCATTTCCCTTCTCCTGCCGGGGCCCGGCTGCACCCGCTCAGCACGGGTGCAGCCGGGCCCTGGAACCGACCGGGTCAGGGCAGCCGGTGATCCGCGTTCAGCACGGCGCCGCGTTCCGGGTGGTTCTGGTCGTAGCCGCGCGTGTCGCACTGGAGGCCGCCCACGATGCAGTGGTCGACCAGCGCCTTGAGGGTCCGCTCCTCCCAGGCGTTGAAGAAGTCGTAGTGGAAGGAGTAGCCGCGTCCACTGGCCAGGCGGACGTCGCTCATGTCGCCGTTGACCGGGAAGGCCATCTTGAACTCGATCATCGGCAGCGCGACCGGGTGGGAGGCCGGGCACATGTTGTCGTTGGTGCCGGGCTTGACGACCGGGTAGGCCATGTGGCCCTTGTGGTCGGGGGTGTCGAGGTGCTTGCCGTCCCAGCAACTGGGCGCCTGGAAGCGGACGTTGAGCTGGACGTCGGGTCGGCTCGGGCAACTCGCCGGGAAGTCGACGTTGAAGAAGCTGTCACCGCACTCCCAGCCCTCGACGAAGCCCTTGTGACCGCGGAACTCCTGGGCGCTCTGCATGGGGTCGCCGACGACGTACCGCAGACCCTTGGGGAAGGGCCGCACGCTGGTGTAGTCGGTGACACCGGCCTTGTAGTAGATGACCTGCGGGCCGACGGGGAGAATCTTCTCGTCCCCCTTGTACAGGGACGGCATCCAGTACGCGGAGGCGTCGGCCGGTGCGAGACAGGTGGTGTCGCCGCCGTGGAGGCTCGCCGTAGTGCTGCCGGCGTTCGTCGACGTGTTGCCCATGAAGGTGTGGTCGTGGGACCTGCCCGGCTGCCCCGGGTACACGATCGGGTCGTCCGGCGCGGTGTGCGTGACGGCGCAGTTGGCCTGGAACTCCTTGTGGTAGCGCGGCGGCGGGGTGGCCTCGGACGGGGTCACGCCGGTGACCGGGGGAACGGCCGGTATGTACCCGTCGCCGTCGGGATCGTCGGCGGACGCCCGGGTCGACACCGCCGTCGTGTGCCCGGTGTGAGCGCCGGCCGAGGCGGCCGGGGCACCGCCGGGACCGGCCGCCGTGGCGACGGTGCCGACGCCGAGCACGCTTGCGATCAGTGCGCTGCCGAGCAGCAGCGCGGGGAGTTTCGAACGCGGTCTCATGGGGCCTCCTGCCCGCTGAGGTGCCTGGTGGGGGTGGGGCGGAGGGCGCCGCCGGACGCCCTTCGCCGTCAGCTGTAGATGCCGAACTCGTGCAGCGAGTAGCCCCAGCCGGTGCCACGCGCCGTCAGGTGGAGTCGCACGTGCCGCGCGGTCTGAGCGACGTCGATGGTGTCGATGTCACCGTTGCCCGCGGCCGTGGTGTGGACCGTGCGCCAGGTGGTGCCGGTGTCCGAGACCTGGACTTCGTAGGACTTGGCGTAGGCGGGGTCCCATACGAGCTGGAGCTCGCGGATGGGGGTGGGGGCGCCGAGGTCGACCTGGATCCACTGCGGGTCGCTCCAGTCGCTGGCCCAGCGCGTGTCCGTCCTGCCGTCCGTCGCCTTGGCCGGCTCGCACGGGCAGTCGCCGTACGACGGCTGGAAGGAGGACGCGGTGGTGGGCTTGTCCAGCGCCACGTTCGTGCCGGTGACCGGCGGGGCGACGACCTTGACCGACTTCGTCTCGATGCCGGCGTTGCCGCGGCCGTCCTCGGCCTGGATGTACACCTTCCACACGCCGAGCTTCTCCGGGGCCGTCACGGCGAAGGTGCCGTTGCCGGTGGACCGCCACTCGGCCTCCACCAGGCGCTTGTCGCCGCTCGCGTAGTTGCCGCTGAGGAAGACCTGGTACGCGATCGGGTCGCCGTCGGGGTCGCGCACGTCCGCGCGGACGGTGAACTCCTCGCCCGCCGCGGCCGACGAGGCGGGGGCGACGGTCATGTTCGTGATGACGGGCGGGGTGTTGTCACCGCTGGTCGATCCGCTGTACGCCTTCTTGACGGCGTAGTAGGACAGCCTCTTCAGCCCGTCGGGCACGAGGTTGAACCAGATCCCGCCGAAGTCGTGCTCGACGCCGTAGTGGAAGAGGGTGGCGCCCAGCGCGACGCCCCGGTGGCCGGCGACGCAGTCCCAGGCCTTGGTGTACCCCTCGGCCTTCTGCACGTCGGTCGGCTCGGCGGGGACGCCGTTGGCGTCGTCGGGCACCTCCCACTCACCGGCCGGGCCGCCCTCGGTGATGATGTACGGCTTGGTGTAGCCGCCCTCCTCCCAGTCCTCCTGGACGCCGCAGATGTCGCCGTAGGAGTTCATCGAGTACAGGTCGAGGTCGGGCGCGTTGCGCTTGTAGTACGGCCAGGCTCCGGTCCAGGCGTCGGTCGAGGTGACGGGGTGGTCGGGGTCGATGCTGTGGATCTTCTTGGCGACGTCGTTGACGAAGCCGGTGTAGGCGTTGCGCTGCGCCTCCAACTCCGCCCCGCTGTAGCAGTTCTGCAGGCCGAGGACCGACTCGTTGCCGACGTTCCACATGAGGGTCGCCGGGTGGCTCTTGTACGCCTCCACCCACTTGGCGAACTCGGTGAGCATGTTGTTCTTGTACGTGGTGTCGGTGACGTAGTCGACGCAGCCGCCGGAGCCGGGGCCGCCGCCCGGTTGCAGCCAGAATCCGTTGACGACCCGGATGCCGTGCGCGGCGGCGGTGTCGAGCAGCGGCTCGGTGCCTGCGTCGGTGCCCCAGGTGCGGATCGTGTTGACGCCCATGGACTTCACGTCGGGCATGTACTTCGGGGCGTCCGCGATGGCGGGGCCCCAGGTCAGGCCCTTGACGGTGTACGGCTGGCCGCCGACGGTCAGCTGCCAGTTGCCCTGGGAGCCGGTGACCTCCACCGCCCCGGTGGCGGGCGGTGTGCCGTCCGTGGTCCCGTACACCTGGAACTCCCACAGGGAGTAGCCGTAGCCGCCGGACCGCTCGGTGCCCAGCATGCGCACATAGCGGCCGGAGCCGGTGACGGCGACCTCGTCCGTGCCGCCGTCACCGCCGGTCACGGTCTTGAGGGTCCGCCAGTCCGTCCCGTTGTCGGACGCCTGGATCTGATAGCCCTTTCCGTACGCGCCTTCCCAGGTGAGCACCACACGGCTGAGGTCGGACCGTTGTCCGAGGTCGACCTGGAACCACTGCGGGTCGCTCCACTGGCTGGCCCAGCGGGTGCCGGTGAGGTTGCCGTCGACGGCCGCAGAGGGGGCGTACCCGTCGCCTTCCTGGGACGAGGCGGTGGCGGGCCTGCCTTGGGAGAGCAGGGTCTCCGCGGCCTGGGCGGGCGGGGCGGCGAGGGCGAGCGACGACGCCACAAGAGCGCCGAGGGCGAGCAGGGGAACGGCGCGGCGGCCGTCTGGTCTGCGGTACGAGGGGGCTGGGGACACATCTGCTCCTGGCGGGTTGGGGAGAGCCGATGGGGTGGGGCGGCCGTGGCCACCGCCTGATGTCCCCGCCGGGCCGGGGGGGCGGGGATGTGGCCCGGCCCGGCGGGGTGTTGTGACCGGCTGAGGCTCGGTCAGGGGAAGGACACGACGGTGGACGGCACGGTCGAAGTGCCGGCCGGGACGGTGGAGGCGCCGGTGTCGTTGATGACGTGGTTGTAGTGGCCCATGCCACCGAGGGAGACCACGAGGAGGCTGTGGAACTTCACTCCCGGCTTGACGGGCGCCTTGAACCCGTGGTCCTGGCGTATGGTCGGGTCGACGTTGTAGTTGCAGTAGCTGCCGAGGCCCCAGGCTTCGTGGGTGTCCACGGAGTCGTCGACGCGGTAGGCGGCGTAGCCCTTCGTCGTGCCGTTCTGAATGGCCGCCTGGTTGGGGGCGTCGTACGCCTTCTCGTTCTGGTAGAAGATCGTCCGGCCGCGTTCGCCGTACCACTCGACGTCGTACTTGTTGAAGTGTTCGACGAACAGTCCGGTGGCCAGGACGTCGTCGCCGTTGACGCGGACGCCGTAGTCGGCCCGGTTGGTCTCCCAGCCGACGCCCTCGCCGTGGTCGGCCCGCCACACCCAGGTGTGGTCGATGATCGTGTCGTGGCTGTTGACCACCATGCTGGTGGTGGCCTTGCCCGCGCCGGCGCCGCCGATGCGGATGTAGACGTCCTGCACGGTGGTCGGGTTCGCGGCGTGGTCGGCGGCGGCGCCCTGGTGGCCGATCTCCAGGAGCGTCGGGGAGTTGACCGGCCCGGCGTCGATGAGGAAGCCGGCGAGCTTCACGCCGTCCACGTCGGAGACCTTCATCGCGGTCACCCCGTTGTCCGGGATGATCGTGGCGAGTCCGAGGCCCAGCACGATGGTGTCGGCCCGGTTGACGTTGATCGTCTGGTCGACGTGGTAGACGCCGGGGGTGAAGAGCAGGTGCAGGCCCTGGGCGAGGGCGGCGTTGATGGTGGCGGCGGTGGCGCCGGGCTTGACGACGTAGAACTCGTCCAGCGGGATCGACTCGCCCTGCGGGGTGCCGCTCGCCCAGGTGGTGCCGCGGGCGTTGGTCCGCTTGGCGGGCGCGAAGACCTTGTACTCGTCGCCGTCCAGGTAGAGGAAGGGCTTCTCGCGGGAGATCGGCGTCGTGTCGAGCGTGGTGTAGCGGGGCTCGGGGAAGCTGGTGGCGGGAGCGCCCTCGACACCTGAGAAGGTCTGGTTCCACACGCTGTTGGACCAGCCGCCGATGGAGCTGTCGCGGGTGTACCACTGCTGCTGCGAGTAGTTGCCGACCTGGCCGTCGATCTTGCTGTCGGCGATGTAGCCGCCGCTGGCCCAGCCGTAGCCGTTGGGCGCGAGGTTGAGACCGCCCTTGACGTGCATCCGGCGGAACGAGGCCGCCTGCGAGACCGCCCACCGGTTGGTGCCGTTGACCGGATTCACGGCGAGGTTCTCCGCGCCGCGCCAGAAGTTCTGGGTGGCGTTGCCGTTGAACCAGCCGGCGTCGACGGTGATGTCACCGTTGATCGTCGTGTCGTCGGGGCGCAGGCCGAGACCGAGGATCTGGGTGTAGAAGCCGATCTGGGCGTTGAGGTTGTCGTAGGTGCCCGGCTTGAAGAGGAAGGCGTGCCGGCCGGAGCCGAACTGGGCCGACTCCTGCTCCTGGAAGACCTGGTCCAGCTTGGCCTGGATGCCGGGCGTGGACGGGTCGAAGACGTGCACGTTCGGGCCGAGGTCGCCGCCGCCCGGGATGACCGGCCCCGGGTCGTCGCCGGTGGTGCCGAACACCTTGAACTCCCAGAGGGAGTAGCCGTAACCGGTGGCGCGGGCGGTGCCGAGCATGCGGACGTACCGGGCGGTGCCGGAGACGTTCACGGTCTCCGTGCCGCCGGCGCCGGTGGTGGTGGAGTGGGCCGTCGACCAGTCCGTGCCGTTCTGGGACGTCTCGATGCGGTACGACTTGGCGTAGGCGGCCTCCCAGCGCAGCTCGACCCGGCTGAGGGAGGCGGGGGCGCCGAGGTCGACGCGGATCCACTGCGGGTCGGCGGCGGCGCTGGACCAGCGGGTGCCGTTGTCGCCGTCGACGGCCGCGGTCGCCGGGGTGCCGTAATGCTCCTGACTGGAGGCGGTGACCGGCTTGCCCTGGGACAACAGCACGGGCGCGGCCTGGGCCTGCGCGGCGGGGACGACGGCGAGCAGGGCGGCGGCCAGCGCGGTGACCAGGACGCCGACGAGTCCGCGGCGACCGGGTCTGCGCGGCACCGGCACCGTCGGGGGTATGCCGACAACGGGCATGGAGAGACTCCTTGACACGGGAGGGGTGGGAGAGCGCTCTCCGGCACCTTGCCCGCCCTGCCGGTCGCGGTCAAGGTTCCTTGCACGGCTTTTCTTTTGGCTTTCATTAAGTAAGTTCGGCAGCCCCCGCTACGACGGGTGCTGCCCGGCCGTGTCGCCGGGCGACACCCGCCCCGCGGGGCGCCGACCGTCAGGAGGCAGGCGTCCCGTAGACGCCCATCTCGTGGATCGAGCAGCCCCAGGTCGTCTTCCGCTCGACACCCTGCACACGGACGTACCGCACGGCGTCGTCGGAGGCGAGCCCTACGACGTCGTTGCCGCAGTCGGCGGGACGCTGTGTGGACACGGTCCTCCACTCCGCCCCGTCCTGGGAGGTCTGGACGGCGTACTCCGCCGCGCAGGCGTTCTCCCAGTCGAGGGTCACCGCCGCGACCTTCGTCGGCGCCGCGAGCTCGATCTGCGCCCACTCGTCGTCCGAGTAACCGGAGGCCCAACGAGTGCCGGTCAGCCCGTCGTTGACGTACCTGGGTGCCAGCCGGTCGAGGTCCTGCTCCACGCTGGACGCGGACGCCGTGCCCTTCAGGGCGAGGTTCTCCCCGCCTCCCGCGGAGTCCCACAGCCGCAGCCGGACGTCGGCCTGGACCAGGAAGGTGTCGAGCACCCCGTCACCGACCTTGGGCCGCACCTTCCCCCAGGAGTCGCGCGGCGGATCGACCCGCACGGCGCGAGCCCGCTCCCGCAGCCCGTTCGATGCGGCCAGCAGCCGGTCCGAGGTCTCCTTGTCGCCGCGATGTCGGGGCGGGTGGCCGGGCCGAGCCGTACGGTGAGCAGTCCGGCGGCGGCTCTGGGGATGTTCCCGGGGATGACGACGTCCACCCGGCCGGCGCCGTGCGCCTTCAACTCCCGGACGAGGCGGGCGCGGGCGGCGGCGTCGGTGCCCTCGTCCGCCACCACGAGCACTCTGCCCGTCACGACGACGTCGTCACCTGCGCGGGTGAGGGACTGCGGGGTCGGCGAGAGGGGCGGAACCGCGGAGGCGGCGTGCGGATCGGCGTCCGCGGCGGCGGCCGGCAGCGACTCGAATGCCATGGTGCTTGCGAGTGCGAAGCACACGCCGACCACCGTGATGGCGTTCGCGCGTCTTCCCATGAGACCTCCAGGCTTGGCCTGGACCAACAAACGGCCTTGCCTCAGCCGAGGATGAGGGAAGGGCTCCGCCAGGGGTAAGTCGTATGGGGTCTAGACCTCTATGTCACTTCCCTTTACTCTGGCCAACGCTGAACGCCGAGGCGCGGAGGTAGTGGTGACGGTGTAGGCGGGGCCCGTTTTGACCTTGACACAGTGACAAGGTCTTCACTGTGGGCAGGAGGTGGTCCCGACGACATGCCGAAACAGGACAGGGATACCGAGCAAGCCCTTCGGAAACTGGAGGACATCAGCCCGTCAGTGCGGCTGCGGGCAGCGCTGGGAGCCGGAACGGCCCCCGACCCGCGGTTCGTCGACAAGCTCGTCGAACGATGCGCGGTCGAGCCCGAGTTCTACGTGCGTGACATGCTCACCTGGGCACTCACGCGTCACCCGTCCTCCGCGACGCTCCCGGCGCTTCTCCACGAAGTCCGCTCGGAGCGTGCGCAGGCACGAAGCCAGGCCCTGCACACGCTGTCCAAGATCGGGGACCGGCAGGCGTGGCCGGCGATCACACGGGCGCTGCTGTCCGACGTCGACGACGAGGTGGCGCGGAGCGCCTGGCGGGCAGCGGTCGTGCTCGTGCCCGAAGGGGAAGAGCCCCAGCTGGCCACGGCGTTGGCCACACAGCTCGGGCGCGGCGAACGTGAGACGCGGCTGAGCCTCAGCAGGGCGCTGATCGCGCTCGGAGAGGTGATCATGCCGACCCTGCGTGCCGCGACGACGGATCTCAACCCCCTCGTGCGCCGGCACGCGATCGCCACGGAACGGCTGTTGCGCGACCCGGACGCCGGATTCGAGTTCGCGATCGAGGAGGCGAAGCGCATCGTGGTCCTGGGCAGGACGAGTCAGGGGTGACAGGTCAGGGGTGAAGGGGCAGGGGGGAAGGGGCAGGGGTGACAGGCAGTGTTGATCAGTGATGTGGCGCGACGGTCCGGGGTCAGCGCCCGCATGCTCAGGCATTACGACTCGCTCGGCCTGGTGCGGCCGACGGGTCGTACCGACGCCGGCTATCGCGATTACTCCGACGAGGACATCCGGCGGATCTTCCATGTCGAGAGCCTGCGGTCACTGGGCCTGTCGCTGCGTGAAGTCGGGCGCGCGCTGGACGATCCCGGCTTCACGCCCTCACAGCTCGTCGGCGACCTCGTCCGGCAGACGCGGGAACGCATCGCGGCCGAGACGGAGCTGCTCACGCGACTGGGCCGGATCGGCGCCGCGGAACCCGCCGGCTGGGAGGACGTCCTGCAGACCGTGGCCCTCCTGCAGGCCCTGGCATCGAAGAGCGCCGCGACGCGCCAGCGCGCGGCCCTGTCCTCGGTCGAAGAGGCTCCGGTGCCGGTGGAAGCACTGGTCGAGGCGGCGCTGAGCGAGACGGACCCGAACGTCGCCGGAGCCCTTCGATGGGCTCTGGCGCGCTTGGGCGATGCCGGACTCGCGCTGCTGGCGGAGGGCCTCGCCTCACCGGATGCCGAGGTGCGCGAACGTGCCGTCCAGTCCATCGCCGAGATCCCGGACGGTGCGGCGACCGCACTGCTCAAGGAGGCGCTCGCCGACTCCGACGTCGTGGTCCGCAGGTACGCGGCCGTGGCGCTCGGGGCACGCGCGGTGGCCGACGCGGTGCCGACGCTCGTCGACATGGTCGTCGAGGAGGCGAACGACGTCGACGCGGCCGACGCGCTGGGCGCGCTGGCGCTCGATCCGGCGCTGGCGGACCGCATCGCCACCGGGCTCGTCGACCGCCTCACCCCGGGCACCGTTGGATCGTCCGCACGTCGACGGCTGACACAGGCGCTCGCGGACATCCCGGGAACGACGGCGTCACGTGCCCTCGCTGAGCTGTCGCACGACGAGGACCGTGCCGTGGCGCTCACCGCGGCGTACGTGCTCGAGCTGCGCGACGCGCGGTAGCGGATGTCTCCGGTTCGCCACCGGCGGTGGACGGCCGGCACGTCGTCTGGTGCTGCGCCGCGGAAGTTTCGCTGATGGGTGCCATCTCGTTGGCCAGGCATGGTGCTTGATGCTGATGATCGTCGTGTGCTGGAGGAGCGGGTGCGCGCGCATACCGCTCCGCAGCGCGTGCCCGCCGTGCGCACATAGTCCTTACTGGCCGCTGGAGGGCACCCGGCCTGGCGGATAGCGGAGATCGTCCGGGTGGATGTCTCCACGGTGGTGCGGTGGCGGGACCGGTAAGCCCAGGAGGGAATGGCCGGACTCGATGACCGGGCCCGCTCGGGCAGACCGCCCGTCTACGGGCCCGGGGTTCGGCTGCGGATCGTGGCGACGGCCACCAGCGCCGCGCCCCACCCCTACGACGGCTGGTCGCACCGGCTGATCGCCGATCACCTGGCGGACACGGGTATCTCCGCCTCCCAGGTCGGACGGATTCTTGCCGCGCTCCAGGTCAAGCCGCACCGGGTCCGCGGCTGGCTGACCCGGCCCACCGACCCGCACTTCTTCACCAGGGTGGCCGAGGTGTGCGCCCTCTACCGCAATGGCCCGCCGCGTTCGGTGGTGCTCTCGGTGGACGAGAAGACCGCGATGGCCGCCCGCTCCCGCAAGCATCCCGACCGGCCGCCCGCCCTGCGGCGGGCGCGCCTACGGGAGTTCGAGTACGTCCGTCACGGCACGGTCTCGGTCACGGCCGCGCTGGATGTGCACACCGGGCAGGTCGCATACCTCCAAGGACACCCGGGCCTGGCCGGCGAAACACCCACGGATCGTGGCGCACTACACGCCCAAGCACGCCTCCTGGCTGAACCAGGTGGAGATCTTCTTCTCCCTCCTGGCCCGCGCTGTCCTGCGTCACGGTGACTTCTCATCCCGTGTCGACCTGCTTGGGAAGGTCACCGACTTCACCATCGTCCACAACGCAACTGCTCGCCCGTTCCGTTGGAACTACGAGGGCCGGCCCCGCCAGACTGGGGCCGAGAGCGCCACCGCTGCCTACAGGACAATCCCAGGTCAGGGCTCCGCAGGCACCCCGGTAACCGTAATCTCCCCGCCCTCGAACACCCCGTCAAAGCCTCGCCCGTGGAACCGGGGCGACACCTGGTGATAGCGCAGGTTCCCCGCCAGGATGTGCCCCAACCTGTCGCAGTAGTCGCGCATCTCTGCCGTCTTCGCCACAGTGTCGCGCAGGCTCAAGAACTCCGCCTCTGTCGCCTCGATCGTCTCAGCGAGTAGGTCGATGGCTCTCTGGGTCGGCAAGCCGTGCAGCGCCCGCAGAACGGTCACAGCCTGAACCGGGGCCTTCTTACCGTCGCGGTCGTTCCACTCCTTGCGGAACGAATACAGGTCGTTGACCAGACAGCAGTGACGCGCCGTCAGCCGGTCCAGCTCTGCCCGCGCCGACGACTCCCACTCGGCCGACGACAAGTCACGCCCCATCAGCGCGCGAATCGTCGCTATGAACAGCGGGATGCCGAAGTTCACTTGCCGGTACTCCAGATACTCCCCCAGCCCCATACGGGGTGACTTGATCGCAGCCTCTTCCTGGTACTGCGCCTGCGCCATGTACGCGATGCGCCGCAGGAAGTACCGGGCGAGCAGTTCAGGCAGCGTCTTGGCGATGCCGTGCGCCGCGAGCAGGTAGAACCGGGGCAACCCCTCGCCCCACCCGTCAGCCGGAACGGCGAACACGTCCGGAGCATGCGACTGCCGGAACAACAGCGTGACCGTACGTTCCCAGACGGCTTCCGCGCTGCCCGCGTCGCTCGTCTCGTACAACGCCTCTTGCTTGTTCTCGATGACTGTGTAGAGCGCGTTGAAGCGGCACCAGCGCGTCAGCAGCTCGGGGCCTGCGTCGGGGAAGCAGAGGGCCACCCATGTCGTGTAATTGTCGGCCCGTGCCGGGGTCGGAACACGCGGGTCGTCGCGGAACAGTTCGAACGCCCAGCGGTTCGCGTCGGCGTCCATCTCGGCAGAGTGATGGGGGTTGAGCATCCAAGGGATTGCGGTCCGGATGACGGGGATTGTGTATCTCGCGCCCATGGCGGCCTTTCTCGCCCGGCCCATCGCGGGGCCCTACTGTCCCGACTGCCCCCGGCACATTCTGCAGAAACGTCACACGCTCCCGGTCCACCGCATCGAGGTAGAGAAGGCCCTGTCCGGGGATCCGGGTGCGACCTACCGGGGCTGCCTGACCGGCCGCCGGGCCTGCCCACCGGAGGACTGCGGCAGCCCGTGGAACTACGCGAACTTCATCGAGGCATCTCCGCCCCCGGCATGGGGAGCACGACGAACTCCTGGAGTGGGCTGGCGACGCCTTCGACCCAAGCCAGTTCGACATCAAGGACATCGACAAACGCCTCACCGCCCGATAGCCATCAGCGGAACATCCGCAGCGCAGCACTAGGTAGCTGCACCGGCTGCACCGGCTGCACCGGCTGCACCGAGGCACCGCCTGCACCGCCTGCACCGAGGCACCGCCTGCACCGCCTGCACCGAGGCACCGCCCGCGAACGGCAGGTCCTCGTCACGCGCCCGCGCTGACGGTCTCCGCCGGGATTGCGCGCTGCCCTCGTCGTGCCGTGCTCTGCCGTACGACGAGATGTGTCGCCAGTTCAATGCGCTGGACGGCCCCGCCGGGGTCGTCCGGGCGGAAGAGCATGCGGGCCGCCTCCTCGGCCATGTGCCGCAGCGGCTGGTGGACCGTGGTCAGCGGCGGGCTCGACCACTGGGCCAGCGGTACGTCGTCGTAGCCGACCACCGAGAGGTCCTCCGGCACCCTCAACCCCCTGAGCCGGGCCGCCTCCAGGACGCCCAGTGCCTGGAGGTCGCTGCCCGCGAAGACCGCCGTCGGCCGACGGGGACCGCCCAGCAGGTCCATGGCGTGCTCGAAGCCGCTCCGCACCTGGAAGTCGCCGAACCGGACGAGACGCGGGTCGACCGTCAGGCCCGCCATGGTCATGGCCGAGCGGTACCCGTCGAGACGGGCCAGTGAGCACAGCATGTCCTCGGGCCCGGTGATGATCGCGACGCGCTCGTGTCCGCGGTCGGTGAGATGGCGCGTCGCCGCGAGCCCTCCGGCCCAGTTGGCGGAGCCCACGGACGGTACGTCGGGATCGGGGTCGCCGGCCGGGTCGACGATGACGAAGGGGATGTCCCGCGATCTGAGCCGCTGTTTCACCTCCGCGGGAAGCGACGAGAAGACCAGCACGACACCCAGTGGCCTGCGTCGGAGCACACCCTCGATCCAGCCGGGAGCGGGTGCGTGCCGGGTGCCGCTCCTGGTGAGCACCACGGTCGCCCGGTTGGCCTTGGCGACGTTCTCCACGCCCCGGACGAGTTCCATCGCCCAGACGCTGTCCAACTCGTGGAAGACGAGTTCGACGAGCGGGGAGCGCGGTGGGCTCGAGGCCCGGCGGCGGTAGCCGTGGAGCTCCAGAAGCCGCTCGACCTTGACCCGGGTGGCGCTGGAGACGTCCGAACGACCGTTGAGGACTTTCGAAACTGTCGGAGGGGAGACCCCCGCTTCTTTCGCCACCTCGGCCAGGGTCACCCTTGTGCCCACCTCAACTTCATCGTGCATACAGGCAGAGTAGGTCATGCGATCGATAACGTTTTGAGTCGGCATCCGCACGGCCATTGACCGGAAATCCCGACTGACTTTACTGTCCGACAGCATGGACTTTCGGTGATGGTGCCGAAACTTTCGAAAGGCGAACGATGAAGACACGTGCGCGCTTGCCCAGACTGGTCGCCACTGGCGCGACGCTCGCCCTGGCGCTGAGCCTGTCGGCCTGCGGCGACGGGAACGGCGGGGCGTCGTCGGACGACGGCAAGATCCATGTCCTGGTCTACGGGGACGCCAGCAACAAGGTCGAGCAGCAGATCGTCGACACCTTCAACAAGACGTCCGACGTCAAGGTGGTCCTCGACACCATCCCCGGTGCCGACTATCAGCAGAAGCTCCAGACGATCATCAACACCCCCCAGGCTCCGGACGTCTTCTTCAACTGGGGCGGCGGCAGCATCAAGCCGTTCGTCAAGGCCGACCTGCTGCTGCCGCTCGACGACTTCATCAAGAAGGACCCGGACCTGAAGCAGAAGTTCCTGCCGTCCGTCTTCGACAGCGCCGTCGTCGACGGCAAGCCGTACGGCATCCCGATGCGCGGCACCCAACCGGTCCTGCTCTTCCACAACAAGAAGGTCCTCGAAGAGGCGGGCGTCGAGCCGCCGAAGACCTGGGACGAACTGCTCGACGCGGTGGACAAGCTCAAGGACGAGGGCGTCACGCCGATCGCGCTCGGCGGCGGCGACGTCTGGCCCACCCAGATGTGGTTCCAGTACCTCTACGACCGCATAGCCGGTCCGGAGCTGTTCGCGAAGGCCGTCGGGGGCGACAAGAGCGCCTGGGAGAGCGCGGACAGCAAGAAGGCCCTGGACATGATCAAGGAGCTCGTCGACACCGGTGCCTTCGGCAAGAACTACGACTCCGTCAAGTACACCAACGGCGGCTCGGTCCAGCTGGTGGCCTCCGGCAAGGCCGGCTTCGAGCTGATGGGCTCCTGGTACTACTCCCAACAGCTGACGGACCACCCGGACTTCGCCGAGAAGGACCTCGGGTACACCGCCTTCCCGTCCGTCGAGGGCGGCAAGGGCGACCCGGCCAACGTCGCCGGCAACACCAACAACTACTACTCGGTGATGAAGAAGACCAAGCACCCCGAGGCCGTCGCCGAGTTCCTGAAGCTCATGTACTCCGATGAGTTCGTCAAGGCGCAGCTGGACATCGGCAACCTGCCCACCACGACCAACACCGACAAGTTCATCGACAGCTCGGGCACCCCCGAGTACTCGCGCTTCCAGTACGACCTCGTCGCCGACGCACCGTCGTTCCAGCTGTCCTGGGACCAGGCGTACCCGCAGAAGGCGAGCTCGGACATGCACAAGGCCGTCCAGCAGTTCTTCAACGGACAGCTCGACACGGACGGCTTCATCAAGGCCATGCAGGCCCTCCCGACCGAGTGACGAACGGCTCATGACCACACAGATCACGAGCGCCCGGCCCGCCGCCGGACCCCGCAAGGAGTCCCGGCGGCGGCCGCCCGCCTCGTCCGCAACGAACGTGGGCCGCCCCGGCTTCGCCTGGGCGCTGCCCGCCGCAGTGTTCTTCGCCCTCTTCGCGATCGTCCCGCTGATCATGGTGGCGGTGCTGTCCTTCATGAGCTGGGACGGGATCAGTCCGCCCGAGTTCGTCGGCACGGACAACTGGTCGCGCCTCATCGACGACCCGGTCATGCTCAAGAGCATCTGGCTGACCCTGCTGCTGACCGCGCTCGGCGTGGTCCTCCAGACCCCGCTGAGCATCCTGCTCGGCGTCTGGGCCGCCGGTCACCAGCGCAACCGCGCCGTCCTGTCGGTCATCTACTTCATCCCGCTGCTGCTGTCCGCGACGGCCGTGTCCGTGCTGTGGCGGGCGCTGCTCGACCCGAACTTCGGCATCCCGGCCGACGCCGGCTGGCTGTTCGGCGACGGCAACCTGTTCGGTGAACAGGCCACCGCCATCGGGGTGCTGGCCTTCGTCAGCACCTGGCAGTTCACCCCGTTCCACACGCTGATCTACCAGGGCGCCGCCCGCGCGATCCCGCCGGTGCTGTACCAGGCCGCGGAGATCGACGGGGCGGGCCGCTACCGGCAGTTCTTCCACATCACCCTGCCGCAGCTGCGCACCTCCATGATCACCTCGATGATCCTGATGATCGTCGGCGGTCTGACCACGTTCGAGACGGTCCTCATCCTGACCCAGGGCGGCCCCGGCACCGACACCACCATCAGCGCCTACTACATGTACGACAAGGCGTTCAAGAGCTTCGACTACGGCACCGGTTCCGCGATCGCCCTGGCCCTGGTCGTCGCGGCCACGATCATTTCACTGATCGTCGTCCGGGTCTCCGGCTACGACAAGATGCGCGGCTCGGCGGAGGGTGTGTCATGAGGCGCCGACCGAACTACGTGGCCGGTACCGGCTCGCTCGTCTGGCTGGTCCTGGTCGGCCTGCCGCTGTACGTGATGCTCGCCGCGACCCTGCGCACCCGTCAGGACTACGCCGAGAACGGCCCGGTCTCGATCCCGGACAGCTTCACGCTGGACAACTACACCGGCGCCTTCGACTCGGGCTTCGGCCAGTACTTCTTCAACACGCTGGTCGTCACCGCCTGTGTGATCGGCATCGTGCTGCTGCTCGTCCCGCCGCTCGCCTACGCCATCGTCCGAAGCCGCGGCAGGGCCACGTCGGCGATCTTCCGGCTGTTCCTGCTCGGCCTCGCCATCCCGGCCCAGGCCGTGATCGTGCCGATGTTCTACCTGATCAGTGAGGCCGGGCTGTACGACAACCTGCTCGGCGTCATCCTGCCCACGGCCGCCTTCTGCCTGCCGATGTCCGCCCTGATCCTCAGCGGCGCGATGCGTGACATCTCTCCGGAGCTGTACGAGGCCATGGCGATGGACGGCGCGAGCCCGCGGCGCATGTTCTTCCAGCTCGTCGTGCCGCTGTCCCGCGGTGGACTGTCCACGATCGTGGTGTTCTCGGCGCTCCAGGCCTGGAACGGCTTCCTGTTCCCGCTCGTCCTGACCCAGTCCGAGTCCACCAAGGTGGTCACCCTGGGTCTGTACAACTTCCAGACCGCGCACGGCATCGACATCCCCGGTCTGCTGGGAGCCGTGGTGCTGTCCATGGTGCCCATCCTGCTCGTCTACCTGTTCGCCCGTCGCGCCCTGGTCCAGGGCCTGATGGGCGTCGGAGGAAAGTGATCGCCGACGTGGCCGTTGAGACCACCCCCGAAGTCCCCCTCTGGAACGACCCCGCCCACTCCGTCACCACCAGGGTGTCCGCGCTGATCGACGCGATGACCCTGGAGGAGAAGATCGCCCAGCTGTACGGCGTCTGGGTCGGCGCGTCCGACGAGGGCGGTGACGTGGCCCCCCATCAGCACGACATGGAGGAGGCCGTCGACCTCGACGCACTGCTGCCCACCGGACTGGGGCAGCTGACCCGGTCGTTCGGCACCCTTCCCGTCGACCCGGCACTCGGTGCGCTCTCCCTGTCGCGCACCCAGACCCGCATCGCCTCGCAGAGCCGCTTCGGCATTCCCGCCGTCGCGCACGAGGAGTGCCTGGCCGGCTTCGCCGCCTGGGGCGCGACCGCCTACCCCGTCCCGCTGTCCTGGGGCGCCACCTTCGACCCGGACCTGATCCACCGCATGGCCACCGCCATCGGCCGCGACATGCGGTCCGTCGGCGTCCACCAGGGCCTCGCGCCCGTCCTGGACGTGGTGCGCGACGCCCGTTGGGGCCGGGTCGAGGAGACCATCGGCGAGGACCCGTACCTCGTGGGCACCATCGGCACCGCCTACGTGCGCGGACTGGAGGGCGCGGGGGTCGTCGCCACCCTCAAGCACTTCGTCGGCTATTCGGCCTCCCGCGCCGGACGCAACCTCGCCCCCTCCTCCGTGGGCCCGCGGGAACGCGCCGACGTCCTGCTGCCGCCCTTCGAGATGGCGATCCGCGAGGGCGGCGCACGGTCGGTGATGCACGCCTACACGGACATCGACGGTGTGCCCGCCGCGGCCGACGAGGACCTGCTGACCGGGCTGCTGCGCGACACGTGGGGCTTCGAGGGCACCGTCGTGGCCGACTACTTCGGCATCGCCTTCCTCAAGACGCTGCACGGTGTCGCCGCCGACTGGGCCGGCGCCGCCGGCACCGCGCTGAGGGCGGGCGTCGACGTCGAACTGCCCACCGTCAAGACGTTCGGCGCGCCCCTGGCGGAGGCCGTCGCCGCCGGCCGCGTGCCGGAGAAGGTGATCGACCGCGCCCTGCGCCGGGTACTCACCCAGAAGGCGATGCTCGGGCTGCTCGACCCGGACTGGGACCCGGTGCCGCCCGCGCTCGACGGCGCCGACCTGGACGACCCGGACGCCCTGCGCGGCAGGATCGACCTGGACGGGCCCGCCAACCGCGAGCTGGCCCGCACGGTCGCCGAGGAAGCGGTCGTGCTGCTGAGCAACGACGGCACCCTGCCGCTGGACCGGCCGCGCCGCATCGCCCTGGTCGGACCCAACGCCGACGAGGCCACCGCCGTACTGGGCTGCTACTCCTTTCCCCAGCACATCGGCGTGCACCATCCCGAGACCCCGGTCGGCATCGAACTGCCCACTCTGCGCGACACCCTGGCCGCCGAGTTCCCCGAGACCGAGTTCACGGTCGTACGCGGCACGGGCGTCGACGACGGCGACGCCTTCGGGATCCCCGAGGCCGTCCGGGCGGCCCGGGACGCCGATGTCGTCGTGGCCGTCCTGGGCGACCGCGCCGGCCTTTTCGGCCGTGGCACCAGCGGGGAGGGCTGCGACGCCGAGTCGCTGGCCCTGCCCGGCGTCCAGCAGCAACTCCTCGACGCGCTGATCGACACCCGCAGACCGGTCGTGACGGTGCTGCTCGCGGGTCGCCCCTACGCGCTCGGCCGGGCCGTGGAGGAGTCCGCCGCCATCGTGCAGTCGTTCTTCCCCGGCGAGGAGGGCACCGCCGCCATCGCCGGGGTGCTCAGCGGACGGACCAGTCCCTCCGGCAGGCTTCCGGTCAGCGTGCCGCGCGGAGCGGGTGCGCAGCCGACCACCTATCTCGGAGCGCGGCTCGCCCACGCCAGCGAGGTGTCCAACATCGACCCGACGCCCGCCTTCGGGTTCGGGCACGGCCTCACGTACACCACGTTCGCCTGGAGCGACCTCGTGACGTACACCGGGGAAGCGGCCACCGACGGCGAGTTCTCGTTGGCGCTCACCGTCCGCAACACCGGCGAACGGCACGGCACCGAGGTCGTCCAGCTCTACCTGCACGACCCGGTCGCCTCCGTGGTCCAGCCGGTTCAGCGCCTCATCGGCTACACACGGGTGCGGTTGGCCCCCGGCGAGGCCCGCAGGGTGCGCGTCACGGTCCCGGCCGACCTCGCCTCCTTCACCGGCCGCGACGGCCGCCGTCTCGTCGAGCCGGGCGACCTGGAACTGCGGTTCGCGGCGTCCAGCACCGAGCCGCTCCTGACGGCGACGGTCACCCTCACCGGCCCGGTACGCCATGTCGACCACACGCGGCGCCTGCACGCCGAATTCGGTCAGGGAAACACTGCGGACGCCTGATCCGCCCGCAATACCACGAGCGGTGCGCCCGGTGACAGTGCCGGGAGCACCGCTCGCTGCTTTACGGTTGGCATTCGCCTTGTTCTTCGCAGGAATGGAGGGCGGGAAAGGCGGGTGTTCCGTTCGTTAATAGCGAGAAGCGGGGCGCTGAATAGTAGGTCTCGGGAACTCGGCCGACACATTCGGAACCTCACGTTCCGCCCAAACAATCGTGATGTGACGCCGATCACATGGGTAAATACTTGATCAAGTGGATCTGATGGTTCATATACTGGCGGCGCGCCCGGTGCCGCGGATTGACCACCGCTTCATCGCCCACCCTCCAGGTGTGGCCGTCGCGGGCCCCGCGCAGTTCACGAGGTCTCAGTCAAGGGGGAAGTTCATGCTGCTGGGCAAGGTGGACCAGAACGTCGTGGCCGCTCCGGCCCTCTCTGCCGCCGCCGTCGGCAGGGCTGTCGCCGTCATCGGCGCCACGACGTCGGGCAGTTGACCGACGGGATCGTCGATCCGTTCTCGCTGTCCGGAACTCGGATTACCTCTGAATCGGTCGCGACCAGCCTCTTCCCTCAACTGTTTTGGTACATCGGAATCCGGCGCCCCACCGTCGGACGACCATGAGGTTGATAGGTGAATCGTAGTACTTCCTTAAGAGACCCCCACCTCAAACTAGGAAACGATCACTTGAGAATCCTGCAACTCGTCTCCCAGGGCTGCACCATGTCACAGGTCGCCCGCAGAATGGAGATGAGCGACCGCACGCTGCGTCGCAAAATACGGTCGATATGCGACCGCATGGACGTGGAAACACCGATAGAAGCAGTGGTGTGGGCCGTGCGCCGAAGAATCATCTGAGCAAGGACGGCGGAAAGGGCGGAGAAGGCGGCGACGGGTGACGGTTCGCGGAGGAGACCGTCCCCCCTCGCGGCCCGCCGCACCGCCGCCGGTCGTCCTGTACGGCGACCGGCGCGCCCTCGCCGGCGATGGCCGATGCCGGTCACTTCGTTGTCCGGCGGCGTCGCCCCACGATACAAAGCGTCTGTGGCAGGCGAAAAGATCAAATACCCGCAGGGCCGGCCTTCCGCGTCGGCTGTCGACAGTCCCGTGGGTGCATCGGTCGAACAGCTTCTGGGGCAACTCCGGTTGGGTTCGCTGAGTGCCTCGGAGGTCTATTCCTATCCCGGTCGGAACGAGAACTGGTCCGGCATCACGGACACCGGCGATTCGGTATTCGTGAAACGGCTCAAAGGGAGTCCCGAGGAATCCCTGAAGCGTTACCGGAGGATCGTGGCGTTCGAGCGCCTCGCGAAGGGCGGCGTCCGGCCCTTCCCCCGCCCCGAATTCCTCGGGGGAGACGAGGAGCGGCGGCTGCTGGTCTTCCGGATGCTGGACGACATCAGGTCCGGCAGCGAACTCGCCGCGGAGAGGGAGTTCACCGAGTCCATGTCGGCGCAGGCCGGCCGGACGCTGGCCGCCCTGCACCGACTCCCCTTCCGGGACGAGGACTTCCCCGGGCCGGACCCCCATCCGTTCCCGCCGGTCGACGACCTGCGGTCGCTGCCGCTGGAGATGTACGTCCACGCCACCGGCGCCTTCGTCCAGGCATGGGGACTGTTGCAGCGCGACTCCGCGCTGCTCGAGGGACTGGAGCGGCTGCGGGCGACCGAGGCCGAGGTCGCCCGCGTTCCCGTCCACGGTGACCTGCGGCTGGATCAGTTCCTGCTCACGGACACCGCGTTCTACGTCAACGACTGGGAGGAGTTCCGGCTCGGCGACCCGGCACGCGACGTCGGGGCGTACGTCGGGGAATGGCTGCACCGCGCGGTGCTGAGGATCCCCGCGCAGGAGACGGACGACGCGTTCTCGGCCGTCCTCACCCATGAGGAGGTCGTGGCGCGCGGCAGCGAGGAGCTGACCCGTGTGCTGCCGCTGGTCTCCGCGTTCCACCGCGGCTACCGCGAGGGCGGCGGCCCCGACGACGACGGGCTCGTGGTGCGTGCCACGTCCTACGCCGGATGGCATCTGATCGACCGGCTGATCGCCTCGACCAGGGAGAGCGGCCGACTGTCGGCCATCGTCCGGGCGGCGGCGGGCATCGGCAGGACCGCGCTACTCGACCCGCGGAGCTTCGTCTCCACGGTCGGACTCGGGGAGGCCGCATGACCACGCGCACCGAAGAGACCGTGCTCGCGGCCGGGCTGCGCCTCGCGCTGGCGGACGTGCGGATCGCGCCGGACGGCAGAACGGCCTGGGTGCGGGACGACGAGGTGACCGCCGAATCCGCGTCGGCGATGCGCTTCGCGCTCGCCCGCACCCTCTACGAAGTGCTGCACACCGGGCGCGGGGTCAGGGACCGCGAAGCGCCCGGAACGCTGCGCGCGCCGGACTACGAGGCCCGGCTGGCGAAGGCCACTCCGCACCCGGAGACGGTCGCCGCGGGGCTCCTCACCGAGCGTCGGTCGGCCGCCGGCCGGCGGGTCGTGGAGATCGACGGACTGCGCGTGGGCGTCCCGGACTCGGTGACGCTCCGGGAGACCGGGCGTACGGCGGGCGATGCCGGGCGCCCGGTGGTGCTGCTGAACCTCCCGGCGGCCCGCCCGCTCGTCTCGCCCGGCTTCTTCCTCGTGGACAGCGGCACGGGCCGCACCGGCGGCGGCGATCTGCTGCGGCTCTATCTGCGGGTCGCGGACGCCGACGCGGCGCCCGAGCTGTGGCACGGCGTACTGAGCGCCCTGGAGAGCCGCTCCGTGACGTATCGCGCGAAGATCATCTCCAATCCGTCGAGCCTGCCGCGCAACGACGGCATGGTCGTCTATCTGGGCTCCGGCTCCTGGGACGCCGTCGACGCGGTGACCGAGAGTGCCCTGGCCACCGGCCTGCCGGATGGGCCCGCGCCCGCGTTCGCCCACGTGGTCGCGCCCGGCGTGACGGCCGCGTGGGAGCCGAAGGACGACCGTACGGGCATGCGCGGACTGAGCTTCGGCGAACACCGGGCGCATGTCGTCGCGCGGGCCTTCGTGGCCGCGGCGCAGCAGCACCGCGAGCGTCCGACGGCCAACGAGCTGGCGGCGGCGTGCGTCGCGGCGAACGTCGACCCCGCCGACCCCGCCCGGAACCTCGACTCGGCCGTCTGGCCCTGGAACACGGCCCCCCGGTCCACGCCGGCCGGCGGCCCGGCCCCCCGCGTCCCGGCCACCGGCGACGCGTCACCGGCCGCGCAGGGTGCCGCGACCTGAACCGTCGGCCGTGCGAACGACGGTGGCCCGACCCGACCGCACACTGCAGGAAGGCCCTCACATGGCCAGAGAACCAAGCCCGGACGGCACCGACGAACTGCGGGTCTTCACACAGCTTCTGAAGGGCCGCAAGGCCACCGTTGCCGCCGCGGTGGTGCTGAGTCTCCTGTCCGCCGCCGCCACCCTCGTCCTCCCGCTCCAGGTCCGCGACCTGGTCATGGCTCTCGCGGAGGACGAACGCCCCGTCGGCCCGCTGCTCATGATGGCGGGCCTCGCGGTGGGCGCGGGGCTGGCGTCGGCGCTCTCCTCCTACCTGCTCGCCCGTGCCGGTGAGGGCCTGGTCTCCGAGGCCCGGTTCCGCATCGTCTCGCACATCCTGACCCTGCCGCTGCGCAGGGTGCGGCGCGAAGGGGCCGGCAATCTGGTCGCCCGCGCCAACTCCGACAGCACGCAGCTGCGTTCCGTGGTGGACGTCGGCGTGGCGCAGATACCGTCCTCACTCTTCCTGGCCGTGGGCACCCTGATCGCCATGGGCGTGCTGGACTGGGTCCTGCTGCTCGTCGTGCTCGCGACCTTCACGTTCGCCGGTGCCGGCATCTTCCTGTGCGTACGGTCGATCCGCAGCGGTGTGGAACGCCAGCAGAACGCCATCGGGACGATGTCGCAGCAGATGACGGCGGCCGTGCTGTCCCTGCCCACCGTCAAGGCGTTCCTCGCCGAACGCCAGGTGGCGTCCACGCTGGGCCACAGTGTCGAGGACGCGCGCAGGGCCGCCGTATCGGTCGCGCGGGTGACCGCCCTGGTCGGACCCACCATGCAGTTCGGCCAGCAGCTCTCGATCATCGCGGTGATGGTCACCAGCGGTGCCCGGCTCGCCTCCGGGGACCTGGGTATCGGCGAGTTCGCCGCCTTCATCGTCTATCTGCTGCAACTCGTCGCGCCGTTGACCATGCTGGTCTCGGGTGTGGCACGGATGCAGAGCGGCCTGGCCGCGCGCGGACGGCTCAACAGCGTGCTCACCGTCGCCCCCGAGAACTCCGGGGCCACCTCGCCGGTCGAGCCGTCACCGACGGCGCCCGCGGTGGAGTTCGACGCGGTCACCTACACGGACGGCGGGCGCACCATCATCCACGAGGCGGCCTTCGCGGCCCCGGCGCGGGGGCTCACCGCCATCGTCGGGCCGTCCGGGGCGGGCAAGACGACGCTGCTCGCACTCACCGAGCGCTTCCTCCTGCCGGAGTCGGGCCGTATCTCCGTCTGCGGGCGCCCGGTCGAGCAGTGGCCCCTGCACCAGCTGCGCGGCGAGATCAGTTACGTCGACCAGAGCTTCACCCTGGTGGAGGGCACGGTGCGGCAGAACCTCCAGCTCGGGCGGGACGACGGGAGGGGCGCCCTCCCGGACGCGGAGCTGTGGCGGGCGCTGGAGGCGCTGGCGCTGCGCGGCGCCGTGGAGGCGCTGCCGGACGGCCTGGACACCGAGCTGGGCCGGGACGAGGACCTGTCGGGAGGCCAGCGGCAGCGGCTCGCGGCCGCCCGCGTCCTGCTGCGGGACACGCGCATCGTCATCTTCGACGAACCGACCTCGCAGCTCGACAGCGAGAACGAGGAGAGGCTGCGGGCTTTGATGCGCACGCTCGCGGCCGAGCGCGCCGTGATCGTGGTCGCGCACCGCATCTCCACGGTCCAGGACGCCGATCTGATCGTGGTCGTGGACGAGGGGCGCATCGTCGACCGGGGTACGCACGAGGAGTTGCTGACGCGCTCCACCCTCTACCAGGAACTCGTGCACGGACAGTCGCTGCGCGGCCCGGCGCGGCGCGCGGCCGGTACCGGCCCGGCCGATCCCGCCGCCACCCCGTCCGGCGGGCCGGTCGCGTCCGCGCCGGTGGCCGGGGCGGTGGCCCGGTGACCGGCAAGGCGAACGCCGTCGAACCGGTCGGTGCGCGCCGCCTGCTGGTGATCGGGACGGGCTCGGTGACCGCCGCCCATCTCCCGTTCTGGGCGGGCTGGTTGAAGGCCGGCCACCCCGGGACCGAGGTCCGGTACGTACTGACCGGGGCGGCCACCAGGTTCGTCACCCGGGAGGCGCTGACCGCCATCGGCGGCTGCGACGTACTGACCGACCGGTGGCCCGACGAGCCGGAGCCCAGGGCCCGGCACGTCGACCTCGCCCAGTGGCCCGACGCGGTCGTGGTGCTGCCGGCGACGCTGAACTACCTGGCCAGAATGGCCGCCGGACTGGGTGACTCGCCCTCCGTCCTCGCACTCCAGTGCACGCGGGCCGCGATCGCGCTGGCACCCGCGCTGCCACCCGGTGGCGCGGAGAGCGTGGCGTACGCGGAACACACCGCCAGACTCCGCGCCCGCCGGAACGTGGTCGTCGTACCACCGCATCCCGGCCGCAGCACGACCAGCGGGAAGCGCGAGGCGTGGGCGCCCGCGTCCTTCCCCGAAGTGCTGGCCGCGGCCGACGGCCTGCGGGCGGAACTGGAGGCAGCCGACCTCGCCGGCCAGCCCGGGCCCGACCAGGAACACGCACCCGCCTGACACCTCACGGAGGCAACCATGACCACGGAAACACCCCGGCAGACCCGGCAGCGGCCGAACTCGGAGGACAGCAGCGCCTACGGGGAGTCGCTCGCGGACATCTACGACTCGCTCTACCCCGCTTCGGGACCCGCCGTCGACTCCATGGTCGCCTTCCTCCAGGAGCTGCGCCCCGCTCCCGCCTCGCTGCTCGAACTGGGCGTCGGCACCGGCCGGCTGGCGATCCCGCTGGCCGCACACGGCTACCGGGTGCACGGCGTGGACGCGTCCCCCGCGATGCTGGCGAAACTCCACGAGAACGACCCGACGGGCGAAGTCACCACCGCGGTGGGGGACTTCGCCGCGCTGGCCGTCGAGGAGCGGTACGACCTCGTCCTCACCGCGCTCAACACCTTCTTCATGCTGCCCACCCAGGAGCAGCAGATCAACTGCCTGCGCGGCATCCACGACGCGCTCGCGGACGGCGGGGCCGCGGTCTTCGAGACGTACAACCCGCAGGTCTACCACCGGCTCACCGAGGCGACGACCAGGGTCGGACACCTGGCGCCGGACGCGCTGCTGCTCGACACGATCCAGGTGAACCAGTCGCTCCAGTCCGTACTGGTCGTCCACACGGTCATGGGCTCCGGCCGACTGCGGAAGGTGCCCGAGGTCAGCCGGTACGCCTGGCCCGCCGAGTTCGACGTGATGGCCCGGCTCGCGGGACTGCGCGTGACCGGCCGCTGGGCCGACTGGGACCGCAGTCCCGTCACGGACCAGGCGGAGAAGCACGTCTATGTGGTGGAGCGCCAAACCGTCTGAACAACTTGACGGGCTGTTGTGTTAACGCAATACTCCACTCAGTTAACACATTGCATCGGGAGGTGTGTGACATGGCCGTGCCGGCGCTGGAGGTCGATGGCGTACGGAAGAGTTACGGCAGACGCCGGGCCGTGGACGACATGACCTTCGACATCCGCGCGGGGGAGCTGTTCGGCTTCGTGGGAAGCAACGGGGCCGGCAAGACCACCACGATGCGGATCGTCCTCGGAGTCCTCACGCCCGACGCGGGCGAGGTCCGGTGGCTCGGCCGTCCGGTCGGCTTCGCCGACCGCAGGCAGTTCGGTTACATGCCCGAGGAGCGCGGACTCTATCCGCGTATGAGAGTCGCCGAACAACTGCGTTACCTGGGTGAGTTGCACGGCCTGTCGCCGGCCGCCGCGCGGGCGGCCGCGGGCCGCTGGATCGAGCGGCTGGAGCTGTCCTCGTACGCCTCGGAGGAGGTCCAGAACCTCAGCCTCGGCAACCAGCAGCGAGTCCAGCTGGCCGCGGCGCTGGTCCACGGACCGAAGGCGCTGGTGCTCGACGAACCGTTCTCCGGCCTCGATCCGGTGGCGGTGGACGTCATGCGCGACGTGCTCGCGGAGCGGGCAGCCGACGGGGTGCCCGTCATGTTCTCCAGCCATCAGCTGTCGCTCGTCGAGCGCGTCTGCGACCGGGTGGGCATCGTCGGCGGCGGGCGGCTCATCGCCTGCGGGACGGTCCGGGAGCTGAGCGAGAACGCCGACCGCCGCCTGCTGGTCGACGCCCCGCGGGCGGGCGAGAACTGGACCGAGGGGCTGGCGGGCGTGGAGGTCGTCAGCCGCGAGGGCACCCGTACGTGGCTCCGCCTGGCGAAGGGCGCGGACGACCAGCGGGTGCTGCACGCCGCGCTGGCCACCGGGCCGGTCTCCGCCTTCGTGTCCGAGCACCCGCCGCTGACCGAGCTGTACCGCGACCTGGTCACCAGAACGGACGAGCCCGAGGAGGACGCCGGGGAGACGGCCGGCGCCGGCGCGACGGCGGCCGTCGGACGGACGGCGGACAACCGGGCCGCGGGCGGTGAGCGATGAGCACGGTGGCACGAGCGCCGGGCGGGGCCAACGGCCAGGACGCACCGGACGGAGAACGGGCCGGCTCTCCGGACCTGGACACCGCGGGATCGCGGCCCGGCCCCGGCGCGCTGTCCGCCCGCCGAGCGGTCGGCCTGGTCGCCCGGCGGGAGATCAGCAGCAGGATGCGGACGAAGTCCTTCGTCCTGAGCACCCTGGGGCTGTTGCTCGGACTCGGCGCCTACGCCCTGATCATCATCGCCTCCAAGGACGGACCGGCCAGGATCGGCGTCGAGCGGGAGGCCTCGGCACTGCGCCCGGCGCTCACCGCGGTGGCCCAGAAGACGGGCGACTTCGAGTTCGTCACCGTCGACGGCGACCGCATCGACCGGATCCTGCGCGACGGGGAACTCTCGGCCGTGCTCGGCAGCGCCGACGGGCAGCTCACGCTGTCCGTGGAGCACGAGGCGGACGAGGAGCTGCTCGCCGTGGTGCGGGCCGCGGCCGCTGAGGAGCGCACCTCCAGGGAGCTGGCACGCGCGGGCGTGGATCCCGCCGAGTTCAGGGAGCGCGTGGCGTCGTCCACCGTGCGGGTGGCCGCGCTGGAGCCCTCGGAGAACAGCGCCGCCGAGCAGTTCGCGCTGATCCTCGCCTCCACCGGCCTGCTGTACTTCTTCTTCGTCTTCTACGGGATCATGCTGGCGCAGGGCGTGGTGGAGGAGAAGACCAGCCGCGTCGTGGAGTTGCTCCTGTCCACCATCCGCCCCTGGCAACTCCTCGCCGGGAAACTGATCGGCGTGGCCGTGGTCGGCCTGACCCAGCTCGTGCTGCTCGGCGGCGCGGCGGTGGCGCTCGCCCAGGGCACCGGCGCCGTCACCCTGCCGACCGCCGTGGGCGGGACGCTGGTGACGCTGGGCGTCTGGTTCCTCCTCGGCTTCTTCCTCTTCGCCGCCATGCTGGCCGCGGCGGCCGCGCGGGTCTCCCGGCAGGAGGACCTCCAGGGAGTGGTCCAACCGGTGATGCTGCTCATCACCACGCCGTTCGTGCTGGGCATAGCCCTGCTGAGCAAAGACGCGCACGACCCGCTGATCGAGTGGCTGTCGCTGCTGCCGCCGCTCAGCCCGATCCTGATGCCGGCCCGCATGCTGCTCGGCATCGCTCCCGTCTGGCAGATCGCCCTCTCCCTGGTGCTGGCGGTCGCCGCCGTGGCCGGGATGACCCGGGTCGCCGGACGGATGTACGCCAACAGCGTGCTGCGCAGCGGCTCCAGGGTTCCGCTCGCCGAGGCGCTGCGGCTGCGCTAGGAGCCCGTACCTTCCGTCAATCGTCCCCCTTCACCCGTCCCCCTTCACCCGTCCCCCAATCCCGTCCGGAACACCACCACCTGGCCCGCCGGGCCGCCCGACAAACGAGGAGTCCCTCATGAGCACCGCCCTCTGGATCGCCATCGGCATCGCCCTTCTGGTCGCCGTCATCGCGGGGATCAGGAAGAGCCGGGGCTGACCCGCCCGATCCGCTCACGACGCAGCGGGGGCTGTGCCACCGAGTCGAAGTACTCGGCGGCACAGCCCCCGCTGCGTCGTCAGAAGACGAGTTCGCCGGTGGCGCCCAGGCGCAGCGGTGCCACCGCCGCCTCGTCGGCGACGACCACTCCCGTGAAACGCGCGGGCCGGAAGAACCGGCGAGCCGCCTCGACGACCGCGTCGTACGGCACGCCCGCCAGCAGCGGCCCCCAGTTGTGCAGCCAGTCGGAACCGACCCCGACGTGCAGCAGGTTCGCCAGGCCGGACGCCAGCGCGCCCGGGGACGACATCGCGGTCGCCGTGGAGCCGGCCGCGTAACTACGGGCGGCGTCGACCTCCCGTATCGACGGCGGCTCGGCCGCCATGCGCTCCAGCTCCGCCTTGATCACCGCGAGGGCCGGCACCGTGTGCTCCGCGGCGGTGTCGGCCTCGACCATCAGCGTCGAGGCGCCCGGTACGGACTCCACGCCCGAGCCGAGCTGGTAGGCGTACCCCTTCTCCTCCCGAAGGCGCGTGACCAGCCGGGAGGCGAAGGACCCACCGAAGACCAACTGCGCCAGATGCAGCGCCGGGTAATCCGGGTCCGTGCGGGGTAGCGCGGGGGCGGCCAGCCGGATCAAGCTCTGCACGGCGCCCGGACGCTCCACCCCGCGCAGCGGCCCGCCGGGAAACCACGACGGCGCCTCGGGCGCCCCGGCCGTCGGCCCGGCCTCCCACGGCCCGAACGTGTCCGTGACCGCGGCGACGGCTTCCTCCGGCCTCAAGTCTCCGACCAGCACGAGCACCGCGCCCCGGGCGCCCAGGTGCCGCGCGTGCGACGCGGCCAGGTCGTCCGGTGTGCAGGCGGCGGCCTGTTCGGGTGCCGGCTGCCGGCGGGCGGCGGCCTCCTCGCCGTACCGCCTCCGCAGCAGCGCGTGCTGCGCGAGGGCCGCCGGCTGGTGGGTGGCCAGCCGTACTCGGCGTGCCAGCGCCTCGCGTTCGGGGAGGACGACGTCCCGGGTCAACCTCGGTTCGCGGACGGTCTCGGCCAGCAGGGCGAGTACGGCGGGCAGGGCGTCGGCCATGGCGTGCCCCGAGACGGTGAGCTTGTGGGCGTCCGCGGCGGCGTCCAGGGAGGCGCCGTGCGCGGCGAGTGCCGCGTCGTAGCCGTCCGCGTCCCGGTGCGCGGTGCCTCGCAGCAGGACGGCGGCCAGCAGTTGGCACCGCGTCACCTCCCCGGGTTCCGTCGCGGCGTACGGGACGGTGAGCCTGACCTCGACGAGGGGAACGACGGGCGCCGAACAGACCACCACCCGCAGCCCGTTGCCGAGGACGATGTCGGCGTCGGGCAGCGGCAGCCGCCCGTCCGCGGCGTGACGTCGGGGACTGTGCACCGCGCCCCCGGTCATGCCGCCGCCTTCTCCCGCACGACACGCGCGGTGCCGTGCGGCGGGGCCTCCGCGGGCACGAAGCGCACCACCGCCCGGTGCGAGGAGGCGAGTCGGGCGGCCGCGCGGCTCACCTGTTCCCCGGTCACCCCGGTGCGTACCAGCTCCGGCAGCGCTCGCGTCAACTCGGCCTCGCCGAACAGCGCCTCGCGCAGACCGAGCAGCTGGGCCCGGGTGCCCGGGTCACCGAGCTCGCGCAGCGCCCCTGCGGCCCAGCGGGCGGTCGTGGCACGAAGCAGGCCGGCCTCCACCTCGTCCCTGGCCAGCGCCTCCAGCGTGGCGTCCAGCGAGGCCAGGACGTCCTCCGCGCCGTGCTCGCTCTCGTGCACCGCGAACAGGGTCAGCAGATCGGGCCCCGCCGTGTCCAGCGGCAGCCCGAACAGACCGCAGCCCACCGAGAGGCTCGACACCTCCGCCGCGGCGGCCGGCCCGCGACGCAGCATGGCCTGCCTGCCCTGCCCGAGCAGTGCGGCCAGGACCAGGTGGGCGAGATAATCGGCGCGCTCGGTCACCGGGTCCGGCATCCGGTAGCCCACCGCCACGGCGGGCGGACCGGCGTGCGGGTCGGCGACCGTCAGCCGCCGCTCCCGATCAGGCAACGGCTCGTGCGTGTCGGGCGCGGCCACCGACGGACGGGTCGGCAGCGCCTCGAAGTGCCCGCGTACCAGACGCTCCGCCGTCGCCGGGTCGAACGCGCCGGTCAGGGTCAGCACGGCGTTTCCGGGACCGTAGTGGTCGGCGAAGAACCGCTCGCACAGCGGGACGTCGAAGGCCGCCAGGTCGACGGTCTCGCCGTACCCGTCCCTGGTGTTCTCCGCCCGGGAGTGCAGGACGCGAGGCAGCGCCCAGGGGAATGCGCCGTACGGACGATTGCGGACCATGAGGCGTATCTCCTCGTCGATCACCGCGGTCTGCGTGCGCAGGGTTCGCTCGGAAATACAGGGTGAGCGCATTCGGTCCGCTTCGAGCGCGAGCAGCATTTCCAGTGCGGAGGCCGGGGCGGCGGCGTAGTAGACGGTCACGTCCTGGCGGGTTCTGGCGTCACCGGAACCGCCGGCGCGCTGTACCCGGGACAGGTACCCCTCGGGTGCGGCACCGCGGCCGCCCTGGAACACCAGGTGCTCGAAGAGGTGCGCGAGGCCCGTACGCCCCTCGGGTTCGGTCCGGAAACCGACGCCGTAGTGCACCGCGACGCCGACCGAGGCACCCACGGTATTCGGGGCCAGCAGTACCCGCAGACCATTGTCCAATACCAGGCGGCGCAGCTGAGTTCGGATCATCCGGGCGAGCATAGGCCGGGACAAGTGCCCACTCAACGCAAGACGTTGACCGATTGCGGCCACTGTCCGCATGCGGCCAACTCCATTGCCATCGCGGCACCGGCCGGGAAATGGTTCAGCCACGGCCGGAGAACGCGATTGCGGAAACCGCCGATTCGGCCGCCATTCGATTCCGCTATCACTCGACGGGAGTCATCATGAACACCCAGTCCCTCATCAGCGGCTACTCCACCTACGCCGCCGCCGACGAGATCGTTCCGGCGGTCGAGGCCCCGGGCGCCACCATCACCATCACCACCTCGTCGCAGGCGTGCATCTCCGCCGCGTCCGCCGTCTCGGCGGTGTCGGTCGACAACACCTTCGACCACTCCTGCTGAACCGCGTGACCCGCTGAGAACAGGGCGGGTGCCCACCGCCGCAATCGGTGGGCACCCGCCCTGTCGCACGATAGCGGGTCGCCGGTTCCGGGCGGTCGGATCACTCGTCCGGACCGGCCTCGGCGTCCTCGACGCCGGTGTCGGACAACCCCAGGATGATGGAGGGCAGCGCCGATGAGGTCAGCATCAGCGTGGTCAGCAGCCCGGGCATCCGCTCGATCATCCCGGGCTCGTTCTGGAAGACGACCATGAGCAGGACGACGGCCATGCCGGCGGCGACCGCGCACTGGTATCCGATGAAGGAGACCCGGTCGCGCAGTCCGCGTTCGCGTTCGTCCAGTCCCGCCACCGGCCGCTCGGCCACGCCGCGGGTCATCGAACGCAGCACGCCCCACAGCAGCAGCCAGAGAACGAAGCCCACGAGCCACCACGAGTCGGAGAACGCGTTGCCGTCCGAGACGAGTGACAGCACCACCATGGCGGTGCTCAGCGCGCACAGTGAGAGTGCCACGGGGCGCATGGGGCTGCGGACCGGGCCCGTCGTCACGTCAGAACCTTCCCGGCTCACGAGCGTTCCTCCTTCTTGTACAGCTGGGCGGAGAGCGGGACGAAGGGCTGACGACTGAAGATCGCTTCGACCGGAAGTTCGAACACGTCGCTGAAGCGGAACGCCAGATCGAGACTCGGGAAGTAGTCGCCCCGCTCGATGGCGCCGATGGTCTGCGGATGCACTTCCACCAGTTCTGCCAGCGCGACCCTGCTGAGACCGCGCTCCGCGCGCAGCACTCTCAGCTGGTTGTAGATCGGCATTCCCTCGCGATGACTCACTGGGCTCATGCGAGGAATGTAGTAGTAACACAACAGGTCGTCAAGAAACCGCTACAGAAGGGTGTGCTTACCTGTGACCGCCGTGCTCCCGAGCATGCTCGTGCCGAACATGCCCGACACCCCGGACGCCCTGCGGCCCTACGCCGAACTGGTGCGGGACACCGGCGCGCGCCGGTTGTGGACGGGCCAGTCGCTCAAGGTCGAGACCCACCAGGCGTTCGCCCATCTCGCAGGCGCCGGGATACGCGTCCCCGTCGGTACCGGCGTGACCCTGATGCCGCTGCGCCATCCGTACGAGGCCGCCCTCCAGGCCCGCTCCCTGGCCCTGATGACCGGCCGGACGGTGGTGGCCGGATACGGGGTCGGCGCACCGGCGTTCGTACGCAGCCTCAACGGACGCCCCTATGCCAGCCCGCGCACGATGGCCGCGGACTACCTGCGCACGGTCCGCTCCCTGCTCGACGGGGAGATCGTCGACCACGCGGGTGACTACCACGCGCTGCGCGGGCGGCTGATCCCCATGGACCACCCCGGGGTGGAGGTCGGCGTGGGCGTGCTGCGCCCCAACATGGCCCGCACCGCGGGCGGCGTCGCGGATGTCGCCATCACCTGGATGACCCCGCCCGGATACGTCGCCGACACCCTGCTGCCCGCCCTGGAGGAAGGGGCCAAGGACCGGGACGCCCGCTGCCGTGTGGCGACCGTCGTCCATGTCGCGGTGGAGCGCGGCGGACGGGACCCGTACGTCCTCGCGCACACGGCCGCCGCCGGGCACCTGGCCGCCGACCACTACACGGACATGCTGCGCCGGGCCGGTGTACAGGCCGATCCCTCCGACCCGAGGGCCGGTGCCGTCTCCCTGGTGGACAGCGGCACCTACGTGTTCGGCTCGGCCGACCACATCGCCGCCCGGCTCGACGAGTACCGGGACGCCGGGGTGGACGAGGTGGTCCTCAACTGCGGCGGGGTGCTCTTCACCGAGGGCCGGGACGCGGCGTTCCGGGACGTCGGGGAGATCATCGAGGCGGTCCGGCGGCGGCACGGTGGCTGAGCCGTCCGCCGCTTCGGAAGCCGAGCCCGTGACCGTGCGCGAGTACGGCACCCGCTATCTGCGGATCACCGTGCGCTACCACGGGGACGCGGGATTCAGCTGGCTGCGCACACCCGGGCCGGCCCACACCCGCCCGCAGCGCCTTCCCCCCGTGGCGGTCGGCGCGGCACTGCGGCGCGTCGACGACACCGCCGCCGGTGACGTGGCGGAAGACCTGCGCGGCGCCCGGCTCGCCCTGGGGGAGTGGGCCGACGGCCCGGCGCCGGACCGCGCCGCGCGGCCGGGCGTGCGGTACCGCGTGCCGGGCGCGGTCTCGGTGGCCCGGCTGCTGCCCTCCGGCGACGACACCGCCTTCCGGCTCTCGGTGAGCGCGCTCGCGGACGCGGGCAGGACACTGCGGCGACTGCACCGGGAGCCGTGGGAGTTCCCGGAGCGGCCGCCGCACCCCGGCATGCGACGGCTCCGTGCCTGGATCCTGGGGGAGCAGTCCGGCCCCGGGGCGACCCGGCTGCGCGCGCAGGCCCGCACCCGGCTCGGCCCCTCGCTGTGGGCGCGGCTGACGGACTGGTCCGAGGCCGCGAACGAACGGCCCGGCGGGGGAGGCGCGGTCCTGCTGCACGGTGCGCCCAGCACCGGCTGGCTGGTCCCCTCCCCGGCCGGCGGCCACGCCGCCCTGCTCACCGGAGAGGAGGTCACCGGGGGCGACCCGGCCCTCGATCTCGGCTGGATCCTCGGGGAACTGCACGAACTGCGTGCCGCCGCCGCACGGGGCCTCGGCGCCGCCGGACAGGGCCCGCCGGTCGACTACCCGGCCGCGGCCCATGCCCTGCTCGCCGGGTACACCGGCGGTGCCGGCACCGCCGGCGCGCCCGCTCTCCCGCCCGGCACCGCACGCGCGGCCACCCTCCGACTGGCCGTCCACATGCGGGACTTCGCCTCGTTCGTCGGCTGGCACGAGGACCTGAACCGCTACTGCGACCTGCTGGCGGAGACGCTCACCGAGGACGGCGCCCCCGCCGTTCAGTGGGGCGTCAGCCGTTCGTGACGACCGAAGTCATCCGTTCGTGACGACCGTCGTCGTCACCGTCACCGCGATGATCGCCGTCAGCGCGTCCTCCGCGGCCTTCACGACGTGGCGCACCGCCGTCGCGGACCACCGGCCCTGCGAGACCGACTCCATGGCCGCCTCGACCCGGCGCGCGTCGGCGTCGGGGAAGGCGAGACGGTGCAGCTTCGCTCCGTGCAGGAGGGCCACCAGGCTCGCCGTACGCTCGTCCGGCGCCGCGCCCGACAGGACGACCGCGCCAAGGCGCTGCCGCACCGCCGCCTCCACCGAGCCGTCGGCCTCCGGATAGCGGCGCACGGGGAAGAGGCCGAGCACCTTCTTCTTCTCCTCCCGGACCAGCCCCTTCTCGATCAGGCCCGTGTTCGCCCGGGCCACGGCGTCGGTCTTGAGCCGGTTGATCCAGTCCTTGGTGCTGCCGACCCGGTCCCTGCCGGCGACGGCTTCGAGCGCGGCGTCCAGGGCGGGCTCGCCCAGCGGCGTGGCGTCCACGACGGTGACCTTGTCGTCCGTCACGTCGAGCCGGCCGGCCAGCGCGAGTTCCACCAGCGAGGCCGCGGCGATCGCCGGGGCCACCTTCGCCGACTCCTTGGCGGTGCCGGACTCGTCGTCCAGCGAGATGAGCAGAAGCTGCTCACCCAGAGTGGTGGGGGTTTCCGTGGGGGCTTCCATGTGTCCGTTCCTCCGGTGTCCGGGTGGGGCCGGGCGTCGGCGACGAAGATCCTCGCCTACGTTCTCTGGGACGCCCCTACCCGTACTTCCGTTCCCGCACCACCGGTCTTCGCCGACGGGACGCGGCCGTGTCGGCGTGGTCGTGCCGTATCGGATCGGTGAGGATGAGGGGGCCGTCGGCCGACCCGAGGACGCAGTCATGTGCTGGAGCGCTGAGGCCGACCTCGTCGCGGGTGTCGGGGTCGCCGCCGTCGGCGGACGGGCGGGAAGTCAGGCCTGCGGAGGCCATGTAAGACCGACCCTCAGCGGTCGGCGGAGGCCCGTGGAACAGGAACCCGTGGTGGTACTGCGTAGCAGTACGACCGGAATTGCCTGCCCTCGGGCAGGTGAGGGCGTCAAGTGGTGGGCCTGCCCCACGCCGGCTGGAGTCCGTCTCGACCTGGTGCGCGTTCGCGGCGGTGTGCTCGGTGGACCTGTTCGGCTGGGTGAACGCACGCCGAGCGCGGTGAGCGGGTCAGCGCCCTCGCAGGGCGTCAAGGGCCCGCAGCGCCACGTGGAGTTCGGTGCGCTGATCGCCGGATTCGAGGTCGCGGCCGAGCAACCGTTCGATCGTGCGCAGTCGTTGGTAGACGGTCTCCCGGGACACCCCACCGGCGCGGGCTGCGACGGTCTTGTTGCCGGCGGCGTCCAGGTATCCGCGCAGGGTCGTCAGGAGGTCGGTGCCGTGGCGGGCGTCGTGGTCGAGGAGCCGGCCCAACTGCCGCTCCGCGTACTCCTGCACCCGGGTGTCGTCGCGGAGCGCGAACAGCAGGCGGCGCAGACCGATGTCGGACCGTTCGTGGAAGGAGCGGTCCGGAGGGAGGGGCTCTCCCGGCCCGGTCGCCTCGGCCACCCGGGCCGCCTCGCGGAACGAGCGGGCGACGTCGCCGAGGTCCGTGGCCGGGGAGCCGGCGCACACGGTCGCGCCCGGGGCCGGGCCCAGTGCGGTGCGGCTCAGCCGCTCGACGGCCTGCCGCCAGGGCCGGGACGGGCGCAGCGTCAGCAGAACGCCGAGGCGGGTCGGACCGAGGAGGCCGACGAGCGCCGGGGTCCCCGTGGCGCTCAGCTCCTCGGCGAGGTGAAGCTCGATCCTGGCGGTGTCCTCTGCCGCCGGGACGTCCACGAGTACGGCGACGAAGCGGGCGTGCTCCGTGGGCAGTCCCAGCGCCGCGACCCGGGCGCACGCGTCCGCGGGGGAGCGGTGGCGCTGCTCGACCAGGTCGCGCAGGGCGTTGCGGTGCGCGGTGCGTTCCCAGGGCGTGGGGTGGGTGAGACGGGCGATGGTGAGGGCCATCGCGGTCCTCTCCAGCACGGTGACGTCCTCGGGCCCGAAGTCCGGGGACGCGGCCGAGTCGGACCGGCCGGGGAGCATGGCCACCCGCCCCCAGCCCTCGCCCTGGTACTCCACCGGGGCCACGAGCCAGCCCTCGGGGCCGCGCAGACCGGTGTGGTCGGCGGGCGGGGTGGCCCGGGAACGCCGTTCCCAGTCGGTGAGCGCGGCCTCCGTCGTACTGCCGGAGGGTTCGCAGGCCATCGCTCGGTGGACCAGGTTCTCCAGCACGACCGTGTGCCCGCTCATCTCCGCCGCGGCGCGCAGCACGTCCTCGGGGCCGGCGCCGCGCAGGGTGAGGGCGGTGAACGCCTCGTGGACGCGCTGGGTCCTGCGCATCGCGTCCGCCTGGCTGCCGAGGATCAGCGTGTGGACGACCTGGGTCACCTCCAGGAAGTTGACGTCCTTGGCGAGGGTGACGAGAGGCAGGCCGCGCGACCGGCAGGCGTGCACCAGGGCGTCGGGCGGCCGGTGGTAGCGGCGGACGAGTTCGATGACGAGGGCCGCGGCACCGACGGCGGCCAGTTCGTCCACGTAGCGGCGTACACCGGCGGGGTCGTCGGGCAGCGGCATTCCGGTGGTGAGGACGAGTTCGCCGCCCTTGAGGAAGGAGGCCGGGTCCGTCAGTTCGGTGATGTGCACCCAGCGGACCGGACGGTCGGTGTGGTCCAGGCCGGTGACCACCTGCGGATCTCCGCCGGCCAGGACGGGCAGCGCCAGCACGTCGGCCACGGTGAGCGGACGGCCTGCCGGTACCGGGGCTCTGCGCTGGTTCTCGGTCACGGTGCCTCCCTGCCCCGCCACTCTGACAAGCCGTGCTGACCTGCGCAAGGGCGCCGATGCGGCGTCCGCGGCACGGGTGACGGGCGCGGTGGGGCCGAAACGGTTGACACATCGTCCGGATACCGCGCCCCGGCCGGACAGATCACGCGTTGTCCGGCCGTGGACCGCGGGCATGCTCGGGGAACCGCAGCACAACCGACGACCAGGCCGGGAGACGAGCATGACCGCACTGTCGCCGCACCTTCGCCAGGCCACACCCGTGGTGGCCGTCCGGGGCGAGGGCGTCCACATCCATGGCGAGGACGGCCGCCGCTATCTGGACTTCACCGCCGGCATCGGAGTCACCAGCACCGGACACTGCCACCCCAGGGTGGTGGCCGCCGCCCAGGAGCAGGTGGCCACGCTGGTCCACGGTCAGTACACGACCGTCATGCACCCGCCGTTGCGGCATCTCGTGGACAAGCTCGGCGAGGTGCTGCCGGCCGGTCTGGACAGCCTGTTCTTCACCAACTCCGGCAGCGAGGCGGTGGAGGCGGCGCTGCGACTGGCCCGCCAGGCCACCGGACGGCCGAACGTCCTGGTCTGCCACGGCGGATTCCACGGCCGTACGGTCGCCGCCGCCTCCATGACCACCTCCGGCACCCGCTTCCGGTCCGGCTTCTCACCACTGATGAGCGGCGTGGTCGTCACCCCGTTCCCGACGGCCTACCGCTACGGCTGGGACGAGGAGACCGCCACCCGCTTCGCCCTCCGGGAGCTGGACTACACCCTCCAGACGATCTCCTCGCCCGCCGACACCGCCGCCGTCATCGTCGAGCCGGTACTCGGCGAGGGCGGGTACGTCCCCGCGACCCGCGCCTTCATGGAGGGCCTGCGGGAACGCGCGGACCGGCACGGCTTCCTGCTGATCCTGGACGAGGTGCAGACCGGCGTGGGCCGCACCGGCCGGTTCTGGGGCCACGAGCACTTCGGCGTCACCCCGGACATCCTCGTCACCGCCAAGGGCCTGGCCAGTGGGTTCCCGCTGTCCGGGATCGCCGCGTCCGAGGAGCTGATGCGCAAGGCGTGGGCGGGCTCGCAGGGCGGCACGTACGGCGCCAACGCGGTGGCGTGCGCGGCGGCCTGCGCCACGCTCGACGTCGTACGCGACGAGAAGCTCGTGGAGAACGCCGAGGCCATGGGGGCGCGGCTGCGCCACGGGCTGGAGACGGTGGCGGGCCGGACCCCGGCCATCGGGGACGTACGCGGGCTGGGGCTGATGCTGGGCAGCGAGTTCGTCACCGGGGACGGCGAGCCGGACCCCGAGACCGCCGCCCGGGTCCAGCGGGCCGCCGTCGACGAGGGCCTGCTGTTGCTGCTCTGCGGGGCCTGGAACCAGGTGGTCCGGATGATCCCGGCACTGGTGATCGGCGAGTCGGACGTCGACGAGGGGCTCCGGGCGTGGACGGCCGCCGTCGAGGCGGGCACGTCGGGAGCGGCGGACCGATGAACGCGGCGAGGAAGGACCTCATGACCGACACACCGACCCGGCTGTTCATCGGCGGTGCCTGGACGGACGCCGCGGACGGCGCCGTCATGCCCGTGGACGACCCCGCGACCGGCGAGATCCTCTGCCATGTCGCCGACGCGGGCCCCAAGGACGCCCGGCTCGCCCAGGACGCGGCCCTCCAGGCGCAGGAGGAGTGGGCCCGCACGGCACCGCGGGCGCGCAGCGAGATCCTGCGCCGCGCGTACGAGATCATCCTCGACCGCACCGACGAGCTGGCCCACCTGATGACGTCCGAGATGGGCAAGCCGCTGGCGGAGGCCAGGGGAGAGGTGGCGTACGCGGCGGAGTTCTTCCGCTGGTTCTCCGAGGAGGCCGTCCGTATCGACGGCGGTCACGGCATCCTCCCCGACGGACGCAACCGCATGCTGCTCTCCCGGCGTCCGGTCGGGCCCTGTCTGCTGATCACGCCGTGGAACTTCCCGCTGGCCATGGGCACCCGCAAGATCGGCCCGGCGATCGCGGCCGGCTGCACGATGGTGCTCAAGCCCGCCCCGCAGACCCCGCTCTCCAGCCTGGCCCTCGCCGGGATCCTCAAGGAGGCGGGACTGCCGGACGGCGTACTGAACGTGATCACCACCTCCCGGGCGGGGGAGGTGTGCGAACCGCTGCTGCGCGGCGGACGGATCCGCAAGCTGTCCTTCACCGGCTCCACGCAGGTCGGCCGGCTCCTGCTCGCCCAGTGCGCCGACACGGTCGTACGCGCGTCGATGGAGCTGGGCGGCAACGCGCCCTTCATCGTCCTCGACGACGCAGACCTGGACGTGGCCGTGGACGGCGCGGTGATCGCCAAGATGCGCAACATGGGCGAGGCGTGCACCGCCGCCAACCGCTTCTTCGTCCACCGCTCGGTGGCCGAGGAGTTCGCGCGGCGCCTCGCCGGGCGGATGGAAGCGCTGGTCGTGGGCCCCGGCACCCGGGACGGTGTCGACGTCGGCCCGCTCATCGACGCCGCCGGGCGCGCCAAGGTCGAGGACCTGGTGTCCGACGCGGTGGAGCGCGGCGCGCGGGTCCTCTGCGGCGGCCGTACGCCGGAGGGCCCCGGCTGCTTCTACCCGCCCACGGTGCTCACCGATGTCAGTCCGGACAGCCGCCTGACGGGTACGGAGATCTTCGGCCCCGTGGCGGCGATCCTCACCTTCGACGACGAGGACGAGGTGGTACGCCGCGCCAACGACACCCCCTGGGGGCTCGTCGGCTACGTCTTCACCGAGGGGCTCGACCGCGCCCTGCGCGTCAGCGAACGCCTCGAGGTCGGCATGGTCGGCCTCAACACCGGTCTCGTCTCCAATCCGGCCGCGCCCTTCGGCGGCGTCAAGCAGTCCGGGCTCGGCCGGGAGGGCGGCACGGTGGGGATCGAGGAGTTCCTGGAGTACCAGTACGTCGCGATGCCGGCCCGGTGACCACCCAGGCTTTGCATGGCCATGCATTGTCATGCATACTCTTCCTATGTCCAAGGTCCTCACCTCCCTTCCCACCGGCGAGCGCGTCGGTATCGCCTTCTCGGGCGGCCTCGACACCTCGGTCGCGGTCGCGTGGATGCGTGACAAGGGCGCCGTCCCCTGCACGTACACCGCCGACATCGGCCAGTACGACGAGCCCGACATCGCCTCGGTGCCCGACCGCGCCAAGACCTACGGCGCCGAGATCGCGCGCCTGGTCGACTGTCGGGCGGCGCTGGTCGAGGAGGGCCTGGCCGCGCTCACCTGCGGGGCGTTCCACATCCGCTCGGGCGGGCGCGCCTACTTCAACACCACGCCGCTGGGCCGTGCCGTCACCGGCACGCTCCTCGTCCGGGCGATGCTCGAGGACGACGTCCAGATCTGGGGCGACGGCTCCACGTTCAAGGGCAACGACATCGAGCGGTTCTACCGGTACGGCCTGCTCGCCAACCCCCAGCTGCGGATCTACAAGCCGTGGCTGGACGCGGACTTCGTGACCGAGCTGGGCGGCCGCAAGGAGATGTCGGAGTGGCTCCTCGCCCACGACCTCCCCTACCGGGACTCCACGGAGAAGGCGTACTCCACCGACGCCAACATCTGGGGCGCCACCCACGAGGCCAAGACGCTGGAGCACCTCGACACCGGCGTGGAGACCGTGCAGCCGATCATGGGCGTGCGGTTCTGGGACCCGTCGGTCGAGATCGCCGCCGAGGACGTCACGATCGGCTTCGACCAGGGCCGCCCGGTGACGGTCAACGGCAAGGAGTTCGCCTCTCCCGTCGACCTGGTGATGGAGGCCAACGCCATCGGCGGCCGCCACGGCATGGGCATGTCCGACCAGATCGAGAACCGGATCATCGAGGCCAAGAGCCGCGGCATCTACGAGGCGCCCGGCATGGCCCTGCTGCACGCGGCCTACGAGCGCCTCGTCAACGCGATCCACAACGAGGACACCCTCGCCCAGTACCACACCGAGGGCCGGCGCCTGGGCCGGCTGATGTACGAGGGCCGCTGGCTGGACCCGCAGTCGCTGATGATCCGGGAGTCGCTCCAGCGCTGGGTCGGCTCGGCCGTCACCGGCGAGGTCACCCTGCGGCTGCGGCGCGGTGAGGACTACTCGATCCTCGACACCACGGGCCCGGCGTTCAGCTACCACCCGGACAAGCTGTCGATGGAGCGTACCGAGGACTCCGCGTTCGGCCCGGTGGACCGGATCGGCCAGCTCACCATGCGCAACCTCGACATCGCCGACTCGCGCGCCAAGCTGGAGCAGTACGCCGGGCTCGGCCTGATCGGCACCGCCAACCCCGCCATCGGTGCCGCCCAGGCCGCCTCGACCGGGTTGATCGGCGCCATGCCGGAGGGCGGCGCGCAGGCCATCGCCTCCCGCGGCGAGGTCTCCGGCGACGACGAGCTGCTGGACCGCGCCGCCATGGAGTTCGGCACGGACTGACTCGTCCCCCTGGGGGGGGGACCCCGCACCGGCAAGGGCCGGCTCGACGCCTACGGGCGCCGAGCCGGCCCTTCTGTTTCTCGTCCCGGTGCATGACTTGCGCGCGCGACGAGGTTCGAACGGCACCCTCTTGTCTCGATGGCGGCTACTTCCCAGTTCAACGTGAACGCAAGGGACCTGCAAGCTACGCAAGCTGTTTACGTGTCAAATCCCGCCGCAGCGAGGACCGTTGACAAACAGGTGACGCGATAGAAACCTGATGACGCACTTTCCGCAAAGAATCGACTGTCCTGCTCAATTGGCGCGCATGGTCGGTGCTTCCCCTCCCCGTCGACCTGTCGCGCTCCCCGACTCCCCACGGAACAGAGGACCCCCATGAGATGGAGATCCCTCGGCCGACGGTCGCTGACGGGCGCCGTCGTGGCCGGGCTGATGACGGTCGGGCTGCTCCCGCTGCCCCTCGTGGCCGGCGCGCAGGCCGCGACGGCCGCCGCCGACGTCAACCTCGCCCTCGGCCGTCCGGCCACGGCGGGCGGCTCGCACGGCGCGTACCCGGCCGGCAACACCACCGACGGCACCCAGGCGTCCTACTGGGAGGGCCCGGCCGGCTCCTTCCCCCAGTGGGTGCAGGTCGACCTCGGCGAGGCCCGCAACGTCGAACGGGTGGTCCTGAAACTGCCCGCCGGCTGGGAGAGCCGCAGCCAGACCCTCTCCCTCCAGGGCAGCACCGACGGCTCCACCTTCAGCGCGCTCGCCGCCTCGGCCGCACGGGCGTTCAGCCCGGACCGGACCAACACCGTCGCCGTCGACCTCACCTCCCCCTCCGACGCGCGCTACGTCCGCGTCCACGTCACCGGTAACACCGGCTGGAACGCCGCACAGCTGGCCGAACTGGAGGTGTACGGCGAGGAGGTGGTCACCGAGCCGCCCCCCACCGGCACCAACCTGGCCCGCAACAAGCCGGTCGAGGCCACCTCGACGGTGCACTCCTACGTCGCCGCCAACGCCACCGACGACTCCACCTCCACCTACTGGGAAGCGGCCGGCCACCCCGCCGACCTCACCGTGCAGCTCGGCGCCGACGCGGACATCAGCGCCGTGGTCGCCAAGCTCAACCCGGACCCCGTCTGGGCCGCCCGGACCCAGAGCATCCAGGTCCTCGGCCGTGCGCAGGGCCAGAGCGACTTCACCTCGCTGCGCGCCCGCGCCGACTACTCCTTCAGCCCGGGCAAGGACAACACGGTCACCATCCCGGTCACCGGCCGCGTGTCCGACGTACGGCTCAGGTTCTTCTCCAACACCGGAGCGCCCGGCGGCCAGGTCGCCGAATTCCAGGTCGTCGGCACCGCCGCGCCCGCGCCCGACCTGACCGTCACCGGCCTCGACTGGTCACCCGCGGACCCCTCAGAGCGGGACGAGGTCACCGTGAACGCCACGGTCCGCAACGCCGGCACCGCGCGTTCGGCCGCGACGACCGCCGAGGTCACCGTGGAGGGAACGGCCGCCGGCAGCGCCGAGGTACCCGCCCTCGACCCCGGCGAGTCCGCCGAGGTCGCCGTCGCCACCGGCACCCACGCGGCCGGCGACTACGCGGTCGCCGCGGTGGTGGACCCGCGCGACACGGTCGCCGAACTGGACGACTCCAACAACAGCCGCACCGCCTCCGACCGACTGGTCGTCGACCGGGCCCCCGGACCCGACCTGGAGGTACGCTCCATCACCACCAGCCCGGCCAACCCGGCCGTGGGCGCCCGCGTCTCCTTCACCGTCACCGTGCACAACCGCGGCACGAGCGCCGTCGAGGCCGGCTCGGTGACCCGGCTCCAGGCCGGCACCACCACCCTGAACGGCACGACCGGCGAGGTGGCCGCCGGTGCCACGGTGAACGTGCCGATCAGCGGCACCTGGACGGCGACCGGAGGTGGCGTCACGCTCTCCGCCACCGCCGACGCGACCGGCGTCGTCACCGAGACCAACGAGAACAACAACGTGCTCGCCAAGTCCCTCGTCGTCGGACGCGGCGCCGCCGTGCCGTACACCGAGTACGAGGCGGAGGACGGCCGTCACAACGGCACCCTGCTCACCACCGACGCCAAGCGCACCTTCGGGCACACCAACTTCGGCACCGAGTCGTCCGGCCGCAAGTCCGTCCGGCTCGACTCGACCGGTGAGTACGTCGAGTTCACCTCCACCACACCCACCAACTCCATCGTGGTGCGCAACTCCGTCCCCGACGCCCCCGGCGGCGGGGGCGCGGAGGCCACGATCAGCCTCTACGCCGACGGCGACTTCGTACAGAAGCTGACCCTGTCCTCCAAGCACAGCTGGCTGTACGGCAACACCGACGATCCCGAGGGCCTCACCAACCGGCCCGGCGGCGACGCGCGGCGGCTGTTCGACGAGTCCCACGCGCTGCTGGACCGGACCTTCCCGCAGGGCACCGAGTTCCGCCTCCAGCGCGACGCCGGCGACTCGGCCGCCTTCCACGTCATCGACCTGATCGACCTGGAGCAGGTCGCGCCCCCGGCGCCCAAGCCGGCGAACTGCGCCTCGATCACCGAGTACGGCGCCGTCCCCGGCGACGGACTCGACGACACCGACGCCATCCAGCGCGCCGTCACCGCCGACCAGAACGGCCAGATCCCCTGCGTGTGGATCCCGGCCGGGCAGTGGCGCCAGGAGCAGAAGATCCTCACCGACGACCCGCAGAACCGCGGCCAGCACAACCAGGTCGGCATCCGCGACGTCACCATCCGCGGCGCGGGCATGTGGCACTCGCAGCTCCACACCCTGACCTCGCCGCACGAGGCCGGCGGCATCAACCACCCGCACGAGGGCAACTTCGGCTTCGACATCGACGACAACACCCAGATCTCCGACATCGCCATCTTCGGCTCGGGCACCATCCGCGGCGGCGACGGCAACCACGAGGGCGGTGTCGGCCTCAACGGCCGCTTCGGCAAGGACACCAAGATCACCAACGTGTGGATCGAGCACGCCAACGTCGGCGTCTGGGCCGGCCGCGACTACTCGAACATCCCCGAGCTGTGGGGACCCGGTGACGGCCTTCAGTTCACCGGCATGCGGATCCGCAACACCTACGCCGACGGCATCAACTTCGCCAACGGCACCCGCGACTCCACGGTCTACAACTCCTCCTTCCGCAACACCGGCGACGACTCGCTCGCCGTGTGGGCCAGCAAGTACGTGAAGGACACCTCCGTGGACGTCGGCCACGACAACCACTTCCGCAACAACACGATCCAGCTCCCGTGGCGGGCCAACGGCATCGCGATCTACGGCGGCCACGGCAACACCATCGAGAACAACGTCATCTCCGACACGATGAACTACCCCGGCATCATGCTCGCCACCGACCACGACCCGCTGCCCTTCTCCGGTCAGACACTCATAGCGGGCAACGCCCTGCACCGGACGGGCGGCGCGTTCTGGAACGAGGACCAGGAGTTCGGCGCCATCACCCTCTTCGCGCAGGGGCAGGACATCCCCGGCGTGACCATCCGGGACACCGAGATCCTCGACTCGACCTATGACGGCATCCAGTTCAAGACGGGAGGTGGTGCGATGCCGGACGTCAAGATCCAGAACGTCCGCATCGACAAATCCAACAACGGCTCAGGCATCCTCGCGATGGGCGGTGCCCGCGGCAGCGCCACCCTGACCGACGTCACGATCACCAACTCGGCCGAAGAGGACGTGCGGATCGAACCGGGATCCCAGTTCAAGATCAACCGGTGAGGTCAGCCGGCGGTCCAGCCCGGGACCGCCGGCAGCACCCGCTCGGCGACGCGGAGCACCATCGCGTCGTCGGGCGGCATGCCGTCCTCGCGCCAGACGGACAGCTCGTAGGAGCCGCCGCTGTCCTTCGTGTCCCGGGCCACCAACAGGCTGCGGGCGATGCCGCCCGGGCCGGCGTCCGCCCCGTCGCCGCCGAAGGAAATGGCGATGGTCCGGTTCGAGTAGAGGACCGCCGCGCGTCCCAGGACCTTCTTCGCCTGCGCGGCCTCTCCCAGGAGGTCGGCCGTCCCGGCGACCGGGAGATCGTCGTAGGACGCCGAGAGCTTCACCGTGTAGGTCTCGAACCTGACGGTCGCCTCGGGCGTCGGGATCTTCCTGCCGTCGGCGAGTTCGGTCGCGTCGTCGTTGCCGTAGGCGTTCTGCGCCGGCTCCTCGGGCGTTCCCAGAAGCGCGGGCAGGTCCGGACGGTTCAGCGCCGTACACAGCTGCATCCCGGACACGCGCTTCGACGGCGGGGCGTCGTCCGTGGCCGAGCAGGTGGCCGGCCCCCGTTTCCCGGAGCTCTGGGCGTCGGCCCGCGCGATGGTCCACATGCCACCCGCCAGCGCACCGACCAGTACCACCGCGGCGATCGCCTGGGCCGCCGCGCTCATGCCCTTCTCGGGTCTCGCGGAATCCTCCGTCATGTCCCCTGCCCCCCGTCTGACGTGCGCGTTCCTTGCGCGTCGCGGAGCCTGTCCGGTGATCGTCCGGCGGGGAAGCGGGAATCGTCCGCAAGGCGTTCGGCGTTGAGCTCGTCGACCGCGCCGAGCGCGTCGCCGATCGTCGCGTAGTCCACCGCGATGAAGTTGACCGGTCTGCCGCGCTGCCGCTCACAGGCGTGCGCCCGCTCCAGCACCCGCTGCCGGGAGTTGACGACCCCGGCGTCCAGCCGCAGCCCGCCGCCGGCCGTGACGAAGTGGTTGAGCAGGAACAGCCGCTTGTCGGCGCCGCCCCGGTTCGGCAGGCAGGACATCTCGTCCGGGCTGCGGAACGCGAACGGCGTCTCCATGCCGTACCGGTAGAGGTTCCGGTACCACGGCGCGGGCCCGTCGGCCTTCTCCGCGAAGACGACCAGCCGCCGGCCGCTGTCGATCATGTCCCCCAGCTTCGGCCACGGCCGGTCCGGGTCCGCGTCCGGCTCGTACAGCAGGTCGGACAGGCCGGCCTGCCGGAAGGCGCTCTGGGTCGCCACGGAGTCGACGCCGTCCTGGAGGATCAGGGTGACGACCTCCGTGGGGTTCGCGCGCAGCCAGTCGCCGATCTGGCGCAGTGTGGGTGTCAGTTCGAGAGCCCCGGCGCCGCACACCGAGTGGCACAGCCACATACCGGGGTGCGGCGGGTTCACCCGCTCCAGGACCCCGGTGAGCCGGCGGCGCAGGGCCGGGGAGAAGTCCGAGGTGCTCAGTCGGTCCGCGACCTCCTCGGGTCGCTCCCAGCGGTGGGTGTCGAGGAGCAGGACGCGCACCCCGGCGTTGAGCTGGCCGACGATGTCCGGGTCCTGCAGGGGGCCGATGAACCGGTCCGCCGTCGTGGCCATCGCGTTGTGCGACGCGAGCTGGGCGATCTCGTCGTAGCGGGCGTCGCACAGCTCGGCGCTGCCCTGGCAGATACGCGGTGAGGAGCCGGTGATCGCCACCGGCGCCAGCATCGTGCCCACGAGCGCGCACGCCGTGACGGCGAAGGTCAGGGTGGGGCCGTGCCGCGGATCGGTGAGCACCGGCACGCCGGGCCTGGTCTGCCAGACCCAGCCGACGGTGATCAGCAGGGCGCCGGCGGCGAGCAGGATCACCGCGACGACGGTCGCGGTGGTCAGAAGCTGGTCGACAGCGGTGGCCCGGATGTCACCGAGGAGATCCGACGCCGCCGGGGGCCACGACGCGGGGGTGTCGAACAGCGCGTCCCCCAGGGTGAGACGCAGGAGGAGCACCGACAGCGCCAGCAGTGAGGCGGCGGCGGCCGGCACCCAGCCGAGCGGCATCAGCCGGCGCTTGGCGGGGGAGGGCGTGGAGAACCACAGCAGCGTGAGCGCGGCGACGCAGAGCACGGCCGCCGCCGGTTCCACCACCTCCTGGAACAGGCGGGTGATGGACCGTGCGCGGTCCACCGGGGCCAGCGCCTCGTGCGAGGGATCGAGGTCGACGGTGATGACCCAGGCGCCCCTGTCCGCGTCCCGCAGCAACTCCGCGGCGGCTGCGCGGACCTGGTCCGTCAGCGCGACCGGCGCGACCGCGGCCAGCGCCGCCGCCAGGTCGCCCCGGTCCAGTGCCGTCTGCACCGTGGGTCTGGTGACGGCGCGCGCGTCCGACGGCACCAGTCGCATCAGCGCGTCCGTGGCCGCGACCGCCTGGCCGTGGGAGAGCGGCAGCGACGGCAGGCCCTCCAGTGGCGCCTCACCGGCCACCACCTGTGCCGCCAGTTCGGACAGGCGCTGCACGAAGGCCTGGAAGTCCGGTTCGGACCGTTGCTGCAGGGCGGCGACGGCATCACCGAAGTAGGCCTGGCTGAGCCGTTCGACGTTCGCGACGACGGGCTCGAGGTCCACCGTGACCCGAAGCCGGTCGCGGTCCCCCTCCAGGTACTGGATCACCTCGGCGATCTGCCGGTCACCCATGGTCCGAAGCGTCTCCGGAGGAATCACGACCTTGAGGTTCGAGGTGATGGTCGACTGCGGAACGGGCAGCCGGTCCAGCAGTTCCCGGGCCAGTGGCGTACTGCCCGGGTCGACCAGCACCTCGTCGTAGAACCGCTGGTAGGCCCGCTCGTCCTCCAGTACCTGGCCGTAGAACTTCGGATCGAGCACGGTGCTGCGTACGACGGCGGCCGCGGCCAGGACGGTCAGGCTCAGCACCGCGACGCACCAGACCAGCACCTCGACCCAGGGCGAGCGCCGAACCAGTGCGTCCATGGCCCCATTCTCGTTTCGGCCGACCGTCGTGCGACACGGCGTCCGAGTGGAGAACGCCATCACACTCATGCCCCGGCCCGGTCTGCCGATGCAGGTCAGCCTCCGTTCAGGGTTTCCTCCCCGGCGACGCTCGGCTGAGGGCGTACGCAGCGCCGGCGATGTCCGCCGGGGCCGTCCGCCGCCGCTGGGAAGGCGGTGGCGCACGCGTCGTCCGCCTTCCCGCAGCGAGTGCGGAACGAGCAGCCGGAGGGCGGGTTGGTGGCCGAGGGCACCGGCCCGTGCAGGACGATCCGCTCGGGGCGCTCCAGCAGGCTCGGCGTGGCGGAGAGCAGCGCCTCGGTGTACGGGTGGCGCGAGGCGCCGGAGACGTCGGCGGCCCCGCCCCCCTCGACGACGCGGCCCAGATACAGCACCGCGATACTGTCCGCCGGACAGCGCACCGTCCGCACGTCGTGTGGGAGATGAACACCATGCCCGGACCGAGGCGGGCGCGCGGGTCCACCAGCAGGTTGAGGATCTGGGCGCGCTGTTCGAACGCGGCAGGGCCGACCGGCTCGTCTGGTCCCTCGACGAGGAGCGGATCGGCCGCCTCCGAGCCCTCGTCGACGAGATGCGCAGAGCCGGTGCCGGGGAAGGGCCCGGCTTCGTCGAGGCTGACCGCGCCTTCCACACCCTGCTCCTGGCTCCGCTCGGCAACGACCTCATCGGTCAGCTCTCCACGGCGTTCTGGGACGTCTACGTCATCGTCGCGCCGCACCTCGACGTCTTCACGCGCGAGCACGAGGCGGCCACCATCGCCAACCATCCAGTACATCGTGGACGCCCTGCAGGACCGGGACCCGGTCGAGTTCGCGGCGGCGCTGGCCGAGCACTACGCGCCGGTGCGGCATCGGATCGCGGAGGCCCGCGCCCGCCGCTGACCGGCTTCCGACGACCGCACAGGCGCCTTTGCCGCGAGACGCCTGTGTCACGCGCGGGGGAGGCCGGCGTCCCGGGTCTTCACGCACGGCACCACCGCCGCCCCGCAGATCCAGCTGGGCGACGCCTCGGTCGCCCACGTCGAGCGGCACCTGCGCGGCGCGGGGCTGCCGCCGGTCCGATGACCGGACCGCACCTCGACGCGCCGGTGATCGGCCTCGACCTGGGCGGTACTAAGATCGCCCTGGCCGGGGCCGACGGCACCGTCCGGCCCCGCCCCGACGGCAGCACCTTCGCGACCTCGTCGCGGCGGTCCACGCGGCCGGCGTGTCGAGCGTCGTCGTGGGCACCGCCGTCACGGCGCCGATCGCGCTGACCAAGCTCTTCGTGGACGGTCTCGCGTCCTGACCCGGCACGCGCGAGGGGCGGTGGGAAGCCGTGCCCCACCGCCCCTCACGCACGCCCGCTCCGCCCGAGGATCAGACCGCCGGGGCCGGGTACGTCGGGTACTCCACCCCGGAGACGTGCTGCACGACGCGCACGACCTGGCAGGAGTAGCCGAACTCGTTGTCGTACCAGAGGTAGAGGATCGCGTTGTCGCCCTCCACCTTCAGCGCGCCGGCGTCCACGATCGAGGCGTGGCGCGAGCCGATGAAGTCGCTGGAGACCGCGTCGGGGGCGCTGATGAAGTCGATCTGTCGCTTGAGCGGCGAGGTCAGCGACACGTCGCGCAGGTGGTCGAGGACCTCCTCGCGGGTGGCCTCACGGGCGAGCTGCAGGTTGAGGATCGCGATCGACACGTCCGGCACCGGGACGCGGATCGAGCTGCCGGTGATCTTCGCCTTGAGGTCCGGGAGCGCCTTCGCGACGGCGGAGGCGGCACCCGTCTCGGTGATGACCATGTTCAGCGGCGCGCTGCGGCCGCGGCGGTCCGACTTGTGGTAGTTGTCCAGCAGGTTCTGGTCGTTGGTGAACGAGTGGACCGTCTCCACGTGGCCGCGCAGCACGCCGTACTCGTCGGCCATCGCCTTCAGCGGCGGGACGATCGCGTTGGTGGTGCAGGACGCGCAGGACAGGATCCGCTCGTCCGGCTTGATGGTGGCGTGGTTGACGCCGTGCACGATGTTGGGGACGTCGCCCTTGCCCGGCGCGGTCAGGACGACCTTGTCAATGCCGGGGCGCAGGTGCTTCGACAGGCCCTCGCGGTCGCGCCACTTGCCGGTGTTGTCGATGAGGATGGCGTTCTTGATGCCGTACGCCGTGTAGTCGACCTGCGTCGGGTCGTCGGCGTAGATCACCTTGATCGCGTTGCCGTTGGCGAGGATCGTGCTGTTGTCCTCGTCGACGGTGATCGTGCCCTGGAACTGGCCGTGCACGGAGTCGCGGCGCAGCAGCGAGGCGCGCTTGACGAGATCCTGCTCTCCGCCGCCCCGTACCACGATGGCGCGCAGCCGCAGGCCGTTGCCCGAACCGGCCTTCTCGATGAGCAGGCGGGCGACGAGTCGGCCGATGCGGCCGAAGCCGTACAGGACGACGTCGCGCCCCTCGCGCCGGTCGATCTTGTTGGCGCCCGTGGCCCCGGCGACGGCGTCGGCGGTGAACTCCTCCACCGACAGCCCGCGGTCGTCGCTCTTGTAGGTCGCGGCGAGCATGCCGATGTCGATCTGCGAGGGACCGAGGTCGAGCGTGGTGAGAGCCCGCAGGAAGGGCATCGTCTCGGTGACCGACAGTTCGGCGCCGGCGATCTGGCGGGCGAAGCGGTGGGTCTTGAGGATGCTGACCACAGACTTGTTCACCAGGGAACGGCTGTGCAGCAGGATCGTGACGTCCTGCTCCCGGTGCAGCTTCCCGATCATCGGGATCATCGATTCCGCGATCTCTTCGCGGTTCTTCCAGTTGGTGAACGAGTCGTCGTTGGCAGTCACGTCTCTATCTTTCGAGCTAGGCGGCGCTCATATGCTAACCCGACCGCCCTTCTGATCGATCAAGTGGGCCCCCTGCTGATCAGATGAGTGCCGGTGGAGGCCGACGGGCGTCGGCCCCGAGCGCCCGCCGGCCCCGAGCGCCCGCCGGCTCCGAGCGTCCGCCGGCCCGACCCGCCTCAGCGTGCGCCGCTCCAGGAGTGGGCGACGTCCACCACGACACGGCCGTCCAGTGCCAGCACCCGGAAGGGCAGTCGGGCGCGGACGCCGAGCCCGATCTGTGTCTCGCCCTCGAAGCTGCCGGCGAACCGGGCGTCCCTGAAGGTGCGGTACCCGGTGAGGTCGACGCCCGGCAGTGGCCGGCCGGCCCGGCCCGGGTACGTGGGGGCGCCGGTCTCGGGGCGGTATCCGGGCGCGGCGACCCGGACCTCCAGCACGGCTCCGCCGCCGACCGCGATCGGGCGGCCCGAACCGTCCTGGTGCAGCCGGTCGACGTACCGGACGACGTGCCCGAGGCGGCCGGCGCCCGCCCCGGGCACGTCGACGACCATGCGGTCGAAGCACGCGTGGCGCCCGGCCCTGACGTCTCGCACGGGCGTCGTCGTGCCCGCGACGCGGGTCTTGTCCCGGCTGCCCCAGCCGGTGGGGCACGCCGTGGTGTGCGCGGCGTTCCGCACGGTGTTCCGCGCGTCGGCGGCCGGGGCCGCGTCGGCCGCGACCGTGGCCGTTCCCAAGGCGCCCGTGAGCAGGACCGCCGCCCATGCTGATCTGCTTCGTCGCATTGTGTCCCCCCGGGGGGTGGATGTTCCGGTATTGGGTGGGACGAGCGGATTGACCGGAAGGTTGCACTGTCGGCGGGGCCGTCGGTAACTCCGAGGGGGGGGCGAGCGGGACGAGCGGGGCGAGGGGGCGAGGGGGTGATCGAACTCGGTCGTCCCAGCGCCCGGCGTCGAACATGATTGCGCCCTGGGCGATCGGGTACGCGAGCCTGGACCGCCCCGTGCCGACCATCGGGCGGGCCCACCACCGTCGCTACCAGGGATCTGCCATGGAAACACCCGCGAACGACAACACCGTCTCGCCCGCCCAGCGGGCGCTGGACGCACTTGCCGAGAACACCGAGGACACGACGGCGCTCGACACGCTCGCGAGCAGCGACGTCCTCGTCCCGGTACCCGACGACGCGAACGACCAGGACGCCGCCGATCCCGGGATGCTGGCGCTGCCGGTGCTGGAGCAGCAGGGCGGCCGCCAGGTGGTGCCCGTGTTCACCTCGGAGCTGGAGATGGCCGACCTGCTGCCGTACGTCTCCCGCTACCGCATGGTGCCGCTGGGCGCCCTCGCCGCGCAGTGGCCGGCCGACGACCTGTCCCTGTCCATCGACGCGGGCTCGGAGCACCGCCTCACGCTCACGTCGGACGGCGTGCGCACCCTGCTGGCCCGTCCCTAGAGGGCCGGCCCGTCCCTAGTAGGGGAGGGAGTCCTCCACGTCGCCGTCGCCGAGCATGCGGGCCAGCGCGGCCCGCTGCAGCGGCAGTACCTCGGTGTGCAGGTCCCGGCCGCTGCGCGTCAGGGTGACGTACACACCGCGGCGGTCCTCCGCGCACATCGAGCGCTCCACCAGCCCGTCCTTCTCCAGCCGGGCGATGAGCCGGGACAGCGCGCTCTGGCTCAGGTGGACCCGGCCGACCAGGTTCTGCACCCGGCACTGGGCGCCCTCCTCTGGCGTCTCGGTCACCAGGAGGTCGAGCACCTCGAAGTCGCTCGCGCCCAGACCGTGCGGGTGCAGTACGCGGTCGATCTCGCACATCGTGCGCGCGTGCACCGAGAGGATCTCCCGCCACCGCTCCTCGAGCCGCGCACCGGCCGTCTTGACTGCCATACCTGCACGGTAACACCGAAACGACGATTCCTTGTCCGTGCAACTAGTGTGCGTGCAAAGATCGGCGAACGGGGGGGGCGAAGGGCTCGCTCAGGCCGAGTCGCGCTTCACCAGCTCCGTCGGCAGGATCACCGCCGCCGGGTCGTCCCCGCCGATCTGGGCCAGCAGCACCCGGACCATCTCGGCGCTGATCCGGTCCCAGGGCTGCCGGATGGTGGTCAGCTCGGGACTGGCGGCGACCGCTGCGGGGGAGTCGTCGAAACCGCCCACCGCCACGTCCTCGGGCACCCGCCGCCCGGCCCGTTGCAGCGCCGCCAGCACCCCCTGCGCCATCAGGTCGGAGGCCACGAACACGGCGTCCACGTCCGGTGCCTGCGCCAGCAGCCGCTCCGCCGCCACCTCGCCGCTCGCCCGGCTGTAGTCGCCCGGGACGACGAGCCGCTCGTCGACGGCGACACCCGCCTCGCCGAGCACCTCCCGGTAGCCGGCCAGGCGCTCCACACCGCCCGGGGTGTCGAGCGGGCCGGTGACCACACCCACCCGCCGCCGCCCCAGTGACAGCAGATGGCGGACCATGTCCCGGGCGCCGTCCCGGTCGTCGGCGGCCACGTAACTCACCTTCGAACCCAGCCCGATCGGCTTGCCGCACGCCACCAGCGGCACACCCGCCGCGCGCAGCTCCTCGGCGACCGGGTCCCCGGAGTGGCTGGAGACCAGCAGCACGCCGTCGACGTGCCCCGCCGTGATGTACCGCGTGATGCGCCGCCGTTCGTCCTCCGTACCGGCCAGCATCAGCAGCAGCGGCACGTCGTGCGCGGCCAGCGCCTGGGTGCAACCGCGCAGCAGGACGTTGAAGTTGGGGTCCTCGAAGAACCGCTCCTGCGGCTCGGTGAGCAGGAAGCCCACCGAGTCGGACCGCCCGGTGATCAGCGACCGGGCGTGCCGGTTGACGACGTAACCGGTCTTGCGGATGGCCGCGTTGACGGACTCCTGCGCGGCCGGGCTGACGTAGTGCCCGCCGTTGAGCACCCGTGACACCGTGCCCCGCGACACTCCCGCCTCGCGCGCCACGTCGTGGATCGTGGGCGGTCGGCGCCGGCCCCCCGTGTTGCTCATGGTCATGACTTTACGGCCCCGGAGAGCAGGTCGAGGCTCCAGAACCGCTGGACGACCAGGAAGAGGGCGACGAGCGGGAGCACCGCGAGGAAGGCGCCGGTGATCACCAGTGTGTAGAGCGCGGGCGTGTTCGCGCCCTGCTCCAGCAGCGTGTAGAGACCGAGTGTGATCGGGAACTTCTCGTCGTCGCTGAGCATGATGTAGGGCAGCAGGAAATTGTTCCACACGGCCACGAACTGGAACAGGAACACCGTCACCAGTCCCGGCACCATCATCGGCAGCGCGACCCGGGTGAAGATCCGCCACTCGCTCGCCCCGTCCATCCGCCCGGCCTCCACCACGTCGGCGGGCACGGCCGCCGCGGCGTAGATGCGCGCCAGGTAGACGCCGTAGGGGGAGAGGATCTGGGGGAGCAGCACGGCCAGGTACGAGTCCGTCAGGCCCGCCTCGGCCAGCAGCAGGTACTGGGGCACGGCGAGGATCACCGGCGGCATCAGCACGCCCGCCAGCAGCACGTTGAACAGCGTCTCCCGGCCGCGGAAGCGGTAGGTCGCCAGCGCGTAGCCGCTGAACGCCGACACGACCGTGGACAGCAGGGCGCCGAGACCGGCGTAGAGGGCCGAGTTGGCCATCCACTGCCAGTAGACGCCGTCGCGGTAGGCGCTCAGGTCGCTCACGTTGTCGGCGAAGCCCGTGCCCGGCAGGAAGGTGAAGGTGGAGAACAGTTCGCTGCCCGACTTGGTGGCCGCGATGACCACCCAGGCCACCGGCAGCAGGCAGTAGACCGCGCCGAGCAGCAGTGTGAGCGTCGGGACCAGCGCGATGCGGCGGCGCCGCGGCGGGCCCTGGGCCGTGCCGGGCGTGGTGCCCGCCGCCGGCCGCGCCTTGCGTACGGCAAGGGAACTCATCGTGCTGCCTCCTGCTTGTTGCGACGGTTCGCTGCCCGCAGGAAGCCGAAGGACAGCACCAGGGTGACGAGCGCGATGATCGCCGCCTGGGCGGCAGCGGCGTGGATGTCACCCTTGCCGAAGGCGTCCTGGTACACCTTCATCAGCGGACTCCAGGTGGTGGACACGGAGTTGGTGAGCGGTTTGAGGGTGGTCGGCTCGTTGAACACCTGGAGCGTGGCGATGATCGAGAAGAAGAACGTCAGCACCAGTGACGGCGCCACCATCGGGATCTTGATCCGGAGCGCGATCTGCAGCGGGGAGGCACCGTCCAGCTTCGCCGCCTCGTACACCTCGGCCGGGATGGCCCGCAGCGAGGTGTAGATGACGATCATGTTGAAGCCGGTGCCGCCCCAGACCGCGATGTTCGACAGCGCGAGGTAGAGCGGACCGCCGTCCAGCAGGTCCGGCTGCGGCAGACCGAGCCGGTCGAGCACGAAGTAGAAGGGGCTGACGTCCGGCAGGTACAGGAAGCCCCACAGGAGTGCCGCCACCACACCTGGAATGGCGTACGGCAGGAAGATCGCGAGCCGGGTGACCGGGGTGAACCGCACCTTCTCGGAGTCGAGCATCAGGGCGAACAGCAGGGCGAGGCCCAGCATCACGGGCACCACGACGCAGCCGTAGCCCAGGACGCGCAGCGCCCCGTCCAGCAGCTCGCTGTCGGTGAGGGCGTCGGTGTAGTTCTGGAAACCCGCCCACACCTCCTCGCGCGCCCCGGCGCCCAGTCCGATCCCGGAGACCTCCACCTTGCGGAAGCTGAGGTAGACCGCGTAGCCGATGGGCAGCGCGAAGAAGAGCAGGAACAGGGCGATCGCGGGGACGAGGAAGGCGTACGGGGCGCCCTTGACCCCGTACGGCCTCCGGCGTGCCGTCGTGCTGGTCACCGGGCGACCTCGAAGCCCTGCTTCTTCAGGTCGGCGACCGTCTCCTCCTGCATGGAGCCGAGGGCGGCGGTGAAGTCCGACTTGTTCTTGGCGGCGGCGCCGAACGCGTCCTTGAAGGCCGTGTAGGCGACGTTGACGTTCGGCCCCCAGGCGGCCGGCGCCGTCGTCTTCGCGATGTCGGCGGCCCTGGTGTAGAAGTCCGGCTGGTTGGAGAAGTACTCCGGCGGGCTGGTGAAGGCGCCGCTGAGCTGGGCGGAGGTGGAGGCGGGGTAGATGCCGCCCTCCTTGGCCAGGGCGCTCAGCGCGTCGCCGTCGGTGTTCAGCCACTCGGCGAACCTGGCGGCGGCGTCCTTGTGCTCGGAGTCGGTGGTGACGCCGGTGGAGGAGCCGCCCCAGCTGCCGGTGCGGTTCTCGGCGTCGGACCACTGGGGGAGCGGGGCCATGGCCCACTTGCCCTTGGTGTCGGGCGCGGCCGTGGTCAGCGTGCCGGGCGCCCACACGGCGCTGACCCAGGCGATCTGCTTGCCGGTGTTGAGCGCCTTGTTCCAGGCCGGGGTGTACATCGGCTGGTTGTCGACGGCGCCCTCCTCGACGAGGCCGCCCCAGAAGTCGGCGACCTTCTTCGTCGCCGCGTCGTCGATGCCGACCTTCCACTTGTCGCCCTCGGTCGTCCACCACTGGGCGCCGGCCTGCTGGGCGAGGCCCGCGAAGAGGCCGGAGTCGTTGGCGGAGAAGGTGGTGAGGTCCTTGTCGGGCGCCGCCTTCTTCAGCTTGCGCGCGGTCTCGGCGAACTCGTCCCAGGTGGCCGGGACCTTCAGGCCGTACTTCTTGAACAGGTCCTCGCGGTAGTAGAACATCATCGGCCCGATGTCCTGCGGGACGGCGTAGACGGCGTCCGTGCCCAGTGTGGTCTGCTGCCACACTCCCTCGGCGAACTTGCCCTTCACGTCGCCGACCTCGCCCGATATGTCGGCGAGCGCGTCGTTGCTGACCAGGGTGGGCAGCGCCTGGTACTCGGCCTGCACCAGGTCGGGCCCCTGGCCGGCCTTGTGCGCGGTGAGGATCTTGGTGACCAGTGTGTCGCCGGACGCCTGCTTCTTCACCGTGACGGTGATCTGCTCCTTCTTGCCCGGGCCCTTGTTCCACAGGTCGACGACCTTGTCCATGCCGGGCGTCCAGGTCCAGTACGTCAGTGAGACCGGACCCGACTGGGCGTCGCCGCCGTCGTCGGACGAGCCGCAGGCGGCGAGGGTGGTGGCCCCGAGGGCGACGGCGACGGCGACGGCCGAGGTCACCAGGCGACGGCGCTTCGTGTACGGCATGGAACTCTCCCCTGACCTGGGGTCTCCGCCTGCTGCGAAGACCTGCCATGCTTCTGTGAGCGTTCACAGTAGAGAAACATCCCGGACACTTGTCAATGGTTGTTGCTGTGCGGTTATGTTGGGCTCGCACCGCCGTTGGTGTGTGTGTACGTTCCCAATTGATCGATTACATCGGGAGACATCCATGCCGGAGACCACCCCCAGGGGCCTGGCCGGGCTCGCCTTCGGCGGGGACTACAACCCCGAGCAGTGGCCGGAGGAGACCTGGCAGGAGGACGTCCGGCTGATGCGCGAGGCCGGCGTCACGATGGTGAGCGCCGGGATCTTCTCCTGGGCGCTGCTGGAGCCCGCCCCCGGCACCTACGACTTCGGCTGGCTGGACCGCCTCCTCGATCTGCTGCACGACAACGCCATCCGCGTCGACCTCGGCACGCCCACCGTCGCCCCGCCCGCCTGGTTCTACCGGGCCCACCCCGAGGCGCTGCCGGTGACGGCCGAGGGGGTGCGGTTCGAGTTCGGCTCCCGGGGCGCCATCTGCCACAGCAACGCCGACTACCGCGCCGCCGCCGCGAACATCACCACCAGGCTCGCCGAGCGATACGGCAGCCACCCGGCGCTCGCGCTCTGGCACGTCCACAACGAGTACGGCGTCCCCGTCTCCGCCTGCTACTGCGACTCCTGCGCCGCGCACTTCCGCCGCTGGCTCGCGACCACCTACGGCACCGTCGACGCCGTCAACGAGGCCTGGGGCACCGCCTTCTGGGGCCAGCGCTACGCGGACCTCGACCAGATCAACCCGCCGCGCACGACCCCGACGGTGGGCAACCCGGCCCAGGCCCTGGACTACAAGCGCTTCGCCGACGCCATCATGCGCGAGAACTTCACGGCGGAGCGGGACATCCTGCACCGCCTGTCACCCGGCGTCCCCGTCACCACCAACTTCATGACCGCGCTCAGCCAGTGCGACTCCATCGACTACTGGGCCTGGGGCCGCGAGGTCGACCTCGTCACCAACGACCACTACCTGATCACCGACGGCCGCCGCACCCACGTCAACCTCGCCATGGCCGCCGACCTTACCCGCTCCGTCGCGGGCGGCGCCCCCTGGCTGCTGCTCGAACACTCCACCTCGGGCGTCAACTGGCAGCCACGCAACCCCGCCAAGGCCCCCGGCCAGATGGCCCGCAACTCCCTCGCCCACGTGGCCCGCGGCTCCGAGGGCGCCATGTTCTTCCAGTGGCGGCAGTCGAGGCGCGGCGCGGAGAAGTTCCACTCGGCGATGCTGCCGCACGGCGGAACCGAGACGCGCGTATGGCGCGAGGTGGCCGGACTCGGCGCCTCGATCGACACACTGAACCCCGTCCGCGGCACCCGCACCGAAGCCGACGCGGCCATGGTCTGGGACTGGCAGTCCTGGTGGGCCCAGAACCTCCAGTGGCGCCCCAGCGAGGACCACGATCCCCGCGAACGCGCCGACGCCTTCTACGAAGCCCTCTACGACCGCCACCTGACCGTCGACTTCGCCCACCCGGAAGCGGACTTGTCGGCCTACCCACTCGTCGTCGTCCCCGCGCTGTACCTCGCGACCAAGGCGGCCGGGAAAAACCTCCGCGAGTACGTCGAGAACGGCGGCACCCTCGTCGTCTCGTACTTCTCCGGCATCGTCGACGAGCACGACGCCGTCCACGAGGGCGCCTACCCGGGCGCGCTCAGGGACGTGCTGGGCCTCACCGTCGAGGAGTTCTCGCCCCTGCTCGCGGGCGAGCGGGTCGGACTCACCGGCCCGGACGGCTCCGAGCAGGCCGGCGACGTGTGGACGGAGTTCGTCGTGCCGCGGGGCGCCGAGCCGGTGTGGACGTACGCCGACGGACTGACCGCGGGCCACCCGGCCGTCACCCGCCACCGCCTCGGCGAGGGCACCGCCTGGTACGTCTCCACCCGCCTCGGCGCCGAAGGCCTGGACGCCGTCCTCGGCCGGGCGGCACAGGACGCGCGCATCAGCCCCCGTGCCGACCTGCCCCGCGACGTCGAAGTGGTGCGCCGCACCGGCGAGTCGGGCACCTACCTGTTCGCGATCAACCACACCGCCTCGGACGCCAAGGTGCCGCTGGACGCGCACGGCACCGAACTGCTCACCGGGGAGCGCGCCGCGGGCCGCCTCGCGGTCCCGGCCGGCGCCGTGCGGGTCGTACGGCTCGACGGCTAGCCCTCGTTATCGCTGGTTTCCGCCCCATCCCCAAGTCGAAGGGACCACGGACGACGATGTTCCATCCCAGACGCACCCTCAAGGCGCTGCTGCCGCCCCTCGTGGCTGCCGGCCTCACCCTCACCGCCCTGCCGGCCCACACCGCCCAGGCGGCGAGCACCCTCACCAACGGCGGCTTCGAGACCGACGCCGGCGGAGCGGCCACGCCCGCGGGCTGGTCCGAGTACGGCTCGACCGGCGCCTCGTACACCGAGGCCGGAGGCCACGGCGGCAGCAACCGGCTGAGCCACTGGTCTTCGTCCGCGTACAAGGTCGAGACGTACCAGTACCTCTCCGGCCTCACCAACGGCAGCTATCGGCTGACCGCCTGGGTGCGCTCGGGAGGTGGCCAGAACGCCGCCTGGATAGCCCTCAAGAACTGCGGCGGTGCCGAGCAGCGCACCGATCTCCCGGTGTCCGCCGCTGGGTGGATCCGGATCGTCGTGCCGGTCAATGTGACTGCCAACCAGTGCACCATCAGCATCAACAGTGACGCGAACGCCGGCAACTGGATCAATGTCGACGACCTGACCTTCACGCCGGGAACCTCCCGCGGACTGCCGGTCAAGGGGGCCGACGTCTCGTCCCTCGCCAAGAGCGAGGCCGAGGGTGGGGCCTACCGGACGAGTTCGGGATCGGCGGGCGACGCGCTCGGCATCCTGGAGTCCGCCGGCATGAACTACGCCCGCCTGAAGGTCTGGGTGAACCCGGCCGACGGCTACAACGACAAGGCGCGCGTGCTGGCGACCGCCAAGCGCGTCAAGGACTGGGGCATGAAGCTGCTGATCGACTTCCACTACTCGGACACCTGGGCCGACCCGGGCGCCCAGAGCAAGCCCGCCGCCTGGGCCGGCCACTCGTACGGCCGGCTGAAGACGGACGTGTACGACCACACCTACGACGTACTCGATGCGCTCAAGGCGCAGGGCACCGGCGCCGACATGGTGCAGGTCGGCAACGAGATCAACGGCGGCATGCTGTGGAACGAGGGCTCCACGGACAACTGGACGCAGCTCGCCGGGTTGATCAACAGTGGATACGACGCGGTCAAGAAGGTCGACGCGGCCACCCCCGTCGCGCTGCACCTGGCCAAGGGCGGCGACCTGACGGGCACCCGCTGGTGGTTCGACAACGCCGTCGCGCACGGCGTCCGGTTCGACGCCATCGGCCTGTCCTACTACGGCTACTGGCACGGCCCGCTGTCCGACTTCCAGACCACCCTGGACGACGCGGCCGCCCGCTACGGCAAGCCGGTCTTCGTCGCCGAGACGGCCTACCCGTTCCGGCTGGACAGCGAGGACGCGCACGAGAACATCATCGACGTCACCGGCGAGCTGGTCCCCGGCTACCCGGCGACCCCGGCCGGGCAGACGGCGTGGATGAACACGGTGGCGGACATCGTGGAGGCCGTCCCGAACGGCCGCGGCCTCGGCGTCTTCTACTGGGAGGCGACCTGGACCGCCGTCGACGGCAACGGCTGGGACCCCACCGACCCGTCCTCCGGCAACGGCTGGGAGAACCAGGCCCTGTTCGGCTACGACGACAGGGCGCTGCCGGCCATGGCGTGGTTCCGTCACCGCTGACACCTCCTGTGCCGGACGGGACGGCCCGGTACCGGACAAGGCGCCGGAGTCCCGGACAGCGGGGCCCCGGCTGCGGGACAGTGGAAGGACACGGTACGGGCGGGCCCGGACGGAGGGAGGACGAGATGCTGAGGACCCCCGTGCACGGCACGCGTCTCGACATCCTGGAGTGGCTCAAGGACCCGGCCGCCCACTTCCCGCCGCAGCACCACGCGGACGTCGTCGCGTACGGCGTCCGCGTGGAGCTCGTCGCCGCGAAGCTCGGCGTGCCCCGCCGGGCGGCCGGAACCCACCTCGAACTGCTCGCGAGAACCGGACTGCTCCGCACCAGCAGAATCCGCCGCCGGACGTACTACCGGCGCGACGAGGTGCGGATCGCCGAGGTGGCGCGGATGTTCGAGAAGGGCTGGTAGACCGCGAGGCGGCCGCTGGAAGTGACCCTGGGGCCGTGCCGGCGCTAAGCTGACTGTCAGCCGCGGCCCTGGTGCGCGCGGCGCGGCGGTGGGGCCCGCCGTACCCGAACCGCGGCACGGCCGCCGCCAACGGTCCCTACTTGCGAACGGGGGCACCCCCCTGCCCGGCGAGTAGGAGACGTACGACCATGACAGCCCCGAACACCGAGAACGCCGCCGTCCGACCCGCCCGGCGCGGCAAGGCACCGGTCGTCGTGGCGGTCTCCCTCGGCGGCGGCACGGGCGCCGCCGCCCGCTACGCGGCCTCCCTGTGGTGCCCGGCGCAGACCGCCGGCTTCCCCTGGACGACCTTCTGGGTCAATGTCGCAGGCTGTGCCGTGATCGGCGTGTTCATGGTGGTCATCACCGAGGTGCGGGCGGCCCATCGCCTGGTCCGGCCCTTCTTCGGCACCGGGGTGCTCGGCGGCTTCACCACTTTCTCGACCTATGCCGTCGACGGCCGGAACCTGTTCGCCGCCGACCAGGTCCGCACAGGCCTGGCCTACGTCGCCGCGACGCCCCTCGCGGCACTCACGGCGGTGTGGCTCGCCGCATGGGCGGCCCGCCGCGTCCTGGAACGGAGGCAGTCATGACGAGGCTGACCGGCAGAGCCCTGCGTGTCACCGTCTTCGTCGGCGAGAACGACACCTGGCACCATCGCCCCCTGTACTCGGAGATCGTCCACCGGGCCCACGCGGCGGGCCTCGCGGGCGCCAGTGTCTTCCGCGGCGTCGAGGGTTTCGGCGCCTCCTCCCTGATCCACACCACCCGACTGCTGTCCTTGAGCGAAGACCTGCCGGTGGCCGTCGTCATCGTCGACACGGAGGAGCGCGTACGGGACTTCCTGCCGCTGCTCGACGAACTCGTCACCGAGGGCCTGGTCATCCTCGACGACTGCGAGGTCATCAGGTACGTCGCCCGGGAGGAAACACCCACCGGAACCGGCGAACCGGACGCGAAGGGTAAGAAGTCGCCGTGAACTGGCTGCTGGTCGTCGCGGGCGGCATGGTCGGTGCCCCGCTCCGCTACCTCACCGACCGCGCGGTGCAGTCCCGGCACGGTTCGGTCTTCCCCTGGGGCACCTTCACGGTGAACGTCGTCGGCTGTCTGGTGCTGGGCCTGCTGAGCGGCGCGGCACTCGCCGGAGCCGCGGGCTCCGACCTGCGGCTCCTGCTCGGGACCGGGCTGTGCGGTGCCCTCACGACGTACTCGACCTTCTCCTACGAGACGCTCCGGCTGACCGAGACGGGCGCACGCCTGCTGCCGGCCTTGAACGTGGCGGTGAGTGTGGCGGCCGGCGTGGGGGCGGCGTTCGCCGGGGTGACACTGGCCGACGCGCTCTGGGCCTGACGCGAGACACCGCCCCGCGTGTAGTAGGACGGGACCGGCCGCAGGAGAGCCGGCCGCAGGAGGACCGCCCCCGCCACGACTGTCGCCCTCGCGTCCGCAGTCCCGAGCAGAACGGGATCCCATGAGTGTCATCAGCATCGGCCAGGCCGTCGTCCTCGGAGCCGTCGAGGGGGTCACCGAGTTCCTTCCGGTCTCCTCCACCGGTCACCTCAAGATCGTCGAGGGGCTGATGGGCATTCCCGTCGACGACGACGCGGTCATCGGGTTCTCGGCGGTCATCCAGGTCGGTGCGATCGCCGCCGTGCTGGTCTACTTCTTCAAGGACATCGTGCGGATCCTCTCCGCCTGGGTGCGCGGGCTGACCGACCGGGAGGAGCGCTACCACCACGACTACAAGTTCGCCTGGTGGGTCATCCTCGCGACGATCCCGATCGTGCTCGTCGGCCTGGCCGCCAAGCCCCTGATCAAGGGACCGCTCGCCTCGCTGTGGGTGGTCGCCGGCTCGCTGATCGTCGGCAGCGGCGTGATGTGGGTGGCGGACCGCACGGGGCGGCACAAGCGAGGTGAGGACGACACCTCGTTCAAGGACGCGATGCTGGTCGGCGGCTCCCAGATCCTCGCCCTGCTCTTCCCGGGCTTCTCCCGCTCCGGTGCCACCATGTCCACCGCCCTGATGCTCGACCTCGACCGGGTGGCCGCCACGCGGCTCTCCTTCTTCCTCGGCATCCCGGCCCTGACCGGCGCCGGTCTGTACGAGCTGAAGGACGCCCTGGGCACAGGGGCGGGTGCCGCCCCGCTGGCGGTCGGCACCCTCGTCTCCTTCGTGGTGGCCTACGCCTCGATCGCCTGGCTGCTGAAGTTCGTCGCCAAGCACTCCTTCAACGCCTTCGTCGTCTACCGGATCGCGGTCGGCGTCCTGCTCTTCGGGCTGCTCGGCGCGGGCGTCCTGCACGGCTGACCGCGCAGCCGGACCTAGGGGGTGTCGCGCAGCGGTTCGCCGACGCTCCTGAGATGCCGCAGCGCCTCGCGGTGCGAGGCGAGCAGGCCCGTCTGGTAGTACGGGACGCCCAGTTCGGCGCAGTACCGCTCGGTGATGACCTGGGCCCTGCCGAGGGCGGGCGTCGGCATGCTGGGGAAGAGGTGGTGCTCGATCTGGTAGTTGAGGCCGCCCATGAAGGCGTCGACGAGCACGCCGCCCCGCACATTGCGGGAGGTGAGGACCTGGCGGCGCAGGAAGTCGAGCCGCATGCCCTCCTCGATCATCGGCATGCCCTTGTGGTTGGGAGCGAAGACCGACCCGAGGTAGACCCCGAACAGCCCCTGGTGCACGGCGATGAACGCGAGCGCCTTGCCGGGGGAGAGGACCGTGAACAGACCGCCGAAGTACAGGGCGAAATGGGCGACGAGGAGCGTGCCCTCCAGAACCGGCCGCTTCATGGACGGGCTGCGCAGGGCCTTGAAGCTGCTGAAACTCAGATTGAGACCTTCCAGCGTCAGCAGCGGGAAGAACAGGGCGGACTGGTGTTTGCCGACGAAGCGGGGAAGCCCCTTGGCCCTGCTCGCCTGGCGCCGCGACCACACCAGGATGTCGGGGGAGACGTCCGGGTCCTTCTCCTCGTGGTTGGGATTCGCGTGGTGGCGCGTGTGCTTGTTCATCCACCAGCCGTAGCTCATGCCCAGCAGCAGGTTCGCCACCAGGAGACCGCCGATCTCGCTGGGGCGCCGGCGCGAGAAGACCTGCCGGTGGGCGAGGTCGTGGGCGGCCAGCCCGAGCTGGCCGAAGACGACGGCCAGCGCCACCGCGACGAACAGCTGGCTCCAGCTGTTCCCCAGGGTGACGAAGGCGGCGACACCGCCCGCGAGCGCGAGGGCGACGGCACCGAAACGCACCGTGTAGTAGAGCGGGCGGCGCCGGAGCAACCCCGCGTCGGCTATGCGCCGTGAGAGTTCGGAAAAGTCGCTTCCCTTTTCGCGTCCCTTTTCCTGTTCGCGCGTGGGCAGGCTCTCGATGAGCACCGTTGAGTTGGCCATGTACCTCAGTATGCGGGCGGTTCCACGGCCGCAGAATGACGTCTGCCACCCGAAGCGGGGTGTGGCTAGCACCACCCCCGGCCCTGTGGTCCTCCCTTGACAGCCCTCCCGCCCGACCCGCAGGATCACCCCGTGAACCTGTCAGACAGGCAGACAGCCGCCCCGGTCCCGCGGCGCGTCAGCGCCATGGAAGCGGTGCTCGGCCACCTCCGCGGCGCGATCGAGCGCGGTGAGTACGCGATCGGCGACAAGCTCCCCTCCGAGGCGGAGCTGTGCCGCACCCTGGAGATCTCCCGGCCGGTACTCCGCGAGGCCCTGCGTGCCCTGCAGACCATGGGGCTGACCGTCTCCAGGACCGGCAAGGGCACCTTCGTCGTCGCCAGTGCCGTCGAGGACCCCACCTTCGGCGACTACACGGCCGGCGACCTGCTGGAGGTGCGCCGCCACGTCGAGATCCCGGTGGCCGGCTACGCGGCCCGCCGCCGCACCCCGGACAACCTCGACCGCCTCGCCCACCTCCTGGACCGCATGGAGCGGGAGACGGACACCACCGCGTGGGTGGCGATGGACACCCTTTTCCACCTCACCGTGGCCGAGGCCGCCCAGAACCCGGTCTTCCGCCGGGTCATCGAGGAGATCCGCGACGCACTGGCCCGCCAGTCCGCATTCCTCAACGAACTGGGCGGCCGGCGCGAACAGTCCAACCGGGAGCACCGGGCCATCGACGAGGCACTGCTCGACGGCAGCGATCACGACGCGGAAGAGGCCATGGCCCACCATCTCGACCGCGTCGAGACCACCCTCACCGACATCGTGCGCCCCACCCGCACGGACACCCCCACGGAAGGCGCCCCCGAGACGTGAGCGAGCACCGACCGCCGCGGGCGACCGCGTCGGCCCTTGACCCCCAGGCAGTGATGTACGGCAATTCCCCCGCGGATCCTCCCCCCATCCGTGAACCCCTCCACGCACCCGTCGCGCACCTGGTACGCGGCGGCGTCGTCGAGGGCGTCCACCACGGCTCCGTCGTCGTCCTCGGCCCGGACGGAGAGATACGCCTCCAGCTCGGGGACATCGAGGCCGCCTGCTACCCGCGCTCCGCGCTCAAGCCGGTCCAGGCCGTCGCCATGGTCCGCGCCGGCCTGCCGCTGGACGGCGAACTGCTCTCGCTCGCCGCCGCCAGCCACTCCGGCGAGGAACGCCACCTCGCCGGCGCCCGGCGCGTCCTCGAACTCGCCGGACTCACCGAGAGCGACCTGCGCAACGTGCCCGACCTGCCCTTCGACCCGGTCGTCCGGGACTCCTGGGTCAGGGAGGGCCGCCTCCCGTCCCGGCTCGCCCAGAACTGCTCCGGCAAGCACGCCGCCATGCTGTACACCTGCGTGCTCAACGGCTGGTCGCTGGACGACTACCTCGACCCCGGCCACCCGCTCCAGCAGGCGATCGCCGAGGTCGTCGAGGACCTCACCGGGCAGCGAGTCGCCCGGGTGACCGTCGACGGCTGCGGCGCGCCCCTGTTCGCGATCTCCCTGCACGGTCTCGCCCGCGCCGCCGCCCGCGTCACCACCGCCGTCCCCGGCACCCCGGAGGCCCGCGTGGCGGACGCGATGCGCGAGCACGCCGAGATGGCCTCCGGGTCCGGCCGGGACGTCGCCGCGTTGATGCGGGCCGTGCCCGGGCTGCTCGCCAAGGACGGCTTCGAGGGAGTCCAGGTCGCCGCCCGGCCCGACGGCAGTGCGATCGCCGTGAAGATAGCCGACGGCGCCGACCGGGCCCGCGTCCCGGTCGCCGCGGCGGCGCTCGCGCGGGCCGGTGTCGCCCCGCGGCTGCTCACGGAGTTCGCGGGTGAACCGCTGCTCGGAGGCGGGGAACCGGTGGGACGCCTACGTCCGGTACCCGCGCTGGACGCCGTTCCGCTCGCCTCGCGCGGGTAGTGCGCCGCTCGGGCAGGACTTCTCGGCGTACGCCGTCATGCTCGACGAGGCCGAACTCGTCCTGAAGAAGGGCCTGCTGTCCGCCGAGCGGCTCACCGCCCCGCCGCAGCCGGGGATCCTGGCGGGCAGCCGCACCGTTCCCGCCCGACCGCGCGCCGGGAGCGGCCCGGAGGAAGAATGGCGAGCATGAGTACGCGGACGACCTTCCAGCCGGTCCTCGAGCGCATCGCCGAGGAGATCGAGCGGACCCCCGGCAGCGGCCGGCCCGCCGACTACATCCCGGCGCTCGCCGCCTGCGACCCGCGCCGCTTCGGCATGGCCGTCGCCGAGCCGGACGGCACGGTGTACGGGGTGGGGGACTGGCGGGAGCCGTTCTCCGCGCAGTCCATCACCAAGGTCTTCACCCTCGCCCTCGACCTGTCCCGCGAGGGCGACGCGCTCTGGGAACACGTGGGCCGCGAACCGTCCGGCAACCCGTTCAACTCCCTGGTGCAGCTGGAGTACGAGAACGGAATCCCGCGCAACCCCTTCATCAACGCGGGCGCCCTCGTCGTCACCGACCGCCTGCACACCCGTACCGGGGACGCGGCGGGCGAACTGCTCGCCTTCCTGCGCGCGGAGAGCGGCAACCCGGACCTGACCTACGACGAGGAGGTCGCCGCCTCCGAGACCGCGCACGGAGACAGGAACGCCGCCCTCGGCCACTTCATGGCGTCGTACGGCAACATCGACAACCCCGTGCCCGTCCTGCTGGAGCAGTACTTCCGCCAGTGTTCCGTCGCCGCCTCCTGCGCCGACCTCGCCCTGGCGACGGGGTTCCTGGCCCGCCACGGCATCCGCGCGGACGGCACCCGGCTGCTGAGCCGCAGCCAGGCCAAGCAGGTCAACGCGGTGATGCTGACCTGCGGGACGTACGACGCGGCCGGTGAGTTCGCCTACCGGGTGGGCCTGCCCGGCAAGAGCGGGGTCGGTGGCGGGATCATCGCGGTGGTGCCGGGCCACTGCACACTGTGCGTGTGGAGCCCCGGCCTGGACGAACGGGGCAACTCGGTGGCCGGTGTGGCGGCGCTGGACCGCTTCACGACACTCACGGGCCTGTCGGTCTTCTGACCGGATGGCCCGGACACCATCAACTTTCGTCGGCCCGCACGAGCTTGAGCCGCAGCGCCAGTGCCATGACTCCCGCGCCCAGTCCGGCGACGCCCACGATCGCACCGGTCTCCGGCCAGCCCGGGGCGTCCCGCGACGGCCGCGCCGCCGCGACCGCCGCGGGCACGGCCTGCGGACCCGGCAGCGGCCGGGCGCCCCCGGATTCCAGCGATCCCACCGGGTCGACGTGCCCGGCGGCCTCGAAGCCCCAGTCGAGCAGCGAGCGGGCCTCCTCGTACACGGCGTGGCCGCCGCCCTCCTGCGGGTTCATCACCGTCACCACCAGGGTCCGCCCGTCGCGGCGGGCGGCCGCGATCAGTGTGTTGCCGGCGTTGCTGGTGTAGCCGTTCTTGATGCCGATCAGCCCCGGGTACGGCTCCACGCCGTCCGCCCCGGTGAGCAGCCGGTTGGTGTTGATGATCCCGTACGAGTCCCCGTTCCGGCCGGGGAACATCGCGTCGACCTTGGCGCAGTACCGCGCGAAGTCCGGGTTGCGCAGCCCCGCCCGGCCGAAGACCGCCAGGTCGTACGCCGACGACACCTGGCCCGGCGCGTCGTAGCCGTCGGGTGAGCGCACGTGGGTGTCGCGGGCGCCGAGGGCCCGGGCCTCGGCCTGCATCCGGGCGGCCGTGGCGCGCCACCCGCCGGTGAGCGAGGCGAGGACGTGGACGGCGTCGTTGCCGGAGTTGAGGAAGACGCCGTTCCACAGGTCGGAGACCCGGTATGTGTGGCCCTCGACGACACCGACCAGGCTGCTGCCGGGCCCGATGCCGGTCAGCTCGTCCGCGCTCACCTCGTGGCGGATCCCGCCCGGCAGGACCGGCAGCATCGTGAGAGCGAACAGGGTCTTGAGGGTGCTGGCCGGCGGCAGCTTGCGATGCGCGTCGTGCGCCGCCAGCACGTCGCCGGTGCCGGCGTCGGCGACCACCCAGGACAGCGCGGAGACATCGGGCACCCCGGGTGCGCCGGGGCGGGGCCGGACCTGTGTCCCGGAGCGGTACAGCAGCGACGCCTGCGCCGCCGCCGCGCGTGGTCCGCCGGGCGGGCCCGGGTCCGGCAGCACCGCACGGGCGGCCGCGGCGGCGGGCATGAGCGTCAGCAGCCCTGCCACGCAGAGCACGCAGGTGGATCGAGCCGCCCGGGATGAGAATCCGATAGTCATACCGCAAACGTAGGAACGGGCCCCCGGACCGCCACGCTGCCCGGGCCGAGTCGCGCCCGCAAGCACCCGGATGCCGTAGGGAGCGAGCCGGCCGGGGCGTACCGGCCGACGCGCGGCGTCAGTCGGCGGGCAGCGTCGGCTGGACGCGTCGCAGGAAGGTGGCGTTGTCCGGCGTCTGACGCATCCGCTCCAGCAGCGTCTCCAGGCCGGACTGCTCGTCCCGGCCGCCCAGGGCCCGCCGCAGCCCGCGTACGGCGGTCGACTCGGCGGTGGACAGCAGGAGCTCCTCGCGGCGGGTGCCGGAGCCGGTCATCTCCACGGCCGGGAAGACCCGGCGGGAGGCCAGCTCCCGGCTCAGCCGCAGCTCCATGTTGCCCGTGCCCTTGAGCTCCTCGAAGTAGAAGTCGTCGGCGCGCGAGCCGGTCTCCACCAGGACGGTGGCGAGGATGGTGAGCGAACCGCCCTCCTCGGCCGTCCGGGCGGCGCCGAAGAACCGCTTCGGCCCGAGCAGCGCCCCGGCGTCGACACCGCCGCTGAGCGTGCGGCCGCCGGAGGACGCGGCGTTGTTGTGCGCCCTGCACAGCCGGGTGAGCGAGTCGAGGAGGATGACGACGTCCTCACCGGCTTCGACGAGCCGCTTGGCCCGTTCGATCACGAGATCGGCGAGCGCGATGTGCTGCTTGGCGCTCCGGTCGAAGGTCGAGGAGTACACCTCGCCCCGTACGGAGCGCCGCATGTCGGTGACCTCCTCGGGCCGCTCGTCGAGCAGCACCACCATCAGGTGGGAGTCGGGGTGGTTGCCGGCGACGGCGGCGGCGATCTGCTGGAGGAGGACGGTCTTGCCGGTCTTCGGCGGGGCCACGATCAGGCCGCGCTGGCCCTTGCCGACCGGGGTGATGAGATCGGCGACCCGCCCGGTCAGGCCGGCCGCCGGGTGTTCGAGGCGCAGCCGCTCGTGCGGGTGCAGTGGTGTCAGGTCGTGGAAGTGCCGTCGGCCGCCCTGCCGGTCGGGCGTGCGGCCGTTGACGCGGGCGACGTCGGTCAGGGTGCGCCGGTCGCCGCGTACGCCCTCGACCAGGTCGCCCTTGCGCAGGCCGTGGCGGCGGATCAGCGCGGGGGAGAGGGAGAGGTCGGACGGCTCGGGCTGGAGGCTGCTGCCCCGCAGATGTCCCTTCCCGCCCGCGTCGATGTCGAGGACACCGTTCGCGATCTCGGCCGGGGACTGCTGTACCGGGGGGCGTTCGAGTGTGGTGGTCATGGTGTTCGGTCCTTTCGAGGACACGGGCATGGGGCATGCGGAAGGAAGGGGAGAAGCCGTGCGAGGAGTCGGACGACACGCGTCCGGACGGCGGGAACAGCACCTCGGATACGGCGGGGGAAGACCCTGCTCACGAGGTTGTGCTGAGAAGCGGACGCGCCGGTCGCCTCAGGACGGGCGGGTCGGCGAACCGAAGGGAAACTGGCACCGGCGCCCCAGGGGGCGTACACAAGTGCTGACCGCAGCCTACCACGGGGGGTGGTCGAGCGGCGGTGGGGTGGGACGTGCCATGCGTCCCACACCCTTCAACGAGGCCGGGGCGGCGTTCTATTCCGTCTTCCGCGTGTGCCGGGCCGGACTCAGTCGCCCGAACGCCCCTGGGCCTCCTGCGCCTCCTGGGCGATCCGGTCGAACTGCGCGCCCATCGCGGCCTGCAGTGCCTGCGCGCCCGACAGCGGGCGCACCATCACCGTGAGTTCGTCGATACGGCCGGACTCGTCGAGGTGCAAGAGGTCGCAGCCGCTGATCTCGCGGTCGCCGACCCGCGCCGTGAAGACCAGCGCGTGGTCGGGGCCGTCGGCCTCGCCGATGACGCGTTCGTAGCGGAAGTCCTCGAAGACGCGGGCGACGCCGCGCAGGACCGCGGTCGTGATCGCCTTGCCGTGGTAGGGCTTGAACACGACGGGGCTGGTGAAGACGACGTCCTCGGCCAGCAGTGCCTCGACGGCGTCGAGGTCGTGGGCCTCGACCGCCGCGCGGAATGCCTGCATCGTATCTCCTCGATGAGAAGTACTGAACTATTTGAATAGGTGCGGAGTAGAGTAGTCCCTGCTTGCTAGCGTGTCGACATGTCTCTCAAGTACGCCGTCCTGGCCGCCCTGCTGGAGGGCGAGGCCTCGGGCTACGAGCTGTCCAAGGTGTTCGACGTCTCGCTCGCCAACTTCTGGCCCGCCACGCCGCAGCAGCTCTACCGGGAGCTGGAGCGCCTCGCGGGCGACGGGCTCATCGAGGCGCGGACGGTGCCGCAGGAACGCAGGCCCACCAAGCGGCTGTTCTCGCTCACGGCGGCCGGCCGGGAGCAGCTGGGCGCCTTCGCCGCCGAGCCGACCCGGCGGCCCACCGCCATCCGCGACGAGTTCCTGATCAAGATGCAGGCCATGGACGGCGTCGCCCCGGAGCGGGTCCGCGAGCTGGTGGAGGAGCGCACGGCCTGGGCCCTGGGGAAACTCGCCCGCTACGAGCGCGTCCGCGAGCGCCTCCTCGACGGCCGTACCGAGGAGGAGCACCTGCGGGACTCCGACCGCGTCGGGCCCTACCTCACGCTGCTCGCCGGGATCACCTTCGAGCGTGAGAACGCCCGCTGGTGCGAGCGCGTCCTCACGGTGCTGCGCGAGCGGCGCGCCCCCACCGGGCCCGCCGGGCAGCCTCTAGGCTGACCGGATGTTCAGCCCCGAAGGCCCCACCCTGCGCGAACTCGCCGTCCAGGCGCTGTCGTCGGTCGAGCGCGGCTACGACCTGCTCGCCCCGAAGTTCGAGCACACCCCGTACCGGACGCCGGACCGGGTGCTCGACGCCGTGGCCTCGGCGCTGGCGCCGATGGGGCCGTTCGGCGCCGGACTCGACCTGTGCTGCGGCACCGGCGCGGGAGTGGACGTACTGGCCCGGGTGTGCCGGGAGCGCGTGACGGGGGTCGACTTCAGCGCGGGCATGCTGGAGGTCGCGCGGGGGCGGATCGTGCCCGAGGGGCCGGCGGTCTCCTGGGTGCGCGCGGACGCCCGCGCCCTGCCGTTCGGTGCCGAGTTCGACCTCGTCGTCAGCTTCGGGGCGTTCGGGCATTTCCTGCCCCGTGAACTGCCGGGCCTGTTCACCCAGGTGCGCTCCGTACTACGACCGGGCGGCTGCTTCGCCTTCCCCGTCGTCGCGCCACCCCGCCCCGGCTCCCGCGGCTACTGGACGCTGCTCGGCTTCGACGCCGTGATGCGGGTGCGCAACGCGCTGTGGCGGCCGCCGTTCGTCATGTACTACCGGACGTTCCGGCTCGGGGACGTGGGCCGGGAACTGGCGCGCGCCGGCTTCCGGGCGGCCCTGCACGCCCTGCCGGAGTTCGGGCGCCGGCCCGACGGCAGCCCGCGTGTCCGGATGGTCGTGGCCCGGCGGCTGCCCTGACGGCGGGCGCGGGCGGGGTCAGCCGGCCGCCGGCAGGGTGAACTCGTAGACCAGCGCGTCCTGTCGGGCGTCCACGAGGAGGTCCGTGATCTCCAGCGGCCGTGCGTACTGGTCGTGCACCCGCCGCACGACCCGCACCGACGGAGTGTCCGCGAGGCGGCTGATCGTGTCCCGGTGATGCAGGGTCAGGCCCGCCCGGCGCATCCAGTCGTAGGCCCGCCGCAGTTCTGCCGAGGCGGTGCCGTCGGCGCGGTCGCGGTACCGGGCCAACTCCTCGACCTCGGCGAGCGCCACGGCGGAGAACGAGGTCACGGCGGTCCGCCGGCCGGTTCCGTCGGCGGTCGCGGACAGGTAGCGGTGCACCAGGGTTGGCCGGCCCGGCGCCAGCCCCAGTGCCGCGGCGTGCTCCGGCGAGGGAACCTCCCAGGCGACGGTGGCCCGGTCGCCGGTGCACGGCTCCGCCGTCCGGGCGCCGACCGGGAAGGTGAGGGATGCCGGGTGCTGGGCCGGCGGGCCGGGCAGGGCGGCGTGGCTGCCCCGCCGGTCGGTGGCGAGCAGACCGTCCCGGCGCAGCACCTCCAGGGCCTGCCGTACGGTCTCCCGGCTCACCCCGAAGTGCTCGGCCAGCCGGCGCTCTCCCGGCAGCCGGGCGCCCGGTGGGACGGTCCCGTCGCGCAGCTCGCCGAGCAGCTCTGCGGCCACCCGCCAGTAGAGAGGCTGTGTGTCGGTGACGGGACGGTCGTGCGAAGTGGTGCGGGCCATGCCGCGCCCTCCTGTTGGTGACGTGCGGTAGCCGTACGGGCTCGGTGCGCCACCAGAAGTATCATTGGTCTAAACCAACCGGGAAGAGCGGTCCGCCGGTTCGGCCGAAACCTCACCCGCGCGTCGACCGTCCCTCACCCCTTCACAAGGCGCCGTACAGGGCGTCCACCAGTGCCGTCTTCCGCGGGTCGTCGGCGCTGTGCGGCCCCATGCGGTTCATGACGTAGCCCGGCGGCACCCCGGCGTCCGGGTCCGCCAGACCGCAGGAGCCGCCGAAGCCGTCGTGTCCGAAAGCCCGCGGATTGGGGCCGTAGGAGCCATTGGGGCCGCTGAGCCACAGCCCCAGCCCGACCTCGGTCGCGTGTGCGAAGCCGGCGCCGAGGACGAGGTCGCGGCAGGTGCCCTGCCCCTGGCGCACCCGCTCGGCGGCTTCCCGGGACAGCACACGGTGGCCGTCGTACGAGCCCCGGCCCGCGAGGATCCCGTACAGCGCGGCGACCGCCCGCGCGGTGCCGTGTCCGTTCGCCGCCGGTATCTCGGCGGCCCGCCACGCGGCGGTGTTGGCCCCCGTGGCGCCGATCGCGGGGTTGGCGAGCGCCGCCACGGCCGCGGGCGCCAACTGGGCGAAGACCGCGGCCTGCTCGGTGTCGGAGGCCACCCGCGGATGCACCAGCTCGGCCGCCCGCCCTGTCTCCTTCTCCGGCAACCCGATGGTGAGGTCGATGCCGAGCGGCCCGGTCACCTCCCGCTCCAGGAACGCCCCGGGCAGCAGCCCCGACACCCGCCGCACGACCTCACCGACCAGGAAGCCGTAGGTGATCGCGTGGTCCCCGGACCGCGCACACGGCTCCCACCAGGGGTCCATGGCCGCCAGCCGACCGGTGGTCAGGTCCCAGTCGTACAACTGCGCCGTCGAGTGCGGCTCACGCAGCCCGGACAGGCCGGCACGGTGCGACAGCAGGTGCCGCACGAGGACCTTCTCCTTGCCCGCCGCCGCGAACTCGGGCCAGTACACGGCCACCGGCGCGTCGAGGTCCGGCAGTCCGCGGTCGGCGAGAACGTGGGCGCACAGGGCGGTCGGGCCCTTGGACGTCGACCACACGTTGACCAGCGTGTCCCGCTCCCACGGCAGGGTGCGGGCCGCGTCGGCCCACCCGCCCCACAGGTCCACAACCGTCGCGCCGTCCACGGTGACGGTCACCGCGGCGCCCAGTTCGCCGCGGTCCCGGAAGTTCTCCTCGAACGCCGTGCGTACCTCCGCGAAGCGGGTGTCGCAGTGGCCGTTAACCTGTGCCTCGTCCTCGGACGTGGGGCCCTCCGTCGTACGCCGGGAGCCTGGCCGCGACGGTGCGGCCCGGCTGCATGAACATACCGACTGGTCGGACTGGGTGGAGGTCCGCCGAGCCGGCCGTGGCGGGATCGCGACGCGGCGGCCGGACAGCCGGTCTGGCGGACGGGCGGACGGGCGGACTCAGAGGTACGAGCGCAGCCAGCGCAGCTTGGCCGCCTCCTGGAAGGGCCCGCCGCCCTCGTGGTCGTTGAAGTCGTACACCTCGATCGCCTTCTCGTCGTGCGCCCAGGCGTTGAACGCCGCGAAGACGGTGGACGGCGGGCAGGTCTGGTCCTCCAGGGCCGCCGAGAACAGGGCGGGCGCCCGGCCGCGCGCCGCGAAGTGCACGCCGTCGAAGTAGGACAGCGTGCGCAGCGCGTCCTCGGTGCGGCCGCGGTGCGTCTTGAGGTACAGGCCGATCTCCCGGTAGGGGTGCCGGTCGGTGAGCTTGGTCGCGCGCGGGAAGTCGCTGAGGAACGGCACGTCCGGCGCGACGGCCGCGAGGTCCGGCACCAGGCCGCCCACGGCGATCGTGATGCCGCCGCCCTGGCTGCCCCCGAGGGCGACCGTGCGTGCCGGGTCGGTCAGCGGGTGGGAGCGGGCCGCCTCGACCGCGCGCACGGCGTCGGTGAAGACGCGGCGGTAGTAGTAGTTCTCGGGGGCGTCCAGGCCGCGGGTCATGAAGCCCGGGTACGCGGGCGTGCCGCCGACGGGGTCCGCCGTCCCGCCACCGCCGCCCCAGGCGCTGCCCTGGCCGCGGGTGTCCATCACGAAGTGCGCCCGGCCCGTGGACGCCCACAGCAGGTGCTCGTGCGGCAGCCCGCGCCCGCCGCCGTACCCGACGAACTCCACGACCAGCGGCAACGGTTCCTCCGCCGCGGCCGGCAGGACCAGCCAGCCCTTCACCGGATGACCGCCGAACCCGGCGAACGTCACGTCGTGCACCCGCACCGTGGACAGTCCCGTGTCGACCGGCTCGAAGCGGGCGTCCAGATCGTGCGCGCGGGCTTCCTCCAGCGTCCTGCTCCAGAACGCGTCGAAGTCCTCGGGCTCGGCCGACGCGCTGCGGTAGGCGCGGAGTTCTTCGAGCGGAAGGTCGAACAGGGCCATCGAGAACCGCCTTTGCGGGGAGACAGGGCCGGACCGTACGGATGATCACACCGTACGTGAATGGTCGGATGACTCGCCAGATCGTCGGCGGGCAGACCACTGATCTGACCTGCGGTTCGACGGATCGAACGCCGCCGAGGGCCGCGCCGGAGCCCGACGGCCGGACCAGGTCATCGGGTCACCGGCGTCGCCGTCAGGCCCGGCGGTGTGTCCACTGGGGCTCGGTGAGGGCCCAGTCGCGGTCCCACTCGGCCATCCGGTGCCGGATGGCCATCCTGCGTACGGCGCAGTGCGCGAGGAGCACCGTGAGCGCCGCCCCCATGGTGGTGCACACGCCGATCGTGACGCTGTGCTGCCAGATCGCGGCACCGTCCGTCGGCGGCGGCACGCTCCTGCCCCGGGAGTCCAGCCACACGTCGACCGCGTCACCGTGCCCGGTGCCGGCCGGGACACGGGCCGTGGTGCTCCGGTCGGTACCGTCCGGCGTGCTCCAGCGGACGGTCGCGCGGTACGAGTGCTGCCCGCCGGCCTGCACCGACGGCAGCGTGTCGGGAGTCCGGCCGACCACCTCGGCGCGGACGCGGTGCCGCTCCGCGCGCTGCTCCGCCGCGACCGCCTGGGCCTGACCGTAGCTCCACCAGGCCGTGGCGGCTCCGAGCAGCGGTGCCCCCACGATCAGCAGAAGCGCGACGACCAGCACGGTCCACGCCTCGACGACGTCCGACCGGCGCCGCAGCGGATTGCGCCGCATGCGCCAGCCGCGCACCCGGGTTCGCATGTCGACCTCCTCGCGATCACAGCGACCGGAGGGCCGGGCGGACGGCCGTACGAGAGCGGGGGCCGCCGTGTCTCCGCGTCGCGCCACGCGTGCGAGTGCCCGCACAGGTCTGGTACCCCGTTCGGCGCGCCTCGCTCACCATGTCGCCCACCCCGCAACGCCGGACGACTGCTCCGCGCCGCGGACAGGTGCCCAGCGGTGCCCGGGGGAAACCCGGGCCGCGGCTGGTGCGGCCCAGGCTTCGCAGGCCGAGCGGCGTCCATCAGTGGGGCGGGGCGCGGGGTGCCGGCCACCGCGGCCCGGCCGTGGGTCAGCCGAAGCGTTCGATCCTGATCCGGTCCACCGGCTGACCGGCCGCCACCAGCAGCCGGGAGGCGTGCTCCGCGAAGGAGTTGGAGCCGCACACGTAGGCCTCCCAGCCGTCGGCGGGCGCTGCGGCCAGGAGCGGTGCCAGGTGCGCGGTCGTCATCCGGCCCACGGGCGTCCCGGCCGGCGCGCCGCGGGTGAACACGGGAGTCGTCTCCGCACCGAGTTCGCGCGCGTAGATGAGTTCCTCGGGAGTGCGCGCGGACACCAGCAGCCGCAGCGGCACCGTCAGCCCCAGCGCCCGGTGGTGCCGCACCATCGACATCAGCGGTACTACGCCGGAGCCCGCGCCCAGCAGCAGGGCGGGCCGGTCACCCGGCCAGGCGAAGAAGCCGCTCAGCGGGCCGCGCACCTCGATCCGGTCGCCGGGCCGGGCGACCGTGTGGAACCAGCCGGACACCTCGCCGTCCTCGACGTGGTCGAGGGTCAGCTCGATGTGCCCGGAGTCGTCCGGCGCGGACGCCAGCGAGTAGTGGCGCTGGGCCACGTACCCGTCCTCGGCGGTCAGCCGCAGCATCAGGTGCTGGCCGGGCAGATGGCCCGCCCAGCCGGGTACGGCGAACCGGAAGGTGGACGCGCGGTGCGTCTCGGGGCGGATCTCCGTGAGGGTGGCGGTCTGCCATGTCCCGGCCGCCCGGCCGTCCACCTCGATCCGCCCGGGCACGGCGAACCGCGTCGGGGGAGTGAAGGACCCTGCCGTGTGCGTCGCTGTCTCAGTCACCGGAGTACCGCTGCTCCTCCCAGGGGTTGCCGCGCGCGTGGTAGCCGTTCTGCTCCCAGAAGCCCGGTTCGTCGTGGTCCAGCAGCTCCAGGCCCGCGATCCACTTGACGCTCTTCCAGAAGTACAGGTGCGGCACCACCAGCCGTGCCGGGCCGCCGTGCTCGGGGACGAGCGGCTGCCCGTCGTACTCCCACACGATCCAGGCACGCCCGCCGGTCAGGTCCGCGAGCGGCAGGTTCGCGGTGTAGCCGGTGTGTGCGTAGGCGACGGCGTGCGTGGCGGACGGCAGCGGGCGCGCCGCCTCCAGGAAGGCGTCGAGGGACACGCCCCCGAACCGCACACCGAACTTCGACCAGCCGGTCACGCAGTGGATGTCGCCCGAGTACGCCGACGCCGGCAGCCGGTGCGCCCCGGCCCAGTCCCAGGTGCGGGACTCGGCCACCAGCCCGCTCACGCGGAAGGTCCAGTCGGCGGGCGACACGTCGGGCGTGACCTCGGCGGACAGCACGGGCCAGTCGTCACCGGCGTCGTACTGGCCGGGCGGCAGTCCCGGCCGGGCGGCGCGCGGGCGCCCGGTGAAGCCTCGGGTGGAGTTCATGCGGTGGGGCCTTTCGGGCCGCCGCGAGGGGATGCCCGCGGTCGGCGTGGTCAGTGCGTACGCGGTCAACCGTACGTGCTCTCGGAGGCGGTCCTCAGCCCTGGTCCTCGCCGGGGTCGGCCTCCCGCCACGCGTTGTACCGCTCCAGATACGCGGCGAAGCGGACCAGGTCCTCCTCGGGCCAGTCGGCGAGCCGCTCCCGGAAGGCCGTCCGGCGGCTTTCGGTGACCTGGGCCAGGATGTGCCGTCCGGCCTCCGTCAGGTGCAGGACCTGGACGCGGTGGTCGTCCGGGTCGACGCGCCGCTCGACGAGTTCGGCGCGCTCCAGGGCGGACACCTGGCGGCTGACGGTGGACTTGTCCAGGGCGTAGTGGACGGCCAGGTCGGTGGCCCGGCAGCCGTCCCGCTCCTCCAGGTGACCGAGCAGCGTGTACGACACCAGCGACAGCTCGGGGTGCATGCGGCCCGCCGAGGCGCGGGCGCGGCGGGCGAAGGCGGTCATCTCCCGCTGGATGGTCTCCACGGCCTCCGCCGGGCGGCCACCGGGGGTGACAGTCGTCTCATCGGGCATCTCGGCTGCCGTCACGGGTCCTCCTCCGCATTGCTAGTTGTATAGTACAACTTGAAGAGAGAGTTGTATAAGCCAACTACCCGGCCGGCCGCCCGGCCGACCACCTGCCACCGCTGGAACCAGTCATTGGAGGATGTGAGCGATGAGGTCGCACGCCCTGCGCCACGTGCTCACGCACCTGATCACCCCGCTGCTGATGTGCATCGGGATGGGACTCGCGTACATGGGGGCCTTCGTCACCCCCGAGCCGAACCATCTGCCGGTCGCCGTCGTCGGCTCCGGCCCCGAGGCGAAGGTGCTCGCCCAGTCGGTCGAGGACGAGGCCGGCGACGACCTCGACGTACGGACCGTCGCCACCCGCGCCGACGCCGTCGACCTGCTGAAGGCGCGCGACATCACCGGCGCCTACGTGCCCGGCGACAAGGCGCCCGAGATCGTGGTGGCCACCGCCGCGTCCGACATGGGCGCCATGGCGGCGGAGAAGGTCTTCACCCCGCTCGCCGAGCAGCAGGGCGTCCCGCTGAAGGTGACCGACGTCGCCACCCCGGTCGACGACGACCCCACCGGCCAGGGCCTGTTCTTCCTGCTGATCGCGGTCAGCATCGGCTCCTACGCCTCCGTGGCCGCCCTCGGCGCCGCCGGCGCCGCCCTCTCGACGCGCGTGCGGGCGCTGCTCACGCTCGGCGTCTCCGTCGTCGTCAGCGGGATCGGCGCCCTGCTCGCCGGGCCGGTGTTCCACCTCGCCCACCACGACCTCGCCGGTCTGTGGGGCATCGCCTGGCTCTACGCCGCGGGCATCCTGTTCATCGGCGTGGGCCTGCACACCTTCCTCAAACGGTGGACCACGCTCGCCATGATGGTGCTGTTCGTGATGCTCAACTTCACCAGCTCCGGCGGCCTGTTCCGCCCCGAACTGCAGAACGGCTTCTTCGGCACCCTGCACGCCTTCTGGAACGGCGCCGGGTTCGTCGAGGGCGCCCGCAGCCTGCTGTACTTCGACGGCGACGGACTGGGCCGCAGCGTCTGGACGCTCGTCGCCTGGCTGCTGCTCGGCCTCCTGGTGACGGCGGTCGCCGCCCTCCGCGAGCGGGGCGGTACGGCACCCGCGTCGGCCACCCCCGCCAAGCACGCGAGGCCGAACGAGCGGAAGACGGTGTCCGCGGCGGAGGAGGCGGACGAAGAGGCCGAGGAGGCCGTCGGCGTCTGATCATTGGGGTAGTGTTACCGGCGGCCGAGGACAGTCCCGGCCGCCGGACGCCTGGGAGGTGAGACCCATTACCGCTGTGTCGGCCCGGGTGCTCTCACCTCACGGCAGTACGGTCCCCGCCAACGGGTGACCGTGAGAGCGCCCTTCGGTTCTCGAAAGGCTCTCGGCTTCCATGCCTCAGCTGTTCTCCACCTCTTCCATTCCCGCCCCTTTCTCCGCCTCCTTCCCCTCGCCCGACTCCGTCGTGGCCGCGCTCCGCGCCGCGGGCTGCGTCTTCGCCGAGGACGAGGCGGAACTCCTCCTGGGCGCCGCCCGCACCGCCGGGGAACTCACCGCCCTGGTGGACCGCCGCGTCACCGGACTGCCCCTGGAAATCGTCCTGGGCTGGGCCGAGTTCCGCGGCCTGCGCGTCACCGTCGCCCCCGGTGTCTTCGTGCCCCGCCGCCGTACCGAGTTCCTGGTGACCGAGGCCCTCGCGCACGCTCCGGACGCGGCCGTCGTCGTGGACCTGTGCTGCGGCTCCGGCGCCGTCGGCGCCGCCCTGGCCGCCGCGCTCGACCGGCCCGAGGTGCACGCCGCCGACGTCGACCCCGCCGCCGTGCGCTGCGCCCGCGGCAACCTCGCGGACGCCGGGGGCCGGGTGTACGCCGGTGACCTGTTCGACCCGCTGCCCGCCACGCTGCGCGGCCGGGTGGACATACTCGCGGCCAACGTGCCCTACGTGCCCACCGGTGAGGTCGCCCTGCTGCCCGCCGAGGCGCGGGACCACGAGCCGCTGGTCGCCCTCGACGGCGGCACCGACGGTCTCGAAGTGCTGCGCAGGGTCGCGGCCGAGGCGCCCCGCTGGCTGGCGCCCGGCGGCTGCCTGCTGGCCGAGACGAGCGAACGCCAGGCACCGGCGGCCGTCGAGGCCTTCGCCCGCGCCGGCCTGACGACCCGCCTCGCGGTCTGCGAGGAGCTGTACGCCCATGTGGTGATCGGCGTCAGGGAGCGCGACCTCAGCTAGGCACGTCCGGCGGCGTGGCCCGGGCGATCAGCAGGGCCACGTCGTCGGAGTTCTCCGGCTCGTGCAGCGTGCGCAGGAGCAGGTCGCAGACCTCCTCCAGGGGGCGGTCCGGGCCCTCCAGCAGGGCCAGGAGCGCGTTCAACCGCTCGTCCAGCGGATGCCGGCGCGTCTCGACGAGACCGTCGGTGTAGAACACCAGCCGGTCGCCCGGCTCCAGATCGACGGTGGTGGTCGAGAAGGCGACGCCGCCCACGCCCAGCGGCACCCCGGTGGGCAGGTCCAGCAGCTCCGGCGGACGGCCGGCGCGCAGGCGTACCGGCGGCAGGTGCCCGGCGTTGGCGATCAGACACTGCCGCCGGTGCGGGTCGTGGACCGCGTAGAGGCAGGTGGCGATGGCCTGGTCCAGGCCGGCCGTGGTCCGGTCGAGGTGTGCGAGCAGGAACGCCGGATCGAGGTCGAGGGCGGCCAGGGTGTTCGTCGCGGTGCGCAGCCGCCCCATGGAGGCAGCCGCCGCGATACCGCTGCCCATCACGTCGCCCACCACGAGCGCCGTCTTGCAGCCCTCCAGCTCGATCACGTCGAACCAGTCGCCGCCGACCTCGCTGGTCGCCTCGGCCGGCTGGTAGCGGGAGGCGACCTCCAGCCCGCCCGTCACCGCCGGATGGCTCGGCAGCAGGCTGCGCTGGAGGGTGAGGGCGGCGTCGCGGGCGTTCTGGTACCAGCGGGCGTTGTCGATCTGTACCGCCGCGCGGACGGCCAGCTCCCGGGCCAGCAGCAGGTCGTCCTCGCCGAACGGCAGCGGATTGCCGATCCGCTTGAGGTCCAGGGCGCCGAGCACCTCGCCCCGCGCGATCAGCGGAACGGCCAGGTAGGAGTGCACACCCGCGCTCCGCAGCAGCTCGGCCGCCTCCGGTGAACGGGCGATGCGCGGCAGGTCCTCCTCCGTCACCCGCTCCACCAGCACCGGCCGGCCGGTGCGTACGCACTCGGTGACCAGGCGGTCCGGCCCGTACCGGGCCACCTGGCCGGGCGGATCGGCCGCCCGCAGTGCCTGTGGGGCGTCGTTCGCCTGGACGGCCAAAGCCCGGATCACCGCGGGCTCGGCCGGACCCAGGGTGCTGCGCCGGCCCTTCACCACGGCCTCCAGCAGGTCCACGGCCGCTATGTCGGCCAGGTCCGGCACGGCCACGCCGGCCAGCTCGTGCGCCGTGCGGTCCAGCTCCAGCGTGGTGCCGATCCGCGCGGAGGCGTCCGCGACGGCGGCCAGCCGGCGCCGCGCGGCCTCCGCCTCGACGCCCGCCCGGTGCTGCTCGGTGACGTCCACGACCGACACGGCCACGCCCAGTACGGCGCCGACGGCGTCCTCCAGCCGGTACAGCGAGAGCGACCAGGTGTGCTCCTGGTCCGGGTCGGCGGGGGTCCGCCCGGTCGCGGGCTGGCCGACGATCGGCCGTCCGGTCTCCAGCACCAGGCGCGCCGCCTCCTCCAGGGGGCCCGCGTCCACCAGGGGCAGCACCTCGCGGACCGTCCGGCCGAGGTGCTCCTCGGCGGTCATGCCGTTCATGGTCTCCAGGGACGGGTTGACCGAGACGTACCGCAGGTCGGTGTCGAGGACGGCCAGCCCGATCGGGGACTGCCTGATCACCCGCGTGGACAGCGCCACGTCGTGCTCCAGCCGGCGCACGGTGGACCGGTCGACGGCGAGGCCCAGCGCGTAGACGTCCCCCCGGTCGTCCAGGAGGCGCATGTTGCGGAACTCCACCAGCCGGGTGCCGCCGTCCTTGCGCCGGATGGGGAAGGCCCCGGCCCAGCTCTGCCCGGTCTTCATGACGTCGGCGAACAGCTTCACGACCAGGTCGAGATGGCGTTCGTGGACCATGATGCGGGCGGCGTACTGCCCCAGCGCCTCCGGTGCGGTGTATCCGAACAGCTCCTCGGCCTGCGGGCTCCACAGCACGATCCGGCCCTCGGTGTCCAGTACGACCGAGGCCACGTTCAGCACGTCGAGCAGCCCGCTGGGCCGCACCGGCCCGCGCGGCGACGCGTCGTCCCCGAATCCGGCAGACCCGGCTGCACTCATCCCACGCCCCGCCTTCGCCGTTCCACGCGGCACGCCCTTTTGATGCCGACTCCCTTGTTCTACCGCGTTCCACCGCGCACAGGGCCGATTCTCCGAGGCTCTGCCCGTCTCCTTCCAGCATCACCCGGCACGGCTGCGGCCGCCGCACGGAGCACGGCAGGGTTGGTCTGTACATGACCGCACAAGCGGGACAGACTGTGCGCCGAGTGCGTACCGCCCCACCCCCCACCGAGGAGCCCGCCCATGCCCCTGCGCGCCCGGCAACGTTGTCACGCCGCCCTGACCGGATTCGCCGCCCTCGCCCTCGCCGTCGGCCTCGCCGGTCCGGCCGCCTCGGCCACGCCGGCCGCCGGCACCTGGACCGAGGTGGGCTCCGACCGAGCCGACCCGCTGACCGAGAGCCAGGGCCTCACCTCGGTCGAGGTCCCGGCCGGCAGCCCCAACCGCTACACGGGCATCGGCACCATCCCCCTGGGGCTCAGCAGTCGCGGCTGGAACCACGTCGGCGACCCCGACGCCTCCTACGACGGCCACTACGTCGAGCCGTACCAGCGGGACGACGGGAACACCAAGATGTTCCGCGTGCAGGCGCCGGACGGGCGCTGGTCGGAGTACGTGCACACGCTGAGCCCCGGCGAGGCGCTGAACAACTCCTGGTCCGCGATCTCCCCGGACGGCCAGTGGATGCTGGCGGGCGAGTGGGGCACCATGAACCGGCTGCTGGTCTTCCCGACGCCCGGCGTCAACACGAGCACCTCGTCCTCGGCGAACCTCCCGCAGGCGGCCACCGTCCACCTGGACCACGCCGTGCGCGACGTCCAGGGCTGCGACTTCCTCGACGCGACCACGCTGCTGTGCTCCTCCGACGACCCGGCGGGCACCCTCTTCGGCATCACCAAGCCGCTGCTGCGGATCGATCTGTCCGCCGCGCCGAACGGCACCGCGGACGTCACCGGCCACGTCACCGCCCTGCGGCAGTTGCCCCTGCGCAGCGCCTGCTCCGGCGGCTTCGAGACGGAGGGCATCGACTACGACCGCCGTACCGGCACCCTGCGCGTGATCGTCGTGTCGCCGGGCTTCTGCGTGCTGACGGACAGCAAGACCTACCGCTTCACGCGGGGCTGACCCGTCCACCGGCACGGTCACGGCCGGACCGTGCCGGTAGTGCTCGGCCGCGGGTGGTGCTTTTCTGGTGGTATGGGCCACGAGAGGAGCGATCACGATGGACGGTGAGCGACTGCATCCGGAGTCCGTCTCGGTGGAGCTGAGCGGGTGCAGCAAGGAGGACGCCCGGACCGTGTTCGACGCCCTGTGCACGTGCTTCTCGTCCGACCGGCGCTCGGACGAGGTGCCCCGGGACTGCCACGAGGTGCGCCCCACCGTGTGGCTCGGCACCTTCGACGTGGCCGAGGCCCGGGGCGAGTGCGACCCCGCCCGGCTCACGGCGTCCGTGGAGGCCGACGTGCAGGGCGGCTACTGGGCGATCGAGCGCTTCCGCACCACCCTGGACTCCCTGTTCACCGTGCACGACCTGAGCACGGCCTCCGGGGACCAGGAGCGGGAACTGCACGTACGGCTGGAGAGTCACTGACCGAGGCCCGCCGGCGTGGCGGTGTGGTGTGCGCCGCCTCTTTATGCAACTAGTTGCACAAAGAGGCGGCCGTCCTCTACAACAGAGGCACGACACCGCGCACGGAGGGCCCGATGAGCCGTTACCCCCACCTGCTGAGCCCGCTCGACCTGGGCTTCACCACGCTGCCCAACCGGGTCCTGATGGGCTCCATGCACGTCGGCCTGGAGGAGGCCGAGCGCGGCTTCGAGCGCATGGCCGCCTTCTACGCCGCCCGGGCCCGCGGGGGAGTGGGCCTCATCGTCACCGGCGGCATCGCCCCCAACGACGAGGGCCGGCCGTACGAGGGCGGCGCCAAGCTCACCACCGCGGCGGAGGCGGACCGGCACCGGGTCGTCACGGAGGCCGTGCACCGCGAGGGCGGCCGGATCGCCCTGCAGATCCTGCACTTCGGCCGCTACGCCTACCACGCCGACCTCGTCGCCCCGAGCCCCCTCCAGGCGCCGATCAGCCCCCACGTGCCCCGCGAGCTGACCGACGCCGACGTCGAGCGCACCATCGACGACTACGCCAGCACCGCCCGCCTCGCGCGCGAGGCCGGGTACGACGGCGTCGAGATCATGGGCTCCGAGGGCTACCTGATCAACGAGTTCATCGCCGCGCGCACCAACCACCGCACCGACCGCTGGGGCGGCTCCTACGAGAACCGCATGCGCCTCCCCGTCGAGATCGTCCGCCGGGTGCGCGAGGCGGTCGGCGAGGACTTCATCGTCGTCTACCGGCTCTCCATGCTGGACCTGGTCCCGGGCGGCTCCACCCTCGCCGAGGTCGTGACCCTCGCCAAGGCCGTCGAGGCGGCCGGAGCGACCATCATCAACACCGGCATCGGCTGGCACGAGGCCCGCATCCCCACCATCGCCACCTCCGTGCCGCGCGGCGCCTACACCTGGGTGACCAAGCGCCTGATGGGCGAGGTGACGGTTCCCCTCGTCACCACCAACCGCATCAACACCCCCGAAGTGGCCGAGCGGTTGCTCGCCGAGGGCACGGCCGACATGGTGTCGATGGCCCGTCCCATGCTCGCCGACCCCGACTTCGTCGCCAAGGCCGCGGCGGGCCGCCCGGAGGCCATCAACACCTGCATCGGCTGCAACCAGGCCTGCCTGGACCACACCTTCAGCGGGAAGATCACCTCCTGCCTGGTCAACCCGCGCGCCTGCCACGAGACCGAGCTGGTCCTCGCCCCGACCCGGCGGCGCAAGCGCGTCGCGGTCGTCGGCGCCGGACCGGCCGGGCTGGCCTGTGCGGTGAGCGCGGCCGAACGCGGCCACGAGGTCACCCTCTTCGACGCCGCGAGCGAGACCGGCGGCCAGCTCAACGTCGCCCGCAAGGTCCCCGGCAAGCAGGAGTTCGACGAGACGCTGCGCTACTTCCGTACCCAGCTGGCGGAACACGGCGTCGACGTACGGCTGAACACCCGGGTCGCAGCCGACGACCTCGCCGGCCACGACGAGGTCGTCGTCGCCACCGGCGTCACTCCGCGCACCCCGGAGATCCCGGGCGTCGACCACCCGAGCGTCGTCGGCTACCTCGACGTGCTCCGCGACGGCGCCCCCGTCGGCGACCGCGTCGCGATCCTCGGCGCGGGCGGCATCGGCTTCGACGTCGCCGAGTACCTCACCGACGGCGGCGACAAGGCGCACGAGGACCCCGAGACGTACTTCCGCCTCTGGGGCGTCGACCTGGACTACCGCGCGCCCGGCGGCCTCGCCGCGCCCGAGCGCCCCGCACCGCCGCGCACCGTGCACCTGCTCCAGCGCAAGACGTCGAAGGTCGGCGCCGGCCTCGGCAGGACCACCGGCTGGATCCACCGCACCGAGCTGAAGCACCGCGGCGTCACCATGCTCCCGGGCGTGCGCTACGACCGGATCGACGACGCCGGGCTGCACATCACGATCGGCGACGAGTCCACCGTCCTGGAGGTCGACACGGTCGTCCTGTGCACGGGCCAGGAGCCGAGCCGCGGCCTGTACGACGACCTGGTCGCCGCCGGGCGCAGCGCGCACCTCATCGGCGGCGCCGACGTGGCCGCCGAACTGGACGCCAAGCGCGCCATCAAGCAGGGCACCGAGCTGGCGGCCGCGCTGTAGGGCCACGGGGGCCGGAAGGCGCGGGGGCCGTCCCTAGGATGAGCCCATGTCACTCCCGCACGCGATCCTCACCGCCCTGGTCGAAAAGCCGTCGTCGGGGCTGGAGCTGACCCGCCGGTTCGACAGGTCGATCGGCTACTTCTGGTCGGCGACGCACCAGCAGATCTATCGCGAGCTGGGAAAACTGGAGGCGGACGGCCTGATCCGCGCGCTGCCCGGCCAGCAGCCGGCCCGCGGGCAGAAGAAGTCCTACGAGGTCCTGCCCGCGGGCCGCGCCGAACTGGCCCGCTGGGCCGCCGCCGCACAGGACCCCAAGCCCCTGCGGGACACGATGCTGCTGCGGCTGCGTGCCGCGGCCGTGGTCGGCACCACCGGTATCGAGACGGATCTGCGCCGCCATCTGGAACTGCACGAACAGCAGTTGGCCGAGTACGAGGAGATCGAGAAGCGGGACTTCCCGCCCGGGAGGGACAGTACCGAGGACCGGCTGCGGCACCTGGTGCTGCGCGCCGGCATCGACCTGGAGACCTTCTGGACCCAGTGGCTCAGGCACGCGCTGGCGGAGTTCGCCGGGCTGCCGGGTGACGAGCGGGCGTGAGGGCGGCCACGGCTCAGAAGCGGTACGGCTTCTGGCGGCGGCGCAGGAACCACGCCGCGGCGATGACGCCGGTGCCGACCAGCGCGCCGCCCGCCACGAGGGTGGGCGTGCCGTAGTCCTGGACGGCCCCGCCGAGACCGCCCATGACACCGCGTGGCGACGCGGAGGGCGAGGGGGAGGCGGAGCGGCTGGGCGAAGGAGAGGGTGCCGCGGAGACGATGACGGTCTGGGTGCCGGCGGTGCTGTTGTTGGAGCACATGACGATGACCGTGTACGTGCCCGGGCTGATGCCCGACCAGGAGGCGGACTGTCCGGAACTCGTTCCGGACAGCGCCACCTGGCGCCCCTGGGCGAAGTCCCCTTGACTGCCGGTGAGCAGCGAGGCGGTGCCCCAACTGCCGTTGAGCTGGGCGCAGGCGGTGGTCGTGACCGACACGGTGGTCCCGGTGGTGCTCACGGAGATCCCCGGGCCCGCGGAAGCCGGCCCGGCGGCCAGGGCGACGGGCAGCGCGGCGGCGGCTGCCGCGGTCAGGCCGGAGCGGAGAAGTGGCGATGAGATGCGCATGTGGACTGCCCTCCGGCGGCACGGTTGGCGGTACATCCCTTGCGCCGCCGAGATCGGGAACGCCCGTGCTGCCTCACGGGCAGCCAACAGGGCGGCGGCCGTGCCCGCATGCCGAGCGCGACCGCCCAGGTGACGCGTTCCCCGCCCCGGCGCGCAACCGGCGGAACGTCACCCGCCCCCGCCCGTGGTCACCTTCCGCTCCGCCGAGAAGCCGCCCCAGGTGCCGTCGGACAGCCTGGCCCGGACCCGCACCCGGTGCGTGACCCCGGCCTCCGGTCCCGCGTAGAAGCTGTACTCCGCCCGGTCCCGCGGCGCGTCCGCGCCGTAGACGAGTGACGTCGCCGGGCGGCCGTCCAGGTGGACCTGGTACTCGGTGACCAGGCCGTCGATGCGCGGCGGGATCCAGGTGAGGTCGATGTAGTAGGCTCCGTCGGCGTGGTGGGAGGCCGCGCGCAGGGCGGTGGGCGCGGTGGCGCGGCCGTCGTCGGAGCCCGGGGTGGTGAGCCGTACGGTGGCGCCGGCCGGGGAGACGTTGTCGGCGGCGTCCCGCGCCCGGACCGTGAAGGAGTACCGGGTGCCCGCGCGCAGCCCCGTGACCACGGCCGCCGTCTGGCCGCCGCCGACGCTGTGCACCTTCGTCGCGCCCTGGTAGACGTCGTACGACACGACCCCGCGGTCGTCGGTCGAGGCGGACCAGGTGAGCTGGACCGCCCGGCTGCCCGCCGCCCGGCCGCGGGTGTCCGCCGGGCGCGTCGGGGCGGAGTCGTCGGCGACGGCGGCGGGGGTGGTCGCCCGCACCTCCTGGCTGCGCGGCCCCAGTCGCCCGTCGGCGTCGCGCGCCCGCACGGTGAAGGCGTAGGCCGTCGAGGGGCGCAGCCGGGTGACGTCCACCATGCGGTCGGACGCCTCCACCTTCTTCACCAACGTGCCGCCGCGATAGACCTCGTACGTCTCGACGCCGTCGACCGCGTTCCACATCACGTGCACGGTCGTGGCGCTGCCCGCCTCGGCGGTGACGCCCGTCGGCGCCCCTGGCGGCCCGCCGCTCTCGTCGCCGTCGTCGCCCATGCCCCAGCCGCAGGACGTGACCAGGACGAGTGCTCCGCAGAGCAGGGCGCAGTGGCGCAGTACGGAGACAGGGGCGGGAACAGCGGGAACGGGTGCGTCTCGCACGGCTCTGCCTCCAGGACGGCTTCGGCTCGACAGCAATGGTCCGGACCAATATGCGCCTGTGACGCGATCACATCAAGAGGGCGGTGTCGGTGGCCCCTCGGCAGGGTTACGTATGCTGAATCTCCTCCCGGCCGAACTTCCCTGCGTATGGGAAGAGTTGGGCTCGGTGGCGCGGATCGCTGTCGTCGCTGGTGCCGCGCCGGCGCGGGCGGCCGGGCGGACCGGAGCCGGTACAGGCCCGGCCCGCCCGCCCCCGGTCGCGCGCCCGGGAGCGCACCGCCCCCGCGCCGCGCCGGGGCACGGACGTGCACCGTCCGGCCCGTAGAGCCGAGGCACGGACGTGCACCGTCTGGCCCATAGAAGGTGGCCGCGCGCACGATTCGGGGACAGATGTGGCCGAGTGTTCGTCCATGTCCCCCAGGAGAGGCCACATAGTGCGTGTCCAGTCGCTGACACTGGTCGCGGCCAGCGCCGCCCTGCTCGCCCCCACGACGTTCCCCGGCGCTCCGCTCCCGCCCCGCCCCGGCCCCCAGGCCCAGATCGGCTCCGGTCACCGGCACGAGGCGTCGCCGGTCCGCGCGGACAGGTCCGGCACCCGGATCGGACCGGTTCCGCCGTCCCAGGCCGGGCCCGTTCCGCCGTCCGGGATCGGGCCCCGAGCCGAGGCAGGTGCCGGTGAAGGGGCGAAGGAGGCCCGGCAGGACGGGCCCGTCCGCGCAGCCGACCTGCTGGCCAAGGTGCGGGACTGCGACCCCGTCTCGCGCGGGCGCTACCGCGCCGACGCCGGAGCGCCGGCGGACATCCCGGTCTGCGGAACGCGGGACGCCGTGTACTGGAAGGCAGACCTGGACGTCGACTGCGACGGCCGGCCCGGTGACCACTGCAACAGCGGTACCGACCCGCACTTCACCCCCGCCACCGCCTACACCGGGTCGGACGGCCGCCCCCTCGACGCCGAACGCCTGCCCTACGTCGTCGTGCCCGAGCCGAGCGACATCTGGGACCACCGCGAGTACGACGTCCACGGCGGATCGGTCGCGGCGGTCGTCCACGGGGACCGGGTGCGCTACGCGGTCGTCGGCGACATCGGCCCGCGCGACCTCATCGGCGAGGCCTCCTACGCCGCCGCGGAGTCGCTCGGCATCCCGGCCGACCCGCACGGGGGCGGTGCCGCGTCCGGTGTGACGTACATCGTCTTCAAGGGCAGTGAGGTCGAGCCCATCGGGGACGAGGTCGCCGCCGAGAAGTCGGGGGAGCGCCTGGCGCGGGAGTTCGTGGACGGCGGGTGAGCCCCTGGCGCCCCGTGGGCGCGGGGTGCGTCAGACCGCGGACCAGCCGTCGTCGACGGGCAGGATCGCGCCGTTGATGTTGCTCGCCGCTTCCGAGGCGAGGAACACGATCGCCGCGGCCTGCTCCTCGGGCTGCGACACCCGGCCGAGGTTGACGAAGTGCGGGCCGAGCGTGGCCGGCCCGTGGGCGCCCTGAGCGGGGTCGACGGTGATGGCGGTCTGCGTGCCGCCCGGGCAGATCGCGTTGGCGCGGATGCCCCGCCCCCGGTACATCACCGCCAGGGACTTGGTCAGCCCCACCACGCCGTGCTTGGAGGCCGTGTAGGCGGCGCCCGCCGCGCTGCCGCGCAGGGCCGCCTCGGAGGCGGTGTTGACCACGGCACCCCGGCCCGCCGCCAGCATGTGCGGCAGCACCGCGCGGGTCAGCAGGAAGGGAGCGGTGAGATTGACCCTCAGCACCCGCTCCCACTCGGCGTCGCTCACGTCCGCGAGCGCCGACATCCGGTCCATGATCCCGGCGTTGTTCACCAGGACGTCGATCCCGCCGAACCGCTCGACCGCGGTCGCCGTCACCCGGTCGACGACGGCCTGCTCGCTCAGATCGCCCGCCACGGCCACGGCGGTGCCGCCCGCGCCCTCGATCTCCCGGGCCGCCGCGTCCGCGCCCTCGGCGTTGAGGTCCGCCAGCACGACGCGGTCACCCTGCGCGGCGAAGGCCAGGGCGGCGGCCCGCCCGATACCGGATCCCGCTCCGGTGACGATGACACTGCGCCCGCCCGGTGCGCCGCTCATGTGGTGCTCCTTCTCGTGAGGTCCAGGGTCCAGGGGACCGAGCCCGCTGCCGGGCCAGCCTACGACTTAATGTCGGTGAGCGACAAAAAGTAGTCGTGGAGAATTCCGGGAGACCACCACCGGCCCCGGAGGACCAGATGGCCGCAGTTCGCGGACGCACAGGACGACCGCCCCTGACCGAGGAACGCAAGGCCGAGATCCGGTTGGCGATCGCCCGCGCCGCCGTGGACCTCTTCGTCACCCAGGGGGTCGCCGCGACCACGGGCGAGCAGATCGGCCGCGCGGCCGGCATCTCGGCGCGCACGGTGTGGCGCTACTTCCCGACCAAGGAGAGCTGCGTACGCCCGCTGCTCGCGGCCGGCGTCGAGCTGATCGCCGACTCGCTGCGGCAGTGGCGGCCCGGCCGCCCCCTCGACGAGGTCTTCGACTTCGAGCAGCGGGCGGCGGACGACGACCGACTCCTCGCCGGACCCGCCCACGCCACCGTCGGGGCACTGGTACGGCTGACCCGCACCGAACCGGGCCTGCGCGCGGTGTGGCTGCAGACCTACGACGAGGCCGAACCGGCATTCGCCCGCGCCCTCGCCGAACGGGCCGGGCTGCCCGCCGACGATCTGCGGCCGGCGATCTGGGCGGCCATGTTCAACGCGGCGCTGCGCGCGGCGGTCGAACACCACGCCTGGCACACGCCAGACACCCGCGCCGACGCCGCGACGGCACGGGCGGAACTGGCCGCGACCCTGCGCACCGCGGTCCGGGCGGCGGCGGGCGGCCTCACCTGACGCACCACGCCGGTGGCGTGGCCCGGGCGGGGAGACGGCGATGCGGTGCGGCGGGGGCGCGCCCTCCCGCCGCCTCCCGGGGCACCGGACGGTCCCGGCTAGGGGGTGTCGTTCGGATCAGGTCGGCTGAGGGGGACCGCGCCTTTCAGTCCACCCGAGCGGGGCGTGGTGCGTGCGGCCGCAAGGCGGAGGAGGGCGGCAGGGCGGAGCCCTGGCAACCGACGACAACGCCGCGGATGCGCGTGCCACGCCCCGCGACGCCGGCAAGATCCGAACGACACCCCCTAGACCTTCCGGTAGGAGTACGCCTCGGCGGCCGCCGCCTCCACGGTCGCGAGGTCGGCGCCCGTCGCGGCCGTCACGACCGCGGCCACCGCGCCCTCGACGAAGGGGGCGTCCACCAGACGGGTGTTCTCCGGGAGCTCGTCGCCCTCGGCGAGCAGCGCCTTGACGGTGAGCACCGCGCTGCCGAGGTCGGTGAGGACGGCGACCCCGGCGCCCCGGTCCACGGACGCGGCGGAGGCGGACACCAGCTCGGAGCTGGTTCCGAACCCGCCGGACGCGGTCCCGCCGGCGGGCGCGATCGGCACCGTCACGCCACCGCCCGACAGGGCCTTCGCCAGTTCGGCCACGGACGCGGCGACCTCGGCGCTGTGCGACACCAGCACGATCCCGACCAGCTTCCCGTCACTCACCGGCCGCCTCCTCCAGCGCCGCGACGAGCAGCGCCGCCGAGGTCGCCCCGGGGTCCTGGTGCCCGATGCTGCGCTCGCCGAGATAGCTCGCCCTGCCCTTGCGCGCCTGCAACGGCACGGTCGCCCCGGCCCCCTCCTCGGCCGCGGCGCGGGCCGCGGCGAACGAGCCGCCGAGGGCGTCCACGGCGGGCACCAGGGCGTCGATCATGGTCTTGTCACCCGGTGCGGCACCCCCGAGCGTCCGGACGGCGTCCACCCCCGTCCGCAACGCCTCGGCCAGCTGCTCCCGACTCACCTCGGCGGCGTCCCCGAGCGCCTTCCCGGTGCGGCGCAGCAGCGTCCCGTACAGCGGCCCCGAGGCACCGCCGACCGTGGAGATGAGCTGCCGTCCGGCGAGCGTCAGGACGGCGCCGGGCGTGTCGGGCGCCTCCTTCTCCAGCGTGGCCGCCACGGCCGTGAAGCCGCGCTGGAGGTTGCTGCCGTGGTCGGCGTCGCCGATGGGCGAGTCGAGGGCGGTGAGCCGTTCCGCCTCGCGGTCGACCGACGCGGCGGTCGCCGTCATCCAACGGCGGAAGAAGTCGGCGTCGAGCACTGGATCTCCTTGCCTGGTAGGTACCTTGCGATCCCTTCCCCGTCCACCCTCACATGCCCCACCTCAGACCGGGCGTCTTCACCGGCGCGTCCCACAGAGCGAGCAGCTCCTCGTCGATCTCGCACAGGGTGACCGACGCCCCCGCCATGTCCAGCGAGGTGACGTAGTTGCCGACGAGGGTGCGGGCGACGGCGACACCGCGCTCACCGAGTACGCGCTGAACCTCCGCGTTGAAGCCGTACAGCTCCAGCAGCGGCGTCGCGCCCATGCCGTTGACCAGGACCAGGACCGGGTTGCGCGGGGTGAGGTCCGTCAGGACCGCGTCCACGGCCGCCTCGGCGATCTCTCCCGAGGTCATCATCGGGCGCCGCTCCCGGCCCGGCTCCCCGTGGATGCCGATGCCCAGTTCCAGCTCGCCGACCGGCAGGTCGAAGGTGGGGCTGCCCTTGGCCGGGGTGGTGCAGGCACTGAGCGCGACACCGAAACTGCGGGAACTGTCGTTCACCTGCCGGGCGATCGCCTCCACCCGCTCCAGCGGCCGGCCCTCGTCCGCCGCGGCCCCGGCGATCTTCTCCACGAACAGCGTCGCCCCCGTACCGCGCCGCCCGGCCGTGTACAGGCTGTCCGTCACCGCCACGTCGTCGTTGACCAGCACCTTGGCGACCTGGATGCCCTCGTCCTCGGCCAGTTCGGCGGCCATGTCGAAGTTGAGCACGTCACCGGTGTAGTTCTTGACGACGAACAGCACCCCGGCCCCGCTGTCCACGGCCGCCGCCGCCCGCACCATCTGGTCCGGCACCGGCGAGGTGAACACCTCACCCGGACAGGCCGCCGACAGCATCCCGGGCCCCACGAACCCGCCGTGCAGCGGCTCGTGCCCGGAGCCGCCCCCCGACACCAGGGCGACCTTCCCGGCCACGGGAGCGTCCCGCCGCACGATCACCCTGTTCTCGACATCCACGGTCAGCTCGGGATGGGCGGCCGCCATACCGCGCAGCGCGTCCGCGACCACGGTCTCCGGGACGTTGATGAGCATTTTCATGGATACCTCCTGGGAAGGGGCCGCAGGCGAGTCCTTGACCTGCGTTTTGGTGACGGAGTGTCAAGTCGGTCGGACGGGCGGGTCTCGACCCGAGCGTTGCTGTCGGCAGTATCGGCCTTGCGGCAGCGAAAGGTCACGCGCGAGAACGTCATGGGCGCGCCCCTGTCCCGAGTCCGGACGTGGGGGCGCCCCTTTGTGGTTGGTCAAGGTATGAGGCCAGTAGGTTTGTGCGGTCAAGGGCGGGGCGAGCCGTAGGGGCGCGCATGAGCGGTAGCCCATGATCAAGCTCACGAGTGACGAGGCCCTGGTGCTGTCGCACTGGCTGGAGAAGCTTCAGATGACGGGCTCCGCTCCAGTCGCAGCTTCCCGTTGCACTCGATGACGTCGTACGCCGTGGCGGTGTAGGAGACCTAGGGGGCCTGGGGCAGGCGGAAGGTGATGGTGCCGACGCACCATATGACTCGGACGGCAGTTGTCCGTCGTCAGCGAAGTCAGTCGGGTGGATGTCTCCGACCTGCGACGACCAACTTCGTTGGCAAGGCTGCCCCGAGGCGCCGAGCGCTCGTAGGGCCACTGCGGGCGTTGTCTACTCCCTGACGGGGCGCCAGGGAGCCGCTGTCCGGGTCAGCCGGGCCTCGGCGGTCAGCTGGAGCGCGAATACCGACCGTTCCTCGGGTTCATCGGCGGTAGGCGGTGGCTGCGACGGCGGGCAGGAGGGCGAGGGAGAGCGCGCCGCCGGTGAGGGCGAGGGCGGGGTAGCTGGTGGCGGCGACCATGATGCCCGAGGCGATGCCGCCGGTGGCTCCGGCGATGGCGATGGAGACGTCGACCAGGCCCTGGGTCTTGGCGCGGGTGGCGAGCGGGACGGTGTCGGTGATGATCGCGGTGCCGGAGACGAGGCCGAAGTTCCAGCCGAGCCCGAGCAGGGCGAGGGCGAGCGCGAGGAGGGCGACGGAGTCGCCGGGGGCTGCGGCGGCGAGGATGCCGGCGGCCAGGAGAGTGATGCCGGAGGCGGCGGCGATCTTCATGCGGCCGTAGCGGTCGACGAGCCAGCCGGTCAGGGGTGAGGGCAGGTACATGGCGCCGATGTGGATGCCGATGACGAGGCCGGAGGCGGCGGTGGAGTGGCCGTGGTCGTGCATGTGGACGGGCGTCATCGTCATGATCGCGACCATGACGAGCTGGGTGAGGATCATGACCAGGGCGCCTGGGACCACGCCTCCGCGGCCCTCGCTGGTGTCGGCGTCACCGCCGTCGGCGGCCGGGTCGGTCGCGGCGGCGGCTTCCTTGGCCTGGGCGACGGTGCGGGCCAGGAGCAGCGGGTCGGGGCGCAGCCAGATGGCGAGGACGAGTGCGGCCAGCGCGTAGGCGGCGCCGGAGATGACGAAGAGTCCGGCGAGGTGGGGGATGCCGAGGTGTTCGGCCAGGGTGCCTGCGGGGGCGGCGAGGTTGGGTCCGGCGACGCCGCCGAGGGTGGTGGCGACCAGGACGGTGGAGACTGCGCGGGCGCGGTGGCCGGCCGGGGCGAGGTCGGCTCCGGCGTAGCGGGCCTGGAGGTTGGTGGCGGTGCCCGCGCCGTAGACGAACAGGGCGATGAACAGCAGGACGGGGTTGTCCAGAACGGCGGCGGTGATGACGCCGGCGGAGCCGAGGGCACCAGTGAAATATCCGGCCGCAAGGCCCGGACGGCGGCCGCGGGCCTGGGAGATGCGGCCGACGAGGACGGCGGCGAGCGCGGATCCAGCGGTGAACAGGGCGCTCGGCAGCCCCGCGAGACTGGTGGTGCCCAGCATGTCCTGAGCGAGCAGCGCGCCGACGGTGATACCGGCGGCCAGACCGGCACCGCTGAGGACTTGGGACGCCACCAGAACGCGCAGGACGTGGTGCTGCGCTTGGCCGGGGTCGGGTATGGAGGTTGTCGTGCTGGTGGGCGCAGTACTGATCATGTCGCTTCCGGAAGTGTGTGAGGCGCGGATCGGTGGGGCGACCAGGGCCGGAGGGCGAGTTGCGTTGGTATCGGTTGTCTCTCTCGTGCTCAGCGTGGGCCCTCGGCCCAGTCGGCGGGGGCCGGTCAGTTTGTCGCAGCGGCGCGCACGAGGGCTGTTGCCGCCACGTCGATGTCTCCTTCGGTGGTCCAGCGCCCCAGAGTGAGCCGCAGCGCGCCGAGGGCCCGCTCGGTGGGCACATCCATCGCGGTCAGGACGGGGGAAGGGGTGTGCGCACCGCTGTGGCAGGCGGAGCCGGTCGAGGCGGCGATCTCGGGGGCGGAAGCGAGGAGTTCATGCCCGAGCGCACCGTCAACGCTGATGTTGAGCGTGTTCGGCAGACGCCTTCGCTCGGGTCCGTTGAGGTGGACGCGGCCGGGCAGCGCGGTTGTCAGGCGCTGGTGGAGGTCGTCGCGCAGGGCCGCGATCCGGTCGGCGGTGCCGTCGGCGAGCTCCTCGTCGGCCAGCCGGGCCGCAGCACCGAGTGCCACCGCGAGGGCGACATTCGCGGTGCCGGCGCGCAGTCCACGCTCCTGGCCGCCGCCGTACACCACCGGCTCCAGGTGCACACCGTCGCGCACGTAGAGGGCAGCGGCGCCCCTCGGGGCGTACATCTTGTGCCCGACCACGGTGAGCAGGTCCACGTCCCAAGCGCCGACATCGACCCGGATCTTGCCGACGGCCTGGGCGGCGTCACAGTGGAAAAGAGCCCCGTGCTCATGGGCCAGGGCGGCCAGCTCGGTGACCGGCTGGAGCGCACCGGTCTCGTTGTTGGCGGCCATCACCGATACAAGGACCGTTTCCTTCGTGAAGGCGCCGGCCAGCGTGGCCGGATCGACCAGCCCGTCGCCGTCGACGGGCAGCACGGTGACCCTCACCCCGTGCAACCGTTGGAGCGCGCGGCAGGTCTCCAGCACGGCCGGATGTTCCGTGACCTGAGTGATCACATGGGGGCGGGATCTGCCCGAGCCCAGCACCACGCCGCGCAGTGCGAGGAGGTCGGCCTCGGAGCCGGAGGCGGTGAAAACCATCTCGTGGGGACAGGCACCGATCAGTGCGGCGACCTCCGCCCGTGCATCGGCCAGGGCCGTCCCGGGCTCGGCGCCGTACGAGTGGCTGCTGGAGGGGTTGCCGAAGAACTCCGTCAGATGCGGGGACATCGCCTCGACCACTCGAGGATCGACGGGTGTGGTGGCGTTGTAGTCCAGATAGACCGGGCCATGGGCCAGGCCCGGGTGCCGGGGCTTCGATCGAGGAGTCATAGTGTCCGACATGGTACCTTCCATACATCCATGGAATAGTGAAAGCGTCGGTTCGGATGAGCCGACGCACCCAGGACGGAGGACTGCCATGGGCTTCGCCGATGACCACCTGATACCGCTCATCGACGAAGGGCTCGGCAACAGCGCCTACCTCGTCGACCTGGGCGACGGCCGCGCGCTCGCTGTGGACGCCGCCCGAGACCTGCGCGCACTGAGCGCGGTCGCCGAGCGGCGCGGCCTCTCCGTCGCCTACGCGGCCGACACACATCTGCACGCCGACTTCCTCTCGGGTGCAGTCCAGCTCGGTCACGACCACGGCGCCACCGTGCTGGCGTCCGCATCAGGACGGCGCGCGTTCCCTCACACGCCCCTGGCGGACGGCGACGAGGTGGATCTGGGCGGCCTCACCCTGCGCGCCCTGGCCACCCCCGGGCACACCGACGAACACCTCGCCTTCCTTCTCGCGGACGGCAACCGTGAACTGGGCGTGTTCACCGGTGGCTCCCTGATCGTGCGCTCCGCCGCCCGCACTGACCTCCTGGGCGCCGACCGCGCAGAAGAGCTCACGCGTGCCCAGTACCGCTCGCTGCGCAGGCTGTCGAGTCTGCCGGACGAGACAGCGGTGTGGCCCACTCACGGAGCCGGCTCGTTCTGTTCAGCGCCGCCCGGAGCGGAGCGCACCACGACGATCGGCGCCGAGAAGCGGGCCAACCCGCTCCTGGCCGCTCCGAACGAGGACGTCTTCGTGCGTCGGCTGCTCGCAGGTCTCGGTTCCTACCCTGCCTACTTCGACCGGCTCTCCGAGGCCAACCGGCGCGGCCCCGCCGTCCTGCCCCCCGCGCCGGAGCTGCCCGCACTGGACCCCGCGCGGGTGGGGGCGCTGCTCGCCGAGGGTGGCCTGGTCGTGGACGTCCGGCCCGCGGCCGACTACGCCGCCGGCCATGTCCCCGGCTCCCTGTCCATCCCGCTGCGCGCCCAGTTCGCCACCTGGCTCGGTTGGCTCCTGCCGCAGCACGCGCCTCTCGCCTTCGTCGCCCGCGACGACCAGAACCTCGCCGAGGTCGTCTGGCAGTCGTACAAAATCGGCTATGAGCGGCTGGCCGGCCACCTGGACGGCGGTATGGCGGCCTGGCTCGCTGCCGGAAACCCGCAGCTGGCCACGGACTTCCTCACCGCCGAGCGGACCGGGGACCGACCCTACGTCGACGTCCGGCAGGCGGCCGAGTACACCGCCGGGCATGTCCCCGGCGCCGTCCACATCGAACTCGGCGACCTCGCCGCACGGACCGCCGAAGCGCCCAGGGGTGCGGTGCTGGCCTGTGGCCACGGCGAGCGCGCGATGACCGCTGCGAGCCTGCTCGAGCGCGCGGGCCATCGTGACTTTGCCGTGCTGAGGGGCGCGCCGGAGGACTACGCCGTGGCACATGGGCAGCGGCTCGCCCAGGGCGACGCCCAGTGAAGGAAACGACGAGCCCCCGACGAGACAGCCCGCGGAGGGCCTGATGCACGACCCGATCGACCATGACACGACGGCGCCGATGCCACCGGTCAGGCTCGGACTCCGCGAGAACCTGGGCCAGTTCACCCTGCTCGTTGTCGTCAACGTGTGCGTGGGTGCACTGGTGGGCCTGGAGCGCACCACCGTGCCGCTGATCGGCACAGACGTCTTCGGACTGACGAGCGATCTGGCGGTCTTCTCGTTCATCATCGCGTTCGGTGTCACCAAGGCCCTGACCAACCTCGCCGTCGGCTCCCTCACCGCCCGGTTCCGCCGTCGGCAGCTGCTGCTGGCGGGCTGGCTGATCGGGATACCGGTGCCCTTCGCGCTGGCGTGGGCGCCGTCCTGGGGCTGGATTGTCGCCGCGAACGTGTTGCTCGGCCTCAACCAGGGCTTGACCTGGTCGATGACCGTCAACATGAAGATCGACCTGGTCGGACCGGCGCGCCGGGGGCTGGCGACGGGGCTGAACGAGGCCGCGGGATATACGGCCGTCGGTGCCACGGCCCTGCTGACTGGCTATCTCGCCACCGAATACGGTCTGCGTCCCGCCCCTGAGCTCATCGGTGTCGTCTTCGTTGCCGCCGGACTCGTCCTGTCCCTGGCGGTACGGGACACCGCGGCCCACGTCGCCCTCGAACTCGCCCAACATTCCAAGCCGTTGCCGTCCGGTCAGCAAACGACCACGGCCGCCATCTTCGCCCGTACGTCCTGGCGCGACCGTTCCCTGCGCGGCGCCAGCCAGGCGGGGCTGGTCAACAACCTCAACGACGGCCTCACGTGGGGCGTGTTCCCGCTGCTGTTCACCGAGCACGGCCTGGGCCTGGCCGCCGTCGGTCTCATCAAGGGCCTCTATCCGATCCTTTGGGGCATGGGACAGATTCCCACCGGCCACCTCGCCGACCGGGTCGGCCGCAAACCGCTGATTGTGTACGGCATGCTGGTCCAGGCCGCCGGATTCGTCCTCGCCCTGGCCCTGCTGGACCGGCCCTTGCTCGCCGGGCTTCTTTCCGCGGTGGCCCTGGGCATCGGCACCGCGATGGTCTACCCGGCCCTGATCGCCTCCGTCTCCGACCACGCCCACCCGGCCTGGCGGGTGGGCGCGCTCGGCACGTACCGCTTCTGGCGGGACATCGGCTATGCGGTGGGCGCGCTGGTAGCCGGAATCCTCGCCGACACGCTCGGCCTGAACGCGACAGTGATCGCCGCAGCCGTCCTCACCGCGGCCTCGGGCCTAGTGGCCGCGCGCTGGATCACCGAGCATCCAGTTCGGTGAGTCCTCCCGTCGCCGGGCGCCTGGCATGCCCGTGGGGCAGCCCGTTCGGAGTCGCTCAGCGACAACGGTTCAGGTGAGCCGGTCGGAAGGGCGGCTCGGCGCCGCCGAGAGTCGCTCCTGGCGCGGGCGAGGAGGCGACGCGGGTCGTACGGCATGTGCCGGAGCGCTGGAGGGCCGCGGCCACATGCCGGGCGGATTCCTGATCCCTCACGAGGAACGCCGTGGTCGGCCCGGAGCCCGACACCAGCGCGGCCAGCGCTCCCGCCGCGGTGCCCACCTCAAGGGTGTCCGCCAGCGACGGACGCAAGGAGAGGGCGGCGGGCTGCAGGTCGTTGCCGAGATGGTCCGCCAGGGTCGCCGCGTCACCATGGCGCAGGGCCGCCAGCAGTTCGGGCGGCGTGGACGGCGGACCGACCGTGTCCCGGGGGAGACGATCGTGCTCGTGGTAGACCGTCGGCGTCGACAGGCTCCCGTCGGCGATGGCGAACACCCAGTGGAAGGTGCCCGTCGTCGCCACGGGCCGCAGGCGCTCACCCCGGCCGGTGCCTATCGCCGCGCCTCCGATGAGAGCGAAGGGAACGTCACTGCCCAGTTCGGCGCACAGGGAGAGGAGTTCGGCACGCGGCATGCCCGTTCTCCACAGCGCGTCACAGGCGAGCAAGGTTCCTGCGGCGTCCGCGCTGCCGCCCGCCATTCCGCCGGCCACGGGAATGTTCTTGTCGATGTGGATGCGCACACCGGGGGAGCGGCCCGTGCGTTCGGCGAACAGCTCGGCCGCTCGGACCGCGAGGTTCGTCGCATCGAGAGGAACCTGGTCGGCGGATTCCCCCGAGCACGTGACTCGCAACCGGTCGGCGGGTGTGACGGTCACGGTGTCGTACAAGCCGACGGCGAGAAAGACGTTCACGAGCTCATGGAAGCCGTCCGCGCGCAGCGGGCCCACACTCAGACGGACGTTCACCTTCGCCGGTACACGCGCTGTTGCCTGCACAGGACTCTCCTTGTCTCCAGCTGCGTCGGCGGACTCCCCCGGAGCCGGTGGAGCGGAAACGACCAAGAAAGGGTGGCACCGAAGGAAGAGGTTCTCATATCATTATCCATGAATAACTGGAGGATGTGATGGTGGATGCTGCTCTCAAGTCCGCTCTCTTCGACACGCTGGCAACGGCAGGCCGAGCGCTGGCCAATGGCAAGCGTCTGGAGCTGTTGCAGCTGCTTGCCCAGGGAGAGCGGAGTGTCGAGATCCTCGCCGCGGCAGCGGGGCTGAACCTGACCACGGCATCGGCGCACCTGCAGACGCTGAAGCAGACGGGCCTGGTCACCGCGCGCCGCGACGGCGTGCGTATCTGCTATCGCCTCGCCGGTGAGGATGTCGCACGGCTCTGCGTGATGCTGCAGCAGGTCGCGCAGCGCCATCTGGCCGAGGTCGGTGTCGCGAGGGAGGCCTACCTCGGTGCCGACGACACGGTCCAGCTCACGCGCGACGAACTACTGGAAAGGGTGGCCGAAGGCACGGCGGTCGTCCTGGACGTCCGGCCCCTCGAAGAATATCTGGCGGGCCACATTCCCGGCGCCCTGTCGATCCCCCTGGTGGAGCTCGAGGCCCGGCTCGAGGAGTTGGCGGACACTGTGGAGGTCGTCGCCTACTGCCGTGGCGCCAACTGCGTGCTGTCCAGAGAGGCGGCCAGGCTGCTCTCCGCCCGAGGGCGCAGGACCGTTCGCCTGGCGGACGGGATGCTCGAGTGGCGGCTCGCCGGACTGCCGGTGGAAAGCCCGGGCATGGGCGGCTGGCGGCCGCCCGCGCCCAGGGCGGGGGGAAGGGATGTACGGGATCAGTCCTTTTGACCGACGGTACCCCCTTCACAGGGCGGACTCGCTCTGGTAGAGGACCGTCAAGAGCTGTTACCGTAATCCTAGGAATACTTGGGGAGTGGATATGGGTAACTCGCAGCTCAAGACGGAGCTGTACGAACAGTTCGCGCGGATCGGGAAGGCCTTCGGCAGCGGCAAGCGCCTGGAGCTGCTCGATCTGATCGCCCAGGGCGAGCGGACCGTGGAGTCGCTCGCCAAGGCGGCTGAGCTGGGTCTCACCACTGCCTCGGCTCATCTGCAGGCGCTCAAGCGTGCCGGCGTCGTCACGACGCGCAAAGAGGGCACGCGTGTCTACTACCGGCTTGCCGGTGATGACGTGGCCGCCCTCTATGTGCTGATCCGCAACGTCGCGCAGAACCACATTGCCGAGACCGAGCGGGCGCGCGCCGCATACCTAGGTGAGGAGACCGAGGCCATCGGCAGGGAGGAACTCCTGGCCAGGGCCAAGGAAGGCAATGTGATAGTGCTGGACGTGCGGTCTCACGAGGAGTACCTGTCCGGGCACATCCCCGGTGCGCTCAGCATTCCCCTGGAGGAGTTGGGTGAACGGCTCACCGCCCTGCCGTCGGACCGGGACATCGTGGCGTACTGCCGCGGCAGCTACTGCGTACTCGCCCACGAGGCCGTTCGCCTGCTCAGGGGCCAGGGCCGCTCGGCCGTGCGCCTCGAGGACGGCATGCTGGAGTGGCGCGTCGACGGTCTGCCGGTGACCGCCGAGAAGGTCTGAGCGTGCCTTCGAGCCTCCTCGGGGACATCCTCCGGGACTCGGCCGCGGAGCCCTGCCGGCCAGGTCGTGGGCTGCGGGCCCTTCACACGTACTGCAGGGCCCCGTCCGGACGTTCCAGGCGTCGGACAGGCCGGGACGTGCCTCCCAGGCAGGGGGACAGCGATGCCTCCTGCGCCGCATGACGGACCAGCCGTGAGACGCCTTCGCCGTCGAAGCGCCCCGTGGGCCCCGATACGGAGACGGCCGCGACGACGGACCGGTTGCCGTCGACGATCGGTGCTGCCACCTCCGTCGTTCCGGGCAGGAACTGGTTCGCCGTGTGCGCCACCCCGAGGCGGTGCACACCTTCCAGCTCCCGCGCCAGCAGCACAGGCGACACCATGGTCTCTGCTGTGTAGGAGCGCAGGCCGCCCCGTAGAGCGCGTAGGCGTGCGTATTCGCCGGCGTGGGCCAGCAGCACTCGTCCCAGCGCGGTGCAGTGGGCGGGGACGAGTGAGCCGGCCTCGGTGAAGGTCATGGCGGCGGTTCTGCCGTGCAGGCTCTCCACGATGAGAACCCTCCCCCCGCTCCAGACGCCGAGGTGAACCGTGAGATGTGTGGCCTCGTAGAGGTCCAGCAGACAGGGCAGCACGCAGTTCCTCAGTTGTGAGGGTGATCTGCCGTCGTAAGTGTCGGCCAGCAGCCGGATACGCGCCCCCAGCAGGTACCCGGTCTCTTGGCGCTCGACCATGCCGATGGTTTCCAGGACCTGCAGGATCCTGTGGGTCGTCGACTTGGGAAGGCGACACCTCCGGGCGAGCTCGGTGACGCCGAGAGCCGTGCGCCCCGGCGGAAAGGCCTCCAGCACCAGTGCCGCCTTCTCGACCGCACCCGAGGGGGTGTCCTCGGAAGCTGCGTTGCGCACGGGATTCATGAACGCCGGCCTCCTTTCGCCGCCATTGAGGACTGTGATGTCAGAGGACTGTGATGTCAGTAGTCCCGGTTGATGACGGCGTCGGCGAAGAAGGTGAGCCGCTCGCGACTCGGTGAGGGAGGCAGGGTCAGCACGGCGTTCTTGGCCGTCTCCGCGTAGGTGCGGGCCATGTGGGTGGCAGCGGCGATCGCCCCGGTGTTCCGGGCGATCCGTGTGACCACCGTCAGAGCCTGCTCGGCGTCCGAGGACCGGAACAGCGCATCCGTCAACTGCCGCCTCTCGTCCGGAGTGCCGGCCTCATGGGCGAGGATCACCGGCAGCGTGACGCGGCCGTTCTGCACGTCGCTGACGTCGGGTTTGCCGGTCACCTCGCTCTTGCTGAGGTAGGACAGCAGGTCGTCGTGGATCTGGAAGGCCGTACCGATCGTCTCGCCGTACAGGCGCAGCGCCGCCACCTGCTCCGACGAGCCCCCGCCCAGGATGGCGCCGCTCTCACAGGCCCCTCGGAAGAACGCGGCGGTCTTCAGTATGGCGACCTGGATGTAGGTGGCCGCGTCGAACCGTCGACTGGCGGTGAGCTCCGCCTCCAGGCTCTGCCCCCGGCACAGGTCCAGGCCGGCGTGGGCGACGGCCCCCAGCGCCCTGGCGACGCGACTGTCGGGGACACCGGTTCGCCGGCACTCGGCGAGCGAGGCGAACAGGTCGAAGATCAGGGCGTCACCGGCGACTATGGCGTCGTTTATCCCGTACTTGCTCTGTACCGACGGCCGTCCGCGCCGCAGGTCGTCCTGATCGATGATGTCGTCATGGATGAGGCTGGCGACGTGGCCGCACTCCGCCCCCGCGGCCGCGGGAAGCACCGCCACGGGATCGCCGCCGACTGCCTGGGCCGAGTCCAGCAGCAGGATGGGCCGGAACAACTTGCCTGTCGGCACCAGCGAGTAGTAGCAGATCGCGTCGAGTGCGCCCGCTCCGCCGGCCCACCGCCTCTCCAGCTCGTCCGCCACGAGCTGCCCGAGAGGTTCGACGCCGTCGCGCTGTATAAGGCTGTCTTGGACAGGCATGCTGCCACCCCGCTTCCTGGTACGTTCCGCCGATTGTCCATTAATCCATAAGTTTCTGTATCTATGGATTAGCTGTTATCATACAGACCGCACCGTGAAGTGCAAGAGGATTGCCAAGCACGTTCGACATCAGGGAGTCGATGTGAAGGTCTGGGAATGCCAGGTCTGTGGCTTTATTTATGACGAGGCCAAGGGCTGGCCCGAAGAAGGATTCCCGCCGGGTACTCAGTGGGCGGATATACCCGATGACTGGGCGTGTCCTGAGTGTGGTGCCGCGAAGGCGACTTTCGAGATGGTCGAGATCACTCTGCGCTGACGGAGATCTCGCGATTTCGTCCGGGCGGCGTCGGAGTGAATTCCGGCGCCGCCCGGAACTTCGAGCGACGCCGGAACTGTCGCGTGCGGCCGGGACCGGGGGAAGGTCAGGCCGGCGCGACGGCCGTCCCCAGGACGTGCTGGGAGGCCGGCATGGGGACGGGGGTCTCGGGGAAGCGGAACCGCTCGAACTGTTCGATACGGAACCCCGTCCGGGTGATCGCCGAAAGGGTGTCCCGTCCGCTGTGGCATCCGCCGCACAAGGTCGGGCCGACGGTGGCGTCGAGTACGCGCTGGGCCCTGCGCAGCCCCGGTGACTCGGCCCGGACGTGCTCAAAGAAGCGCAGCTGACCGCCCGGCCGCAGGACGCGCATGATCTCGTTCAGCGCCTCAGTTTGCTCCTGTACGGAGCACAGGACGAGCGAGACGACGGCCGCGTCGAAATGAGCATCCGGGAACGGCAGGTGATCGGCTGCCGCGTCAACCACCTCGGTCGGAATTTTCGCGCCCTCAGTGGCGCTTTCCGCGTGCTTTCGGAGGTGAGGTTCCGGTTCCACGGCGGAAAGGTGAGTCACATCGGCCGGATAGAAAGGGAAGCTGGCGCCGTCGCCCGCTCCGATTTCGATCACTCTGCCGGTCAGCCCGGCAAGCAGTCGCTCCCGGTGAACGGAGATACCGGCCTTTTGCATGGCCCGGTTCATCCGAGGGTAGAGGCGTCCAAAGATCGGACGGCTTGTCGTCATGGCCCCCCGTTTCCTCGCCGACACCCCGCAAGATGTCGTAGCTACTTCATCATGAAGTATATACACGATCCTCCGGGATGCCAGCCGTGGACGAGAGTGTCGTCAGGCGAACGAGTGGGTGACCGTCACCGCGCCCGGTGTGCCCGCTGCCGCGCGGCCCACCACGGCGGCCGGCAGGCCCTGGCTCTTCAGTGTGTCGAGCAGCGTGGTGTCGTCCTCCGGTACGGCGAGGAGGAGGCCGCCGGAGGTCTGCGCGTCGAACAGGAGGGTCGACAGTTCCTCGGGCACGGAGCTGTCGACGGCGACCACGTCCTTCAGCCGGTCCATGTTGGCCCGTGTGCCGCCGGACACGAACCCCTCACCCACGAGATCGGCCGCCTGGGGCAGCAGGGGAACCGCCGCCGCGTCGATCGAGGCGGCGAGTCCGCTGGCCCGCAGCATGCGGTGCAGGTGCCCCAGCAGACTGAAACCGGTGACATCGGTCGCCGCTCGGACGCCCGCCTCCAGGGCGGCCTCGCTCCCGCCGGCGTTCAGCTGTGTCATCGAGTCCACGGCGGCCTGGATGGTCGCCTCGTCGGCGGCGCCCTTCTTGAGCGCGGTCGAGATGACACCGGTGCCGATCGCCTTGGTGAGAATCAGCTGGTTGCCCGGGCTCACCTTGTCGATCGCGAACAGACGGTCCGGGTGGGCGATTCCGACAACGGCCATGCCGTACTTGGGGATGGGGTCGTCGACGGTGTGACCACCCACGACCGCGCACTGCGCCGAGGTGGCGATGTCGGCCCCACCGCGCAGCACATCGCCCAGCATCTCGATGGGCAGGTCGCTGCCCGGCCAGGCGGCCAGATTGACGGCGATGAGCGGCTTGCCGCCCATCGCGTAGACGTCCGACAGGGCGTTGGCCGCGGCGATCCGGCCCCAGTCCCTGGGGTTGTCGACGATGGGGGTGAAGAAGTCCGTGGTGAGCACGATCGCCCGCTCCTCGTCGAGGCGCAGGACGGCGGCGTCGTCACCCTCGAGGGCCCCGATGAGCAGGTCCCCGGATGCGGGCTGAAGGCCGGCAGTCAAGGAGGAGAAGAGGGTCTCGAGCTTGCTCATGGGCAGCTTGCATGCGCACCCGGCGCCGGGGGAGAGCGAGGTGAGGCGGGGAAGTTGGGGCGAGGGAGTGGTGGTCATCAATGCTCCAAATGTCTTTGGAATTGCGTGACTTGATGACGCTAGCAGTTTGCCCGGTGTCGGCGAAAGGGTGCACGCCGGTTGTGCGGCGTTCTGTGAGGGGACGCGGTGCGCGCAGGGCGAAGGCCTGCCCGGCAGAGGCGGGGGTGGCTCTGCCGGGCAGGCTGATCAGGAGGTGGTATGGAGTCCGCAGGCTGCTGGAGTGGGTGGTCGGTGATCTTGCCGAGCCGGGGTGCGGCGGTCGGATCAGGTCACGTCGCGCCGCTTGGTGAGGAACACACCGAAGGCCGCGAGAGCCGCCGCGTAGAGGGCGAGGACGATGCCTCCCTGCCAGGGCTCCAGGAAGTCGACGTCCCATTGGTGGACTTGGGCGAGAGCGCGTTCCGCGACTCCTGGGAGGTACGTCGCGACCCCGCTCAGCGGCTCGAGTCGGGCCAGGAGTCCCTCGATGAGGAGGGTGTACAGCAGGAGGGCCACGACGGTGGCGACCTGCTCCCGGATCAGGGCGCCGAGGGCCACGCCCAGCACGGCGTAGAGCATGACGGCAAGGACGACTCCGAGGAAGGCCCCTGGGATTCCGCTGCCGGTGAGTGAGACGTCGATGTCCTTGTTCGACAGCCAGGGGACGGCGATCGCTGCCGCCAAGGCGAAGTTGACCGCGCCGTAGACGACGCCGACCAGTGGGTACGTGATCATCTTGGCGAAGACGACCCGGTCTCGCCGGGGTGTGGCGAGGAAGGTCGAGGTCGCGGTCTTGTGGCGGTACTCGCCGGACATGCCGATCGCGGCCAGTACGGCGATCAGTGGTGCGGCACCCATGACCGACGCGGCCAGTACGGTGCGCTGTCCCGCGGCTGTGTCGAGTGCCGACTGCGCGTTGCCCGCCTCGTCGCCGTATTCGATGGCGATGTAGACGAACACCCATGTCAGCCACATCGAGATGAGGAGTAGCCACAGCCACAGCCGTGTCGTGAACATCTTCTGGAACTCTGCGGCGATCAGCCGACGCATGTGGGCTCACATCCTTGAAGGCAGGGCAGGCTGCTGGTTCACACAGATCGTGAGCATAGAACATCGTGAACTCATTGCATAGTGTTGCTCCGGCTCTAGCTCTCGATGACGCTGGCGATGACGCCGCGAATGGCCTGATCGATGCGCCGGGCTGCCGCCTCGGCGTCCGGCCTGCCCGCGTCGAGCCAGCACAGAACGGCCTCGATGGCCACGGTGGGCACGAGTTGTGACGCCCATTTCGCCCAGGTCGGATCAGGGACGACGGCGGCGAGGTAGTGTGCCGCGGCGGCCTCGGCGTCGGCGCTGAAGCGGTCCATCTGGTCGCGGAACTCCGCTTCCCTGGCCGCGTACCTGAAGAGGAGTCGGAAACCCTCGGGGTCCTCGCCGGCGGCGCGGAGAAGGGCCGGGATGCTGTCATCGCCGAAACCGCCGCTCCCCACCGCGTCGGACAGCCGGGTGAAAGCTCGGTCGAGCACGGCGCGGTAGAGGTCGCTCTTCGAATCGAAGTGCCGATAGAGCAGTACGCGCGTGATGCCCGCCTCTGCGGCGATGGCGTCGAGGCCCGTGTCCGCGTAGCCGGCGCGGGAGAAGGCGCGAGTGGCCGCGGCGAGGATCTGCTCCCGGCGTTCGGGCCGGCGCAGCCGGCGCTCCCCTCCCGAACGGCCTTGAGGTGCGGGCGCCTGATCCCTCGTCAACGACATGGTGTTCCTCCGAAGGGCGTTGTCTACTTCGGAGTGTTAACTCTAGGATATACAAACCGAAGTTGCACTGTTGCGGGAGGAACCATGAGCAGTTCCGCCGAGTTGCCTCGGCTGCCCTTCGCCCGCCCCGACGGCCTGTCCATACCGCCGCGCGTGCATGAGCTCCGCAAGGACGGTCCCCTGCACCGAGTGCTCACCCCCGCAGGTGACGAGGCCTGGTTCGCCGTAGGGCACGACGTCGTCAAGCAGCTCTTCGCCGACAAGCGGTTGGGACGGGCCCACCCGAACCCCGAGGAGGCCGCCCGCGTCAGTGACTCAGCCTGGCTGGGAGGGCCCGCCGGCAACTACGAAACGGAGGAGACGGACCACACGCGGATGCGCGATCTGCTGCAGCCGTACTTCTCGCCCAGGCGGATGCGCACCCTGCGCCCCCGTATCGAGGTCCTCGTCGACGATCTCCTGGACGAGATGGAGGACGTCGGCCAGCCCGCCAACCTCCATGAGCTCGTGGCCTTTCCGCTGCCCGCGTTGGTGATCTGCGAGATGCTCGGCGTGCCCGCCGAGGACCGCTCCCTCATCCGTGAGTGGTCCGACGGCATCTCCGACATGGCCGACCAGCGGCGATCCAGCGCGTCGTTGGCCGCGCTGTACGACTACATGAGTCGACTGACCGGCAAGAAGCGGGAGAGCGGCGATCCCGGCGACGACCTGATCGCCGTACTGTGCGCCGCCGAAGGCGGCACCCTGGACGACGACTACATCACCTACCTGGCCATGATGACGGTCTTCGCCGGTCACGAGACCACCGTCACCAGCATCGATCTCGGAGTACTGCTGCTGCTGACCAACCCGGCCCAGCACCAGGCCCTCCTCGACGACATCGATCTGGTGCCGAGCGCCGTCGATGAGATCCTCAGGGCGTCCGCCCACGCCGAGGCCTGGGCTCTGCGGTACGCCCGGGAGGACATCGACATCGCGGGCATGACCATCCGCGCCGGCGACTGTGTGCTCCTCGAACGCCCGGGCGCCGATCGGGACGAGAGTGCCCACGTGCGCCCGGACGAGTTCGACGTCCGGCGCAGCCCCAACCCACACCTGGCCTTCGGCTATGGACCCCGCTACTGCATGGGGGCGCCGCTCGCCCGCCTCGAACTCGAGGTGTTGTTCTCCCGGCTCGTCCCCCGCTTTCCCCGCCTGCGTCCCGCCGTGCCGGTCGAGGAGATGACGATCCGCCGGGGGCTGCTCACGGCCGGGTTCCATGAGGTCCCGGTGAACTGGTAGCCCGCTCGACAACCGCTCACACGGCTCCATCACGTACTCAGGGGAGGAATGCATGACCACCGACGAGTTGCCCGAGCTGCCATTCGCCTGTCCGCACGCACTCACCGTTCCACCACGCTACGCGGAGCTGCGCGAGCAGGCCCCCATCCACCGTGTCATCACGCCCGCCGGTGACGAGGCGTGGCTCGCGCTGGGGCACAAGGTGGTGAAGCAGCTGATGGCCGACCGGAGGCTGGGCTACTCCCATCCGGACCCGGACAGCGCGCCGAGGGCCAGCGACTCCGTCTGGTTCGGCGGGCCCTCGGGGGTGTACGAGACGGAGGAGGCCGATCACGCCAAGCAGCGTCGACTGATCCAGCCGTACTTCTCACCGAAGCGCATGCGGACGCTGCGGCCGCGACTGGAGGAACTCACCGATCAGCTGCTCGACCAGCTGGAGGCCTCGCCGCAGCCGGCGGATCTGCACGCGATCGTCTCCTTCCCGCTGCCGGCGTTGATGATCTGTGAACTGCTCGGGGTGCCCACCGAGGACCACCAGCTGATCCGCAGGATCTCGCTCGGCATCTCCGACATGACCGACGCCGAGCACTCCCAGGCCTCCCTGGGGGAGCTGTACGCCTACATGAGCGAGCTGACCAGGAAGAAGCGCAAGGAGCCCGGCGAGGACCTGACGTCCACGCTCTGCCTGGCGGAGGGAGGGACGCTCGACGACGACTACGTCACCCGCCAGGCGATGATGATGGTGTTCGCCGGCCACGAGGCCACGATTCCGATGATCGACATCGGCGTCCTGCTGCTTCTCGCCCATCCCGAGGCGCATCGGGAGCTGCTCGACGACATGACCCTGCTGCCGTCGGCCCTGGACGAGATCCTGCGCATCGCGCCGCACTCCGAGGGCTGGTCCCCTCGGTACGCCAAGCAGGACCTCGACATAGGCGGAGTGCGCGTCAAGGCCGGTGAACTGGTGCTTCTCGACCGCCCCAGCGCCGACCACGACGGTGAGGTCCACCCTGATCCGGAGACGTTCGACATCCGGCGCTCGCCCAACCCGCACATCGCCTTCGGTCAGGGTGACCACTACTGCATGGGGGCGCCGCTGGCCCGGCTCCAGCTGGAGATCCTCTTCTCGCGGCTGTTGCCGCGGTTCCCCGGGTTGCGTCCCGCCGTGCCGATCGAGGAGATGCCCGCCCGCAAGGGCAAGCTGACGGCCGGATTCGAGCAGGTACTGGTGACCTGGTAGCCGTTGTACACGACGGACGGGGCCGGGGGGGGCGCCCCCCCCCGGCTGGGGGGGCGGCGCCCCCGGCGCGCGCGGCGGGACCCCCCCGGACGCCGACAG